>JBJMGM010000228.1:0-8157 GCA_045807905.1 Bryobacteraceae bacterium | reverse complement strand
CATCCTCGTTGAAGCGCACGGAGGGTCCGTTTTTGTAAAAGATTACGGTTGCCTTTCCAGGATAGTTTGCGCCGGCAAAGTATTTTGTCTTTTCCACCATGGCGTAGTGGGTTGTGCCATCGACCAAGGCAATCCAGCCGGCAGTGGAATCGAGCCATACTTCGTTCTCCAAATACTTCCAATTCAGACGAAACAAGCCGCCACCTGGCTTGAACGAAGGGTCCGCCGCGAAGCCATCATAGACATGGTATCCATTCAGATAGGCGGAGTTGGGATTCAACGCGGCGAACGCCCAAAAGTCGTGATTGAAGCGTTTCGGATCGTTGGCGTCCGCGAGATCGTATTGCGAAACAGACTGCACGGACCATGTAATTGAATGACCTGATATGTTCTTTGTGATGGCGTGAAAGAAAATCTCAGGGGAATCGCTCCCGATCGCGATTTCGCGCGTGTATTGCAAGCCGGTCGGCTTGTCCGGAGGACCCTCGAGACGCACGCTGCAGCGGGGGCTTTGGGAAACTATCGAGAAAGTGTAGGTGCCATCATCGAGCGCAGTGGAAGCTCCATTCCAGTGCTGCTCGTCAGTATTGCCCTCAGGCAAGGGCCAGATCTTATCGCCGCCATAGTTGATCCATCGGCCACCCGCCTCATCTGGCGAAACGTACTTGCCCTTGTAAGCCGGATTCACGAATAGATAGCTATGCCCGTCGAATGTGACCTGCATCAGCCGGCCGCCCAAGTGGGGAACAAACGTCAAGCGGACCCAGTCATTCGCAACCTCTTCACCTTGCCAGCCGTCGAATTCCACGGAACGGATTGTACATGGAGACGCAGGATGGGGAGCGCTTTGCTGAGCCAGCAAAGCAGAGGTGATCATAACCATAGCCACAAGCCACTTTGGAGTGGTTCGGTTCATTTGAAAGGCCTTCCTGTGTAGCGGGAGATTAGGTTTGTTTCAAGCCAAGACCCTGAAGAACCGATAACTGTCTTCATACGCCTTCCGAATTTGACTTCGCCTTTCCACTCGCCGCAGATAGTAACTGCCGCAGCCGCCTGCCCACAATGATTTCCTCGCCGGGCTTCAGCGTCATGGAAACAATCTCCAGCTTGTTTAGCTGCGAGCCCTGGGAGTTTTTGCTGGGCATTTCCTTTCGAGATAACACATCGCTGGGGTTGTCATTCGTAAGGACGGCAATGCTGGGAGATCCGTCCAGAAGATCTCGGGCACAGTCTGCGGTCGTATAGCTCCATGCGGAACTATTCCAGGAGACCACGAGGGTCGGGTATTGGTTCGTTTCCGGCGTATAGATTTTGGTTTCGACTCCCGGAACGGTTCCGACCAACGATGCAATGCGCTGTACGCGCATGGACCATTCTTTATTGAGAGCGTTTACATCCATGTGAAACCAGGCTTCCACCGCGGCAAGACAGCCGATGATTTCTTCTTTGCCCACTTTCATCGGCCGGCACACGGCACCCTCCCACGGGTTCGTATTGGCGAGAGCCGCATCGATCAGATCTTTACGGCCAAGAAGAACTCCGCTGCACTGTGGACCACAAAGTCCCTTCCCGCCGCTCACGGTGTACAGATCGCAGCCCATCTTCGCAAACAGGCGCAGCTTGTCAATGGGAGGAACGCCGTCGGCGGCGTCCATGAGGAGGGGAACGTTCCGGCTCTTTGCAATCGCGATTTCTTTGGCGAGTTGCTCGGGTGACGACGTGGTATAGATCATTGCGGTATTCGCGTTGATCGCATTTGGAAGCTGTTCGGCAGAATCGGCGAGGACAAGTTTGCCACCTGCCAGACGAATTGCACTGTCAAACGGGCTTCGCCCACCCACCATGACGACTTCATGCTTCAGGCCCGTCGTGTCGGGAAGCTGCCAGATGTTATCTGGATCTGTTCCAGCGATGCATCCGGCGGTTGCTGAAGCCATGGCGCCTGCCGCGCCAGAGGTGATCATCCCCGATTCTGCGCCCGTCAGTGCTGCGAGACGCCGCCCAACCCCGAGCTGAAGCTCGAATATGTTGACGTAGTGCAGTGAAGCAGCTTCTTGAGCCGCCTTGACCTCGGGCAACTCGAGAGTCGCGCTCAGGTAGGTCCAGGTCCCGCGGCCATTGATGACTGGCTTGACCCCGAGCCGCGTATAGACATTGTCAGTGGATTTGTTCGCTACTTCGGCCCAGCCCGATCCCATTGCCTGCTGAATACTGATACGCGCAAGCAGGGGAAATGCCGCCGCCCACTTCACCAATGTTCTGCGCTTCTGTTGAAAGTCAGCCATGATGTGCTTTGTCTACTCTCAGTGTTTCTGCTGTCGTACAGCTATGAACGAAATTTGCTCGGCAGCTTCATCATCGGTTTCGAGATTCTGCTGCAGCACTGTCCATGCCGGATATTTCCCTTTGAAGAATTTTCCGTACAGCGCGTCCATGCGTTCCTCATCCTGAATTTGACGAAGGTAGACGGTGCTGAAAACAACGTGGGAAAAATCCATGTCGGCTTCTTCGAGGCCATCGAGAAGATTGCGCATGGATTGACGAAGCTGCAAATTGAAGTCAGGCGTAACAATTCCCTGGCCCGGGATGAAGCCATCCTTCGCGGAGAGGTATAGGGTATCCCCATAGAGAACACCGGGACTGGCGGTCGGGCTCGGCGGCATATTTCTGGGGCGCACTGCTTTGCGCTTGCTGAGGTCTGCTCCGGCAATACAGCTGAAGACAATGTGTTTTCCATTAGGAAGGCCCATGACCTGGATGGTTCCGCGCCCGGGCGTATTGCCGAATTCAAAGTATCCGGCATAGATTTTGCCCATCGCATCGTACTGGCCGCCAACGCTCATGTACGGGTTTACCCACACCACATTCTTTGTGCTCATTTGGGCTGCTTGCAGTACGGTGCTCACATTGTCAAGTGCTTGTTTCACTTCACCGGCAAAGTCGGAGGCCAGCTTTCCTGTCCGAGGGGCCTCGCCCCCTTGTGCTGACAAATACAGCACGTCTCCGACCTCGATCGCCGGCGGATCTGAATGCGAACTTTTCGGCCATCCTTCCGGCCAGATGGTGCGACGATGGAATTTGTCCAGAGTCGCAATGCAGTTAATTTCAATTCGGTCTCCATCCGGAAGGGCAGCGACCGTGAGAACCGTGCGTGCAGGAGGGCTGCTTCCGATCTCGCGCCAATAGACTTCCTCCAAGCCGGCCATGTCGGATACAGACTTAAGGTAGATATTCATCCACACAACATTGTCGAAATCCATCCCCGCGCCGTTCAGGATTGCCCGTAAATTGTGCAAGGCCTGATCCACCTGCGCCGGGAATTCCGAGGGACGGCTCCCATCCTCCTTGCGACTTCCCTGACCCGATACGTAGAGAGTTCCGTTCACGAGAACGCTGGGCCTCCCTGACACGGGATGCAGGCTTGGCACGGATTGAGCCGAGGCTTGGAGGAGAAACCCAGCGAAGGTCAACAAGAAGAAAGGCAGGACGAGACGCTGCCGTTTGAGGCCGATCATTTTGATACGAACTCCTGGGCGCGGGTGGACGGGCCCTGCCATCCAACTGTGCCCCATCCGCAACGGTGATGCCCTATTCGTCGTCATCGTCTGAGGAAGGTTTGTCGGGTTTTGCAGACTGCGTTCCAATGTGGAGGAGATAGCTGACCAGGTCATTTAGTTCTGCATCGCTCAGCCTTGAACGGTAATCGTACGGCATCAGAGAACGAGCGCCGATCTCGATAGTGGTGAGCTGAGATTTTGGAAAGTAGTGAAAGGCCCCATCCATGGTTTGCATCGAAACTGAGAAATTGTCCTGGGCCCTAAGCGCGCCGGCATACTTCTGCCCATCAGCCGTGGTAACAGTAATACCTTTCTTTTGGGTGGGTAAGGAGTTCACAGGATCAACTATGACCTGGCGCAGACGGTCCGCGCTCGCATTTGAATCAGGATATGAAAGGTCGGAGGCAATGAAACCGCCCTTGCCTTGCGCCATGTGACACTCAGAGCACTGCGCTTTTCCGAAGAACAGCTTTTCTCCGTGTTCAGCATTGCCGGGCAGCGTAACTGGGCTATTCTTACCCTGCAGTGTCCGAAGATAGGCGACGATCCCGAATATCTTTTCCTGACCGAGCCAATCGAATCCTGGCATACCGGTCCCGGAGATTCCATTCCTGACAATATCGATGAGGTTTTGATCGGGACGACGTTGTACATCAGGAACCGTTGCGATGTCAGGAGCGTGCTCACCACCACGCCCGTCAGCCCCATGACAGACTGCACAGTTTGAAGCGAACAGGGCGTCTCCCGGCGATTTGTTTCCAGGATTAGCGCTCGACTTATCCTGGGCCATGAAAGCCCCCGGAATACCGAACGCCAACGAAATACAGAGGCGGGCAATTACTTCACACCTACGCCACATTTAGACGAATTCTCCTGATGGGAACTGCCCCCGCTCGGTTCGCAACTCCTAAAAGACGACTTTCAGCGCAAGCTGCATGATACGCGGATCGTTTGCGCCAGTTACATAACCGAAACCACCCTGACCGGTATTGTTAACTAGCCCATTTGGATTCGTGAACTGCGCATGATTGAAGACATTGAATGCTTCCGCCCGAAACTGCAGCTTGATGCTCTCGGTAATGTCTGTGGTTTTTAGCAGAGCCATATCATAATTGTCGATGCCAGGGCCGGAGAAGGATCGCCGCATTGCGTTGCCTACTTGCCCGATTGTTTCCGGGACGAAGTAGTCCGGGTTGAAATATGGTAGACCCTTTCGCGGATTCCGATTGATGTAAAGAGGGCTGCCGTTGTTCGCGTAGCTCGGCACATCTACGTTAGCATTAAACGCTCCAAGGAGTGAGTTATCGTCATTCTCATTGAGAGTGACCGGCTCTCCCTTGGCAAACGTAGCTGCGCCGGAAAGCTCCCAGCCGCCTGTGAACCGCTTCGCAATATCCCCTCCGCCGATAAAGTGATCGAAGGGCAACTGCACGGTGTAGCTGGCGACGAGGTTATGCGGAACGTCAAAGCTCGATAATGCGCGGGTTTGGGCCGGATTCAACGGATTGGTCGCATCAAACGAGTCCGAACCGTTATCCAGCGACTTCTCGTATGTATATCCAATCAGGAAGTTCAGATATTTTTCGTTGTGCTGCAGAGTCACCTGCAGCGAGTTGAAACTCGAGCTGACTGCCGTCTTCATGTAGGGATTGCTGTTGAAGTTAATTCCAAAGGTCGGCCTCGTACCTTCCACTGTCTGTCCGCTCGCGGTGGTGTAAACCGTGTCTTCGCCGTATGGGCCGCAAGTTGTCGTGCCGGGCGCCACATTGGCAGGGTTATTAAGTTGCAGGCAGAGCGCCTGGTCCCCGGGATTCGATTCCTCAAACGTAAGCAGCTGTCTTCCAACGGTACCGACGTAGCTGACGCTGAGCACAGTTGCGGTTCCCAATTGACGTTGGAGAGAGAGTTCCCATTCCTGCACATAGGGTACTTTGTTCTTATAGTAGTAATAGTCGGATCCGCCGATGGGTGTAGCTGCTGCCCAGTTGAAGGTTGTATCAGGGTTTTTCGGAGATACGTTGGTTGGGGGAAAGACGAAGGGGAACTTCTGTCCCGCCGGAGTTCCCGACGGGCGATCGACAAACGGGGTGGCCAGTTCCGTCGATGACACAGAGTAGTAATTGCCGTAAGGAGCGTCCCCTACCTCGACAAAGCCAGTGGCGTCCTCGATAGAACTGTAGAAGATGCCGTAACCCCCACGTACGCTGAATTTTCCTGGACCGCCCAGTATCTTGGCAAAAGGACCGTCGCTCGCGTTTGGCGCAAAGGCAAAACCAATTCTTGGAGCAAAGTTCGTGTACTTGGTGGGCCCGAGCGTGCGAGGAATTCCTGGGTCGAGTGGGACTACCAGACCGAGCGGGGCACCAGGAAATGCTAGCGACTGCTGCCCGGGAACGACCGTTTCCAGCTTGTTCTGCGTATCGTACCAGGGAGTAGCGACTTCCCAGCGCAGGCCAAAGCTCAGGGTCAGATTGCGGGTCGAACGCCAGCTATCCTGACCATAAAATCCGTAGTATTTGCTCCGCGAATCGAGAAGCTGCTGGCTAGCCTGCACGAAACTGTCTGGAGCCCCGATCAGGAAATCGGCGAAGTCCAAGCCCGTCTCTGAACCATTGAAACCATAACACCCGTCGTAGCAGTCGTAGTTACGCTCGTTGATCTGGTTGTAGTGGAGGTTGGTGCCAAACTGCAGCGTGTGCGTTCCAAATGTTTTGGAGATGTTATCAATGATCTGAAAGGTGTTGTTGTATTCCCTTAACGCGTCCGGCGGGACACCAAGGCTGAAGTTGTTGAACATAAGGTTCGCAACACCTTCGTACGCAGCGTTGGTAGGGGAGATACCGCCCTCAGGGCCCCACGGAGTCACAAAGCCCTGCGAAGAAAGAGTGACACCTAAACCCTGTCCTGCGGTAGGCTGGCCGGTCAGGTTTACATCGCGAAGGTATACGAGACGAACATCGTTCACTGTCGACTTGTTAAACGTGCTTGTCAACCCCAAATTGATCATTTGTGTTTGGCCTTGATTGGTTGCGGCAAAGCCCGGGACGTTTACCTGGCTATACGGATTTACGGTGTGGAACCGGTCAATGAAGTAATAGCCAAACACAGCGCCGATCGGCGTGGGAACGTCTATCCGGCCACTCCCCTTATCGTCGTGCAACGTTCCGTTGTAGGCAGAAGTGGAGAAGTTAGGCGTATTGTTGATAACTCCATTGGCCGTAGGGAGGAACTTCAACGAGTTCACCGCGACCGGAGACCAAGCGGACTGGGGGATGAACGCATTGGGAAAGACACAGGTTCCGGGGTCCGTACAGCCGGAAGTGTAATAACTCTCTCCCTGCGCAACCGGATATCCTAAAGTCTGGGAGAGAGTGTCAGCCCAACCGGCACCGACAACAGCGCCAGTGAGCGAGTCCGCCTGGTCTGTCAGGTCACCCGTGCGGTCGCCTTCTGAAGGAACGGGATAGCTCTGGGTTTGTCCCAGAATTTGCCGTGTTCCCTGGTAATCGCCAAACCAAAAGATCCTGTTCTTGCGAATCGGTCCGCCGACCGTTCCGCCGAATTGATTCTGGATAAAAACGCCGCGTGTCGGAGCGTAGTAATGTCTGGCATCCAAGACTGTATTGCGAAGGAAGTCGAAGACTGTGCCGTGATACTGATTGGTTCCCGACTTGGTGACTACATTTACCTGGCCGCCGCTGTAATTTCCATACTCTGCGTCGAAGTTGTTGGTGATGATACGAAACTGCGCGATAGAGTCGAGATTGGGGATCATGGCGGCGCCGTTGTGGACGCCTTCTTCCGCGTTTGCCCCATTCACCATGAACGCGTTAGACCCGGTACGGCCTCCGTTGACGGATTGCTGTCCGTTCTCCAGGTCGCCGGAGACCTGCGTCGCTCCGACTCCCGATGTGCCGCTGTCCTGGCCATGGGAATAAGGCGACACGCCTGGTTGCAATTTCAACAGGTCGATGTAGGAACGCCCGTTCAACGGCACAGAGGTAATCTTTTCCTCTTCGAACACTACCCCCATTTGGGTGCTCTCTGTTTCAACACGCAACGCATCGCTCTGGACGATCACGGTACCCGTGACAGCGCCGATTTCCATATGAAGATCGATGCGAATGGCGGAGTCTGCGTCGACCTTCACACCAGTCTGCAAGTAATCACGAAATCCGGACCGTTTCACGCTCACGTCAAAGATGCCGACATTCAGGGCCGGAAAATTGTAAAAACCTTTGGAGTCAGTCACGGCGGTTGAGGCGACATTTGTCGACTCGTCGGTGGCGACTATTGTGACTCCCGGCATCACGGCCCCGGACGGATCTACCACCACTCCCGAAATCGAACCGGTAATGGCGGCCCAAGCCGCGGTCATTCCGAAAAGGACGATGGCGCCTAGACTAAGGGGGAATCGAAGCTTTGCGCAGGAGGTCACGGTACGGGCTCCTTGAATGGACGGGATCGCGTTGACGATTTGGATCCTCGTACAGCTTGCTTTCGATGGCCGCCCGAGTATGAATGAAGGTCTGCGTCAAAGTCAAGACGATATTGGATTTATGCAGATTCCCACCGTATCCCAATTTAGGATGCGATGGTG
>JBJMGM010000227.1:0-4666 GCA_045807905.1 Bryobacteraceae bacterium | reverse complement strand
GGAGGGTCGCTCGAGTCGAACCGGGTGTAATCTGCGATACCCTTCGGGCTGCTGCGGAACAACACGGGCTGACTTACGCACCCGATCCCGGAACACATAGTCGCTGCACGCTAGGTGGAATGATTGGCAACAATTCTTGCGGCCCTCATTCGGTAATGTCGGGTAAGACCGAGGAGAATATCGAAGAACTGGAGGTTCTAACTTATGACGGAGCGCGTTTCTGGGTTGGGCCGACAAGCGAGATCGAGTTGGAACGCATAATTGCCGTGGGTGGACGACAGGGCGAGATCTACGCGAAACTGAGGTCATTGCGAGACCGGTATGCTGATGAAATTCGCGCCAGGTTTCCGCCTATTCGTCGGCGTGTTTCAGGCTATAATTTAGATCAGCTCTTGCCGGAAAATGGTTTCAACGTCGCGCGTGCGCTTGTGGGTTCCGAGGGAACATGCGCGCTAACCCTGCAAGCCAAGGCTACTCTTGTCCACAGTCCCCCCGCGCGAGTCATTGTGGTGCTTGGGTATGCCGATATCTATGCTGCGGGCGATGCCGTGCCGCGAATTCTTCCCTTCAAGCCGATAGCATTAGAGGGGTTAGAAATCGGCATGATCGACGGTCTCAAGAAGAAAGGGTTGAAACGGGAGGAGATAAACCTATTGCCTGAAGGGCGGGCCTGGCTCGTAACTGAATTCGGTGCCGACACACGGGAACGTTCGGTTGAGCAGGCCAATGCCTTTGTGGCTGCGTTACGAATGGATGTCGAAGCACCCACTGCAATCCTGTTTGAGGATCCAGCGGTCCAGGAGCGCGTCTGGTCCATTCGGGAACTCGGTGCATCTGCGTCTTCGCTCAGCCACGTTCCCGGGGAACTCGACCCCGCCGTCGGATGGGAAGACGCTGCTGTCGATCCGTCTCGACTTGGCGACTACTTGCGTGAGTTTCAGCGGCTGCTTGATCGTTATGGCTACAAAACTTCTCTATACGGGCATTTTGGAGACGGCTGCATTCACGCCTGGATAACGTTTAACTTGAAAACCTCAGAAGGGCTGAGGGATTGGCGGGCTTTTTTGCACGAGGCAGCGAAGCTCGTCGTAAAGTACGGTGGTTCGATTACCGGGGAGCATGGTGACGGCAGGGCTAAGTCGGAGTTCCTGCCGATAATGTACGGCGAACGGCTTATGCATGCATTTCGCGAGTTCAAGGAGATTTGGGATCCGCTATACAAGCTGAACCCGCGCATTATCGTTGATCCGTATCGGGCTGACGAAGACTTGCGCAAAGGGCCGGGCTACACGCCTTCCCATCCGGAGACTTATTTCTCCTATTTAGGCAATCACGGGGACTTCACGCGCGCGGTCGACCATTGCATCGGCTTGGGTAAGTGTCGTGCGCAGAACGCTGGCACGATGTGCCCCAGTTATCGTGCGACCGGAGAAGAACGGCACTCGACGCGCGGTCGCTCGCGGTTGCTACAAGAGATGCTCCGCGGTGAATTAATCAAGGACGGCTGGAAGAGCGAGGCTGTGAAAGATGCCCTTGGCTTATGCCTAGCCTGCAAAGGATGTCGAAGCGATTGCCCGACGCATGTGGACATGGCCACTTACAAGGCAGAGTTCCTGTCGCATTATTACAAAGGTAAGCTTCGACCGGTGCAGGCTTACGCCATGGGTATGATCGGCAATTGGGCGGGCTTCGCTGGAGCGATTCCCGGTCTCACCAATTTTTTCACGCAGACATCAGGCCTCAGCATGGCGGTAAAAACCGTGGGCGGCATCTCACCTGAACGTAGCATGCCCCGCTTTGCGCCGGTGCCCTTCCGACGTCAGTTCGCGAGGCGGCGAGTGTCCACGATGTCCGGAGCCAACGCGATCCGCGGCACTGTCCTCCTTTGGCCGGACACGTTCAATAACTTCTTTCATCCAGAAACTGCGATGGCGGCGGTCGAGGTATTGGAGCATGCCGGCTGGCGGGTTGAGCTGCCGAAGGGGCGGATTTGCTGCGGCCGCCCTCTCTACGATTTCGGTATGTTGGACCGAGCCAAACGACAGCTCAGCGATATCTTGGCAATGCTCGGACCTTCCATTGACGGCGGCGTACCCCTCGTTGGCCTCGAGCCGGCTTGCATCGCCGTTTTCCGCGATGAACTCGTCAATCTGTTTCCAAATGACGAGAGGGCGCAGCGATTAGCGCGCCAATCATTTTTGCTATCGGAATTTTTGGTTCGCAAGAGCCACTACGTGCCTCCGCCACTTAGACGGAGCGCTCTTATCCATGGTCATTGTCATCAAAAATCTTTGATCGGTATGTCCGACGAGATCCGGCTGTTCGATTCGGCGGGGCTTGACTGCGATTTGCTTGATTCCGGTTGTTGCGGAATGGCAGGATCATTTGGTTTTGATAAAGATAAGTATCGGGTCTCTCGGGATATCGGCGAGCTAGTGTTGCTCCCAGAGATTCGAGCCGCCGCTCCCGACAGTCTCATCATATCGAACGGTTACAGTTGCCGCGAGCAGATCGAACAATGCACGGATCGCAAAACCTTTCATTCTGCCGAAGTGTTGTTAATGGCGATTAATATGGGGAAAACGTCTCGCTCACGAGTTCATCATGCCGAACGGGTCGTTCCTGCAGCCGAGATTTCATGAGGATTAGCAATCGATGAAAGAGCCCGTTCGTGTAGCTGTTACCGGCGCGGCCGGGCAGATCGGCTACAGCTTGTTGTTTCGGATCGCAACCGGCGAAATGCTGGGACCTGATCAGCCAGTCATTCTCCAGTTGCTGGATATTCCGGAGGCGGTCAACGCCATGAAAGGCGTAGAGATGGAGCTGAATGATTGCGCCTTTCCGCTTCTCGCGGGGATAAGCGTGACTGATGATCCAGGAGCGGCATTCAGGGATGCACGGTTCGCGCTATTGGTCGGATCCAGGCCTCGCACGCCCGGGATCGAGCGCCGCGACCTTCTTGCCTACAATGCAGAGATATTCACCAAACAGGGGAAGGCGCTAGATGCGACGGCTGACCGAGACGTCAAGGTACTCGTTGTCGGGAACCCGGCAAACACCAATTGTTACATCGCTATGAGGAGCGCACCGAGTCTGCCCAAGGCCAACTTCACCGCAATGGTGCGACTCGATCATAACCGCGCTGTCTCAATGCTCGCCAAACGTCTCGGCAGATCCGTGAATCTGATCGACAAGGTTGTGGTCTGGGGCAATCACTCTCCAACGATGTATCCCGACTACAGCCATGCCACGATCGAGGGCCAGGCCGTGCGAGAATTGGTCAATGACGAGGCGTGGTATCGCAGCACTTACGTCCCGACAGTTGCGCAGCGCGGGACCGCGGTGCTTAAGGCACGCGGACGCGGGTCCGCCGCATCAGCCGCGAGCGCCGCGATTGACCATATTCGCGATTGGATCGCAGGTACGGCCGGCAAATGGGTTAGCATGGCCGTTCCATCGGACGGAAGCTACGGCATCCCTCGGAATCTTATTTATGGATTCCCGGCCACCTGTTCCGGCGGCGACTATCAAATCGTAAAGGACCTTACAATCGACGAATTCAGCCGAGAGCGATTGACGCTTAGTCTGACCGAACTAGAGGAAGAGAGTACTGCAGTCGCCCATCTGCTTTGCTAAAAAACGCCAAACATTTAGCGCTCGCCCAGCCATGGGTAAAAAGATGTAACGTTTGTTGGTACTACAAAAGCTCATTGTTCGCAAGATTGAAATGGACGTAGGGGCGTCCAACACGCGTGCGCAACTTTCATTTTGGCGACTGGACTACCGCACCGTAATGGAAGCAGGCAGTTAAGCAGAGAGACGCGCGCCACTCAAAGGGTGTTTGTCTCAGAGACCGCGCCACTCGCTCTATTTGCAACGCGGGAATGCCCTTCTCGGATTGCAACATTCTAGCTTGCTGCGCATCAAGCAGAACGGCTCGCAATTCCTCGTCGGCGTTCACTAGCGTAATGTCGTATTTGCGCCTGTACAGATCGTAAAGATCGCCGGCTAAAGGAAGCTCCATTATCCCGGGAAACAGCAGACTTGGTATTGAAATAGTCTCTAAGACGGCCACGATTCCATTTAGTTCGCGTATGCGCCGTATGCGGATGATAAATTCGTCGGATGAAATTCGCAAGCGCTTCTGGCACATTTCATCAGGACTAATTTCCTGTGCGGAGACAAAACGTTTGTGGACGATGGCTGGTGGCCCATCGTCACAAAATATCCTGAAGCGGGAGCGAGCTACATCATCCCCTCCGGGTAATTCAATAAGAAACGGTTGGTGCTTCGAAGCTGCAAGTTTGTCATTCATCACGGTCTTATATAAGATATCTTATATCTATAAGTGCGGCTTCTTGACGCGGGGACAGGCCGGCAAATCCTGCGCCGGACGCTGGAGAAGCTCGGCTCTCTTGCGCCGAAGGGTGGCCCGGATGTACGAGAGGGCTTCCGGTGCGGCCAATGAGCGCCGCGAACCCGCAATGGGGGCGTCGCTCATCATGGTGAACTTCTAAAGCTCGGGTTCGAAATCGCGGCATTTTGGAACCCAAGCGATCCTCGGCTGACTTTTCTCGCGTTTCCCGGATTTGCAATTGCTAAGGCATCTTGGCAAAGGTGGGCGTCTGGCCGCCTGCGTCGCTCGACCAGCCGGATGATCTCCTTC
>JBJMGM010000226.1:0-11134 GCA_045807905.1 Bryobacteraceae bacterium | reverse complement strand
GGTTGCATCGCCGAGGGCAGATGAGTGCCCTTATTGGCAACGTAGGCGACGCTGCCGACGCTGCTGTTGCCGAACTTGCGCTCAATCGTAAAGTTCCACTGCTGCGTATAGGAAAGATGATTCGCGTACTTAGGGCGATACGTCGGTCCGTTGGTGCCGTTATCGGCTGTTGGGGAGATGTCGGGTGCCTTGTTGTACGCGGGAAAGCCGTTATCCATGTAAAAAGCGGGCTCGTAGCCGCTAAAGGAACTGCTAAACGAGACTTGCGGATTGAAGCCGTCAAGCGCCATGCCGCCGTTCCAACCCGGATAAAACGCCTGGGTGTAGAAAATTCCGTAGCCTGCACGGACAACCGTCTTATCGCCCACCTGATAAGCGAAGCCGACCCGGGGCGCAATCCCACCGTTCCAAGGATCTTCCGGGTAGCGGACTCCGGCGCTTGCAGGCCCCCACTTGTTTCCAGCGAAAGCCAGGCTGCCGGGCCGGTTACCTGCGCCCGGGTTCGGCGCAAAGCTGAAAAACGACAACCTATCGCTGGTCTCCCAGGTAGGTGAAAAGCGATCCCAGCGGAGGCCATAGTTCAAGGTCAGCTTTGATGAGACCTTCCAGGTGTCGCCAACGTGCAACGAATAGGCGTGCTGGTCCGCCCCATATTTCGATACGTTGTACACGTTCAGATTGCCGTTATCGACCGCGCCTATGTAGAAGCTGGCGAATGGATCACCGCTGGGAACGCCCGGAAGGCCGGTAGACTTCGCATCGAAATTCAGCGTACCCGATTGGTTTCCGTTTGCCCGAAACACTTGCGCCAGATGCCGGAACTCCCCACCGAATTTGATCGTGTGAGCGCCACGAACCCAGGTGAGCAACTCGTTCGCGATGTAGGTTGGCCGGGTGGTCTTATTCAGGTAACCAGGTCCGGCCGTGCTCCCCCAGCCCGTAAAGGTCCCGATGCCGTTACCACTGAAATTGGCCTGCGGAGAAGCGAAATACGCAGCCGCGTTCGGAATCTGGGGAAGCTGGCTCGCGTCCTGCCCACTCACCGAGCCATAGCCCTCGTTGCGATTGCCATAGCCTACGGCGAAGTGGCTCAAGAACGTGGGAGTGAAGATGTGATCCCAGTTGAACCGGTTCACCCAGGCATCTTCGGGGTTCGCCGGTTCCTTTGTACACAGCATCGGAGGCAGCGAGCAGACTTCGTTCACAGGGTTCCTCTGCCGCCAGATTGTGAGGTAAAAGTGATCCTTTTCGCCCCAGTAATGGTCGATTTTGTAGAGGAAAAGGTCGGTGCTGGCGAGAATCGAGTCGGGGGTTGGTATGCCCAGATAGTTGTTGTAGGGGCCGGGGGATGTCGGCGTAGGAAGAAATTTCATCCACTGCTGTGCCAGCGGACTCTGGTCGGAAAGCGGAATCTTATTCCCCGGATACGGTGAACGGCTGATCACACCATTTGTGATGGTCTCGGTCTTTGGGTCGAATATCGGAGTGCCCAGATCGGAGAAGTCGCCAGTGCGCTCCTGCAGAGAAGGAATGGAATACAGGGGGCGAACAGTTCCGCCGTTACTGCGCAGGTACTCTTGCTCGTGGAAGAAGTAGGTCTTGTGTTTAGATCCCCAAATAAACGGCAAAAATGGAAGCTTGACGGGTCCGCCGATGAAGCCGCCAAACTCGTTTTCATTGTCCTTCGGTCGCGCGTCGCCTTCAGGCCTGTCATTCGTAAACGATAATGCATTGAGGCTTTTGTTCCGCAGGTATTCGAAGCCGCCGCCATGGAACTGGTCGGATCCGCTTCTCGTGGTTACGATGATCTCGCCGCCCGTGGTCGTGCCGTACTCCGGCTCGTAGCTCGAAGTCAGCACACGCACTTCGCTGACCATATCGGGCGTGGTCGGAAAATCGAAGAACGCCACCATGCCGCTTTGCGACATCGTGCCTTCCTGCATGCTCACTCCATCCATCACAGCCTCGTCGCCCATCTTCAGGCCGCCGTTGATGCGGGCGTTAAACGCTTGCGGGCTGGTGCCGGTATTGACACCGGGAAGAAACGAAATAAACTGCACGGCATTGCGAGGCGTACCGCTTGCGACAAGCAGAGGCAGCTGATTTATAACCTGCGGCGGGACCCCTTCCTGCTGAGCGCCGTTCTCATAATTGAGTTGGGCGGCGTCAGCTCTGACTTCTATTTTTGTAGCCGCGTCGCCCACCTCCAAACCGGCGTCAATGCGGGCAGCCTGATTAGCGAGTAGCTGGATCTGGCGCTGAACGAAGGTCCGAAACCCGCTTGCCGACACGCTCAGGTCGTACGTGCCGGGCTCGAGGTTTGGAAAAGAAAACCGGCCTTCGTTATCGGTCTGAACCGTCGAGCTTAGCTGCCTCTCCGCGGCAGAAACCGTGACGGTTGCTTGCGGTACGACGGCACCCGATTTGTCGGTTACTTGACCTTCCAATCGCGCGTTTTGGCTTTGTGCCCACGCTGACGCAGCGAGCAAGACTCCTAACATCACTACGCAAAAACATTTCACTGCAGAAATGCGCATTTTGACTCTCCTTGGATTCCGGATCCCCGACGGAACGAAGGACCCCCCTTTGGGGAAAGATCATACCACAACCCACTCAAGCGGCCGTGTAGAAGATAACTCACTCCCCGGACCCAATTAATATAGAGTTCGTAGGGTTGTGAAGCTTTTAGTCGTTTTCCTTGGCATCGGCATTTACTTACAAGCCCAAAGCTCGGATATCACCCAGGCATTGCTCTCGATTCAGGAAGCAATTCAGGCTGGCGACCTGGCGCAAGCATCGCGGTTGATTGATGCGTCGCTTGAGCGGCATCCCCGCGACGGAGGTCTCTTGAACCTGCGGGGCATCGTGCATGCTCAACGAAATGAGGTGTCAGAGGCGCGCAAAGACTTTGCTGACGCGGTTCGGCTGGAACCAGGGTTGACGCCAGCATGGCAGAACCTGGCACGCGCGTGCCAGCTCGAATCCGAGCACGACACTTCGTCCGTGTCTTGCGCTATGGACGCCTGGCAGCGCGTTGTGCGCGTAAAGCCTGGCGATGCGGAAGCGCATCACTCGCTGGCGCTGCTCTATGAGAGGCGTGGAAATTTCGCCGAGTCGCTGCGTGAGACCGGAAAGCTTCCGGCAGAGGAAGCGTCGCGTTCGACCAATTTGGCCCTGCGGTGCGTTGATCTAGCCGGCGTTGGGCAAGTGGCGGAGGCTAAGGCAGCCGCCTCTCGTTTGGCCTCACGCGCAGATTTTTCGGAATCGGATCTGGAAGGCGTGCAGGATGCTACCTGGGACTCGCCCAAATCAGCTCCGGCGGTGGTGATACTTGTTGAAGCATTAGACGCCCGACACGCCGCCTCGCTTATGAGTCTGCGACGGCTTGCGTTGGCGTATGAGCAATTGCAGCGCCCCTCCGACGCGCGAAAAACGCTCGAGCGCGTCGCGGTGCTCGATCCAAAGAATACTGCTCACCTGTTGGAACTAGCCCGATTGGCGGATGCAAGCAAGGATTACGAAGGAGCGCTAGGATATCTGGCGCATGCACGCGATCTGGCGCCCGACAATCCGCGCATCCATTTCTTGTTCGCAATGACCGCTGCCAAGATGAATCTGCCGATTGAGGCTCGCAGGTCCCTCGAACGAGCCCTGGCTCTTGATCCTGAAAATCCCGGGTATAACTACGCCATGGGTTCTGTCATCCTGACCAGTCGGGACGCCGCTACGGCAGCAGGCTATCTCCAAAAGTTTGTGAAGGCCAAACCGGCGGACTCACAGGGCCATTACGCACTCGGAATCGCATACTTTGCTTCGGGCGATTATGCAAAGGCGAAGCAGGAAATGCAGCGGTCGGCAAATGATCCCAAAGTAGCCGCGGGAGCGGAGTACTTTTTAGGTCGCATGGCCCGGCTGGAGGGCGATGTGAAGGGTGCCGCCGAGCACTTGCATAGATCGATTGAGTTGATGCCGTCGTTTTCTGAATCGCATACTGAGCTGGCACGGCTTTCCATGCTAGAGGGGAATCTCGAGGAAGCTCGTACCGAACTGGATCGGGCTCTGCGTCTGGACCCTAGCAGCTTTCAGGGAAACAATGAATTACTCGTGCTGTACAGGCGCACCCGCGATCCTCGGGCGGAGAAACAAGCGGAACTTTTAAAGAAGCTTGATGAAGATCGGTCAAAGCGCGCCGAGCTCATGCTGCGCACAATTGAGGTTAGGCCATAACCGATGTGCGAACTGCGACCTTTCTTACGTTTTGTCTTCCACTCTCTCTTCTGCTTATTGGCCGTGACGAGGGCGGTGGCCCAGAGCGAAGACGTTTTTCAGCGGGTCCGACGAGCTCTGGCGGGATCGGGCCAGGGCGAACAGGCCGCAGCCGCGCTGGCGGACAAAAACTTCGCGCAAGTGGAGGCAATGCTTGCCCAATCTAGAGCTCCGACTGACGCGGCACGCGCCGAACTACTGTCATTGCAGGGTGCGGTCAGGTTTTTGGATGGAAAAATGAGTGCAGCAGTAGAGGCGTTTACGGAAGCCGCCAAGCTTTCTCCCCTCAGCGACAATGACACGTTCACGCTCGCGATGGCGTTCGTCAATTTAGCAGACGATACGCATGCGCGCGCCCTGCTTGATGGGCTCACTAAGAAACGTCCCGACCGCCCGATTTTTGTGTACTGGCTCGGCAGGCTCGACTATGATCAGCGACGCTATAAAGAAGCCGTTGGGGAACTGGAAAAAGCAGCGGAACTGGATCCAAAGTCTGCACGCGTCTGGGACAGCCTCGGCTTGGCGTTTGACATGCAAGGTCAGTTGGAGCAAGCCCTAGCCACGTTTGAGAAGGCGGTGAGCTTGAACCGGGACCAAACGCACCCTTCGCCCTGGCCGCCGCACGACCTCGGGTATCTGTTGCTGAGGATGGATAAACCGGAAGCGGCGGAGACGGCCTTGCGCGAGTCCGTTCAGTACGATTCAAAGCTGGCGCAAGCTCATTATCATTTAGCTCGGACACTCGAGAAGCTAGGAAAGGAAACAGAAGCGATTGAAGAATATGTGACCGCAGTTTCCAGCGATACAGTAGCTTCCGACGCCTGCTACTCGCTGGCGATGCTTTACCGGAAACTACACCGGGACGCGGAAGCGAACGCCATGTTCGCAGAGTATAGAAAGCGCAAGCAAGCCGTGACAACGTCGGAATTAACGCGCCCGGAGGTACGCCAATGACGAGGCGCCAATTCCTCTGGCGAGGAGCGGCGCTGGGCATAGCGGCGCCACTGAATTTCGGATCGGCCTTTGAGGCGCTTCCGTGGTTTCAAGACATTCCACCTTCGGCAAGCGGAATAGAGTGGGTGCATGAAAACGCGATGTCCGAAAATCGCTATCTGCCCGAAACGCTCGGCCCTGGCTGCGCATTCCTGGATTTCGACAATGACGGCTGGATGGACATTTACCTGGTAAATAGCGGGCCATGCGATTTTTGGAAACCGTCAAAACCGATCCGCAATGCGCTTTACAAGAACAATCGAAACGGCACATTCACCGACGTCACTGAGAAAGCGGGTGTTGCGGGCGGCACTTTCGGCATGGGCGTGGCTGTGGGTGATTACGATAACGATGGCTGGCCGGACATTTTTGTCACTTCCTACGGCCGCTGCATTCTTTATAAAAACAACCAGGACGGCACGTTCACTGATGTGACAGATAAGGCGGGGCTCGCCACACCAGGCTGGACGACCAGCGCTGTGTGGTTCGACTACGACAATGACGGAAAGTTGGACCTCTTTATTTGCAGCTTTGTCGATTACGGGGCAACTCATAAGCTCGAGTGCGGCGACAACAAGCTGGGCAGGCATTACTATTGCATCCCCCGCATCTTTAAAGGAACGGCAAGCTTTTTGTATCACAACAATGGCGATGGAACGTTTACGGAAGTGAGTCAGGGAACAGACATCGCGAAATCGATGGGCAAGGGTCTGGGCGTAGTGGCCACAGACATTAATAATGACGGCCGCATGGATCTCTTCGTGGCGAATGATACGGTTCAGAATTTTTTATTCGTCAACCGAGGGCCGGATAAGAATGGGAAATGGCAATTCGAAGAGGCTGCGCTACAGGCCGAGGTGGGGTTTAGCGACAATGGCCAAGCACGCTCCGGGATGGGTGTGGACGCGGCGGATTTAAACAACGATGGCTGGCAGGATCTGTTTGTTGCGAATGTCGATCAGGAAATGTACTCCGTCTATCAGAACACCAGAAACGAAACTTTTCGCGATGTGGCGCATATGAATGGCGTCGCGCAGGCGACACGCCTGATGAGTGGCTGGGGGCTGAAATACTTCGATTACGACAACGATGGCAATGTTGATTTAATTCTCGCCAACGGGCACCCCGACGACATGATCGAGAGCTATTCGCAGCAGGTCCATTACAAAGAGCCCCTGCTGCTTTTCCATCACGGATCAGACGGCAAGCTGAGCAATGTGAGTGAACGAGCAGGGCCGGTATTTCAAAAGCTGTTTGCCGCGCGTGGACTCGCAGTTGGTGATTACAATAACGACGGCGCTATAGACGTATTAGTGGCGAACAATGGCGGGACGCCCGTATTACTCCGAAACAACGCTGCCAAGAGTAACAATTGGTTAGGGTTGAAGCTCGAGGGCACTACCTGCAATCGCGATTCGATCGGGACGAAATTTATGTGGAAGGCTGGCGGCAAAACATTTCGCCGGTCGAAGAACAACGGTGGCAGTTATCTTTCTGCTCATGACCCGCGTGAGGTTTTGGGATTGGGCGCGGCTGCTAAGTTGGACGAATTAGAAATCCAATGGGCAGCGCCGAGTAAGCGAGTAGACCGATTCACCAATCTTGACGTAAATCGCTACATCCACATCGTAGAAGGCAAAGGAATCGTGAACGCATGACCGGATTGAGGCTCTGCCGAACCGTCTTGGCCGAAGCTACAGTAAGCTAGAACACTGACGCTTTATCATTGGGAATGTCTTGGCGCTAAATGACAAAGACGTTCCTTCTCCTGATCACCTTCGCCTTCATCGGAGCGGTTGGCCGGAGCTCCGTTTCGTCTATTTACGATGAGCCCTACCGGCCCCAGTACCACTTTTCTCCTCGTCAGCACTGGACGAACGACCCAAACGGGCTGGTTTACTTTCAAGGCGAATACCATCTGTTTTTTCAATACAACCCCTTAGGTGACCAGTGGGGTCATATGAGCTGGGGCCATGCCGTAAGCCGGGATCTCGTGCATTGGCGTGAATTGCCCGTCGCGCTGCCAGAGCAGAACGGCATCATGATTTTCACGGGCAGCACAGTGATCGATCGTGCCAATACGAGCGGGTTTTGCCGGAGTGAGAAGCCTTGCCTCATCGCCGTCTACACGGGACACACGCCCGCGAATGGCTCGCACAAAGCGCTCCAAACGCAAAATCTCGCCTATAGCAACGATCAAGGCCGTACTTGGACAAAATACGCGGGTAATCCTGTACTCAACCTCAATTTGCCCGATTTCCGAGACCCGAAAGTATTTTGGTCAGAGCAAACGAAGCGCTGGATCATGCTCGTATCACTGCCGGATGACCACAAAGTGCGTATTTACGCGTCTGCCAATTTGAAAGAATGGCAGCAGCTCAGTGATTTCGGGCCAGCAGGCGCGACAGGTGGTCAATGGGAATGCCCGGAGCTCTTCCAACTACCGGTCAATGGGGAAAGTAGGGAGACACGTTGGGTACTAAAAATCGGGCTCAACCCAGGCGGACTTCACGGCGGTTCGGGCGAACAGTATTTCATCGGGCACTTTGATGGAACGCGATTCGTGAACGATAACCCACCGTCTCTTACGCTTTGGACAGATTACGGAAAGGATTGCTATTGCGCTTTGACCTTCAACGGTCTTCCTGAAGGCCACGCGCCCGTGATGATTGGTTGGATGAACAACTGGCAATATGCCGCCGTGCTTCCGACAAAGCCATGGCGCGGTCAAATGACAGTCCCGCGCAGATTATCGCTGCGGATGACGCCCCGCGGGATACGGTTGTTTCAGCAGCCGATCGGTGCGCTTCAACAACTTCGAGAACAGCCGTTGGCGCTCACTAATGAAACTGTGGAGCAAGTCAATAGAAATCTTTCATCCCGCCAATATGGGAAAAGTCAGACGTTCGAGCTTCGGTCCACTCTTGCACTCGGCGCCGCCCAGGAGGTCGGTTGGAAGCTTTTTGCTGAGGATGGCAGTTCCACGGTCGTTGGCTATAACCGGCAAGCAAAGCAACTATTCCTAGACCGCACGCACTCTAACATTGTGATCAACAGCAAGGATTTTGCGATCCGCACCACCGCCCCACTTTCATTAGCCGGGGATCTCCTGCGGCTGGACATTCTCGTCGATCGATGCTCGGTAGAAGTGTTCGCCGAAAACGGGCGCATCACGATGACAAACCTGGTATTTCCGCCGATCGGCGCGCAAGGAATCAAGGTCTATTCGGTAGGCGGCCAGCCGGGTCGAATGTCCGTCGCGCTCTCGCATTTGCGTTCTGTCTACTCCCGCAAAGGCATCAGCACTTTTTAGATGCCCGGTTCGAATAGCGCCCTCAGTCTCCTCAATTCGCGCTTCGGCCCCGGCGATTCTGCTTCGGTCGTTTCTGTTCCAGGTCGCGTGAACCTCATCGGTGAGCACATTGATTATCACGATCTACCCGTGCTCCCCATGGGAATTCAACGCCGTATCTGGATCGCCTTCCGTATCCGACGTGACTCGCTTATTCGAGCCATTAGTGCCGGGCCCTATGGTGAACGGGAGTTTCATCTACCCGCGCATGCTGATCCTGGCCTCCTTGGAGATTGGGCGAACTACCTCAGAGCGGCGGCCCACGCGGTGAACAGCCGCTGGACCCTCACTCGCGGTATTGACGCCGCAATTACTTCCAATTTGCCGCCAGCCGCCGGTTTGTCCTCCTCCTCGGCTCTGTTGGTCGGGTTCACCCTAGCGCTGCTCAAGGCTAATAACATCTCACCAAATTTCGGCGAGTTGATGGAAATCCTGCCCGAAGGCGAACAGCAAGTTGGAACTCGCGGCGGAGCTATGGATCACGCCGCCGTACTCGGGTGTAAAGAAGGGTGTGCGCTTCTGGTGAACTTCGCGCCCCTTGAGATCTCACCTATTCCAATACCGGATGGCTGGTCCTTTATAGTTGCGCACAGTCTCACGACCGCAGAGAAGTCCGGCGGCATGCGATCCGAGTACAACGGCCGGCGCACCGCGGGCGCTCATGCGCTAAAGCAGCTTGGGTTTGCATCCTATCGCTCGGCAATGGAAACTCATTCACACGGCGAGCTCGCCGCCCTAGCATCTCAGTCGGGGCAAGGCCAATTGGGCGATGACGAAATGCGATCTTTCTTGCATGTCGTAACGGAAGGTTTTCGTGTGGAGGAAGCCGTTGCTGCACTGCAGCGCGCCGACGCCACAGTCTTCGGCAAGCTGCTGTCTGCTTCTCATGCCAGCCTGCGCGATCAACTTCGAGTCAGTTCTCCGGCGCTGGATTCGCTTGTTGAAATCGCCCACCGCTCAGGCGCGCTTGGCGCCCGTCTCACGGGAGCCGGGTTCGGCGGATGCGTAGTTATCCTGTGTAAAGCATCCGATAACGAGCGCCTTCGAGCCAACCTTGTGAAAAATTATTACTCACAGCACCCCAATTTTGATCCCGAAAATCACATTATCGTCGCTGAACCCTCCTCGGGAGCGGCGCTTGAATAAAACATCAATCCGGCACGCGGTTGTGCTCGCTGCAGGAAAGGGAAGCCGCATGGGCAGCGTTACGGAAGAAACTCCGAAACCTATGTTGCTCGTCCAGGGCAAGCCGATACTTGAGCACATTGTCGAAAGGCTCGCCGAAGCCGGCGTTGAAAGCTTCTTTATTGTCGTCGGGTACCGGCATCAACTGATCGAACAATATTTTCGAGGTTGGCAGCCGCCGCAAATACCCGGCCAGCGCCCAGTGAAGCTGGAGTTCCGCGTGCAGAATCCCGTTGACGGGACAGGCACGGCCACGCGGCTTGCCAAAGAGTTCGCCGGCAACGACTCATTTCTTCTTACGTACGCCGACATTCTGTGTGATGCTTCGGAATACGTGCGCTGTGGAGCCGTCCTTTATGAAGAGCAAGCTGCTACTGCGGTTCTCGCCGTAAAGGCGGTAGACGATCCCTGGCAGGGTGCCGCGGTATACGAAGAGCAAGGGCGAATCCGAAGCATCATCGAAAAACCCGCCAAGGGCACATCAACTACGCACTGGAATAGCGCAGGCTTTTATGCATTTCGCCCCATCCTGTTTCAGTACCTCGATCGGCTCGAACCATCTCCGCGCGGGGAATACGAGCTCACGTCTGCCCTCGATAAGATGCTTGATGATTCACTCGAACTCCGCATTTCGACAGTTGAGGGGAAATGGCGAGACGTTGGCCGCCCGGAGGACTTGCTCGCCGCAAACGCAGGGAGCGGTGATTCTACTTCCAAAGCCGGTTGACCACCCGGATGAGAATCGCAGCGCTGACCACAAAAACGCTGCCGATGCCGATCACATAGCCCACGCGCCCGTAAAGCCAGCTCCCCACGAGGAAGAGCCCTGACCAGATAACGGTTACGCCTGTAACCCATCCAACTATTGCGAGCGAAATATTGTCGTTTCTAACCCAAGCCGCAGCCTCCGCTTTTGAAATACCCGCTTCTATCCGGATGCGGTTCCAGCCGGGGCCAAACGGATGCACTCGAGTATAGAAATCTTTCAACACTTGCAGATCTGTCTGCGGTCCCAGGTACGCCGTAAGCAGCCAAAGGATGGTTGTGAATATCACCGTTAGCAAGAGTTGCTGGTCCGGGCTCATCACCTTGCCGTTCCTACTCATCACTGCGAAGATCAACGATATGCCGAATGAAGCGATCATCGCCGTGATTTCGCACCAGGCCGTGACCCGCCACCAAAACCACCGCAATAGATACAGCAGACCAGTGCCTGCGCCGATCTGAAGAATGATATTGAAACTCTGTTGCGCCGTCTGCAAGACGAAGACCAGCGCCGATGAGAGCACAAACAAGATGACTGTAGCGATTCTTCCCGCCCGGACATAGTGCTTCTCG
>JBJMGM010000225.1:0-7446 GCA_045807905.1 Bryobacteraceae bacterium | reverse complement strand
CTCAATAGCGCGCGCGAAGTCGCGATGCGGCTCGATTGCGATCGCGTGTGCCAGTTTCGTTGATTTGAGATTGATGGATAAGTTGGGTCAGGCAGTGAAGCGGTCGCCAAACATCGGCAGGCCGCTCTTCGATTCGGCTTTGGTCGCCTCGTCTTGTAACACGTCCCAGTGTTCGGCAAGGCGGCCGTTCTCGATCCTGACAATATCCGCGGCGACCCAGGCGACAGGCCGACCGGTTCCTGAGAATCGTCCGTGGACGATGACGTAGTCGCCCTCCGCGACGATGAGCTGCTGTTCGTAACGCAGGGTGGCGGGTGTTTTGCGGATCAAATTGAACAGTCCATCGCGACCCGATTCGATGTGCGCGCTGTGCTGAATGTAGTTGGGCGACCAATACTTCTGAGCGGCTTCATAGTCCCGCTTGTTAAACAACGTGTCGAACGCTTCGAGCACGAGTGCTTTATTTTTTTCCTGTTTGGTTGGGTTCATTGAATTTGTCCTCATCGTCGGTCGATGATTCTTCACTTGGAAGTTGCTCTCCTATTTCATCGACTCGGTCGGGAACCGTCAAATGGTCAAATCCGAGAATTGAGAAAAGAAAAATTGAACTTGACGACATACCGACTGGTCTGTATTGATTAATACTAGCACAATGAGAGTAACCACCAACAGGTCTCCCGAAAACACGCGACAAAGAATCCTCGATGCCGCTTTCGACGAATTTTACAAAAACGGATTCCAAGGCGGTAGCCTCAATCGCATCGTAGATGATGCGGGTACGACCAAAGGCGCAGTGTTTCATCACTTCAAGGGCAAAAAAGATTTGGGGTACGCGGTTGTGCGGGAGGTCATTCATCCGCGTTTCAAGCAGCAATGGTCCGATCCTCTCGCCAATTCGACCGATCCAATTACCGATTTGAAGCGCATCTTTCGCCAAGGCGCCAAAAGGGAGATTGCCAATGGCGGGCTGGTGCATGGCTGTCCGCTGAATAATCTGGCGCAAGAGATGTCACCCCTTGATGAAAAATTCCGCCAGTCGCTGGAGAAGGTCTATTTCGCATGGCGAGAGACCATGGCGGCCGCGTTCGCCCGCGGGATCAAGGCAGGCAAAGTGAGAAGAGACGTTTCTCCGCCGAAAGTGGCGGCGTTCATCGCGGCGGCGCAAGCGGGCATGGCCGGTACGGCCAAAAGCACCCAGGACGAGGCGCTGCTGTTGCAAACGAGCCATGCTTTTTTCGATTATCTGGACAGCTTGAAACCTTAGGGATTCTTTTTTATGCATCCTATCATACCGACCAGTCTGTCCGTTCCAATTTCAGCAACTACAAATCAAAGAAACGACAAACGAAAGAAAGGTTAACCAATGCATATGAGTCAAACAGGCACCAGCACGAAACAACAGAAGGATGATGGCAGCGCAACGAAAGTCGACATGAAGCTCGAGGTCGACATCATTCCAGTATCCGACGTCGAGCGATCCAAGCAGTTTTACAAACGCTTGGGTTGGAGGTTCGACGACGATGCCGCCCCGACAAACGGCATTCGCATCGTCCAGTTCACGCCCCCCGGCTCAAGGTGCTCGGTCACGTTCGGCAAGGGACTAACTGCGGCCGCGCCTGGCTCGGCGGTGGGAGCGCTGATCGTCTCCGACATCGAAGCGGCCCATGACGAACTCGTCGGCCGTGGCATCGACGCGAGTGAGGTGTGGCACGGACCGCCGGTCCCCCCGGAGGCACGGCTCAGCGGCCCCGACCCCAAGCGCACGAGCTACGGGTCGTTCTGCTCCTTTAACGATCCCGACGGCAATACGTGGCTAGTCCAGGAGGTAACGACGCGGCTCCCCGACCGAATCTGAAACACGGCATGAAAACAACTAAAAAGGAGAAGGAGTGACGACAATGAATAGACTAACGAACAAGAATATTCTTATCACCGGCGGCAACAGCGGGATCGGGTTCGCCGCAGCGCAGGAATTCGACAGAGAGGGCGCGCGCGTCGCCATCTGCGGCTTGAATGAGAAGACGCTGAAGGCGGCTCAAGAGACGCTTGGCGCCGGAAGTCTTGCTGTTCGCGCGGATGTCAGCAATCTCGCGGACCTCGACGCGATGTTCACCACGATCAAGCGGGAGTTCGGTCACCTGGACGGCATCTTCGTCAATGCAGGTCACAGTGAATTCCTGCCGTTCGAAGAGGTGACGGAGCAAAGCTTCGACCGGGTGATAGGCTCCAACTTCAAGGGGGCCTACTTCACAATTCAAAAGGCGTTGCCGCTACTGAGGCAAGGCTCATCTGTCATCATCAATGCGTCCGTTACTGCGCGAAGGGGATGGCCGACGACCTCGACCGTCTCGCCCTGCAAGGCCGCAGTCGTCAATCTCGCTCGGATCCTCAGCTCCGAGCTCGTGGACCGCGGGATTCGCGTGAACACCCTAAGCCCAGGCCCGACTGACACGGCGATGTTCGGTCGTTTCCCAGGCGAAGAGCAGGGCGATGTGGTCAAGGGGTTGCTGCGGACAAACAATCCGAGCAAGCGGCTGGCCGATCCGGTGGAAATCGCGAAGCTGGCAGTTTACCTCGCGTCGGACGATTCTGCGTACGTCGTCGGGGCAGACTTCCTGATCGACGGCGGGGCCACGGCCATTTCGGCCGTTGGCGCCTGAGTCAGAACGAAAGGCCACCGAAATTCACCTACACGTATCGGAGAAGAAGCAGAAGAAATTAAATGACTCGATGAAAGCACTCAAACATGAATGCAACTGACGACATAACCACAGAAGAATCCAGCGCTGTCACGCTTGACCATGTGACTCGTACCTACAAGCGCGATGAATTCGAGGTGCGCGCGCTGGATGATGTGACCCTCGACATTCCCCGCAAATCGTTTGTGGCGATCATGGGGCCATCTGGCTCCGGCAAGACGACACTGCTGAATTTGGTCACCGGAATTGATCACGCGACTTCCGGGCGCGTGGCGGTCGGGGGCGAAGAAATTTCCACCATGAACGAACGCGAAATTGCCGCGTGGAGAGCGCGTCATATTGGATTGGTATTTCAGTTTTATAATCTCATTCCCGTATTGACTGCCTTTGAGAATGTTGAACTGCCTCTGCTTCTGACGCATTTGAGCAAAGCGGACCGAAAGACGCACGTCGAATCCGCCCTCAAAGCGGTCGGTCTGGCTGACCGCATGGGACATTATCCGCGTCAACTTTCGGGTGGGCAGGAGCAACGTGTGGCCATTGCGCGTGCAATCGTGACCGATCCGACCATTCTGGTTGCAGATGAACCAACGGGCGATTTGGACGCAAAGTCTGCGGAGGAAATCCTAATCCTGCTGACGCAACTCAAGACACAGTTTGACAAGACTATTGTGATGGTCACCCACGACCCGCGTTCCGAGCGTTTCGTGGATGCCGTTTACCGCTTGGACAAGGGAGTATTCACCGGAGCGGAAAAGGGCGGTGTATCTGCAAAAGCGACTGCTGCGCTCCAGATTTCGGCATAACCGGAGCAAGGAAATATGACGAAATATCTGACGCTGATTTTCAAAAACCTGCTCCGCACCAAACGAAGAACTATCCTCACGATTCTTTCGATTGCGGTATCGCTCTTTATCTTCTCGGTGCTGGTGAGTCTGCCAACTTTTGCCAACCAGATGCTCGCTGATACAACCTCCTCCGTTCGCATCCTCTGCCGCACCAAGATGGGATTGGGTTATCCTCTGCCCGTAGCTTACAAGTCCAAAATTGCCACGATTCCCCATGTCGTTGCCGTTGCACCGCTCGTGATTTACGGCGGCATTTACCATGAAGTCAGCGATCAATTTCCAAGTGTTGCTACGGAAGCGAAGGAGATTGACATGTGGTCCGATTGGGGTCTCACCGGCGTGGACGAGTTCAAAAAGATCAAGACCGCCTGTCTGGTCGCGCAAGGCACAATGCGCCGCTTCAATCTCCATGTTGGTCAGCAAATCCAACTGCGGGGAACCGTATATCCATTCAATGTTACTTTGACTATTGTCGGTACTATCGACAAAGGACCCGTTCCAAGCTTCTTAATCTTCCGACTAGACTATTTTGAGGAAGCCGCCGGTAACCCTGGAATCGCGCATGAATTTTGGGTGCGGGTGGACGATTCAAGGGTGGTTCCTGAAGTTTGTGCCGCGCTTGATAACCAATTCGCCAATTCTGCGGCAGAAACACGAAGCGCTTCTGAAGCAGCGGCAATTGGCGGCATTCTGGGTCGCTATCGTATTTTCATGAAACTGGCCGAGTTTCTCGGCCTGGTGGCCGTCGTGGCAATTGGGCTGGTCGCGGCAAACACGGCGGCGATGTCCATTCGCGAGCGTCGGAGCGAAATCGCGGTAATGCGCTCGATAGGATTTCCCTCGGGGGTGATCTTGAGTCTGCTTGTGGGCGAATCGTTGATTGTTGCTTTATTGGGAGGAGCGATTGGTTGCGGGGTGGCGTTTGGACTGTTCAAGGTTTTCGCGCTCAACGCTGATGCCCTTGGCCCTTTTGTCTCATTGCATGTTCCTCCTTTTGTGTTGGCGGAGACCCTGGGCGTGGCGGCGCTTATCGGTTTGTTTAGCGCGTATGTTCCCGCGCGTGCAGCCGCCAAACGCAGCATCGTTGAGACCCTTAGACTGGTGGATTAATATGGCCATTCCCTTCAAATACAATCGCCGGAGCCTGCTCATCCGTCGCGTGTCCAATTCAATGACCGTAGGTGCCATTGCCATCGTCGTCGGCGTCTTCGTTGCGGGAATGGCGATTGTCGGAGGTCTCGACTCCGCGATCAAGGATAGCAGTTCGCCGGACAACATGATTCTTATCGGACGCGGCGCGGACTCCGAGGCCAATTCGTTCATCACGCTCGACCAGTTGGACGCGCTCAAATTTCTACCGGCCATCAAACGCGATGGCGCGGGAAATCCGCTTGTTTCGCCCGAATTCACCGAACAGGTGTTTATGCCCGCCGGCGACACCTTGGACAACCTTCCCATTCGCGGAGTGCTGCCCGTGAGCGCCCAAATCCATGAAAAAGTGCGTATTATCGCCGGTCGAATGTTTGCGCCTGGACTGAATGAAGTCATCATCGGCAAATTGATTTTGAATCGATACCCCGGCTGTTCATTGGGGGCGGACCTGAAAGTTGGCAGACGCATTTGGAAAGTGGTGGGCGTTTTTGAGTCCGGCGGAAGTTCGTTTGAATCGGAGGTTTGGGGCGACCTGCATAGCTTGCAGGAGGATTCCCGGAGAGGTTCGAGTTTCAACAGCATCCGTCTCAAGCTCGTTCCCGGCGCGGATGTTCACTCGCTGATTCAGCGATGTGCCGATGATCCACGCATCAACCTGCAAGCCAAGACGGAGTCAGAGTATTACAAGGAGCAATCGGGAATAGCCGCCAACCTGCGGGCGCTCGGATTGTTGGTGGCGGGAATCATGGCTTTCGCTGCCATTTTTGCTGCAATGAATACGATGTACGCGGCGGTGGCGGCGCGGACGACTGAAATCGGGACGTTGCGGGCATTGGGATTCAGCCCGCTAGCCATCATGACATCGTTCCTTGCGGAGTCTTCAACGCTGGCGTTCGCGGCCGGCATCATCGGAGTGATTCTCGCCCTGCCTGTCAACGGACTCTCGACCAAGTTCAATGGCGGCGCCGTTTCGGCGCCAACCCTTGCGTTTAATTTTCATGTAACCCCCGTTATCGCGATTCAAGCGCTCGTGTTTGCGATTGTTATTGGCGCATTGGGCGGCTGGCTGCCGGCGCGACAGGCCATGCGCGTGAGTGTAGTCAACGCTTTGAGAAGGAACTGAGTCATGGCCATCGAAGCCATGCGAACGAATCACGAACTGGAAACACTGCGCATTGTGCGCCCGCAGGAGCAACCGCGCCGCAAGCGCAGTCGGTTGGTTTCAATCGCGATCCTGATGTTGCTCCTAACAGTTCTTGGGGCTGCAAGCTATGTCATTTACGCCAAGACGATTGGCCGGTCGCCCACAGTGCAAACGATGATGGTAGTGGCGAGGACGGACCGCCAGTCCAGCGTGCTGTTGACAGGCTCTGGTTATATAGTCACCCGCCACAAATACATCATTATCGGCACAAAAATCCTGGGACAGATTGTGGAAGAACCCATCGAGGAGGGGCAGCACATCAAAGCTGGTGATGTTCTGGCGCGAATTGATGATCGGGACTATCAGGCGCAACTGCGCCAGGCTATCGCTAGTCGAGACGTTGCCAAAGCCAACCTTCATCTCCTTCAGAACAAAGCCGACCGCGCGCGCTACCTGATCAAGACTGGCGCTATTTCGAAGGATGACTTTGAAACTGCAATCACCGCCGCAGGAGTTGGGCAAGCCGAACTTGAACGTGATGAGGCGACAGTCGATTACGCCAAATTCAATGTGAACCAGTGCGTCATCAGTTCGCCTATCAACGGCATTGTCTTGAAGAAATATCGGGAACTGGGCGACACCATCAATTTTGGCGGTCAGATTGAGGCGGGCGGAGGCTCGACTGACATCGCCCAATTGGCTGACACGGATGATATGCGAGCCGAAGTGGACATCAATGAGGCTGATATTGCGAAGGTGGGTATCGGTTCGCCGGTAGTTGTTGTGTTAGACTCGTATCCCGACAGGCAATTTGATGCAGCTTTGGTGAAGGTTTATCCCGCAGCCGACCGCCAGAAGGGCACGGTCAAAATCGAGGTCCAGATCGCTCGGCCGGATTTGCAGATCATCAAGCCGGAGATGAGCGTCAAGGTAAGTTTTTTGGAAATCAGGTCGCCGGGAAAACTGGAACCGGTTATAACAGTTCCCAAAAGTGCCGTCAGGCACGATGAGGGCGAAGCTTATGTCTGGACTGTTCGCGAAGGAATTGTTCGACGGGTCAGCGTCGTTTGCGGCTTAACTACGGAAACCGGAATCGAAGTGAGGCAAGGATTGAAAGACGGTGATTCCGTCGTCATCACACCAGACGTCAAGCTCGTGAATGGAGGGAAGGTCTCGGTTCGTTGAGATTTTTTCGTTGGACCAGAACCCTTGAAGAAACAGAAAGGAAACAAATCATGATACCAGATATCCACAAAACAGTGATTGTGACCGGCGCCTCGCAGGGCATCGGAGCAGGTCTGGTGAAAGCTTTCCTCGATCGCCGTTACAATGTGGTGGCGACTTCGCGGAGCATTACAAAGACAGGCGGTTCAAAGCATCCGACAAACTCGAATTAGTTGACGGAAGCATCGCCGATCCTTCAACGGCCACGAGAATTGCCGAAGGGAATTGACGACGCGCCGCATCGGCCCAACGGCGATTACGAACCTGACCGCCGGCTCTTATCCAAAGAGACGGACAGTTCATTCACCGTCCGTTCAAATAAATGAAGGCGAGGGCCTGAAAGCGGGCGCTCGACTGATGCGCCGTCGCTCTACCGCTG
>JBJMGM010000224.1:0-12462 GCA_045807905.1 Bryobacteraceae bacterium | reverse complement strand
TATGACGTGTATATACTTTCTACACCTGCCGTTGCTCGTGTCTTCTGGTATCAGCGCCGAGTTGCTGCGCTTGCTTAGAAGACGCAGTCTATCGAGTTCACGAGTTCTCAGCTCCTCGTCCATAGGGAGTGGCGAGCGCGTTCTGTTGGAGTGGGCCGCCGAACGACGGATTTGAGGCCTCAACCCTCGACTGGAGCTACCAGCAACACGCCCAAAATCCAACAGGGGAAGTGGGACTTTGCTGCCCTGCGGGGATTTTCTTTCAAAACACCTAAACTGGTTCTGTGGAACTCAAAAAGATTAGCGAGCGCGAGTCTCCTGAGGTGACCCTCCTGCCCAGCCATGTCTTCTACCTACCCAACCGTTCGGGAGGCCGAAATTTTGCTTGCTTTGGGAAATTCCTCGTCGTGAGCACGGGCTCGGTTCAGCCGGCTCTGTTGCGGTCCAATGAGACTTTTGTTTAGTAATAGTTCTTAACACTTCTAATGTCCGAGCTAATTAAATACTCGCCGGCTAGGCCTCGTAGGTCCGAACCCGTGCACACACCAACCGTCGGCCCGCTGATCGACTATGCACCGAGCGAAGCTTCCGTCCCGATTGGTGAGTATTTTGAGATTGTTCGACGCCGAATTTGGAAAATTATTCCCTTTGTTGCAGTTTGTACGCTCGCGGCGTATTTCGTTTCTTTGTACGTGAAGCCGATCTACCGGGCGACCGCTTTGATTGATATCGACCGATCCGCTCCATCACGTATCGTGGGCGAGGATTTCGGTCGCCGCACTGAAGCTAACGACGCAGAGGAATTCCTCTCAACGCAGGTCAAGCTCATTCAATCGAATTCCGTTTTGCGTCCGGTTGCCGAGAAATATGGGCTGCTCGAAGACGAGCAAGCGCGCGGCCCGCGGAAAGGGTCCGATCGTCAGCAGGAATCCGCAGGTCCGGTCGAATTACGAAAGCTGAAAGTGAAGCGGCAGCCAAACACTTACCTGATTTTGATCAGCTACGAATCATCTGATCCGGTTTTGGCTGCAAACGTCGCCAATGCCGTTGCAAACTCATACATTCAACGCACATTTGACGTGCGGGCTCGCAATTCCGCCGGATTGTCAACCTTTATGGAAAGGCAGCTGGACGAACTGAAGGCAAAAATGGAACGATCGGGGCGCGCACTCGCCCGGTTTCAAAGCGAGCTCGATGTAATCGATCCCGCGGAGAAGACAAACATCCTTTCCAGCCGGCTGTTGCAGCTCAATACAGAATACACAAACGCCCAAGTAGACCGGGTCAGGAAAGAAACTGTCTATAATTCGATTCAAAGCGGCTCGATGGAGGCCGCGCAGCTATCCGGACAAGCCGAGGAACTGGCGAAGCTGACCAGCCAACTCAACCAGGCCTCGCAGCATTTCGCCGTCGTAAACAGCACTTTCGGACCGGGTCATCCCGAATACCAGAGGGCCGCCTCGCAAGTGTCTGAACTGCAGGCCGAGCTGAACGAAAGCCGTAAGAACATTTTCAACCGTGTAACGCTTGATTACAAAGGAGCGACAGCACGCGAGCAGATGCTTCGAAAGGCCGTCGCAGCAACTAAAGCAGAATTCGACCATCTCAACGGCAAATCCTTTGAGTATCAGCGGCTGCTGCAAGAAGCCACAGCAGATAAGAAGCTGTACGAGGAGCTTGTCGGGAAGATTAAGGAAGCCGGCATAAACATCGGATTTCAAAACAGCAATATCCGGATCGCTGACCTCGCGCTTCCACCTGTACGTCCGACATTCCCGAACACGGGCCTGAACCTTATCGCAGCGTTTATCCTTTCCAGCTTACTTGGGGCCGTGGGCGCCGTAATAGCGGAAAAGATGAGTACGACTGTGCATGCCGGTGACGAGACCAACTGGGGCCTCGGCACCCGGCTCATAGGTACCCTTCCCGTTGCAAAGCAGTTGTCCCACGTTTCCGTTATCTCAGCGCCTACAGGTCTTGCAGCCAACTCGAGCCGGCTCTCTTCAAACGGGATGCTTGGGCTGGAGCCCGCGCATTATCCGCAACTGTCGCCATTCGAAGAGGCCATTCGAGGAATCCGCAACTCCATAATCCTTAGCAATCTCACCCAAAACATCAATTCCGTGCTTATCACCAGCCCGGGGGCCGGTGAAGGCAAAACGACAACTGCCGTTCATCTAGCCATCGCCCTTGGTGCGCAGAGGAAGCGTACTCTGCTCATTGATGCCGACTTGCGGCGCCCATCTGTTCACAAACTTCTGAAGCGATCATCTGATATCGGCTTGTCGGATGTGTTGACAGGCGAACACACGTGGAAGGAAGCTGTAATTTCGGGGGTTCAACACCCCCATTTAGATGTGATACTTGCCGGCACTCCGTCCGAGTCGGCGGCAGATCTCGTAGGGCCGATGTTGAATGATTTACTGGATGAATTTGCGAAAGAGTATGACATGGTGCTGCTCGATAGCTGTCCATTCGTCGGTTTCGCCGAAACCCTCCAAGCAGCTGCTGCTGTTAGTGGGGTTGTGGTCGTCGCAACATCCGGGATAACAAGCCGTAAGGCCCTCGAACTTACGTTGGCTTCTCTGAGCTGGTTACAGGCTAATGTTCTGGGGATTGTCTTGAATCGAGCAAAGGACAGTGATAGGGGCAATTACGGATATCAGGCCTATTACCGCAGCAGCACCCGCAAACGGGACGTGGTAAAAACTTACGTGAACGATCTGTTGCGCCAGAGTTGATTCAAGCTAGGCTGCACGCAAAATTGGCTTCCCGTTTTTGATTTGTGACCACAAATTCAATGGTAGAAAACGTGAATATACGTTCGCTGATCCGAAAGGGTCTGTCGTACGCGTCCGGCGATGGTTCGTCAACTGTAGTCAACCTTCTCGTATTTACCCTTCTACTTCGCTATCTTTCCCCTGCTGACTTCGGATATCTATCGATCGGGCAAGCCGTCAGCTCGTGGGTACAGCCCCTGCTATATATGGGCGCCAGCTTAGTGGCTGTGCGGCTGATTGCCGCCAGGCCCCAAGATACATCAGTAATCGCGCAGCGTATGATAGCGCTGCGAATCGCCGCCGCGATCGCCGTAGTCAGCTGCACTCTGCTAGTCGCTCTTTCCAGTTCTGACCGATCACTTCGCGCGGTGCTGTTGGCGTATTCGGTTTTGTTCCTGTTCTATCCCATTCAGCCCGATTTCATTGCAATTGGACTAAATCGCCCTCGCGTGTACTCGATCTCGCGCTGGATCGGCGCGGCCTGTTTTCTCTCAGGCGTACTGATACTCACAAGAATTTCGGTTCGCGCGTGGATGATACCGCTCGCATACGCTATTTCACTGATCGCTAGCGCAGCTTACGGCTATATCGCACTTTCGTCAGCTCTACGCGGCTCTGCCGGGAGTGCAACGCGCTTGGGATTTGGCTTAATGTTCCGAGGAGCAATCGTCGTAGTCGCAGCACAGTTCTTTCAAATGGGGCAGTCGGCAGTAGACGTCATCCTACTCACAGCGTGGAAGATTCCTGTCGCCGCAATAGGAGATTACAACGCGATGGCGCGCCTGACGCAAGCCGGCGTGTTGCCGTTCGTTGCATTAATTTATTCGCTCGCGCCGACTTACGTGAAGCAGTTTGCGGCAGGCGACAGTCTAAAAATTAGACAGTTAGAGTTGCGTTTTAGAATGTGCCTACTCTTAGTGGGAGTCACAGGCGCGGTTATGATCGTTGCGGCCGGTCCCAAGGTTCTCGAACTTCTGAGTGGCCGTAAACTTGTGAGCGCGCATCGACTCGCGCCCATTTTTGCGCTTGCCTATCTTCTCGTAGCGTTACACAACTCTTATACGGCAATCCTCGTTTACGCGGGCGCAACTCACCTCTATTTGGCAACCTACGCATTGGGCTTGGCAGGCACCTTGCTCGCCGCGATGGTTTTAATACCACGGTTTGGCACCGTGGGGTCAGCGTGGTCAGAAGTCGCAGGTTTCGGCATTATTTTGATATCGAGCTACTTGTTCCACGCCCGGCTGCTTCGGCATCAGCAGAGAGTATCGGATGATCCATTGCCCGTGATAGTTGGATCATAGGACCTCATGTTTGACGGATATGTCTCCCTAGCCGCGGTCGGCTTGGCAACGGCGCTCGCCATTCTATTTTGGCCCAGCAAAGCTGCTGCCTTACTGCTGTTATTTGCTCCGATTATCTGGGCCTTCGGCTCGGCCGATATCAATAGCAAAGAGGCGACGGGCCCGCCCAATGTAGCCATGGCAGTCTCCGGAGCGGCCACCCTCATGTATGCGCCCTTGCTTCTCTTGCGGTATAGGAATCCAGAATTCAAATGGCTACAGACAGCAAGCATTGCGTACTGTGTCGCCATACTGCCGTCCGTTTTTGTTAGTGCATCTTCGGTGGAATCGTTCAAAGGCTACCTGCGCCTCGTCAGTCCCGTGATATTCATGTTTGGACTGCTGCGCGGATCGCGACCGCGCGGCGTGAATGCGTTGCACTTTAAAGCGATCGCTTTCTCTTCATTGTGCCTATTCGCCACTGTCCTTCTTGCCCAATATTCAGGTGAAGGCTGGTACGCCCTGGGCGGATTCGATCGACTGAGAGCCTTTAATCTATCCGCACTTGCCATCGCTGAATACTCAGTTGCTGTTGTTTCCGTCCTAGTCTGTGGTGTATTGATGGGTAAACGCCACCTCGTTTATGGCACAGCCATCGTTGGGCTGGTCGTGTGTACATACCTGACGGGTTTCCGGACAGCGTGGATTGGAATGGCTGTGTTGGTCGGTCTAGTCATGGTGATTGCGGTCCGTTCCGGCCTGGCGAAGTTCGTGGCCCTACTCATTGCGTTGGGTATGGTCGGGGCAAGTGGGATTATCATTCAATCACTGGCGCGTTACGCGCATGATGATGAACAGGTTTCTATAGACAACGTCACTTCGGGAAGGATCACTACAGATTCGATCGCACTAAGCCGGTACTTAGCAGGTACCCCCGCCGAGTGGATTTTTGGCATCGGGGTGCATTCTTCGAGGGACGCGACGCTCGAAGAAGAAGGTACTGCTTTTGATGTGCATAGTGATTTCTTGGCGCATCTCATCGAGTGCGGGGTGGTGGGGGCATTAGCTTACGTACTGCTTCTCACAACCATCGGCTCTTCATTGTTTCGCCGAATGCGCTACTTGCCTCAAGGACACGCAGCGCGCACTTTTGCTGCGGTTGGGTTTGCATCATTCGTCGCGGTAACGATAATGGGTATCCCCGGTGCGATGTATAACAACGTGTTCGTGGGCTGGTATTATTATGGCTTCCTCGGGTTTGTGCTAGCCCAGATTCCGAACAGGCGAGCCTCATACCAGCATGCAGAAGGAACTGTCTTCCAAGCATCAATGGCTGGGAGCCTTGAACCAGCCGCGCGACACTGAACGCTGAACAGCAGGCTTGGTTGCCATTTCTCAGCAGAATGCTCGCATCCGTGTTCCGCAACATAATTCCCATGTACAGGCCAGGCATTTGGTGTAAAAAGGGATTGCTAAGCAGTCCTGAGCAGATACTTGGATTTCGGATCGCTGTCGCATACAATCTACTGAATGTTTCGGCGAATTTAAGCGCGGAAGACCTTACAGTGTTCGAGCGAACTACGCGTTCGATGAAGCTGTCATCGGGTGTGTACCGAACTACGTATCACTCCAGATTCTCGGACCTCGACCTTGTGACTGAACGTATTTTTCGAACCGTGTTTGCTGGAAGAGAGAAGATTGAGGTGCACGATTGGGCTGCATCGACAGGTCTACCCTCGATTGAGTGGGCGATGCGAATCTTCGCTGATTTCCCAGATGCAGCGGTGACGGCATCTGATTACTTTCTGTTCTTAATCGAAGCGCAGAACAGCGCCGGTGAGACATACATACTAGAACCAGATGGGACCGCCATCCAATATGTGAAACCGCCCTTTGTCGTTCCTCTTTGCGGCAGGGAGCGAAGCATTTTTATATTCAATCGGCTTGCAATAGCATGGGCTCGTCGAGCAGCAGATGAACTGAAGAAATTGGCAGTACAGATTGGATGGAACGGTGCCGCAGATCTACGAACCTACACCCGTGGGAACTGGACCTTCCGGCAAGTCAATATGATTCACCCACAAGCGCGGCGGCTCGCAGCCGATAATCAACGCTTCCGCGTAGTTGAACACGATGCGTTTCGCAGACTGTCTCAGCCCTGCAATGCCTTACGTGTCATGAATTTTTACAACCCGCGAATATGGGGCTTTCAGAAGGTCGCAAGTGGTGTAAAAGAGGCATTCGAGAGCGTGGCCGATGGTGGATTGCTTATTCTGGGCCGCACGGTTGAGGATGAGCGACCGCCAAGGAATGATGTATCTATCTTTCAGAAAAATGGCAGCCGGCTGAGGCTTATCGAACGTCTGGGGCACGGATTCGAGATGGAAGATGAGGTTTTGTCTATCGCTTGAGGGTCGATAACTATGACGAGAGTTACTGTACCTCAAATTTCCGTCTTGGATCGACATTCCTGGTCTGGCTTTGAACGCTCTGTTGCGTGTCCTTTTTAATACTCCGAACCCACGCTTGCATGGAGGACCGGCAACACACTTGCCACTCCTAGAGGCAGCACTCGCGCGTTATGTGCAAATTGAGCCGTTTCGGCATGGGCGTGCAACCGACGACGAGACAATTACATACAAAATTTATCAAACGACGAGAAATCTGGCCTCGGTAGAATCTAAGATCCTCCGACGAAGGCCCGATGTGATCCATGTGAACTCGGCATTCGACGCAAGGTCAATTATCAGAGATGCGCCGCTCGCATCTCTCGCGCGGTGGCATGATATCCCGCTACTGTTAAAGGTTCACGGCAGTTTCCCCGAGATGATCAAGCCAACCCGAAAGCGCATTGAGTTCGCGAAGAGGCCTCTCATACGCAACATATCAGCTTTATGCGTACTCTCCGCCGCGGAGAAGGCGGAGTTCGAAAGCTTCATACCCCAACTCAAGGGGCGAGTTTGGGTCGCCAAAAATGTGATCTCGCAATCGTTTTTGAACGCTGAAAGATGCGAATCAGGCCAGCCGCTCGTGCTGTTCGCGTCTAGGTTCCTCAGAGAAAAAGGCCCGTTCGACTTACTAGACGCCGTTCCGTCCGTGCTGGAGCGTGTACCAAATGCACAATTCGTGTTCCTGGGGGACGGGCCGGATGCCCCGGCCTTTGATGCCGAGATACATAGTCGGAGACTGACATCACGGGTCGAGCGTCTCCCGCATGTGGGTCGTGACGAGATTACGACCTGGTACACGCGTTCCTGGGTCTTCGTTTTTCCATCACTATTTTCGGAAGGTATGCCGATGGTGGTAGCAGAAGCACTGGCCACAGGAACTCCGATTGTGACCACACGTGTTAGGTTTGCTCTCTCATACATGACTGAGTACGAGAACTGCCTGTACTGTGAGCGACAGAATAGCCAGTCTATAGCTCAGCAGGTGATAACGATTCTAACTGATGCTGCGTTACGCAATAAGATGTCTCACGCGAACCGTTCGCTAGCACTTCAGTTCCGAGATGATGCAGTAGCACGTGAGTTCGTCGGGCTCTATAGGATGCTTGCCGACAAGAACGACGCATGCAAGGTCATCGAACAGTAATTTGATGTAGTGCGAAGGTAACGCGCCAATCTCTATAACTCGATTGGCCTTCTCCCCTGACGCGAGTTGTTTTGAGCGGTCGGCGGACTGAACAAAGAGCAAACTTAAACACAAACATTGCTCTTGGGAGCTGATAAAAGAGCTTCCCATGCTGGGGTCGCGGATTTCAGAAGACCCTTACTTTTAACGATACGTGATTGCAACGGAGGTGAACACATTGAATACGTTTACTTATGCCGTAATTGGCCTTGGGAAGCTTGGCGCTAGCATGGCAGCGGCCATCGCGAGCCGCGGGTACGAAGTGATCGGAGTGGACGTCAATCGTCGAAGCGTTGATTTGATCAACGCAGGTCGAGCGCCCGTTCAAGAGACTGGCTTGACCGAACTAATTCAAGCGAACCGAGAGCGGATTCGAGCGACAACCGACATGCGCGAAGCGGTTCTCGGCTCTGATCTGGCATTTGTGATCGTCCCAACGCCAAGTGAAGGGAGTGGCGCGTTTTCACTGAAGTTTGCAGCTGAGGCCTTTCGTGAAATCGGACGGGCTCTGGCAGAAAAACGCGGCTATTACACGGTAGTCCTCACCAGCACCGTGTTGCCCGGGGCGACCCGATTGGGTCTCATGCCGCTACTCGAGGCGGAATCTGGAAAAACCGCCGGCCAAGATTTCGGGCTGTGCTATAGTCCCGAGTTTATCGCTTTAGGCAGTGTTATCAGAGACTTTCTCCACCCCGATTTCACGCTGATAGGCGAATACGATAAGCGCTCAGGGGATCTTCTAAGCGAGTGTTACTCGCAGATTCTGCCGGAAAATCCGCCGTGCGAGCGCATGAGCTTGGAGAATGCAGAATTAGCCAAGATTGCCGTTAATACATATGTGACCATGAAGATCACGTACGCGAATATGCTCGCCGAGCTGTGTGAGCAGATTCCTGGCGGTAACGTGGACGTAGTTACAAAGGCTGTTGGACGCGACAAGCGCATTGGCAGCAAGTACCTTACCGGGGCTCTCGGCTATGGCGGCCCGTGTTTTCCGAGAGACAATACGGCGCTGAGCTTTCTCGCGCGTAGTTTAGGGGTACGTGCAGAACTGGCGGAGACAACAGACGCTGTAAACCGCTCTCTGGTGCCCAAAGCTCTGGAGAAGCTTAAGCGCGAGCTCCGACCCGGAACCACGGCAGCAGTTCTCGGCCTGGCCTACAAACCGCATTCTCATGTTCTTGAAGAATCACAGGGCCTATTTCTGGCGCATGCACTCGCAAAAAGTGGTGTTCGGGTCATAGCGTATGACCCTTTGTCGGCCGCAATGGGAATTGGTACAGAGGCGAAAGCCGGGATGAACGGCTGGCTTCTGCAGCACTCTTTGCAGCACTCGCTCGACGAGGCAGACATCGTTCTGATTACCACCCCAGATCCGATGTTTAGGGCATTAAACTCGTCCAATTTCGCACGATCGAAGCCGACCGTTACAGTGGTCGATTTTTGGCGAATTCTGGAGAGGGAACTAGTCGGCCACCAACCTCGAATTCACTATCTACCAATTGGCCGAAGCCTGCGTGACGAGCAGAACCAGGCGCGTCTACGAGAGTTGTGGGAAACAGCGATAGGAGCTCCGGTCCATGGACATTCGGTTGGCGCTGGCGCAGATTAATTCGAGAGTGGGTGATCTGGCGGGCAACCGCGACAAGATTCTCGCATTCATCGAGAATGCGCGTCAGGTGGACGCGGACTTAGTCGTGTTTCCTGAAATGGCGATAACCGGCTACCCGCCTGAGGATTTGCTACTTAAACCGGACTTTATCGAATGGGCAGGTAGGATGCTTGAGGAGATCGCGGCAGAAGCCAAGGGCCTCATTGCCGTCGTAGGTACGATTGAGGCCGAACGTGATCTCTATAACTCCGCGGCGGTTCTGCATGACGGCCATGTTGCCGCGTATTACCGGAAACAGTGTCTTCCTAATTACGGCGTGTTCGATGAAGACCGATATTTCAACTTCGGACAGCAGAATCTGGTCTTCGAGGCCAAGGGGTGCTCATTCGCGGTAAATGTTTGTGAGGATATCTGGTACCCGAATGGCCCGCCGGCAGAGCAATCCTACTTTGGGCGAGCAGACCTGATTATCAACATCTCGGCATCTCCGTACCACATGGGCAAAGGTCGACAACGCGAGCAAATGTTGGCCACACGTGCCATCGACATGGCTTCGATCGTTGCCTATTGCAATATGGTCGGAGGCCAGGACGAGCTGGTCTTTGATGGGCACAGCGTAATTTTTGGTTCCCGTGGTGAACTGATCGCGCGAGCACGGCAATTCCAAGAGGAGTTGCTCAGCCGATCTCGACCTTCGTGAGCTCTTTTTCAGGCGGTTATCCGGTCCTCGCCGCCGCAAGACTTACACGGGGAAAACGCGAGCGTTCGAGCGGGTCACGCTTCCGCGTGAACCTGCGGCAGGATCGAAAAGAGGTCCTGCCCAGCGTTGCGCGAGTTTACGAGCCGCCGGCGGAAGTGTATGAAGCCCTCGTGATATCGGTCCGAGACTACGTCCGTAAAAATGGCTTCAGGGATGTTGTGCTTGGACTCTCGGGTGGAGTTGATAGCGCACTGACAGCCGTAATAGCCGCTGACGCACTCGGCGCGAACAATGTCACTGCCGTTCTGATGCCAACACGCTTTTCATCGGAACACAGCTTAGAGGATGCGAGAAAACTGGCTAAAAACTTGAATATCAGGCATGTCATCGTTTCAATCGACGATACGTTTCAATCGTTCCTTGAAATGCTGAAGCCGGTATTTGATGGACTGCCGCGTGAGCTCACCGCGGAAAACCTACAACCCCGGATACGAGGCACACTGCTCATGGCACTCTCTAATGAGCTCGGCTCGTTGGTGCTGACTACCGGGAACAAAAGTGAAACTGCCGTTGGATACTCAACTTTGTACGGCGACACTGCTGGTGGGTTCGCCGTTCTTAAGGACGTCCGGAAGACACTCGTGTATGAGCTGTGCCAGTACCGCAATGACCGTGCCGGATATGACTTGGTGCCAGAACGGACGCTTACAAAGGCACCTTCGGCCGAATTGCGTCCCGACCAAAAGGATTCGGACTCGCTGCCCGAGTATTCAGTACTTGATCCCATCCTTAAGGCGTACGTTGAGGATAATCATTCGCCGGCCGAAATGGTCCAAAAGGGTTTCGCTTCCGACGCTGTCTCCCGCACCGTCAGTCTTGTCGACCGCAACGAGTACAAAAGGCGGCAGAGTCCGCCAGGCGTGAAGATTACGCCGCGCGCATTTGGGAAGGATTGGCGATTGCCCATAACGAACGGATACCGGACTGTTGTGTCCCAAACGGCCGCGCATACGGTGACTCAGAACAGCCGGAGTGAGTCGGGCCAAGCACCGCATCGAACATCTGCGTTGATACTCGAGAGTGCTCTTCCGTTCGAGCGTGTTGACCAGCAGTTCGTAAATAACGGCCGGAAGGACTAATACCACTCAAGGTTCCGCATGCCTCGACTTCATCGCATTCTCATGCTGTCCCATGGCAAGGGCAGCTATTATAGGGCACGTGGTTACGCTGAACATCTCGTGGAGCGCGGTTACGAGGTGCAGGTTGTAACCATATCAGAACGCAATCTCATCTCCCCCGTGCTTGAAGAGATCAAGGGCGTCCGGATTATTCACTCGCCGGATTCCATGTGGGGTCGGCTTCGAACCGGGTGGGATCCCTGGGACTGCGCGTGGAGGATTGCCCGGCTGTTACGTACCGAAGTAGACCTCATTAAGTGCTACGATACACGCCCGGTCAGCGTGCTTCCAACATTCGCCCTTAAACGACTGCTCAAGGTTCCGGTCATTATGAGTTGGGGTGATTGGTGGGGCAGGGGCGGTACGACTGCGGAACGCTCGGTTGGCGTTGCCCATCGACTTGAGCAGCTCTTTTCACCTGTTGAGACATTTTTCGAAGAATCTTTCCACCGATACGCCGACGGCTTGATTGTGCTTTCTCAGGCGCTACGAAAGCGGGCGATCGGCCTCGGAGTGCCTGAGAGCAAGATCCGCATCATTGTTCCTGGTGTCGACAGCGAGCGCGTTCGCCCGGGCGATAGAACTGCCGCACGGCATGCTCTGGGTATACCGGAACATCAGTTTCTGTACGGGTACGCCGGCGGGCTGTTTCCGCGAGATGGCGACCTTCTGCTCGAAGCTCATCGCAGAGTACTGGAGAAGGTTTCAAACGCCACGGCCGTCTTAATCGGACATACCAGGTACCAGCCTGTAGAAGGCACTGCTAAGAACGTCATTTCAACGGGGGGAGGGCTGAGCTATGACGAAGTTCTGCAGTGGTTTGCTGCCTGCGACGTTCTCTTGTTGCCCTTGTCGGATTCCATCGCGAATAGGGGACGATGGCCTTCGAAAGTGGCAGAGTACATGGCCGCTGGCCGCGCGGTGGTTGCTACGGATGTCGGCGATATTGCCAGCCTTTTTAAGAATGGCCGAGCCGGAGTGCTGACCGCGCCCGACCCGTACTCTTTTGCCCAAGGCATTCTCAATCTCTATGCCAGGCCTGACCGAGCTCAGATGGGAATTGAGGGCCGAGAGGTTGCGTGCAGCCGGCTGCTTTGGAAAGTCCAAGCGAGTTACGTTCAGGATTTTTTGGAGCACGTTTACGAACAGGCAAAAGCACCCTGTCGAGAAGCCCAGTACGCCTGACGGACAATCATCGCCACGTCAGATTGACACGCGAACTTATCTCTCACAATTACAATGAATGTCCTCGTTACTGGAGCTGCCGGTTTCATTG
>JBJMGM010000223.1:0-3761 GCA_045807905.1 Bryobacteraceae bacterium | reverse complement strand
TGTGTAATTACCACCCGCAAAAACCGGGTCCGTTGTTAGTGCCGCAATTTGCCCTTCAAGGCGAACAATCCCGTGCCCATAACTTTTTGCGGTGCCTGCAGTTGCTACGATCCGATCCATGAAATCGGGATAACTCACAGCCCATTGGAATGCCTGTTGCGCGCCCATCGAAAATCCAATTACAGCGCGCAAGTGGCTGATATGTAACTCTTTCGTAAGTAGTTGATGTACGGCGTTCACGTTGTCTCGTATTGTCATCACAGGAAATCGCGGTCCATCAAAAGGGGATGGCGTGTTACTCGGTGACGATGATCGACCTGTGCCAAACAGTTCCGTTATCACGAGAAAGAATTTAGACGGATCAAGAGCTTCATCATGACCTATAAACGTCGCGTAACCATTGATGTCGCCAGCAAAATACCCCGGCAACAAGATTGCATTGTCCCTAGCAGCATTTAAAGTGCCTATTGTCCCATACACGAGACGTGCTTCTGGGAGTACAGGTCCGCTTTCCGTGTGGAAGTTGTTAATAATAAATTCGCGTTCTTCAGGTTCTACATCTTTCGCTTTTCCTGATGACGCGGTTTGACCCGCTACCACCCACACCAAAAGAATGGTGCATACAATCCGCGTCAACATGGCCCCCGGCTCTCCTCAACTTTAGGATTCGCAAACGCGCTAGTGTGATCTGCCGTCCATAAGAAGAGATGACGCGCACTAGCAGGCTTCTCTCCAAGCCAACCCAGCCACGCGGGAGGGCCCATGACCACGGCCACCCCGATCGTACAGCATTGCCGGCCTTGGTTGCATGCCCGATTTTTGGTTTTGCCGATTACGACGGAGGATCGTGAACTTGCTACCATCCGATTGAATCGCCGTCCTCTCTAAAATTCGAGCCGGCGCGATAGGTTCTATTCGGGCCGGCGGGGTCGGGGACCACCATAATGCCCTGGTAACCGCCGGCGATCTCTCCGCCCGCAGATGAAGCCTTGTGACCCATTTTGATCAGGTCCTGTCCCACGAGATCGAACAGCTGAGACTCCAATTGCACAGTGTTGCTTACCTGGTTGTGGGTAAACCGCGCCATGTCGCCCGCCGCCTGAAGGTTCGCACCGAGGTCCAGGATGTTCACCAGTACCTGCATGTTCCCCATGCCCTGCTGGTCGCTGCCGTGCTGGCCCGTCGTCAACAACGGACTGCCATCCTGCGTAACAAACATCGCCGAGAGCGTATTGTAGGGGCGTTTGTGCGGTGCGATGACGTTGGGACTCTTGGGATCCAGGGTGAACAAGCCGCCCCTATTATGCAGGACGAAGCCATAACCAGGGATCGTGATCCCGGACCCGAAGGCAGCAAAATTGCTGTCGATCCACGATACCATGTTCCCCCAGCGATCGGCGGTGGAGAGATAAATCGTGTCGCCGGCGATAGCGGCACCTGTCAAACCGCCAACAACAGGATCGAAGCTGGGAGGCGCAGTGGCGGAGACTTCGCTGGGGTTGACCCTGCCGCACAGCGATGCAGCGTAGGGCTTGGAAGTCAGCATACCGACCGGCACCGATACGACATCGGGATCAGCGTTGAAGGCGTATGTGTCGGCATAGGCGAGCTTCTTTGTCTCTATCAAAGCATGCCAGAATAGCGGGTTCGCGGGCCCGAGTGTGCTCAGGCTCTGTCCCGGATACCACTGGGGTACGCACTGCTCGAGAATGTTCAATGCCTCGATGATACCCCAGGCCTGCGAAGGTGCAGTTGTTCCATAAACCGTGAAATCGCCGTGATAGCTGGTCGAAGCCGGGGTCACCCATTCGCCCTTGTAATTTGCCAGGTCTCGAAGCGTCATTGTCCCACCAAGCGCGTTGGACTTAGCGACGATGGCTCTGGCAATCTCTCCCTTGTAGAAGACGCTACGGCCGTTCCGCTGGATGAGCTGAAACGTGTGCGCCAATGCGGGGTTCGTAAAGATTGTGCCGGTCACCGGGGCAACCCCGTTGAGGTAAAAAGTGTTGATGGAATCCGGATCCAATTGCGTACAGCATCCCCGGAGCGGCAGAGCATTGGGCAGGATCCAACGGCTGGCGATTTCCTCGGTAATAGCGAAGCCGTTCTGTGCGTAGTCAATAGCAGGATCCAACACTTCTTTGAAGGTCATCGTCCCGAACCGGTGAAGCACCTCCTCCCACCCCCACAGCGAGCCGGGCACGGTGACGGTTAGGATCCCACCTGAAGCCATCCCTGAACCAGGGGCAAAATTGGTTGCGTACCAATTGTAACCGAGCGAGTTCATGCGAGCGAGCGAGAGTCCGCTGGGCGCGATGCCGCTGGCGTTTAGCTGGTATAATTTGTTTTCTTTCGCGATATAGATGATCACGAACAAGTCACCACCAATGCCCACATTCGGAGGGAAGGTGACATTCAGCGTCGCCGCGGTTGCAACGGCAGCGTCAATTGCATTTCCACCCTGCATTAGAATTCGCGCGCCAGCCATCGCCGCTAAAGGCTGGACAGTCGTCACCATACCATTTCGCGCCATCACCTCCGAGCGGGTCTGCGGCACCCACCCCTCCGCCCGATCGCCCCGGACTGCACTGCACCAAGGGGGTGTTGGAGCTTCCGTGCACATCCGCACGGTCGGCGATTGGGCAAGGGCAAAGCTAGAATTGAGCAGCACACAGGTGGTCAAAAGAATGCCCGCGTGACAAAGACAAATAAGATCTCGGAAGCACGAGAGTCTGCGATGCATGGGTTCCCTCTGCATATCGGTCGTGTGCGCATCGGTTAGGGCCCGGACCTCGAATTGGTGTGTTTAGAGCTTTGCTCTGTCGAAAATTGACCGGGCTTAATCCGACATTCCCTTCCAAATGTTTCTAAGTTCAGGATCGCGTTCCCAGCTGTCGTTGGCAACGGTAAATCAGGCTTCACCTGTCTGGCAGGCCCTTCGAACCGATGAGTTAACGGCGGCGAGACGCTGAAACGCTGCTTCGGGCGTATCAGGACCCACTCCTGCTGTTGTCGTCTGCGGGTCCACGATGCCCCGGTACGGGATCGAGATGGGAAGGTCGGCTTCGGGCAAACGGGCCCACTCGATCTCGGTCCCGCGAACGGCCGGAATCGGCGCGATTGAGCCATCGCGCGCGTTGGCCCCGAGCGCGTGCTGTTGCCACTTTCCGGCCGTTGACCGACGGCACCCGGACGCGCCCCGAGAATGTCGGGTAAACTGCACCGCGATCCTGCAAGGCACCGAATAAGACGGTGGCTGAGTAATCGACGAGCATGCCAATGGCCGCGCACGAGAGCCCGCGCACGACCAAGCTTTATGACCGCACGGCCGACGTGATCACGCTCGATGAGGTCGAGCGGTGGGCCACAACCCGGGCTGTGCAAACGCGGCTCTTAGCTGGTGCTCGCCGCTTCGACGAGATAGCTGATAGTGTTGAACCACAGCAGCAGACCGCGGCACAAAAATAGCCGCCCGAGTCCGACCCGGGCGAGGTAGGCCGATGCCCTGAAGTTGGAACCGGAACCGCACGGCTCCCGTTAGGTCGCGTAGATTGAGCGGGAGTGACTTCATGATTGCCTTGCTTACCAGGTCAGCGGTGTTAGCGCTCGGGGTCGCTCTCGGCGCAACCGGCGCCCACGCACAAACGCCCCCACCAAAACCGGCCGCTCCTGGAGCTACGGCGTCGCTAAACCGGGAAGACCAGCGGTTCGTCAAAGAGGCCGCCGCCGGCGGTCTGGCTGAGGTGGAGCTCAGCAAGATC
>JBJMGM010000222.1:0-29365 GCA_045807905.1 Bryobacteraceae bacterium | reverse complement strand
CGGATTCTCGTCGATCGTAGCCCGATGTCTTCTACAGTTCCTACCTGACCTCCAAACTGGCAAAAATCGCCCACGAGAACAGGGCGGTCAGTGATTACCGAGATACCGCCAAACAAATTTTCGATTGTTTTCTGAGCGGCCAGCGCAACCGCCAACCCGCCCACCCCAACACCCGCGAGAATTGCGTTCGTGTTATATCCCCAATACGACAGCGTCATCAGAACTGCGACACAGAATATGCAGATCTTCACGAATCTGACGCCCAGCGGCAGCACTGAATAGGAAAGCGTCCGCTCCTTTGGATCGAGACGCGAAATCATGCGATCTGAAATTACGTCTACAACCCGCATTACGAATGCGGCGGCTCCGATAAAAAACAGTAGAGTAACTACTCGGTCCAGGAAGTACCGCAGCAGCGCGGAAGGGGCAATTACACCCATGCAGACCCTAAACACCGCAACCGAAAGAAGCAAACGAAGCGGTTCAGTGAAGTCCTCGAGCCGGCGCGCATGGAACCACTTTGAATGCCGCTTCACAACGGGCTTCGCAATGGCAATCACGATTTTGGAAAGAAGCCGCGAAAGCAGGGACAGCAGCAAGGCCAGCAGGACCAAGGCAAGCCAGGCCCACAGAGGCGTATCGAGCAACTGAATCGAGACCAGTGGAGCGGGCAAGCTCTTCTCAAAAGCTGATTCGCGCAGCAGTACGCTCAATTCCGGAATGTGCGCAACGCTATCCGCAGAAAGCAACCATACGCTCACGCCATTCTGATTCACGCGTTGCATTTGCAGCGAAACAGGTCGTCCGTTCAGGTTGAAGGTGTCGAGAGCCTCGCGGTCGGTCCCGAGGCTCTCTGTCAGACTTCCTTCTGGTGTGTTATTCAATTTCTGTACTTCAAAATGCGGGTCGCGGTCGAGAAGGAATCCCAGCTGCTTCGCGAGTTCAGGCCCCTGGGTTGCGCGTTGGTCTGGCCTGATGCGGCGCAGGTCCAGATACTGCGAAGCCCGAAGAAAGTTGTCATCGTGACAAGCTTGAAGAAAACTATAGATGGAGCTGCGCGGCGTGGTTCGATTCAGCGGATCTGTAGGAGGGGAAGACGCAGGTGTTGACTTAGAGCCGTCGAGTGCCGAGCTGATTGCCTGTGCACAGGCTGGAACGTTCAGCACAGCCGCTGCCGTCAACAGGCACGCGAACACGCGCGTTACCTTAGGAATCGAAAACATGGCTCTTAAACTCCGTCTGCGCTATGCGCCGCGCGCTACGCTGCCAAGCTCGGCCAGAATTTCTTGACATGCCGCTTCTGGGTTCGCGGCACGTGTGACTTGGCGGCCAATCACCAGATAGTCCGCACCATTCCGAATCGCTTCCGCCGGCGTAGCGACCCGTTTCTGACCCCCTGCATCCGCCCCGCTGGAACGCACTCCCGGAGTGACGATGCTCAGCTTCGGTCCTCCCGCCTGCCTCACCCGCGCTATTTCGAGCGGCGAACAAACAACGCCGTCGATTCCACTCTCTACCGCTTTCCTCACCCTAAGCTCGACCAGATCCCCGACCGGCACAGAAAAACCCAAATCGGCCAAGTCTTCCTGATCGAAACTGGTCAGAACTGTCACTCCAAGCAGCTTCGTCTGGCTATCGCCCCGGCCTTCTACTGCGGCCTGCATAATCGTCCGGCTGCCGTGCACTGTCAGAAAATCTGGTGCGCCGTTTTTACAGATCTGCCTTGTGGCCCGTCTTACGGTCTCGGCGATATCATAGAGCTTCAGATCGAGAAAGACGTTTTTACCAAACGAACTCAGCTGCGAGACAATCTCCATCCCGGCGGCAGCGTACAACTCCATTCCGACCTTGTAGAAGTTTGCCGCTGAACCAATCTTTTCAACCAGCTGCAGCGCCCCGGCAACGTTTTCTACGTCTAAGGCGACGATCAATGGGTTCGTTTTTTCAATCAGAGCTTCACCTCAATTGGCTTCGTTTCGTAATTTCTGACCCGTCCGATCGCATACGCGTCAGGCCTCCGCTCGAGCAGCGTCTTTGCGTCTTGTTCGCCAAGCGAAATGAGCAACCCGCCAGAAGTCTGTGGATCGTACAGCAAAGCTTCAATTTCGATCGGCATTCCAGCCGGCATGATCACGCAGCTTTCAACAAAATCGCGGTTGTTCTTCAGACCGCCCGAATGCGCTCCGGCCTTCGAATACTCGATTGCACCTGGAAGAAAACGAACTGCGCTCGCCGAAAATTCGAGCATTACGTCGCTCGCGAGCGCCATTTCGCGCGCATGTCCCAGCAGGCCGAACCCCGTGACGTCCGTGCAGCCGTGAACGTCGAGATCAAACATGGCCTCACAGATACCGCGGTTGAGCGTAAGCATCTGATCTATTGAGGTTTGGATATGAGTTCGTTTCGCAAAACCGCCCTTGAGAGCAGTCGAAATCACGCCGGTACCAATTCGTTTCGTAAAAATCAGCACATCTCCCGATCGTGCCCCCGCGTTGGTCAGGATACGCTTTGGGTGAATCAGGCCAGTGACCGCATAGCCGAATTTCACCTCTTCCTCGGAAATGCTATGCCCGCCCAAAATCACGCAGCCGGCTTCATGAATCTTTTCAGCGCCGCCCTTGAGAATCGCCTCGAGGTCCTCGATATTTCCTTTAGCCGGAAACACCACCAGCGAGAGTGCCGTCACGGGCCGGCCACCCATCGCGTACACGTCACTCAACGCATTAGCTGCAGCGATCGCGCCGAACGTATACGGATCGTCAACTATGGGCGTGAAAAAATCGACGGTTTGCACCATCGCCAGCGGTTTCCCGCCGGCTTCGGTCAAATCGTACACGCCCGCGTCATCGGCCGTTTCATAGCCGACCAAGATCTTTTCGTTACTGAGGAACGGTATAGCCTTCAGAGCACGGTCAAGAATTTTTGGACTTAACTTTGATGCGCAACCGCCAGCTTTGACATTGGCCGTCAGTTTGGTTGCCATTACAGACCAGTGTAATGAGCCGGAACTGCGACTTCCTCTTCGAAGCGCCACTCACGCCAGGCATCAAGTAAGGGGAAGTAGAGCCCAAGCCAGATTGGGCCTTTAGCGATGCGCGACACCAGCGCAGCGTAGCTATCAAGCTGCGCCTGGTAACGGCCCTGCTCGCGCTTGAGAAAAGGCTCGAGACCTGCGCCCTTATGCTCACTAACTTTGAAGTCAACAATCCAAAAACGGCCTTGTTCATCCCGGAACATGCGATCAACGGTTCCGCTAATCAAAGTCCCTTGCAGGCGACCGCCAAGCGGCCACTCGGATCGAGCCTCCGGATGAGGATGCAAAATCCATTGGCCACGTTCACTCGCGACTGTATTATTCAAGGCCCGCAGCACGCGGGCGGAAGCCTCTGGTTCTTCCGAGGCCGCAACACCCAGCCGCAGCAGTTCCGATTTGATCATGGGCGAAAGCTTTGTTACCCGATCCGTTCCCCACGCCCCAGTGCCTTCGCGGGCAATTCGTTTCAACAGCTCGTGAACAACCGTCCCGGCGTGGCGGCCGGTATCACTGACCCATTCATAGCTGACCCTGCGCGCGGATGCGGTGGCACGGCGGAGCTCCGGTTCCCACTGCACGGAGGAATGAAGTCGCGGAGCTCGCCAGGAAACGGGCAAGCGATGCAGCATCGTCTTCGGCGCTTCCTGCTCGGTTGTGAAGAGGCGCCTTTGAACTGGCGCTGTGCGCCGCCGCTCGCTTTCAAATAACGGCTCGATACTGTCCCATATCAGCCCCAAGAAAGTATTGCCGGCAGCCCTCTTGCACGCAGTGCGATCCTTGTTTGCTCCGGTATTGCCCAGTAAGTACAGGTCGTTCTTCGCTCTGGTTGCCGCCACGTAAAACAGGCGCTTCAGCTCGTGTTCCTCTTTAATCTTGATTTCTTGGCAGATCTCATCGTACTCACGATCGCTTGCGCCCGACTGCGGTTGAGCCGCGATCAAAAGACTTTTTGCGCCGTCACTTCCGATCTGTTCGGTCCAGATGAGTAGATCATGATCAGGACGCCGCGCGCCTGCGCCGAGTTGCGGAAGAATGACCGTATCGAACTCCAGTCCTTTCGCTTTATGAATGGTCAGCACCTGTACTCGATCGGCATCCGCGGCCGGGCGCGCGAATAGATATTCCAGGTGCTCATTCAGCAAACTAAAATCCCGGATCACGCCGCCTTGTTCAAAGGCCTCAAGGAGGCTGAAAAACGTCTCCGCATCTTCAAGATGATTGCTTTGGTGTAGAACCGAAGGGCCGCCTAGCCGAAGCCAAGTCTGCTCCACCAAATCGCGCAACGGCATTCGGCCGGCATTCGCGACCGCATGGGACAGAATCTCTTGTACGCGCACTGCCCTGCTCCGGCCATCTGGCGAAAGCGAGGTGACCTTTTGTGCATCGGAAAGCAGGTCGAGAATGGTTCGATCGTACTCATTCTCTGCGAGGAGAGTCAGATCGCCTGCCGTCAGACCGCACCAGGGCGCGCGCAAACATGCCAGCCAGGAAAGCCGATCTCCCACATGAAGAGCAGCGCGCGTGATCGAGATCAGATCGAGAATATGCTGCTCCTCTTTCAACGCATCGATCTCAACGGCTTCGTAGCTAATCCCAGCAGCTCGTAGGGCGGGCAGGATAGACGTAACGTGGGTTCGGCTTCTAACCAGAATCGCGACCTGGCCGTTTGGAAGAGCCTGTTTGACAAGCTTCACTACCTGCTTCGCTTCTTCCTCACCCTTGTCATCGATGAAAGGAATGAGTTGCGGCGGCCTATGGCTCTCGGGACGCGAGGCCTGCGCCGGCCGCAGCTTCACTCCACCATGGTCCGGATCGTCAACTGACATGATCGGTTCGAAGATTCTTTCAGTCCATCCAACAATCTCCGGAGTGGACCGGAAGTTCGTGGTCAGCCGGATGGGGGTCAAGCGAACCGATCCGAGTTGTTTCTCATTCCAGCTTTGGAGGAATAACGAGACCTCGGCTTCGCGGAAGCGGTAGATGCTTTGCAGCGGATCACCGACCAAAAACAAGGTGTGGCCATCACCTTCGGACCACTGCTCCGTCAAAGCTTTTAGCAACGCATACTGGCTGCGCGATGTATCTTGAAATTCATCGACAAGCAGATGTTCGATGCGGTAATCCAACGAATAAAGAAGATCGCTGGGATGATCGGGCGTGCCGAGAGCCCGGATCGCAGCATGGGTTACTTCCGTGAAATCCACCTGCCCACGCTCCCGAAATACCTCCAATAATTTGTCCTCGGCGAAGTCGAGCAAGCGGCGGAAGTCTTGGACCAGTTGTGGATGTGAACGGCCATCAAGGGTTTGCCATTGATCGCGACGCTCGAGCATGCGAGCGACTTGTCCTTCCACGCGGGAGACATCGTTATCGAAATGCAGCGACACACGGCGAAATAATGCAGCCGAGTCGTCGCCTTGCACGGTGAGATCGCTTAACGCGCGGCGCGCAGCTAGATGATAGAGCTCATTTGGGCTTTCCAGAACCTGAGCCAGGCCGCCAAAACGGGACACTACAGGCATTTGACGCGTAAGCATGGCACATAGCGCGTCGATAGTTTGGATCTGAAGCCGCGACGGGTCGCCAAGCAGATTCCAATGGCGCTCGCGATCGCGCCTCAGAACCGCGCGCGCAAGTTCTCGGAGGCGTTTTTCGTACGTGTCCTCCAGCGCTGAATCCTGGCCTGATTCACGAAGGGTCGTTAGAACCCGGTCCTTTATTTCGCCCGCGGCCTTCCGAGTGAATGTTATGGCAACCACGGATTCCGGACGCTCAACGCCGCTAAGCAAGCGCAGATAGCGTTGAATCAGGACACCGGTTTTACCTGAACCCGCAGGAGCCTCGATAATAACTGAGCGAGCGGGATCTAGAGCTTGCTCACGCTCGCGCTCATCACAGATCATTCCTGGTCTTCCTGCTCGCCCTGCTTTGATTCATTCACCCGGCAAAGCGGCTTGATGCCACAGTAGTTGCAAGCCCCTTTGATAGGAGCGACGGCAGCGAATCCCTCCACGAAACCTCGGGTAATTCGTTTTACATTCTCTCGCGATTCCTGCATAAAGGAGTCCCAGTCTCGTTTCACCTCGGCCGTCCGGTCGGGAAAATGTTTTTCGCGTGAGAAGCCGATACCGCGAAGCTCACGAGGCTTTAGCTGTCCGAAGAAGATGCCGTCCACATCATTTCCCAACGCGGCCGCGTAGACCAGAAGTTGCGGTTCAGCGGGGCGGTCGCCCTCCAGCTGATTGCGCATCGGTTTCCCGCTTTTGTAGTCGATGAGTACAACTCGTCCGTTCTTCAAGCGATCTACCCGATCGATGCGGAGCTGAAGCTGCAGCCCGGCTATCTCAAAAGATTTCTTCTGCTCTGTGGTTTCGACCGTAAACGGTTGTTTCCTGTTGCGCTCGAGACCAAGCCATTCGAGAATGAGCCCTTGAAGCCGCTCGCGCTCGGCCAGCGCATTTTGCTCGTGAAATGGGCTGTCCTGCTCGCCTGTTATCGCCGCGCTGACAGCTCCGGCCACAAGGTTGCGCAGCTCATCGTCCGGAGTGGAGCGAAGACAAGCCTGTGTTCGAAGCTCTTGCCAAATGACCTGGAGCGCTTTGTGGAGCAGTCCGCCACGCTCACGAGCGTCAAGTCCGAAGCAGGCGTCTTCCGCCCTTTCCGCATGCAATCGCATCTCGGCAAAAGCACGGAAGGGGCACAGGGATTGCGCCTTGATGATATACGTTCCACCTCGGGTCTCGCCTGTTGCCACGTACGGCGGCGCTTTGGAATCATCGACTTGCTCAAGAGAGACGGGAACGTACGACTCGCACGCCAGCTTGCCTTCCCAGCCGGGGAGTTCCGGGGTCGCCTTTTTGACAAATTCGTGAGCCGCCGGAGAGAGACGGCCGCAGTACGTCCCGGTCACAACAGGCGCGCTGGAGAACAGAGCCCGAGTGACACGTTCGCGCTCCCGTTGAGCGCTCGTGGGCGAGCTGCCAGGTACTTGGTGAATGCTCTGCAGCTTGAGCGGGACGAGAGGAGACAGCGGAAGTCGAGGCGGCCACGTCTCGTCAGAAAGACCGGTGAGAAATGCGCAATCAAATTCGAGACCCGACGCATCTGCCGCATCCAGAATTTGCACGGGCGAAAGCCAATCGCCTGTATCAGCGCTGGTCGCATCGAGTAAACGGCGCAAGTATGCCAGAGCCGTTCCGTATGACAGGTGGCGGGATACCAAGCCTAAACTGGCCAGAATTGAAAGTGCAGCTTTCCATTTCTCGACAACATCCTGTTCTTGTGAGGTAAGTTCTGCATCACCGGGCCAGCCAAGCGCTTGAAGCAAGTCGCCGATGAACCCAGCCCAGAGCGGGAGTTCTTGCTGCTCGGATCCATTCCGGAGAACCTGTCGCAGGGCGGACCACACACGTGTCAGAATAGGGCACGCCTGGGTCGCCCATTGCATCTGATCTAGAGAGATGTCAAGCTCACGGAGCCTTCGCAAACGTAGATCGGCGAGTGCACGGGCGCTTCGCTCGGGCGCCGCACCGCCTATAAAAGGACATCGAAGAATGGCACTGGCATCGGCATGATGAATTCGCGGGTGTGCGAGTTCCAGAAGTAGCAAGGCACTTGCGATGAGCGGATGGTTCTTGAGCGAAACGGCAGCTGCGACGTGAAATACGGAGCTGTCTCGACATCCAGAATTCAGGCTAGTGGAAGGATAGAAGACCTGGTGGAAGGTTCGTTGGACGAGCGCGTGTCGCGTTGAGAGGTCCGGCACAAACACGCCAATAGATCGTGAACGTTGCTGTTCAAACATCGCGCGTGCCCACCGAGCAGCCTGCTCGATCTCTTGGTTGAAATCAACGCAGGATTTCATGGGAACGGATTCGCCTGGAGATCTTGCCGCGAGCGGTTCCGTCGTGGCGCGGTCGCCGAGCGAACACTTCAATTGCTCAAGGGCGCGCGTCACGGTGCTGAAACCCCTAAATGTTGTTGGATCAGGGTTGCAGTACCCGGAACTGATCCATTTCGGGAGTAGCTGCCAGAGATCGGACCGGGTGATCCAGCCCTCGTCCAGGCACTTGCGGCGAAAGGTTTTATACCAGAGTCGAAATTGTTGACCGTCCGGATGATCGTTCCACAATTCGCCTCCCGCTGGGATGTGCCACTCGGCAATCAGTTGTGCGGATTTTCGCGCCATACCGGCGATGGCGTTAGCGTCGAAGAGATCGGGATGTTGCTGTTCAATGACATTCTGCCAAAGGAGCCGCTCCTGGTAGGGCGAAAGGAGTGTAGGGACGTCCGGCGCGTTGTAGCGCGCTTCGTGCCAACAAGCCGCCAAGTATGCATTGATGCTGTAAATGGCGGGTCGCCGCCAAGCGTCCATCCCTTTGTTGAGCTGATACGCGGAGAACTCTTGCGCCGCTACTGCAGCGAGAAGCGGTGACGGAGTGACGACAGTTGCGGTGTTCTCACACCAGCTGTGTTCAAACCGGCGCGACCGGCCGGCACGAGCGAGACGCATGAGATGGGTATAACTCTATTATCTGAAGGATTCGATTCAGTCGCTCAACAGGAAGATACAGGGACGGTCCTCGCGCGGGTGCGTTACCTCCCAATAATGCTGCAGGATGGAGTAAACCATCAGTCCGGTCTCCCCTTCTCCGAGCAGGAAGTAGCGGAATGACTGCCGCATGGGGTTCAGCCGTGTGAGTCTAACAAAAATTCCCGCTGGATGTATCAGCTCGCTCAAGTAAGCAATCGTATTCGCTTTGGCGACGGCCTGTGATGCTGTCATGAGATACTCTCCGTTTTCCTTCATGACCTTGATCTCGATAGGGGATAGGAATTCACTCCGGTTATCGAGAAGATTGACGCGCACGAAGGCGAGAGGACCATCGACTCGATAGTACCGACTCATTTGTTCCTTATGGCTTGTGCGGACCTCCGGGTCGAAGCTGTCAACCGGGATCAGATTCGCTTTCTCACGGCAGATCTGTTTCCACAGACGCTCTGATTCGGCATCGCAAAATCGATGGCCTTCAACTCGCAGCTCCGTAGATCGCACGTATCGGCTTATGCCGCTTACGACAAGGATAAAAAGGATGAAGAACGCTGCGATGATGATGCCTTCAGTACGCTCGGCGATGTTAACGATCGTGGTGTACGCAAAGACAACGACGACTGCCCAGCAGTAAAGACCCAAGGCAAAAGAACGTTCCCTCCAAAGCGAAGTAGCAGAGGCAATAGCGGCCGAGGACATCAAAACGAGCACTCCGGTCGCGTAGGCACCGCCTTGCGCATCTACATTTGCCCGAAACATGAGCGTGATCAGCACATCAAAACCGAAGAGAACGAGCACGAGCGGCCGCGCATAGGCCACCCAATGCGGCGCGAGACCAACGCGCGGGAGATAGCGCGGCACAAGATGCAGAAGCCCCGCCATAGCCGAGGCTCCGGCAAACCATAAGATCAGAATGGTCGACATATCGTAGATCGAGCCGAAGACGTTCCCGAGGTATTGATGGGCTAGGTAAGCAATGGCGCGACCGCTAGCTGGACCACCCTCTTGGTAGGCTTCGGGAGGGATCAGCAAAGTCGTCACGAAGCTCGAGATCAGCAGCAACACGCTCATAATGACCGCGGCAGTGATTAGCAGTTTACGCGTATTGCGAATGCGGCCGTATGGCTTGTTCTGTTTGTTATCTCCCTCCTCGCCTTGAATTAGCGGCATCACCGAAACGCCGGTTTCAAATCCACTGAGCCCAAGCGCCAGACGAGGGAAGAGGATGAGTGCAGCGATGGCGACGTGCGTCCAGCTGCCTTGGGCGCCCATGGCGTCACGCCAGTGCGGCACAGCGATGGGATGCGATAAGATTACGAATCCAACTCGCAGCAACACGATAACGTTCAGCAATAAGTAAGGAACGCAAACGACCGTAGCCAGATGGATTGCTTCTTTGAATCCCTTGAGGAAGACCAGCGCCAAAAGGGCCAGCAAAACCAGTGTGACGGTAATTCTTGCGTCATGAAGAAAGGGATGTAGATACGGATTTTCCGTCGCGTGAGTGGCAGCATCGGCTGCGGACAGTGTCATCGTTATGACAAAGTCGGTAGCGGCAAAACCGAGCAAAACGAGCACCAGCAGACGCCCCGACCAGCCCGGAAGAAGACTGTCGAGCATGGCAATCGAACCCTGGCCAACGTATGATCGCGCGGCAACTTGCGAATAGATGGGGAGCGCACAGGCGAGAGTGACAGCAACGAGCACCGCCGTGGCAATAGGAGAAATCACCCCTGCTGCGAGTAACGCAATGCCAGGCTGATAGCCGAGAGTAGAGAAATAGTCAACGCCCGTAAGCCAGATGACCAGATACCAAGGGTGGGTGGTGTGGTCGTGTGCGCCCGTTGTGCCGGCCCGTTCCGTGCCACGTAGCCATCTCTGCCATGGGGAATGCGAAGCCGCGGGCTGCTGCTCAGGCGTGACTGCGATTTTCGAACTCACACGTTCAACGTAGCGCAGACGGCAGAGAACGCACTCTCAAAGCGCTCAACGGGATTCTAGGGATGCTCGTTTGTCGTGCTTCTGCTGATCATTAAGGCAATACGGCGTCCAGGGAACCGCTTCGAGGCGCGCGGGCTCAATCGGGCGATCACAGTCGATACACTTGCCGTAACTGCCGTCATCAATCCGTCGTAAGGCGTCGCGTACCTGCTTCAGTGTTTCCGCGGCGATGGTGCTCTCCTGAAAACTGGCAGCCTTGCTTTCAGACGACGTCACCACGTCGATTGGATCTTCCACTTCGGCGGCACGGGATTCGCGGGCTTCGCTCTCAAACCGCGCGATATCGTCAATCAGTTCCCGCTCTCGGGCGAGCAGCCGTTGTTTATAGCGTTGGGTGTCCATCAGCTTATCGCTGAGTATATGATGCAGCAGGTCGAGGGAACACGACACTTCATCGTCGTGCGGTCACGCGAGCGAGGGCTCACCACTCGACCCTACATAGGCACGGCTCTCGTCCGCTCCTGCTGAGAGGGGAGCATCCCTGCAATTTCAGAAAACTTTTGGGTGCGGTGCAAGTAGTAGTACACGCAAAGTAGAGTAACCATCAGCAAGCCGAGTATGACCATCAGCAGGGCAAAGTGTCCGAGTTGGCGAATCGGCGCTGCCACCTGATGCTCCTCCTGACTTACGATAACGATCCAGCCGAGATTGTCGTAATGTTGCTTCAGACCGGTATCGGCAAAACCGATGATATGCTGCCCGGAACCGAGAGACGTCGTGAGCGATCCGGTCTGGCGGCCTTGCACCGAGCCGAGAGATTCGCGAACGGCATCAAACTCTTGCGATTTCAGATGCGCAAAAACGTCAGCATTGGGCGCGCTCACGATGGATCCATCGTCGCTGACCAGCTGGGCACGGGCGCCATTCGCGATTTGGGCCTGTTGGAAGCGCGACAGCACGCTTGAAATATTCACGGCCGCAGCCAAAACTCCGATGCAGCGACTCGAAGCCGGATCGAAGATTGGCACGTTCATATAAACGTAGTACGACCTAGTAAATTCGTCGAACAATATGCCGCCGATTTTGACTGCGCCCTTGCCGTCGGCGTACGCGGCCTGCCAGTCGGGTTCCTGAGCCAACGACTGCCTGGCCTGCTTTTGACTCGGCGCCACAACTGCACCGTTCTGGTCGGTTGCCAAAACGCCCAGAAAACGCGGGTCCATCTCTCTGCGGCGGCGGAGCAGTTCCGAGGCGTTCGACGTGACCCCGCCTCTGGCCGCAACTGCCGCGACACCCGCCTTTGCGGCCTTGTTTGTGCGACCTTGCCCTGAAGCTGCTGCTCCAGGCTGAGTGGCGGCGTTACGATCGGCAGCAGAGACCGCATCGATAAGCGCGGGATCGGCGGCGATGATATTCACATCCACCACACGATCGCGAATGAATTGCGAGACTTCGTTGCTGTACGTGTCAGCAATGGTCTTGAAATCGTTTCCGATAGCCGTATCCAGAGCCTTGTCGCTGCGCGCCGTCAGGATGAAACCGACAATGCTTAGGGGCACAATGATGACGATCAGGGCTATCAGAACCTTGGTGATCGAGATCCGAACTTCTAGTCGGTCAAGAGCCATTTCACACCTCCCACGTTCATGGCTGTCGCGAAGACCAACCACGACCGGGATCATGGGCTGCTATGTTGTCGCCAGCCGGCCCGAGACATGGCCGCTCCCGGTCCGATAATACTCCATTTGGAGTGAACCGGGGAGGCAAAAGAAAAGGGCGGCCATAACTGCCGCCCCGCTAGATCTTACGTTATCTTTGTTCTGCGCTAAATCTCTTCGGCGGCTAGCGCATCCTCGCCGAGATCCTCGGAAAGGCCGCCAGCGTAGACGCCGCGAGTCTCGTCGCCGTACTCCTGCAAACTCTCCCCCAGCGAGAGCTCTTGCTCCGGCATGGGTTCTTCTTCCACGACGTCCTCGCCCGCGATTTTCACGCGCCGGTAGTACTCCATGCCCGTTCCGGCAGGTATCAAACGGCCCATGATGACGTTTTCTTTGAGGCCTCGCAGATAATCCACCTTGCCGTTGATGGCGGCTTCGGTAAGCACGCGCGTGGTCTCCTGGAAGCTCGCGGCTGAGATGAACGAGTCGGTCGAGAGCGAAGCTTTCGTGATACCGAGGAGGATTGGTTTGCCCGTAGCAGGGCGTTGGCCGGCCTCAATGACACGATTGTTCTCTTCGCGGAACTTGAATTTGTCCACCACTTCTTCGGGCAGGAATTCGGTATCTCCGATATCCTCAATTCTGATCCAGCGCATCATCTGACGCGAGATCACTTCAAGGTGCTTGTCGTTGATGTTCACACCCTGCAACCGATAGACTTCCTGGATTTCGTTCACCAGGTATTTCTGCAGCTCCTTCTCGCCGAGCACGGCCAGGATGTCGTGCGGATTGCGCGGGCCATCCATTAAAGGATCACCCGAGCGCACGCGTTCGCTCTCCTGGACGTTGATATGTACGCCGCGCGGAATCGAGTATTCCTTCTGCACGCCGTCGTCACCAACGATATAAAGTTTACGCATACCCTTGCTGACTTCGCCGTACTTAACGACTCCGTTGATTTCCGCGATCACAGCGGTTTCACGAGGCTTACGAGCTTCAAACAACTCGACAACTCGCGGCAGGCCACCCGTGATGTCCTTCGTTTTGGTAGTGGCGCGTGGAATCTTCGCGAGCACGTCGCCAGCGTGCACCTCTTCGCCGTCCGATACCATCAGGTGGGCGTGAGTCGGCATTAGATACCGCTTTTCCTCCGAGCGAGTACCGCCTTGAGGGCGAATCACAATAGTCGGAAAGCGTTTCTCATCCGAAGATTCGGTGACAACCACCTGCATGTTGCCTGTGATTTCATCGACCTGCTCTTGCGTAGTGACACCGTCAATCAGATCTTTGAAGTGAATTGTGCCGCTGATCTCCGTCAGAATGGAGAATGTATACGGATCCCACTCGAGCAAGATCTGGTTGGCCTTGACCGGAGCGCCATTTTCGACGTTGATCTTAGCACCATACACGACGGGATAGCGTTCGCGCTCGCGATTCTTCTCATCGACGATGATTAGAATGCCATTGCGATTCATCGCAATCAACTCGCCCTTCTTATTACGGACGGTGTTCACGTTATTGAATTTGATGAAACCGTCACTCTTCGCGTCTTGTGTTGATTGTTCGCTGATACGAGTTGCCGCCCCACCGATGTGGAACGTACGCATCGTGAGCTGGGTGCCAGGCTCACCGATTGATTGAGCCGAGATGATGCCGACGGCTTCGCCCCGCTCGACCATGCGGCCGGTTGCGAGATTGCGGCCGTAGCAGAGACGGCACACACCGCGTCTGGATTCGCACGTCAACACGGAACGAATCTTCACGCGTTCAATACCGGCAGCCTGGATTGCGCTGGCTAGCTCCTCCGTGATCTCCTCATTTACGCCGACGATCACGTTGTTTTCGTAATCGCGCTGATCTTCGAGAGCCACACGGCCCACAATGCGGTCGCGTAACGGCTCGATGATTTCGCCCGATTCGATGATGGGCTCAACATAGATGCCGTCGCTCGTGCCGCAATCATCTTCGGTGATGATGACATCTTGGGCGACATCGCAAAGCCGCCGCGTGAGATACCCGGAGTCCGCAGTTTTGAGAGCGGTATCGGCAAGACCTTTACGCGCGCCGTGCGTGGAAATGAAGTACTGCAACACATTGAGGCCTTCCCGGAAATTGGCCGTAATTGGTGTTTCGATGATTTCGCCCGAGGGCTTCGCCATCAGACCGCGCATACCGGAGAGCTGGCGAATCTGTTGCTTCGAGCCGCGAGCGCCCGAATCAGCCATGATGTAAATCGGGTTGAGGTTGCGGCCAGTACGGTCGTCTTCCTCCATGTTCTTGAACATCTTGTCGGAAACCGCTTCGGTGACTTTCGACCAGATTTCAATAATTTTGTTGTAGCGCTCGGATTGCGTAATGGCGCCTTCTTGATATTGCTGCTGAACTTCGATCACTTGCCGCTCAGCCTCGCGAACCAAGTTGCCCTTGTCTTCCGGAACGACCATGTCATCGATACCGATCGAAATACCGGCACGTGTCGCGTAGAGGAAGCCAAGTTTCTTGACTTCATCGAGCATCTGCACGGTGGTTTGAAGACCGAACTTCAGGTAGCAATACTGAACGAGCTGAGCGTCACCTTTCTTCTTTAGGAGACCGTTGATGAACGGCATCTCCTTCGGAAGAACGTCGTTCAAGATTACGCGCCCAACTGTCGTGTCCATGTATTGCTTGTTGAACTCAATGGGCTCGGTATGAAGGATGTTCTGATTGTCGAAGGCTTTGGTCAGGTCGATAACCTTGCCGGTGTGCCTTAATTTGATGGCGGTGAGAGTTTCGACTTCGCCCATCTCGAGCGCGATCAGCACGTCGTCAATGGATGCAAACGTGCGGCCGGAGCCCTTCGAATTCGGACGCATCTTAGTCAGATAGTAAAGGCCCAAAACCATATCCTGTGTGGGAATGGCAATCGGCGCCCCGTGTGCCGGCGACAGAATGTTGTTCGATGCGAGCATCAAAGTAGAGGCCTCGATCTGCGCTTCGGGTGAAAGCGGGATGTGGACAGCCATCTGATCGCCGTCGAAATCGGCGTTGAAGGCGGTACAAGTCAGCGGGTGCAGCTTGATCGCCTTACCTTCCACGAGCACTGGCTCGAAGGCTTGGATTCCAAGGCGGTGCAATGTCGGAGCGCGATTCAGCAGGATGGGGTGATCCTTAATGACTTCTTCAAGGATGTCCCACACGACCGGATCCTGTTGCTCGACGAGTTCTTTGGCCTGCTTAATAGTGGTGCAGTGACCGCGCTGCTCGAGCCGGTGATAAATGAACGGCTTAAAGAGCTCGAGAGCCATCTTTTTTGGCAGCCCGCATTGATGGAGCTTCAACTCCGGGCCGACCACGATGACTGAGCGACCAGAATAATCGACGCGTTTGCCGAGCAGGTTCTGACGGAACCGGCCCTGTTTCCCTTTGAGCGTGTCGGAGAGCGATTTAAGAGGACGATTGTTCGCACCCCGTAATACGCGTCCGCGACGGCCGTTATCGAACAACGCATCGACAGCTTCTTGCAGCATGCGCTTTTCGTTGCGAACGATGACGTCGGGAGCGTGCAGCTCCATCAGTTTCTTCAGGCGGTTGTTGCGGTTGATGACGCGGCGATAGAGATCGTTAAGATCAGAAGTTGCGAAGCGGCCCCCATCGAGCGGCACCAGCGGCCGCAGCTCGGGCGGAATGACCGGGATGACGTCGAGGATCATCCACTCCGGCTTATTGCCGGATTTGCGGAAGCTTTCAACGACCCGAAGGCGTTTGGCGTACTTCAACTTCTTCTGAGCTGAAGTTTCGGTCTTCATCTTCTCGCGAATCTCGAGGCTGAGTGCTTCGATATCGATCCGCTTGAGCAGCTCTTTCACTCCCTCGGCACCCATCATCGCGACGAACTTGCCGGGGAATTCCTGATCAAGTTGACGCTTCCGCTCATCACTGATGACCTCGCCCATGTTAAGGCCGGTGGCTTCACCCGGATCGATGATGACGAACGCTTCGTAGTACAGCACACGCTCGAGCTCGCGGAGCGTTATGTCGAGCAGATAGCCAATGCGGCTCGGCAGGCCCTTGAAGAACCATACATGCGAGGAGGCACTGGCCAGCTCGATATGACCGAGGCGCTCACGGCGCACCCGGGAGAGAGTCACTTCAACGCCGCATTTATCGCAGATGACCCCGCGATGCTTCATGCGCTTGTACTTGCCGCAGAGACATTCCCAGTCAGCAACAGGTCCAAAAATACGGGCGCAGAAAAGGCCATCGCGCTCGGGTTTGAACGTTCGGTAATTTATGGTCTCCGGCTTGGTAACTTCACCATGCGACCAGCTCCGGATCTTCTCCGGAGAGGCGAGACTGATTCGAATCGAATCAAAGTCGGCGATTAGATTGGCTCTATCGTACGGAGAGGAACGATACATGAATTGTCCTTGAAATACCTTTCTACTTTCCCAATCACGCACCCGGCGCTAACTCAGGTGCGTTGTGGCCCGTTACTACAAAGCTGCGAACCGAGCGCCGGCGCCACTGTTGACGCCCTGTTCGCACTATCTTCCGCTAATCCGCAGCGAGCGCCAGGTCCTGCATCTCGCGCGGCTTCTTCATCAGTTCTACGTCGAGACACAAGCTCTGCAATTCACGAATCAGCACGTTAAATGATTCAGGCACGCCGGGTTCAGCCGCTGCTTCACCCTTTACTATGGCTTCGTAAATTTTCGCGCGCCCATAAACATCGTCGGATTTCGCGGTGAGCAACTCCTGAAGGATGTAAGCTGCACCGTAAGCTTCGAGCGCCCAAACTTCCATTTCGCCGAAGCGCTGGCCGCCGAATTGCGCTTTCCCGCCGAGTGGCTGTTGCGTAATCAGCGAATACGGCCCGATGGAACGCGCGTGAATCTTGTCGTCCACAAGGTGGCTCAGCTTCAACATATAGATGTAGCCGACCGTGACAGGCTGTTCAAATGCCTGACCGGTCAGCCCGTCCCAAAGCTGCACTTTGCCCGATGTGGGCAGCCCCGCTTCAGTTAGCCGCGTCTTGATGTCTTTTTCCGCCGCGCCGTCGAACACCGGCGTTGCGAAGTGGAGTCCCAGCTTCGCCGCCGCCCACCCCAGGTGAGTTTCAAGAATTTGACCGACGTTCATACGTGACGGAACGCCCAGCGGATTCAAAACGATCTCAACCGGCGTGCCGTCCGGCAGGTAAGGCATATCTTCTTCGGGCACGATGCGCGCGATGACACCCTTGTTCCCGTGGCGTCCGGCCATCTTGTCACCAACCGAGAGCTTACGCTTCATGGCTATGTAGACTTTGACCAGCTTGATTACGCCCGGAGGCAGTTCATCGCCCTTGCGGAGCTTCGCGATCCTTTCTTCGGTGATCTTTTCGAGCACCGCGATCTGACGCGAAGTCATTTCTTCGATCTCGTCGATCTGCTCGTTGAGCCGAACGTCTTTCGTCGCAAGCCTCATGCGCTTCAGATCACGCGCCCGAAGCTTTTCGAGCAAATCCCGGGTGAGCGGAGCTTCTTTCGAGAGAAGCTTCTTGTTGGTCTTCTCGTCGTGCAGATCGGCCGTCAGCTCCTTGCCTTTCAGCAACTCCTCGAGACGCTTGGCGCGCTCGTCACTCAAAATGCGCTTTTCATCCTCCAAGTTGCGGTGCAGACGCTCTTCCTGCATCTGCAGAATTTGCTTAGAGCGCTCGTCCAACTCAGCGCCTTTGCGCGAGAACACCTTGCAGTCCACAATAGTGCCCTCAATGCCGGGCGGGCAGTAGAGCGATGCGTCTTTGACATCTCCGGCCTTTTCGCCGAAGATGGCGCGCAACAGCTTTTCCTCAGGAGTGAGCTGTGTTTCACCTTTCGGTGTCACTTTGCCCACCAGGATGTCGCCGGGCTTCACCGTCGCGCCTATGCGAATGATGCCGCTGTCATCGAGATTCCGGAGGAACGATTCGGCAATGTTTGGAATGTCGCGAGTGATTTCCTCAGGTCCGAGCTTGGTGTCGCGCCCTTCAATTTCAAACTCTTCAATGTGAATCGAAGTGTAGTAGTCATCTTTGACCAGCTTTTCACTGACCACGATGGCGTCTTCAAAGTTGTATCCACGCCACGGCATGAACGCAACCACAACGTTGCGGCCCAGAGCCAGCTCGCCCGCCTCAGTGCAGGGGCCATCAGCGAGAACATCGCCTTTTTTAACTCTTTGCCCTTGATACACGATCGGCTTTTGGCTGATACAGGTATTCTGATTCGAACGCTTGAATTTTGTGAGCTGATAAATATCGGCGCCCACTTCACGAGACATCTGACCTTCGTGCGCGCTACCTTCAACTCGAACAATGATGCGCTCACTATCGACTGAATCAACGACGCCCGCGCGCTTGCAGATTACAACCGCGCCCGAATCGCGGGCAGTGACACGCTCCATACCGGTGCCCACGTAAGGAGCTTCCGCACGCAGCAGAGGCACAGCCTGGCGCTGCATGTTCGATCCCATGAGAGCGCGGTTCGCATCGTCGTTTTCAAGAAACGGAATGAGACTGGCGGCCACAGACACGAGCTGTTTCGGACTGACGTCCATGTACTCGATCTCATCGCGGTGCTTGAGCACGAAATTACCGGCCTGGCGCGCGTTTACAAGATCGTCAACGATGCGGCCCTTATCGTCGATCGCGACGTTCGCCTGGGCAATGATGTACTTGTCTTCTTCCCAAGCCGACAGGTAATCGCAATGGGCCTCATATTCAGCCTGCTGCTTTTTGCCTGAGATTGCTGTATTCGCTTTCTCGACTTCCGCGCGCGACACTACGTCGCCAACTTTCAAATCGGTGCCGCCCGGATTGAGCATTCTCACCTCATCAACCAGGCTTCCGTTTTTCACACGCCGATATGGACTCTCAATGAAGCCGTATTCGTTGATACGCGCAAAGCAGGAAAGAGAGGAAATCAAGCCGATATTTGGACCTTCAGGGGTCTCAATCGGGCAGATCCGGCCGTAGTGCGTCGGATGGACGTCGCGCACCTCAAACCCCGCGCGCTCGCGGGACAAACCGCCCGGGCCAAGTGCAGACAGCCGCCGTTTATGCGTGATCTCCGATAGCGGATTGGTCTGATCCATGAATTGCGAAAGCTGACTCGAGCCGAAAAACTCGCGGATTGCGGCCATCACAGGCTTGGCATTCACCAGGTCGTGCGGCATTGCCGTCGACATTTCCTGGTACACGGACATCTTTTCTTTGATGGCGCGCTCCATGCGCACGAGGCCGATTCGGAACTGATTTTCGAGCAGCTCACCGACCGCACGGACGCGGCGATTGCCCAAATGGTCGATATCGTCCACTGCGCCCAACCCTTTGCGGAGGCGCAACAGGTAAAGAATAGTGTCGATGAAATCTTTCTGATCGAGTGTCCGCTTATCGAGCGGCGTTGCGTCGGCGTGTTCGTGCAGCTTGATGTTGAACTTCATGCGTCCCACGCGGGAGAAATCGTACTTGCGTGGGTCGAAGAACATGCCCTGGAATAGTTGGGTCGCCGTATCCAGAGTTGGCGGATCTCCGGGACGAAGCTTGCGGTAGATTTCGAGCAGCGCGTCGTTCTGGCTCTTAACACCGTCCTTGCGCAGGGTCGCGGAAATGACATTACCCGCATCGTCACGATCCGGGAAGAATAGTTCGAAATTCTGAATGCCGGCATCGACAATCTTGGCGATTGCAGTGGAGGTCAACTCGTGATTGGCTTCGATGAGCACTTCGCCGGTAGACATGTCGATCACATCGGCAGCGACATAAGCGCCCTCGAGATCGTTCGAGGCTACTTCCACCTGCTCGATCTTCGCCTTCTGAATCTCGCGGAAAAGGGAATTGGTAATCTTCCGGCCTTGCGGGACCACTGCATCGCCGCCCTTCGCCGTGATGGCGTGGGATAGTTTCATGCCGATGAGACTCTCGTTCACGCCCCATAGCAGCTTCTTGTTCTTCAGCGAGATGGTGGAGAGCTTGTAGAACGCACGGATGATATCGGCGTCCGTCTTGAGGCCCAAAGCCCGTAGGAAGACCGTCCCGTAGAACTTCCGCTTACGGTCAATCCGAACATAGAGCAGGTTCTTGTTGTCGTATTCGAACTCAACCCAACTTCCGCGGTAGGGAATGATCTTGCCGAGGAAGTAGCCTTGCGCTTGAACGCGTTCGAAAAACACTCCCGGCGAACGATGGAGCTGCGACACAATGACGCGTTCAGTTCCGTTGATGATGAACGTGCCGTTCTCGGTCATCAGCGGAATTTCCCCGAAGAAGACCTCCTGCTCCTTGATGTCCCGAACGGTCTTGTTCCCGGTCTCGGCATCCTTGTCGTAAACGGTTAGCCGGATCGTGACCTTCAACGGGGCCGCATATGTCATGCCCCGCTCTTCGCACTCGGCGACGTCGTACTTCAACTGCAAGGCGACGGGATCGCCGCAACGATTGCAGAACGTAACAATATTCTTATTAAACGTGCCGCACTTGTGGCAGAGGACATCGCCGGCATGGAACGGATCCGTGCGGATCTCGGCGCCACAATTCGGATTACGGCAGATGGTACGCAGGTGATGCAGACCTTTAAGGTTGCCGCACTTGCACTCCCAATTGCCGATAGAGTAGTCGACGAATTCGAGTTGGCTCAGCCCTCGAAAATCGGAAATTGGAAAAACAGAGCTGAACACGCTTTGCAAGCCAGCGTCTTCACGCTCCTTGGGAAGCAGGTCCATTTGCAGAAACCGCTCATACGAGCGCTTCTGCACCTCAATCAGATTAGGAATGGGTATTGAAGTTTTGATCTTCGAAAAATCAACTCTCTCGCGGAGAAAACCATTTGAAACACTGGGCATCTAAGCTTGTCCTTTTGGAAACCGGTGGCACAATGACGACATTTAGCAATTCGCAAATACGAAGCCGAACCGCGCGATCTATGCGGCTAGGGCCATCCGCGGTGAACCAAGCGGTCCACCTGCAAACGCTTGCGCGGCGCTTGCGAAAAATGGCCGCGCGGGGAGAAAAACTGATGAGAAAGATCGTCGGTGACGATAACGACTAGGTAAGTACTGAGTACAGCGCAACAATTCCTCGAAATTATGAAAAGTGGATAGAGACAAGAGGGTAAATTCGGACATGCCAAAGCTCCCGTCACACCCCGATAGGCATGCGGGAGTACTATTTAACAAACTGAAACCACAAATCCGATGCTGGACCGCCCCAGTTTGACGTCAATCTCAGGATAACCAAGTCTGGCCGACGGCGTCAACCTATGGCCGCACGGCTTACTACACTATACAACACCTGGTCTATACGACCCAAACTGCCGGGCGGTAGAAGACCTGAACTGCTGATCCTGCCTACTTTACTTCCACAGTTGCGCCGGCATCGACGAATTTCTTTCGAATCGCCTCCGCTTCATCCTTATTAACGCCTTCTTTGATCGGCTTCGGTGCGCTATCTACCAGGTCCTTGGCCTCTTTCAGGCCGAGACTGGTGACTTCGCGGACGGCTTTGATTACATTGATCTTGTTCGCGCCGGCAGCAGTGAGTACCACGCTGAACTCGGTCTTTTCTTCAGCGGCCGGGGCCGCAGCCGCAGCGCCCGTTCCGGGAGCCGCTACGGCCACCGAAGCTGCAGCTGCCGACACACCAAGCTTCTCTTCGAGCAACTTGACCAACTGAGAGGCCTCGAGCAGCGTCAATCCTTGAATCTGTTCTGATATTGCGTTGATATCCGCCATTTCTCTTTCCCTAAACTCCTACTGTTTAAACTTGTTCTCTTTCCCTGCCTGGTCCAAGACTACCGCCAAGTTGCGTCCCGCACCGTTCATTGCGGTGACCAGTCGGGTCGCGGCGGCATTGACCAGGTAAAGAAGCTTTGCATAGATCTCTTCTTTAGGAGGCATCGTGGCGAGATCGCTGATCGCTTTGACATCGACCACGCGGCCTTCCACCATCCCGGCCTTGAATGTAAACGCCGCGTTATCTTTGGCGTATTTTGCCAGGGCTTTGGCCAGCGCAACGGGATCGTTTGAAGTGAAGGCCAGCGATGTCATGCCTTTTAAGTCGCCGAGCAACTCATTGGCCGGCGTGCCCTCGGCCGCCTTAGATGCCAAATTGTTCTTTACGACACGGTAGTTTCCACCCGCATCGCGAATGGTCTTCCGAAGCGCGAAATCCTGGCTCACCCGCAACTTTTCGTAGCTCGCCACAAAAATGTTCTTATTTTGTTCGAGCGCCTTCTTTAGGTGTTCCAGATCTTTCTTTTTCTGCTCTTTATCCTTCATTTAGCGCTGCTCTTAAGTCTTTGTCTGAATCCGGTTTGGCTTATGCGGCCGTCTTCACGTTGAATGACGTCACATCCAATTGGACGCCCGGCCCCATCGTCGAGCACAGCGTTGCGCTCTTCACGTACTTACCTTTGGCTGCCGACGGCTTAGCTTTGATGACGGCCTGGATTAAGCTGCTCGTGTTCTCCAGGAGCTTGTCGTTGGAAAAGCTGATCTTTCCCACAGGCGCGTGAATCACGCCGGTTTTATCCACGCGAAACTCGACTTTACCGGCCTTGATCTCCTGGATGGCCTTGTTGACGTCGGTGGTCACGGTTCCCGTTTTCGGGTTCGGCATCAACCCACGCGGGCCGAGAATCTTGCCCAAGCGTCCTACCGAACGCATCATGTCCGGCGTAGCAATGACAGCATCGAAATCGGTCCAGTTTTCGGTCTGGATCCTGTTGACCATGTCCTCGCCGCCCACAAAGTCAGCACCGGCGTCTTGCGCTTCGCGAAGTTTGTCGCCCGACGCAATCACCAAAACCTTTTTGGATTTGCCTAATCCGTTCGGAAGCACCACCGTGCCGCGCACCATCTGATCGGCGTGTTTCGGATCGACCCCCAGGCGCATATGCACTTCGACGGTCTCGTCAAACTTGGTGAACTTGATCTTTTGAACAAGAGTTACGGCGTCGGCAAGCTGATAAGGTTTAGGTTCAACCTGCTTCGCCGCGGATTCATACTTCTTACCGGGCTTTTGACTCATAATTGGACTGGTTCAAACGGCTTAGGGCGGGCGCAATCACCACCTTGGGCCTCCCATGTTGGCCTGAAACGTTTTTTAGGATAGCACAGGCGTCAAGCTAGTGTTCGCGGAGCGATTGAATCAGAGCTTCCATATGGTCCAGATATCGCTCGAAAGCTTTACGCCCGGCCGCTGTTAAACGGTATTCGGTCTTCGGCATCCGACCTTCAAAGCTCTTGCTGCATTCGACATATTTTGCTTCTTCCAACCGTCTCGCGTGAACGCTCAAATTTCCGTCTGTCGTTTGCAACAGCCGCTTTAATTCATTGAACGTGAGCGAGTCGTTGACTACCAAAGCACTCACAATTCCGAGCCGCATCCGTTCATGGATGATACGGTCCAGATTTGGAAGAGCGGTTTCGACGGTCCCATGCTCGTCGCTCGCTTTGCTGGTCTTTGCTGAACGCGTTTTGGAAGCGGCCACATCGGCTTCACGCGCCATTGCTGATCTAGCCACCATACCTCCTTGCAATGACGACTCCGAAGGCGATATGTAGCCCCCCAAAGCCCAATGTCAAAAACATGTTTCCCCATGTGGCCGGCGCAAGCAGCGCAAGCGCGCCTACGAACATAAAGCACAACCCCATCACGGGCACGATGCGCACGGAAAAAGCACCCCCTGTCACGACAGCGGCTCCGTAGAGGAGCAACCAAAGGCCGGGAGTCACGCCGAAAATCTGCAGGTGGTAGAAGACCGCTGTGAGAATGGCGCCGGCAAGGAGCGGAGGCATAAAACTCAACAGAGCACGTCGCGCCGGTCGGGATTGCAGAGACAACGCCAGCCGCTTGGATTTTATCCGGAGCGCCAGCCCGGCAATTATCAAGGCTATTAGCGCTTCCGAAAACCACACCAAGAATTGCTCACGCAAGGGCCGACCGAACGCAACAGCGCCGGCAGATAGCGCAGTGAAGCCGATTACTACTCCGCCCCAACCCGGTACGGCGGTAAACGAAGCCGCGCGCTCCATAGTGTCGCGGATAAAGCGCAGATTGTCCGCGGCCCGGCGGTCAATTGGAACCGGATCTTTATCAACTCGGATGGGTTGGGCAAATGCCATATGAATTTCACAAGCGGAAGGCCGTCCGAGCCCTCTGTGTGCTCAAGCCGAGTATACGGTACGCATGAAGCCTGTGGCAAGGTTCTTTACCGTGCAAAGAGCCGAGCTTCCGGAGGTCTGCCTGCTCGCGATTAGAAACTGAGGTGAATTCCTGCCACGGCCCAGCGACGGGGGGTTCGGAAACCATCCTCATAGAAGTCCTGATCCAGAGCATTCGAAATGCGGACGTAGAAGCGCGCCGATGCCTTCTCGCCTAACCCGGTTGAGTAGCCGGCCGAAAGGCCGAGTTGGCGAGGGCCCGCGAACCGATAGGCGTTGCTCGAAAATGGCGAGAGGCCATAAAGCGGGTAAAGATAGTTGCTACCCGCTTCAAAATCCACACTTGCATCAAAGTGGCTTCCAAACTGCTGTGTCGCGACTACGGTCAGGGTATGGGGAAGAATGCGGGGCGATTGCAAAGGATCGACGCCGGTTCCTGTGTAGTATTGCGACGTGCGATCCCGGGCATTCGTGTAGGTGTAGGAGGCGAATACAGTCGTCTTGCGTGAAGGATGGAAATCGCCGCTCATCTCGACGCCACGCGCCATTCCCCCGCCCGTGTTGTAGTAGCCCCCCGTCCGCCCGTAAGCATCGACATAGCCGGGAGGAAAGTCGAGATAACCGATTACCTGTTGTAAGTGGGAATAGAAATAAGTACCACTTACTCTCAGAACCCGATGAAACAGGTACTGATCAAAGCCGACGTCCATCGAAATGGCGCGCTCTGGACTAAGGCTCGGATCGCCAAAAGGGAAATACGTTCCACCGTAAAAGTATCCGCCGAAGCGCTCGTAAATAGATGGCAGGCGGAAGCTGTTTCCGGCGTGGGCTCGCAGCTTGGTAGCTATCGATCGAAGAAAGTAGGACAGCGAAGCATCTCCTGTGAAAGCATCGGGCGGCGCTGGCAGAGGCGAGTTGTCGTAAGGGGACGCACCTCCAATGAGACTAGGGCGCCCGAAATTTGCATTTGTGAACCGACCCGAGAGCAGCAGCTGAAGCCGTCCACTCAAACCAGTAACCTGATCCTGGGCGAAAACGGCATTGCTCCTTTGCCTTGCTTCCGTTCTGAAATAAGCGCGTTGGCTGGGGTCTGGGTTCTGATTCGTGGACAGGTTTAGATAATGTTCTTGTTCGAACTCATACCCGCCGCTCAGCAACTGGTGAGATCCGAAGAGGTAGTCCGCTCGCGCCTGGACGGTATCGATGCGTGCGGCATATCGGTCTGCGGTGTTGAACAGCGGCTGGCTGTACTCGGGCAGGTTGGGCCCTGCCGGCCCGTCCGTGTAGTCTCGGTTCGCGGCCAGAATTCCGTAAGCGACACGGTAGGAAAACCTAGAATTTACCTCGTGCTCAAAGCGGAAAAGAGAGTTGATGAAATGCGAGTAGCGCCCCGCATCCGGATCGCCGAGCGACGGCACGAACGTGGCGTTTCCCGGGTCGAAAGGCGAGTTCGTATCGGCGAGATGAATCTGCGCGGTCGTGAGCGGAACCGCAGGAATAATTCCGATCGCAGGAGCGTTGACGGTCGGCGAGGGCGTAACATTTTGCTGCAAATACCCGGTATTCGCGAATACATTCACGCCCACGCGTATGTTAGGGGTGATAGAAAGGTTGAGGCCGGTTTGACCGGTCCAATCGCGTACTGCACCGACACCGTCCACGCCTTCAGTGACATTGAGATGCGACAGGCCAACCGAATACGCGAGGCGATGATTCAGCGCCCCCCCGGCTACGCGAGCAAGACCGCGAAACAAACCCAATCCGCCGCCCTGCACGTCCACATCGCCATGCGCTGGCCCACCGCCCGAATCAGTGATGATGTTTACGGTCCCTGACATCGAATTCGTCCCGTAAAGCGAGGAGCCCGATCCGCGCAGAACCTCAATGCGCGATGCGTCCACTAAAAGCAGGTCGCCAACGTAGGCGCTCGCATCGCCCTGGATGCTGGTCGGATCACGAAATCGGAAACCGTCAATTAGCACTGCCGTATCCGTCGCCCGTAAGCCGCGAGTTTGAATAGTTGTTAGAGTTCCGGGGCTGCCGCGAGTACTGACGCGAAGTCCGGGAACGAATCGTATCGCGTCTGCCATCGAAAACAGCCCCCGTCGTTCTGCATCATCTACATTCACGACGTCTAGCGCCTTCGAGACTTGGTCGGCCGCTTGCGGCTCACTCGCCGCGGTGACGCTAACTTCGTTTTTCAGAGCTGATACAGCTAACTGAATTGTGATGTCCTTCCGTTCACCTGCGGCGACACTCACGATCTCAGGCTTCGTGATCGTCAACCCGGGAGCCGAAGCATCGATCAGATAGTCACTTGGCACTATGTCTCGAAATAAGAAACGCCCCGTGTTGTCTGACGCCGTTGTTATCCGCGCAGCACCTGCGACCTGATGCAGGCTGACGGATGCGCCACTTACTGCAGCGCCTGACGGATCGATCACGTTGCCTGTGACACCTGCCGGATCTAAAGCTGAGAACAGGGAGACCGCAGCTAGCAAAAACGCGGCCATGCCCTGGAGAATTGAGCGAAGAAATCTAAAGTACACTGTCGGCCCTCCCTCGAGGCGGCAAATAAATTCCGCGCCAATGGTCGCGGGCTGCGGCAGGTCTTCGGACTTACAGGCGGAACAATCGGTTAGGACTGCTTGTCTAATGGCCCGGCTTCCCCTCTCCACTAGGGAGAAAGTGCCTGGTGGGCGTTCGTTCCTGTTTACCGCTGCGGGGCAGCTCTGGATTCTCACCAGATTCCCTTTTTGAACACCTCCGCTCGCGAACGAGCGTCAATGTACCGACAGCGATATCAAGCGTAACGGATCGAGTTCACTAGTTGCAAATCAATTTTTGTTGCGGCGGCAAGCGAGTCGCTGGGAAAACCTAAACTACATCGACGCCCATGCTGCGGCAGGCGCCCTTCACTTGCTCAACAGCGGCGTCGACTGTAAAGCAATTCAGATCGGGCATTTTTATCTTGGCAATCTCTTCTACCTGCTTCAGGGTGATCTTTCCAACCTTGGTTTTATTCGGTTCGGCCGAACCTTTTGCCAAGTTGACAGCTCTCTTCACGAGGATGGCAACGGGCGGCGTCTTCGTGATGAATGTGAAGGAACGGTCGGAGTAGATTGTGATAACCACCGGAATGATTAATCCTTCTTGGTCCTTTGCCGAGGTCTTCGCGTTGAACGCCTTGCAGAATTCCATGATGTTGACGCCCTGAGGACCGAGTGCCGTTCCGACGGGGGGAGCTGGCGTAGCCTTGCCAGCCGGAATCTGCAATTTAACTTCAGCTGTAACTCTTTTTGCCATCGTCTATGTCTCTATGAAATTTTCCAGGTTCAAGCGAACCGACTATATCTTCTCGACTTGTAGAAAATCCAATTCAACGGGAGTGGAACGACCGAAGATGGTGACCATAACCCGGAGCGTATTGCGGTCCGTATTGACTTCGTCGACCTTGCCCGAAAAATTCGTGAACGGCCCATCGATGATCTTCACAGTCTCGTTCTTCTCGAAACTCATCTTCGGACGCGGACGGTCTGCGCTGGCCGCTTGGCGATACAGCACCGAATTCACCTCGTCGGCTGTGAGAGGCACGGGCTTCGTCCCGCCACCAACAAAGCCTGTGACTCGAGGGGTCGATTTCACCGCGTGCCAAAGCTCGTCATCCATCTCCATCTCAACCAAAACGTACCCGGGATAAAGGAGCCGCTTGCTGATGACTTTTTTCCCACCCCGCAGTTCGATAACTTCCTCGGTGGGAATGAGAATCTGGCCGAGCCGGCCGGCAAACCCAAAAGCCTGGGCCCGCGAGCGCAACGATTCAGCGACTTTCTGCTCAAAACCCGAATAGGCGTGAATGATGTACCAGTTCTTGGGAGGACCGGCGGCTTCCTCGGGAGATGCACCGTCGTGAGGTCTGCTCTCCGCAGCGCTCTCTAGTTCCGATTCGTGCTCGAGACCGTGGATGCCATCATCGGTTGATTCCATTTCCTCGGCTGCGACATCGTCATCCGTTTCGGTGGATGGTTCTTCCACGTCTGTGGTATCGGCGGAAACTTCCGGCTCCGCCTCCTCTTCCGGAAGGGTGTGCACTGCGTGTTCGTTGTCAAAGTTCTGATCTGCCATGCGTCTGCCCTGGTTAGATTTAATCCGATCGCCGTGATTATTTCGTAAAGTACTTAATGATTTGGTTTATTACGCCATTCACTATAGCGTCGACGACCGCGAAATACGCTGCAAAGAGAAAAACGGCCGCAATCACCACGAGAGTCGTAGCGCGAACCTGTTTCCAGTTCGGCCACGTGACTCGCTGCATCTCGGCTTGGACGTCCTCAATATAGGATTTCGCCTGCTGCGGCCATCCAACTGTGTTCATTGCCATAAAAGAATCAAATCTGAAGTCGACCTGCTCGGGCTCTCTCCACTGCCAAAAAAGCAAGTCATATCTGGCAGGGGCAGAGGGATTCGAACCCCCACTCGCGGTTTTGGAGACCGCTGGTCTAGCCGTTAAACCTATGCCCCTTTTTCGAGTTTCATCTCCAGGTTATCAAAGCCGCGGTTACCCGAAAATTTACGGGATCAATTTCGGGCTACCGATTTAACGGCGGCTATTTCGTCTCGCGGTGTGGTTGATGTTTCCGGCAGTAAGGGCAGAATTTTTTCAACTCCAGCCGCTCAGTCGTGGTTCTCTTGTTCTTCGTCTTGCTGTAGTTCCGGTTCTTGCACTCAGTGCACTGGAACTGGATGATTTCACGCGGCATAAGTTGTGCGTCTCTCCAAAATACCCTGAATCCTAGGCGACGATCTCGGTAACGGTTCCAGCGCCTACGGTGCGGCCACCTTCGCGAATGGCAAACCGCAATCCTTTATCCATGGCAACCGGCGTAATCAGCTCGATCTCCAGCGATACGTTATCCCCAGGCATCACCATCTCCATGCCTTCCGGCAGCTTCGCCACCCCCGTCACGTCCGTCGTCCGAAAATAAAACTGCGGCCGGTAGCCATTAAAAAACGGCGTGT
>JBJMGM010000221.1:0-37174 GCA_045807905.1 Bryobacteraceae bacterium | reverse complement strand
TCAGCAACGGGGATTACGTACTTGGCCCCGGCTTTGCGGAACAATTCCGCCCAGGCCTCGGGATCGAATTTCTCAGCTTTGAAGAGTGGAATGAAATCCTTATAACCAAATTGCGATTGCGGGCCATAAGTTTCGATATGATGCTTGAACGATTCTGTTCCTTCCATGTACATGTTCCGCGGGTACCATTCGCTCTCGAACGCCGGGACTGAATAAACGCCCCAATGAATGAAGATGCCAAACTTCGCGTCCTGATACCAATCAGGAATTTTGTATTGCTTGAGAGATTCCCACGAGGGCTGATATCGGCCGTGGGCGTTCGCGGTGTCCACTGCCTGAACGGCGCTTTCCACTTTATCCGCGTATCCCCGTTCGTAACCCTGCGCAAACACGACGTAGGGCAACAATAGAAGCCCACCTAAAAGGACCAACATTTGTAGGACGATTCCTTTATAAGGGCCTTGTGGCTTCATCTGGTCTCGCGCAAACGTACCAATCGGCAAAATGTATCCTCGGAGGTGATCATACAATGATGGACGCCAACGTAAACAAAGCAGCCGAAACCGTTCCCGAGTATCCTCCGCAAGCGAACACCAGAATATTTTCTCCTGAACACTTCGCGCCCTTTGTCCTGGTGACGGCATTATTCTTCCTATGGGGTATTCCTAACAACCTGAACGACGTCCTCATCCGTCAGTTCATGAAATCCTTCGAGATTTCACGGTTCCAGGCCGGACTCGTCCAATCTGCGTTTTATCTCGGATACTTCTGTTTTTCAATCCCGGCCGCATTGATCATGCGAAAGTTTGGCTACAAGACCGGACTGGTCGCAGGCCTTTTTCTGTATGCTGCAGGCACCCTTCTTTTTTGGCCCGCCGCAACGGTTCGAGATTATGGCTTCTTTCTGTTTGCTCTGTTCGTCATCGCGAGTGGACTGGCCTTTCTCGAAACCGGAGCGAGCCCGTTTATTGCGCAATTGGGAGATCCCGGCGGTTCGGCGCGACGGCTTAATTTCTGTCAAGCATTCAACCCCCTGGGGTCGATTGTCGGCGTGCTCGCCGGAACCACATTTATCTTCTCGGGTATTGAATTGACTCAAAGCCAAACTGCGGCAATGAAGGCCGCTAACACATTCGATGCCTACCTTCATCAAGAAACCATACGAGTGATCAGGCCATACCTGGTTCTCGGCTGCGTTGTTTTCTTATGGGCCATCCTGATCATCAAGACCAAATTTCCCAAAATTGCCGATGAAGCTCTGCCCGCGCGCACTGGCGATCATGGGACGTTTAGAGAACTATTGAAATACCCGCACTTCATTCAAGCAGTGCTCGCGCAATTCTTCTATGTAGGAGCGCAGGTGGGCACCTGGAGCTATTTCATTCAATACGTTCAGGACTACGTTCATGAGTCCGAAAAAATAGCGGGTTATTTTCTCAGCGGCACCTTGGTAGCCTTTGCCGTGGGGCGCTTTTCCGCCACCTATCTTATGCAGTTCGTGCGACCGGCACTGCTTATGGGCGTGTACAGCATCGCCAACGTCGTACTTGTCTGTATCGGCATACTTTTTCCCGGCTGGCTGGGATTATGGGCGATATTCTTGACGAGTTTTTTTATGTCGCTGATGTTCCCTACAATCTTTGCGCTCGGGTTGAAAGGTCTCGGCCCAAACACAAAATTAGGCGGCTCTTTCATCGTTATGGCGATTATCGGAGGTGCTGTATTTACACCTCTGATGGGGCTGGTTTTTGAAGGCACAAAAAGCATGGCTATGGCCATGCTGATCCCGTTGGGTTGTTATATATTTATCGCGTATTTTGCTTTTGTCGGATCGCAGATGCGATCCTCTGTGGCAGTAAATGCACCCGGATAGCATTCTATTTCGGCCGGACACGATCATGTATCGATCCGGATGACAATCTTGCTGAATTTCGTGGGGTTCGCACTCCATTCTTCCAGCGCTGCGCCCGCGTCGGCGAATGGCACAATCTTGCTGATCGCATTTTGGACCGGGAAAGCACCTTGTTGGAGCATTGCTATAACAGACGGAAAGTCTTCGGGTGCTGCATTTCGCGAGCCGATGATGTCCAATTCTTTCTGAACAAAGAACCGTGTTTCATAGCTGACCGGCTCCTTTGCGTATCCGATATAAACAACTCTGCCGGTGAACGCTACCTCTTCAACCGCTGAGCGAAAGGTGGCAGGCAACCCAATGGCTTCAATGACCACGTCCGGGCCATGTCCCCCGGTCAGGTTCTGCAATTGTTCGTGCAGCGGTTCGCGTTGCGAGTGGATCGCGTGGGCTGCGCCGGCGGCCTGCGCAAGCGACAATTTCGCATCATCGACATCGATGCCGATAACTCTCGCGCCGCGACGAGCAGCGCCGGCGATTGCACCCAGTCCAACACCGCCACACCCGAAGATAGCCACTGTATCCGCTGCTGACACGCGGCCGCGAGCCACCGCATGGAACCCAATCGTAAGCGGTTCTACGAGAACCAGATCCTCGAGCCGTAAACCCTCTGCCGGATAGACCTTTTCGGGCGGAGCAACGATAAGTTCCGTCATTGCCCCATCTCTCTGGACACCAAAGGTCTCGTTAAAGCGGCAGGCGTTCGGTCGTGCGCGACGGCATGCAGCGCAGGCACCGCAACTCTTGTACGGCGATACCGTCACATTTGTTCCCGCTTCAATGGTCGTGCCTCCTGCTACAGTACGGGATTCGACGGTAGCGGCGATTTCGTGTCCAAGAATTCTTGGGTAGGACACAAGCGGATTACTGCCCCTAAACGTGCTGAGATCCGTCCCACAGAGCCCAACCATTCGAACACGTAGCAATACTTGCTCGGGATTGGGATGCGGCACCGGAACATCAACGAGCCGCACTTTCCCGGGACTTTGAACCTGAATGGCCTTCATACCGATACGTGTCTATTATTCCCAATAATCGCGACTGCTATAAAATCGTTCCTGCGAACGTTATACAAAGAACTACTCAATCGACTGAAGTGTACACCGATGTCACTCAAAGCCGAGATTTGGGCGCTCCGAAACTCTCCCGGGCGCAATTGGACGTCTCAGATAATGAAATAGACTTCTTCCCATGAAATTCCTGGTGACTGGTGGTACCGGTTTCATCGGTTGGCGCGTTGCTCGAAATCTGCTCGCGCGAGGAGTGCCGTTGGTGGTGGCGGATTCGAGTATTGATCCGTCAGTCCAGCGCCGTCTACATGCAGAACGTCATGGGCTCGCTACGTTCGTCGAGTGTGATGTCTCGGAATGTCGCGACATTCAACGCATCTTTCAAACGCATCCCGATATCACACACGCCATACATCTGGCGTACGTAATGAGCGCCGAAGTAGAAGCAGATCCGCCGCTAGGCGTCCGCGTGAACGTGCTGGGCATGGCAAACATGTTCGAAAGCGCTTTGAAGCACGGCCTCCAGCGCCTGGTATTCACGAGCAGCGAGACGGTCTACGGAGCGTCTCAGCGAGTCTATGGAGATCGCCCCGTTACGGAGGTCGACTGCTGTTCGCCGGCGGATCACGTATTCACCTACGGCGTGATGAAGATCTTAAATGAATTCATGGCGCAGAAATACGTCCAAACGCATGGGGTCAGTATTGCCTGCGCGCGCCCTCCGATTGTATTTGGGCATGGCCGGAAGAGAGGCTCACTTCTTTGGGCTGAGACGTTTGTCTCGTTACCTGCCATTGGTGAACCGGTAAGCCTACCTTTCCCCGCCGGAACTCGCGATTCTTGGGTCTATGTGGACGATTGTGCCGAACAACTCGTGCGCCTCGCTCTGAAACCGAAGCTTTCCCATTTTGCTTACAATTCCACTGCGTGTTCCGTCTCAGCTCGTGAATTTGCAGATTTGGTTCGTTATTGGTTACCGGAAGCTCAGATCAGTTTCGATGAAAGCAAGGCGTCGACGCCGCTGGTTGATGAGTTAGACGGGAGCCGCCTCATAGAAGAGATTGAATTTACGCCACGACCTTTAAGAGCAGCTGTTTTGGCTCACATTAACGAAGCGCGTATCGCAGCTTCGATGCCGCCGCTCACGCCATCATAGGAGAAACAGATGCAATGCTATCGTGCCACCGTCGTCGGAAGTTTTCCGCGGCCAACTGTCCTCGCGGACACCATGAAAAGACCCTCGGTGACGCAGGCTGAGATTGATGACTTGATTCGCTGGGCTGTGCAACAGCAGGTAGAACTCGGCCTGGAAACGGTTACCGACGGCGAAAGCTACCGCGAGAACATGTATTACTTCTACCAGAAGCGTATGGATGGCGTTTCTATGGAGAACATGGTGCGGCAATCTTTCGGACCGGCTGGTTTCGCTATCGAGTGTGCACGCGTAGTAGGCACCCTCAGCAATCCCACATTCAATCTCGCTCACAATTGGAAGATTGCGCGCGAAGCCGCTCCGGCGGGTGTGGTTGTGAAGCAAACTGTTACTGGGCCCCACATGCTGACCAGGTTCAGCGTCAACGAGAGGCCAGATTTGTATCCTGACGAGCAGGCGCTATGTCGTGCTTACGCTGAGGTGTTGCGGCAGGAATTAAAACAAGTAATAGCTGCCGGGTGCGAACACATTCAGTTTGACGAGCCCGCGTGGACTGAGTCCCCCGACCAGAGCGAGTGGGCGGTTGACATTCTGAATGAGTTGATAGATTCACTCAACGGGGTTCGGATCGGCTTGCACGTCTGTGGCGGGAATCCTCGGAGAAAGCGCGTCTATTTCACAAAATACACAGACTTGGCTCGCGCGTTTCGGAAAGCACACATTGACGAAGTTCTGCTTGAGCATTGCACGCTCGGATACAACCTGATGGACTTATGGAAGCTATGGGACTTCAAAGGCGACCTCGGCCTGGGTGTCATCGATCAGCGGAGTGATGGCATCGAGACACCGGAAGTAATTCGAGAAAGGGTGCAGCCTGCACTCGAATACTTTCCGCCCGAGCGGCTTATCCTGACGAGTGAATGCGGTTTCGGGCATGTGCCATTGGACATAACCCGCGCCAAATTGGGCGTTCTCACTCGCACCTCGCGTGAACTTGGCAGGGCGGCCGCATCCGTCTAACGCGGCTCCGAGTGGTGGTAGCGCCGATTCACTTCCAGGCCCTGCCGTCCGGGTATCGATACGCGTCAATAGATTCCGGCTTCATTTCGATGCTGTACCCGGGGCGCGAGGGTGGCATGTAGCGGCCGTCCTTCATGTGAACCGGATCGAGAAAATGTTCGTGCAAATGATCGACGTACTCGATGAGCCGGTTCTCGAGTGATCCGGATATGCAAATGTAGTCGAGCAGCGATAAATGCTGCACGTATTCGCAGAGGCCGACGCCCCCTGCGTGGGGGCAGACTGGGATTCCGAATTTCGCCGCCATCAGGAGCACGCTCAAAACTTCGTTAACTCCACCAAGGCGGCAGCTATCGATCTGACAGACATCGATCGCCCCGGCTTGGAAAAATTGCTTGAACATCACTCGGTTTTGACAGTGCTCGCCCGTCGCGACGCGAATCGGAGCAATCGCCTTGCGAATCGTCGCATGGCCGAGCACGTCGTCAGGGCTGGTAGGCTCTTCAATCCACCATGGCTCAAAGTTCGCTAACGCCTTCATATTGGCGATCGCTTCGTCCACATCCCAGCGCTGGTTTGCATCCATCATCAATGGACGTGAGCCGATCTCTTCGCGGATAATGGCGCATCTGCGGAGATCATCTTCCTGATCTGCGCCCACTTTGATCTTGAAATGCGTCCATCCTTGCGCGATCGCTTCACGGCAGAGCTCACGCAACTGAGCATCAGTAAATCCAAGCCATCCTGCCGAGGTCGTATATGCAGGATAGCCATAGCGCCGCATCTCGGCTTCGCGCGACACACGGGTGGATGCGTTCCTGCCGAGAATGTCTAGAGCTTCGCGAGGTGTGAGCGCGTCGGTTATGTAGCGGAAATCGATACACGAGACCAGTTGCTCGCGCGTCATCGAGGCCGCGAGTTCCCATAGCGGCTTATTCTCCGCCTTCGCCCAGAGATCCCACACCGCGTTGACGATAGCCGCGGTCGCGAGATGGATGACACCTTTCTCTGGCCCCACCCACCGGAGCTGGCTATCCCCCGTGAGCATTCGCCAGAACGCCCCCATGTCTTCCGTGAAAGACTCGAGCGTTCTTCCCAAAACGAGCGGCGCGAGCGCTCGGATTGCGGCCACACACAGCTCATTGCCCCGTCCGATGGTAAACGTCAGTCCATGACCTTCGATTCCGCTCCCTGTGCGGAGAATGCAGTACGCGGCCGAGTAATCCGGATCAGCGTTCATCGCATCCGAGCCGATGTGCTGCCGCGAGGTCGGGAACCGAATATCGAAGCCGTCAAGGCTGGTTATGCTGACGGGCATTTCACCATCCAATCGTCGGCTGTTCGCCCCTGTTCAGGCAGCCGTCCATCCGCCATCAATGGGCAGGACAGCGCCCGTAATAAATTCAGCCTCTTGAGAACAGAGATACCGGACTAGGTTCGCAACATCTTCCGGAGTTCCGAGCCTGCCGATAGGCTGACGGGCAATTAGCTCGGCTCGCACCTTTTCTTTTTCATGCGCATGATACTTGTCCAGATAGTTTTCCACAAAAGGCGTTTGCACTGTGCCTGGAGCGATGCAGTTGACGCGCAGCTCCTTCGGAAAATCGACCGCCAGCTGTCGAGTCATCGCGATCACAGCTCCTTTACTCGCACAGTACGCGAACCGATGTTTTATGCCCACGAGCCCCGCGACAGAACCTATATTTACGATGCTCCCGCGGCTGGCAAGTAAGAGCTGTACTGCAGCCCGCGTTACGAGAAAGACCGAGTGCACGTTCACTCGCATAACGTTCGAGAACTCGTCCTCGTCCGTGTGCAGGATGTCGCCTACAAGCCCAATCCCCGCATTGTTGACGAGTATGTCAAGTTGTTTCAGTGGCGCGAACGCTGCGGCTATAGATGCAGCGTCTGTTACGTCCATCTGCACGGCTCGCGCGCCATCCAGAGTGCGTGCAAGAGCGGCGGCAGAATCTATGTTGATGTCCGCAATCACTATTTGCGCACCCGCGGAACATAATTCGCGACACGTCGCCTCGCCAATACCGCTGGCCCCGCCCGTTACCAGAGCGAACTTGCCATTCAGGCGATAAGCCTCCATGTTTCTTGTCATCGTAGATCCTTCCCGACCGGCATTCGGAGTCCTAGGATATAAGATTGATTGGCTACCCACATGAAACTGTTTCGATTTGGATTTGAAGGTAAAGAGCGGCCAGCCGTACTACGGCCGAATGGCCAGCGAATTGACGTAAGCAGTGCCGTGGACGATTACGACGAGGCGTGGTTCGCCTCAGACGGAATTGAAAAGCTCAGAACGCTCCTCGCCTCGCGCCAGACCGAATGGCCGGAGGTAGATCCCGCCGCTCGACTTGGGCCTTGCATTGCGCGACCGTCGAAGATCATCTGCATTGGTCTGAACTATGCCCGCCACGCTGCAGAGAGCAACATGGATCCCCCGAAGGAGCCAGTGGTTTTTCTGAAAGCAACATCATCTCTTGCCGGTCCGTACGACGCCCTCGTAATGCCCAGGGGCTCCCAAAAAACAGATTGGGAAGTTGAACTGGCGGTCATCATTGGCAAGAAGGCCACGTACGTCACCGAGAACAACGGTATGGACTACGTCGCCGGCTATTGCGTGCACAACGACTACAGCGAGCGATCATTTCAATTGGAACGCGGAGGTCAGTGGACGAAAGGCAAGAGCTGCGATACCTTCGCTCCCCTGGGACCCATCTTCGTTACCAAAGACGAGATCCCGGACCCACATAACTTGAATTTGTGGCTGACAGTGAACGGCACGATGCGGCAGAACTCGTCTACATCAGATCTGATATTCAACATTCCAACGCTGGTCTCTTATCTCAGTCAATTCATGACGCTGTTGCCTGGTGATATTATTTCAACGGGGACTCCTGGGGGAGTTGGTCTCGGCTTGAACCCACCGCAATATCTGAAAGATGGGGATGTCGTCGAACTCGGCATTGACGGGCTCGGCAGCTCGCAGCAAAGGGTCGTGGCTTATCGCGAATCCTCAGCGCATGTCAGCTGAGAGCGGGTCACCGGCTATTCGGATCGACGCTCATCATCATTTCTGGACCTATAGCCCGGCGGAATACGGATGGATTGGCGACTCAATGGCTGCCATCCGAAGAGATTTTCTTCCAGAGCACCTGGACCCTGAGCTCCGCGGTTGCGGTATTGCTGGTGTGGTCTCCGTACAGGCCAGGCAGACGCTCGAGGAAACGCAGTGGCTGCTGGCCCTCGCTTCACAAAGCGACTTCATCCTAGGCGTAGTGGGCTGGGTTCCGCTGGTTGCTTCCGATGTCAGGGACATTATCGGCTCGCTTGTGGGGCAAGGACGCCTGAAGGCCGTCCGGCACGTTTTACAGACAGAGCCTGACGATCAATATATGCTCCGTGATGACTTCAACCACGGCATCGATTCGTTACGTGAGTTCGGACTAGCGTATGACATCCTCATTTTCGAGCGCCACCTGTCACAAACCATTCGATTCGTCGATCGGCATCCGAAACAGATTTTCGTGCTCGATCACATCGCAAAGCCGCGCATTCGCGATCACGTTGTTTCGGCGTGGCGAGAGAATCTGTGCAGCTTGGCCGAGCGCCCCAACGTCTACTGTAAGCTCTCCGGAATGGTGACCGAAGCTGACTACAAAACCTGGACGAAGAAGGATCTGGCCCCCTACTTCGATACCGTTCTACAAGCCTTCGGGCCCCAGCGGCTTATGTTCGGTTCTGATTGGCCTGTTTGCCTGGTGGCGGTTACGTATCGCGGTTGGTTCAATCTCGTTTCCGAGCAAATCGCCGCACTGAGCGATGCCGAGCGCGACGCAATCCTTGGCGGCACTGCGATTCGTGTATACAGGCTTGGGGTCTGATTATTCTTTCAGCAGTTTCGGCAGAAGCGCTCGGAGCAGTTTTAGGAAAGTGCCAGAAATGCGATCGGCAGTTTCTAGAGCTTCGTTATGGCTTAATTTCTCGCCGCTGAGGCCAGCCGCCAGGTTCGTCACGCACGAGATACAGAGCACCTCCATGCCCATATGATTGGCAGCAATGGTTTCAGCCACCGTGGACATGCCGACAACATCCGCCCCAATCACTTTCAACAAGCGAATTTCCGCCGGAGTTTCAAAGCTTGGTCCCAGAACAGCCGCATAGACGCCTTCGTAGAGTGCGATATGCAGCTCGGCAGCGGTCTCGCGAGCGAGTTTCCGTATTTTGAGCGAATATGCCTCAGTCATATCAGGAAACCTCGGGCCAAGCTCTCCGCGGTTGGGCCCAACAAGCGGATTTGTCCCCTGAAGGTTGATGTGGTCGGAGATCAAAACGAGTGCACCTTTGGCGAAATCTGCATTGATCCCGCCTGCCGCATTCGTCAGCACTACACGCTCGATTCCGAGCTCGCGGAATAGCCGGATCCCGGTTGTCACCTGTTGCGCTGTGTAGCCTTCATATAAGTGAAAGCGGCCTGACATAACCGCGAGATCCACCGTACTTCGCCCGGTTGCGCCAAGGGTTCCGATCACGAGTTCGCCCGCGTGTCCGACGGCAGTAGCGATCGGAAAGCCGGGAAGTTCGCTATAGTGCAGCCGGGTCGCCTGTCCAAGCGAATTCGCGAATGCGCCTAATCCGCTTCCAAGCACAACGCCGATCTTGGGCCGGATAGAAGTTTTCGATTCTATGAGCCGAACCGTGTCGCGCATCGTTTGGCCCTATGGCAACCTCATGCGGGTTAAAGCAACATTCCCGCGATGCACGCAGACATGAGATTGGCCAGCGTGCCGACTATCATCGCCTTAACGCCAAGCCGTGCGACATCTGACTTGCGCGACGGCGCAAGAGCACCGAGACCACCTATCTGAATAGCGATTGAACTTAGATTTGCGAAGCCGCATAACGCGAAGGTAGCTATCACAAAGGAGCGTGGTTGTAACATCGGTTTCACCTTTGCCAAATCCAAAAACGCGACGAACTCGTTCAATACCATCCGGGTTCCCAATAGCTTGCCGATGGTGGCGCAGTCGTTCCAGGTCACCCCTAGCATCCATGCGATCGGGGCAAATACGAGCGCAAGAATGTGTTGGAGCGATTCCGGTATCCATCTCACCTGCGAATGCATCCAGCCGAGGCCGCCGTTAATCATGGCAATCAATGCGAGAAACGCAATCAGCATGCCTGCAATATTCAATGCGAGATGCAGTCCATCGCCCGCACCGCGACCGGCGGCGTCGATCACATTCACTCCCGGTCTTTCAATCTCGACCTTTAATGTTCCAGCAGTGACAGGATTGCCTGTTTCCGGAATGAACATTTTTGCCAGCATCACTGTTGCAGGCGCAGTCATGACGACGGCCGTCAACAGATGCGCGATGGAAACACCGGCGATTGCTACATAGGCGCCCATCACGGCCCCGGATACATGCGCCATGCCGCTGACCATCACCGTAAATAGCTCGGATTCGGTTAAACTTTCCAGAAATGGCCTTATCGTTAGGGGCGCTTCCGTTTGACCCATGACTATGCTGGCCGCCACGCTCGTAGATTCGGCGCCGCTAGTACCCATGAAGCGCTGCATTACAACCGCCATGCCCTTCACGAAGAGTTGCATGATCCCGAGGTAATAAAGGATTGAGAACAGGGAGGCAATGAAGATGACAATCGGTAAAACTTGGAAGGCAAAAACGACTCCAAATTGATTGTTCTTGAGGCCCAGCTTATCCCCAAACACGAAGCTCGATCCTGCCGCGGTGTAATTGAGGACAGCATTTACGAATAAGCTGATGCCGTAAAACAGTTCGCCAACTTTAGTTTTTAGAACAAGAAACGCAAACCCAAACTGGAGCACGATGCCCCACACGAGAACCCGTTTCTGAATGGCGGATCGCCGCGTAGAGAAGAGATAAGCGCAACAAATGATGGCAAGCAGACCGAGAAGTCCGGCGAGCCTTACCATCGATCCTCGGACTAGCTGACAACTTCCAGGATCAGATCGCGTTCTTCGACGGGCTGCTGCGAAATCCTGAACGCGTCTTCGACCAATTCGGCCGCTTCCGCCACATGCTCATCGCTCGTATAATAAATCCGGCATAAGATGCTGTCTGCTTCAATCTTGTGCCCGACTTTCACTTCTAGAATCACGCCGACTGCTGGATCGATCGAATCTTCCTTCGTGTTGCGTCCGGCACCCACCATGCAAGATGCCTGGCCGATCAGCTCTGCGTCGATCGCACTTATATAACCACCACGGCTGGTCGTAATTTCCTGTGCGCCCGTGGCATTTGGAAGCAGGTCGAAACGATCCAGCACCTGCGGGTTGCCGCCTTGTGCCGCAATAACGTCTTTAAACTTTTGGTATCCCGAGCCATCGAGCAACCTACCCTGAGCGATTTCGCGAGCTTCATCTAAGGTGTCAGCGACCTTCCCCAGATAGATCATGCGAGCTGCCAGTTCTAGCGAAAGGCGCGTCAGATCCGCAGGGCCGGCATTCTGCAGAGTCTGAGAAACCTCCATTACCTCAAGCGCATTGCCGATCGCGTACCCAAGCGGCTGGCTCATATCCGTGATCAGAGCCTGGACGCGCTTATCGAGCCGTCGTCCGATCCCAACCATAATTTGAGCGAGGCGCCGTGCGTCGACTTGTTTCTTCATGAACGCGCCGGCTCCCACCTTCACATCGAGCACCAGTGCATCCAGACCCACAGCCAGCTTCTTCGACATGATAGAAGAAGCGATGAGGGGAATCGATTCCATCGTTGCCGTGGCGTCGCGCACTGCATACAGCTTTCCGTCCGCGGGCGCGACTTCAGGAGTCTGCCCTATGAAGGCAAGCTTGTGCTCAGCGAGCAGCGGCAGGAATTCCTCAATCGAGAGATCCGTCCGAAATCCCGGGATGGATTCCAATTTGTCTAACGTGCCGCCTGTATATCCAAGACCGCGCCCGGCAATCATGGGCACAACTACGCCTGCAGCTGCCGCCAAAGGGGACGCTATGAGACTGGTTTTGTCACCAACGCCGCCGGTTGAATGCTTATCTACCTTGACGCCGGGAATGGAAGAGAGATCTACAAGTGAGCCCGAATTGGTCATCGATTCGGTTAGCGCGCTCACTTCGCGGTCAGACATGCCCGAAAAATATACCGCCATCAAAAAGGCGGAAAGTTGATAATCCGGGATGTCGCCCCGAGTATAGCCATCTACCAGGTATTGGATCTCCTCGGCAGAAAGCTCCTCGCCATCCCGCTTGCGATGAATCAGGTCGACGGTGCGCATTTTCGATCTCTAAGCGTACCATCTCAACCGATTGAAACGACACGATCAGCGCTCGTGTTGGCGGCTGGTAGTTGACACGCGTTGCCCCGGGGCGCAGCGTCAAGTTAGGCTGATGACGGTCGAGAAGGGGCTATCTGGTCAGTTAACTGCCATCTTGCGGAGCAGCTTGAAATCCGCTAGCATTTTGCCCGTTCCTAGAACCACGGATGCAAGTGGTTCGTCGGCGGTCAAGACCGGAAGGCCAGTTTCAACACGAATCTTTTCATCGAGCCGTTTCAGAAGCGAGCCGCCGCCTGTCAGAATAATGCCGCGCTCCGCAATGTCACCACTGAGTTCGGGTGGTGTACGCTCGAGAGCTGCCCGCACGGCGCCCACTATTGACGCTACGCAATCCGACACTGCTTCGCGAATCTCCTCATCGTTTATCGTCACCGTTTTCGGCAGTCCTTGAATCAGGTCACGGCCCTTCATTTCGAATGTCACACGCGTCTCAAGCGGGTATGCCGAGCCGATCTCCATCTTGATTTTCTCGGCCGTCCGCTCTCCGATCAAGAGATTGTATTTCTTTTTTATGTATTCCATGATTGCGTCGTCGAGCTGGTTGCCCGCCACGCGTATGGAACGTGAGTAAACGATTCCGGATAGTGAAATTACTGCGATATCGGTCGTGCCTCCGCCGATATCCACCACCATGTTGCCGCAAGGCTCGGTTACGGGAAGTCCGGCGCCCAGTGCTGCTACCATCGCCTGCTCTACCAGGTACACCTCGCTGGCCTTGGCGCGGTAAGCCGAGTCCAGCACGGCCCGTTTTTCCACCTCCGTTGTTTCACTCGGCACGCCAACCACAATCCGGGGATGTACGAGGCTTTTGCGCTTATGTGCCTTTTGAATGAAATAGTTCAACATCCGTTCTGCCATTTTGAAATCAGCGATCACACCGTCCCGTAGCGGCCTGATTGCCACAATATTCGTCGGAGTCCGACCTAGCATCTCCTTTGCTTCGGCTCCACAGCCTACAATTTCACCTGTGCTCCTGTTTATTGCGACCATAGACGGTTCGTTGACGACAATCCCCTTACCCGCCACAAAGACGAGCGTGTTCGCGGTTCCGAGGTCAATCGCCAAATCGGACGAAAAGGCGCGAAACAAGGAGCGGTACGTCATCTATAGGGGAGTAGTGAGTTGCCGGAGTGATGAGTCTCAAGCGTTCAGCCACTCTTCACCGCTTTTACGGCGCTGGACTCTCCGACCGCGAGAAGCGGCGACATTTGCTAAGCCGCTTTCGGCCCGAAAGTCTTAACGCTTGAGGCTTTTACCAGCTTGCCGAGGCATCTCTCGTTCTCGATTTCGAACGGTGCTTCTTTGATCGCACGGCGATACTCGAGATAGCCCATATCGATAGCGCGCACGATTGCCCAAAAGCGTCGGACGGCTTTATAGAGCAGCAGGATCATCCATTGACCCCACGACCGGCGCTCTTTTCTGGCTCGTTTCTTAAGCAGAACCGTCAACCCTAGTACAAACGCAACACCTAACGTACTCCAGTGCAATACCTGCTCTAGCACGATTTCTTCCTCCTCCAGGAAAGCGGCGATCATGAACAGCCACCCTGACGCTCCCCAAATTACGGCAATTCAGGGTTTGAAACCATTAGCTATCCCGGAACATTTGGTAGCGGTATAAGGGGCGGACGGCGTACGGTCCCCAAAAGGATCCGGGCAGTTTCAGGTGAGCTCGCCAGCCAGAAGCTTCGGTAAATTCGCAATCCGTATGCGCCAACCTACGTAGAAGGTTCCGAACAAAGCATAGACTGCGCTAACCTCGTCGAATCTCATCTCATAAATTAGTTTCTTAAAGACGAGCGGGTCCTCGGCGAACAGGTCAACACCCCACTCCCAGTCATCGAAGCCAATGGACGCAGTGATAATCTGCTTGACGCTTTCCGCGTAACGGCGACCGATCAGTCCGTGTTCGTGCATGAGGCGCTGACGCTCGGGCATTGGAACCTGATACCAGTTCTTCTCTTCGCCGCGCTTCCGGTCCATCGGGTAAAAGCAGAGATATTTCGAGTCTGGAATCTGTGGATACAAGCGGGGCGCCATCGCGGCCGTCTGTCGGCGAATCACTTCGGCAATACCGGCATTCCATTCCGGGGAATGGGGTTCTAACCCCTGCTCGGCGAGCTGTGCATACGTTTTCGAAGAAGACTCATACAGTCCGAGCTCAACGACAGACAAATAGGAATGAACGGGTTCGAGGTAGTCAGCAAATTGTGTTTGCGCGATCGAGATTTCTGCCCGGTGAAGATCCTCGAGCGAATCCCGGAAATGCAATAGCATTAGATCGCCCTTGTGCCCGATCTGCGAGTAGACGGCCGACTGATTCGGGTGCCCTGTTTGAGATCCTTCTTCCATCGGAGTTAGCAGACTAATTGCTTCCTCCAGGATGCGTGCCCGTTTAGCGTCGTCGAGACCGCGCCAAGCCGTCCTGCGCAGGCGGAACATCTGATGCAGAACGCTCGAGCCTTCAAGGGTCAGCGGAACAGCAGGAAACTCAGCCACGTTGCGTCTCGTACGCCTCCGCGGACAAAGACGGTAGCTCGAAACGGTAGCGGCCTTGAAAGATCTCCGCGAACAGGTCCAGAGTCTCCTGGTGGATGGCGCCATTATCCGCTAAGATGTGCTCGCCACGAAGATCAAGCGGCTCTCCTTTCATTCCGGAAAGCATTCCGCCAGCCTCATGTACGAGCAAACTGCCTGCGGCCGTATCCCACGGATTAAGCCCAAATTCCCAAAATCCGTCCAGTCTGCCGCACGCCGTATAGGCCAAATCCAAAGCGGCAGAACCACCCCGGCGCACTCCATGTGTCATCATTGCGGCCTGGTAATAAAAGTGAATGTTGATGTCACGATGCCGTCGCCGGCTGGGAAAGCCCGTCGCAAGTAAACAATCGTTGAGAGCACGTGCCCTGCTGACGCGTATGGGCGCACCGTTCAGGCGGGCGCCCCCGCCGCGTTCTGCCGTAAACAGTTCATCGTTCAGCGGGTCAAAAATTACCCCTGCAATTACTTCATCGTTCCGGGCGATGGCCAGCGTGACGTTCCACATCGGAAAGCCGTGCGCAAAATTCGTCGTTCCGTCCAGTGGATCTACATACCATCTGAATTCGGAATGCATTTCGGCGTGACCACCCTCTTCGGCGATAATGCCATGTTTCGGAAACCGCTCTTGGAGGCGTTTCACGATCAGTTGTTCACTTGCGCGGTCGGCGGCCGTTACCAAATCGAAGTCGCCCTTCAATTCGAAGCCGACGCCGCGATGTGAAAGCAAGATCTGACCTGCTTCGCGCGCGATCTCAATCGCCGCGTCAAGGAAATCACCCATATACTGTCACTTCACCACAGGACAGTTTTGGTTAAGGTTGGTAATAGCCTTTTCTAACGGTAACCTTGAGCCCCGGGTCGTGGACTTCCACCTTTACCGAATGGAAAAGATTCGGCTCCTCACGAATATCTTTTGGATAATAGCCAAGCAGGTACTGTGTTCGCAGTGCTTGTAGGATGACCGTCAAAGCTGCATCTAATTGTTCGAACCCTGCGGCATAGAAGATGCGCCCACCTGTTGATTCGGCCAGCGTCGCAAGCGCATGTTCACCGCCTGTGTTGCGCCCTGCCTCATTTGCGACGGGTACTACGATTATGGGGTACACCAGCGCGTCAGCACGTTGAGCGGCCTTTAATGCGTCCTCATAACGCTTGTAGCTTGTAGTGTCACCGCCGTCGGTGACGACCAGCATCACATGGCGCCCCTCTCGGTCTGCAAGACTGTCGCTCGCCAGATAAATAGCATCGTATAAGGACGTTCCGCCTTCCCCCCGGAGCGCATGGAGCACACGCTCCGCTCGATGTTGGTTGCGGCAGAAGTCCAGTTCCATATTGGTTCGCCAATTAAAACTGAACAGGGCGAACATATCGTCCCTATTACCAGCACTCAACAGGGTAGGAATGAATCTAAGCACGGAGTCAACTTCGTTGCGAAGCTCTATCTGGGTGCTTCCGCTGGTATCGACCATAATGGCAACCGAGAGCGGCAAAGATGTATTTCGCTCAAACACCGCTATGTCTTGGGGCGCTTCACTGTCAAATACCCGAAAATCTGTCTTGTTGAGATTCGTAATGGGTGCGCCGGAGTTCTCGTGCACAGAGACCAACAGTCTGACCAGATTCACCCTCACGGAAAATGAGGGCGCCTGATCGGGCGCTTGTTGCTTCGGCGGTGCTGCTTGCGGGCGCGGCGCAGGATGCGCAGGCTTGAATTGAGGCCACGCACCCGGGCTGAGCGACAACATAGCCGAAATTGTCAGCACAGCACAGAATCTACGGTCGGGCATCTTTTCGCGAGCCCGCCAGCAACGCGTCGTCCCACTCGCCATCCACCCATACGGCACCGTCGGCGAAGAACTCTTTTTTCCAGATCGGCACCTCGCGCTTGAGGCGGTTGATCCCTTCGAGCGCTGCCTCGAAGGCCGGTCGGCGGTGTGGGGCAACCGCGATTACCGCAACACTCGCTTCGCCAATCTGCAAGCGGCCGAGGCGATGAAAGATTCCGATATTACCAAGTGAAAACTTACCGGCTATCTCGTTTCCGATCCGAGCTATTTGTTCGAGAGCCATTTCCTCGTAGCACTCGTACTCCAGATAATACGTTGGCCTTCCCTTAGTGTTGTTGCGCACTACGCCTTCAAAAATGACCACCGCGCCGTCGTCCGGGCGTTTCAATCTGTGCGACAGTTCCTGCGAATTGATTGCGTCGCGAGTGATCGCAAACACGTGTCCTTCAGGCGTGCAAATAGCACCGCAGCTTCCACCGCTCACCGGAGGCAAAAATGCAATTTCGTCGTTTTCCGATAAGGGTGTTTCTGGCGTGGTGAACTCCCGATTTCTGGCAAATAGAATCGACGGACGTTTGTCTCGCAGGGTTTCGAAGCGTATGGAATATGCCTCGAACAGACTGGCCAGCGTAGAATTCGGCTCGATTTCGAGCGATTCCTCGGACCGGCCTACAATGTCTTTCAGGATCCCGAAAAACAGTACCCTGACGCGCATGCCCAAATGCTACCAAGCGCGGGATACCGGTTTTGAACCGCTGCGGATCGCGCCAGCGTAGACTCTATGAGTAGAAGAAACTAACGTCGTTCATGCGATGGTAGAACGTTCTTCTACATCGGAATCCGGGGAACATGGGGACGTAATGAATGTCGACACTCGAGGAACGTAAACGCCGAGGTGAGGAAATCGTTCGAAAATATCGACGTGTGAATAACAATGATTCGTACGCGTCCGCCGTTGATGCAATCGCGGACATTTTACTGTTCGTCGCGCAAAGTGAAGCGGAAGGGACCCAGCTCCTCCAGTCCGCCGAGATGGACTTTAGAAATGAAGCGCAAGCTGAGAGGTTCTTGACGGAAGGATAAACTGATGTCAGTGGTGCCGGAGCTCGTCCCGTAACCTACGTAGCACCTCCTCCCGTTCAGGGCCCTTTAATTCTTGTTCCAGCTTGCGAAGCGCCAGCCCAACCACGTCCCGATGGTGGAGCTTGGCGCCAAGTGCCTCATCAGCGCTGAGCCTCAACCAAAGGTCATGAAGCTTGTCGAGATCTTCGGGCCAAAGGCGTGGTGGATGCGGGCCCAGGTTTACGTAGGTGGATGGCCGATCAGGCGTGATTATCTCGAGCGAGAATGAGTGCCGTGGCTCTGGAAGGCGCTCCCACGCGAGACCGATTCTCCGAGCCAGCTCGTCGGATGACATGCGGGGAGAAACGCCGGTGACCAATCGGGAGACCTTTAGTTCGCTTGCGGTTTGCACAAGCGCATCGAACGGGTCCGTTGCCGGCACGACCAGTAGTTCCACGTGTTTGCCCTCCTTTTCGGCCATAGTTACGACGGCGGAAAAGAGGGCCTTTTCATCCGAACCGAACAATTGCTCTTCGTTCAGAGCATACTCGCTATCGGCTCCGAGTGGCCGGACAGTCATTACGACAATGTCATTGCGGCGCAGATTCGTCTTCTGAAGAGTCCGTCTCAAGTGCTGAAGGTTCGCCGGATTCCGGACAGCCACTAAGACGCCTCCCGCGCGGGCATGAAGCGACTTCGCCTCGACTCGAGGCTGCTGCTGCAAGTTGAAGTGTTCAAGCGATTTTTTGTTGCGAACCTTGTGCTTCCGTGCGTTGACCCGCTCGGAAATTGTGAAAAGAAAGAAAAACGCAACTGTGAAGCTGATACCGTACATCGTCGCGTACTGTTTCGAAAACAGATTCACTACAGCGGTTGCCATCAGGACTAAAGTCGTTGCTCCAAGCCCGATGGGAATCTCTTTGCCCGCTATTCGGATGTTCAGCGGCACTTTGTATTCTTGATCGTTCCGCTGAAATCGCAACGCTAGTACCCCTAGCGCTTTCAGTGCAAAGCTCCAAACCACCCCGAAAGCGTACGCCTCGCCAAGCAGAATCATATTTCCGCGGCTCAAAATTATGGTTGCCAGCTGCAGTAACGTAATGAGGTTGATGATCCGTGAGGTGGTGCCGAACTTGGGATGCGGTTTTCGGAAGGCTTCCAGAAGTACGCCGTCTTCGGCGACCCGGTTCAGAATGCCATTTGCGCCAATCAGAGATGTATTTACGGCTCCTGAAAGGATTAGCACGCCTACAATCACTACAAATACGTGGAATACAAGCCGCAATAACATGGGTCCCGCCAGGTTCATGGCAAGGCCGCCAATCAAGTTATTGACATACGTCATCCGCACCTTGTCCGGGATGATCATCACAGCAAGCAAAGTGATGAGACCAGTGGAGCAAAGTGCGTAGAAGCAGACGATATTGCCGGTGATCTTGAGGTTCTTCAGCTTGGGAGAAGCAATCTCGCGATAAACCTGGGCCAACGTCTCGAAACCGCTCATGGATAGCAATGAGTGCCCGAACGCGATGATGACGGCGACTATCGGGATGGTCGGCCAGACAGTTCCCTTCAGCCAGCCGAGCGAATCCTCATGAAAAGTCAAATTCTTCGGAACCGGAGAGGGTGGCAGCTGCCATCCGCCGCGGATCAAAATCGTGACGGGACACCAGATCAGCAGCGCCACTACCATCACAGTAGTGATCTGCATGATCTTTAACGCCGCGCCACTCGATTCTTCAATACCCTTGATGTTGCTCCACCAGAAGTAGAGCGTCACGAGCACGGCGAAAAAGGCCGCAAACGTGTTTGGATTCAGCGCGAAATCTTGGTGCGCATACCCGGAGAGTTCGTTGAGAAGCCGGCCCAGATACTGCCCTGCGCTTACGACGCTGATCGGGCCAGTCAACATATAGTCGAAAACCAGCGCGGAGACGGAGAATCGCGCCAGAAACGGACCCATGCTGTCGCGCACTACTACATACACCCCGCCGCGCACGAACATCCCGCAGCTTTCCATGTACACCGAGCGAACGGCGAAACTAAACAGCATTACGCCGAGCACATACCAGGCTGCCGATTTTCCGATGGCTTGTTCAGCGATGCCGCCTGCGTAGAACATGGAGGAGGCAAGATCGCTCAGGACGATAGCTGCGCCTCGCCAATAACTGATAAACGACAGTGCGACGGTCGTTGCTACGACGACTTTGGAGGCCGTGGAAAACTTAGAATGTGTTGCCATCTTGTGGCGCGAGGCTTTCAATTGCCTCACCGCCGTGGAAACGTTGACTATCCCCGTCTACATCTAGCCTATACGGCGGGCGTTCAGCCTTGTCGGCCCGCTATAGTCAAACCAGAGGCAAACCTTGGAGGATCAATCCGCTGGCTTGGACAAGCATCGCACGCGCTTTCGCGTCCGCTATGCAGAAACCGATCAGATGGGCGTCGTTTACTACGCAAATTACCTCATTTGGATGGAAATCGGGCGGGTCGAGATGGTTCGTGCACGTGGGTTCGATTATAAAGAACTGGAGGCGGACGGCTTGTTTCTCTCTGTCATTGACGCCAACTGTCATTATCTCCATCCCGCACGCTACGACCAGGAGATCATCGTGCAAACAGAGGTTGTGAACTCCAGCTCACGAGCGATTGAGTTCGCGTATCAGATCCGGTCCGCGGATCCCGATAGGCTGCTCGCGGAGGGCTCAACCCGCCACATTTGGCTGAACCGCGAATGGCGCCCGGTACGGTTACCCGACCCCTACCGCGAGGTGTTGCGGATTGGATAACCTGAATGAACTTACGGGTCTCCAGTCCTCGTCAGGATTGGCGCTTTCCGGTATCTATGAAGAGGTACGCTCGCGATGAAGCCGTCCAAACTCACTGATTGGCCTATATTGAAGCAATTGCGGCGAGGCGATCCTCACGCGATGGGTGAAGCAGCTGCGTCCGAGCGTACAAGGACTCTGACGCCTCGGACCAAGGACGCGAATGACGTGGTTAAGTCCGTCTGTCCTTACTGCGCTGTGGGTTGCGGCCAACTGATCTATGTGAAGAACAACCGGATTATCGACATTGAAGGGGATCCTGAATCGCCCATTTCCGAAGGCTGTCTCTGCCCGAAAGGTGCCGCGACTTTCCAACTCGTTACCAGCAGCCAGCGCGTTCAGCAGGTCCTTTATCGGAGGCCCTACGGAACCGAATGGGAAACGATTCCACTCGCGCAAGCGATGGAAATGGTCGCGCAGCGCGTAAAGACAACGCGTGAAGAAACGTGGCAGGTCGCAACCGAAAAAGGGGAACCCGTGAATCGTACGCTCGGGATGGCCCACCTGGGCGGAGCGACATGGGACAACGAAGAAAATTATCTCCTGAAAAAGCTCTATTGCGCGCTGGGCATTGTCCAGGTAGAGAATCAGGCGCGTATTTGACACTCATCTACGGTCCCCGGTCTGGGGGCCTCATTCGGAAGAGGCGGTGCAACTACTGCGCTCCAGGATCTCGCAAACGCAGACTGCATCATCATTGAAGGCTCAAACATGGCCGAGTGCCATCCGGTTGGCTTTCGTTGGGTGATGGAAGCCAAGCAGCGTGGCGCGACTATTATTCATGTTGATCCACGCTTCACGCGGACCAGTGCTGTCGCTGACATGTACGTACCCATCCGCGCCGGCACAGATATCGTCTTTCTCGGCGCGCTCATCTCGTATGTGATCGATAACGAGCGCTTTTTCAGGGAATACGTCACCTCGTACACCAACGCCTCGGCGATCGTTCGCGAAGATTACCAGGACGCAGAGGATCTCGACGGCCTTTTCAGTGGCTGGGAACAAGAAAGAGCGCAATACGAAGGACCGACGTGGCGTTATGAAGGTACCGAGCACAAAGAACAGGAAGCCCATCGCGTGCCCGATTCCCACGCCGAGCGCGCAGCCCATTTCGCTGGTCCCAAGGTCAAAGCCCACGCGACCGATCCGACTCTTCAACATCCCCGCTGTGTGTTTCAGATCGTCAAGCGCCATTTTCAACGCTACACAGCGGAAATGGTGGAAGAGGTGTGCGGTATCAGCGCGGATCAATTCCACAAAATCGCCGCAATTGTTTGTCGCAATTCTGGACGGGAACGCACTTCGGCGTTCTGTTATGCAGTGGGTTGGACACAGCACTCGGCCGGCCCTCAATTCATTCGTGCGGCCGCCATTCTCCAGTTGCTTCTCGGCAACATTGGCCGGCCGGGCGGCGGCATCCTTGCGCTACGCGGCCACGCTACCATTCAGGGCTCAACCGATATCGCTACACTTTACGACCTTCTGCCCGGCTATCTGCCCATGCCGAAAGCGGGCACTGACCAATCGCTCACTGACTACATGGAGCATTACACCGCCCGATCTGGTTGGTGGACGGAGTTTCCGAAGTACATCGTGTCTCTGCTCAAGGCCTGGTACGGTGCGGCGGCCACTTCCGAAAACGGCTTCTGCTTCGACTATCTCCCGAAGATCACCGGCGATCATTCGCACATGACCACCGTAGCCAACATGGCTGACGGTGATGTCAAAGGCTACTTCGTCATGGGCCAAAACGCTGTCGTAGGGTCGCCGAATTCCGGGCTGCAGCGCAAAGGATTGCGCAATCTCGAATGGCTCGTGGTTCGCGATTTACATTTGATCGAAACTGCCGAATTCTGGAAAGACTCGCCCGAACACGAGCGGGGTGAAGTCAGGGCGGACAACATCGGCACCGAGGTGTTCTTCTTTCCCGCCGCGGCGCACACGGAAAAAAACGGCAGCTTCACCCAAACCCAGCGCACTGTGCAATGGCATCACGCAGCAATCGAACCTCCGGGCGATTGCCGCAGCGAGCTTCATTTCGCTTACCACCTTGGCCGCCGACTGAAAGAGCTGTATTCAGATTCCAGCGACGCGAAAGATCGGCCCATTCAAGATCTCGCCTGGACTTATCCCGTCAAAGGCCGCATCGAAGAGCCTTCAGCCGAAGCGGTCCTCGCTGAAGTGAACGGCTACGCGGTGGCAGATCGCAAACCGCTCGGTGGGTTCGTCGATCTCGAGCGCGATGGCTCGACAGCCTGTGGCTGCTGGATCTACTCCGGCGTTTACGCTGGCGGCGTGAACCGTGCGGCGAGCCGAAAGCCAGCTACCGATCGCTATCACTACGGGCCGGAGTGGGGCTTCGCGTGGCCGGCCAATCGCCGTATCCTGTATAACCGTGCTGCAGCCGACCCGGAGGGCCGTCCCTGGTCCGAACGCAAGGCTCTAGTTTGGTGGGATGATTCCAAACAAGAGTGGACCGGTCACGATGTTCCAGACTTCATGAAGCAGCTCCGCCCCGATTACCGTGCGGCGGAAGATTCTCAAGGCGTCCAAACCATCTCCGGCGACGATCCCTTTCTTTTGCAGCCCGACGGTAAAGGTTGGCTATTTGCTCCAACCGGATTGCAGGACGGTCCCATACCCACACATTACGAACCCATCGAATCCGTTGTGCCGAACTTGCTGTATGGGCAGCAGTGCAATCCGGTTCGCCTCGAATATGATCGGGCCGACAATCAAATAGCCCGTCCCTATGCCGACCCGCGCTTTCCCTACGTCATCACGACCTACCGGCTCACTGAACACCACACCTCCGGAGCTATGTCTCGCTGGCTGTCCTGGCTCGCGGAGCTTCAGCCCGAAATGTTTTGTGAAATCTCGCCTATGTTGGCGCAAGAAACAGGCCTCCGCAATGGCGATTGGGCCACGATTTCCACCGCCCGCACCGAAATTGAAGTGCGTGTTCTCGTTACGGAGCGCGTCAAACCTTTAAAGCTGGGCCGCCGCATCGTTCATCAAATCGGCCTACCCTATCACTGGGGAAACCGCGGACGTGTTCTCGGCGACGCTGCGAACGAGCTGATCGCTTTCAGCGCCGATCCGAACGTCAGTATTCAGGAATCGAAGGCTCTTACGGGTAACATACGTCGCGGCAGGCGCGATCGGCACAAACCTCTACTCAGGATTCGGGAAAACCAGCCCGACGAACAACTCCGGGATCTCCCGGTAGCGCGCCACCGTCCTGCCGGCGCGCATTCTATCCGCGCTCCGTTCTCTAAACAAGGGGATCAAACGTAACCGCAATGCCCACCACAGGTTTCTTTACGGACACTACTCTGTGCATTGGCTGCAAGGCTTGTGAGGTCGCCTGCAAGCAATGGAACCAGCTGCCGGACGACGGTTACCACTTCAGCGGAATGTCGTACGACAACACCATGGCTCTAGGTTCCACTACGTGGCGTCATGTCAGTTTCATCGAGCGCCCTGTGCCTATCGGCATGCAAGATACGGGTGGGCTCTCCTGGCTCATGGCATCGGACGTCTGCAAGCATTGTGCTCGCGCCGGCTGTCTTGAAAACTGTCCCACGGGCGCCATAATCCGCACCGAATTTGGCTCGGTATATGTTCAGCCCGACATCTGCAACGGCTGCGGTTATTGCGTTGCCGGGTGTCCGTTTGGCGTAATCGATCGTAACCCCGAAGACGGCCGGGCCTGGAAATGCACGCTGTGTTACGACCGCCAAAAAGACGGCATGGAGCCGGCCTGTGCCAAAGCTTGTCCGACTCGATCGATTCAATTCGGCGAAATTGAGGAGCTTAAATCTCATGCCAGAACTCGCGTCGAAAAGCTGCATGAGGACGGGGTTCCTGAAGCCTATCTCTACGGCGAAGATGCCGCCAGCCAGCCCGGAACCGAAGGCCTCAATGCGTTCTTTCTTTTAGTCGATAGACCAGAGGTTTATAATTTGCCGCCCCATCCTGAAGTCCCGACGCATAAAGGGAGCCAGAGCTGGGTTGCTGCGGGTCTAGCCGCCCTTGGCGTCACCGCCGTCGCTTTCGCGTCCGTTATGCTTGGCGAGAAGGCTAAGAGCACTCGTGATGACTCGTGACGATGGCCGCAACATTGACCCCCGTATGGGCGCACTTACGGGTGAAGCTGCCAGTCAGGCCGTACTTGCCACGAACAGAGACATTACCCTTCGTTCACAGGCCTTCCCCTACGTGCCTAGCCGGCAGTCATGGGACAGTCCCACCTACTATGACCATCCCATGCTTAAACAGCCCCCGTGGATATGGTCCATACCGCTTTATTTTTATGTCGGGGGCGTAGCGGGCGCAGGCGCAGCATTCGGAGCGGCTGCCCAGCTAATTGCTCCTCGTGCGATGCACTCGTTGATTATGCAGTCGCGTTGGATCGCAACGTTGGGCGGTGCATTGAGCGCAGCATTGCTGATCCACGACCTCGGCCGTCCGGCTCGCTTCCTGAACATGCTTCGGGTCTTTCGTGTCAGCTCGCCGATGAGTATCGGCTCATGGATCCTGACGCTCTTCTCCTCCGCCGCCGGCGCTGCCGCCTTGCTCCGCTCGGGCCCACGGATTTGTCAACCCCTCGCAAACGCATTTGGCCTCATCGCGGGCGTCTTGGGTCTCGGCTTGGCCGGTTATAGCGGCGTACTGCTTTCACAAACCGCCGTGCCGCTATGGAAAGCCTCGTATCGAATCACGCCGGTTCTCTTTCTCTCTTCAGCGAGCGCTGCCGCCGCATCGTTCTTTGAATTTTTTCAGTTGAACTCTCGCGAAGCGAGCGCCATCGAGTGGTTCGGATCCGTCAGTAAAATGACAGAGCTCGCTGCCAGTTTTGCCCTTGAGGCCAACGCCCGGCGCATCGAGCGTGTCGGTCGACCCTTGATCAGCGGTTTCGGCGGGTTTCTGTGGCAAAGTGCAAAGGTGTTCACCGTCGCCAGGGCCGTAATCTCTATAGTTCCGGGCAAATCGCGCTCCAAGCGCGTTGTCGTTGGGGTCCTCGGTTCACTTTCTGGTATCTGCCTCCGCTTCGGCCTGTTCTATGCCGGTAAATCTTCTGCTCGCGACCCGCGCGCCAGCTTCGAGCAGCAAAGAAAAGTGGAATCTCCGACCCTCAATGCGGTGTTTGCGAGTAGCAGCGGATCACGAGAGCCACTCGCATGATTCACGTCATCCTTCCCGTAGGCCTTCTCCAGTGCAACTGCTCGATTTTTGGGGACGAGCAGACGAATGAAGCCATCGTCATCGATCCGGGAGAAGAGATCGACAAAATTAAGGAAGTGCTCGACACGCATCAGCTCAAAGTGAAGGCAATCGTCATCACGCACGCGCATATTGACCATGTCGCTGGCGCCCATAAGCTACGCGCTTTAACCGGCGCCCCAGTTTATATGAACGAGCGCGACACGGAACTGCTGGATGCGCTGGATATCCAGGCAGGATGGCTCGGCGTCGCGACGCCACCCCGAACCGAAGTCGACGTGGCAGCCGGCGATGGCAGCGTTTTACACCTCGGCCCAGCGGAGTTTCGCATTCTCCATACGCCCGGTCACACGCAGGGTAGTCTGAGTCTCTGGGTACCTCGGGAAAACAAGCTCATCGCGGGCGACACGCTGTTCCGGGACTCAATCGGGCGCACGGACTTGCCGGGCGGCAACGCACGACAGATCCTCACATCGATAAAAACGCGGCTTTTCGATCTACCAGACCACACCGTCGTGTTCCCCGGGCACGGACCGGAGACGACCATCGGCAGAGAAAAGGAGCGCAATCCGTTCCTTAGAGACCTTTGATCAGTGGCGAGAACTACTTCGGCTCGTCAGGACGTGTCACTCCTGCAGGATTGCCGGTTCCCGAAGCATTCGGCGCATCAGGAATTACAAATGATGTGTCGCCTGGACGTTGAAGTTTCAGCCGTTTCCGGACCTCGAGTTCCTGGGTGCTGCGATCATGCCTCAGTCTCTCAATGCGCTGTTTTTGGGCTTCAATATCGCGCATGAGATTTGCATTTTTTTCTTCTAGCTCCCGAACCTGCCGCCGCTTCTCAGCCAACGCGCTCAGCCCTTGCGGACCTCGCAGCATGATTGTGGCGTAAGCGGCCAAACCAACTAGCGCAGCCAAAGCAGCTAGCGGCCGAAGAATGGAGCGCAACACAGGAAAGTATGTCCTTACATATCTTTATAAGCTTGTTTTGAAGAAAGGTCCAGCGAAAACGAAAATCTCATGACAGACGTAGCGATCATTTTCTGTACTTGCAGCACGCACGATGAGGCGTTGACCATAGCCAATTCCCTCATCGAAGAGCAGCTTGCGGCTTGTGTGAATGTCCTCCCCCAGGTTGAAAGCATCTATCGCTGGCAGGGCAAAGTGGAAACTGCTCACGAAGTTCTCTTAATCATCAAAACGACAGAGGAACACTTTACCGCGGTGAGGGATCGTATTACGCAGTTGCATACGTACGACACGCCTGAGATTGTCGCCATGCCTGTCATCCACGGATCAGAGAGGTATCTTGCTTGGCTCCGAGGTCAGGTGTAATCCTACTTGCACAGCTTACTCACAGCTTTGCTCTCGCTATCGATGCCCAACACCGTCGCTAATTCTGACGCCGTGTCATAGATAACGAAAGTGGCGGCCGTATCCTCCCAGCTTCCGCTTGAGAACCTCGCGCCCATTATTGGTCCTGGGTTGATCAGCAAGCAAGGTCCTTCTCGCGAAATTTCGAGCTCGTGATTATGGCCGAAGCAGACCACATCGTAATCCCCCGACTTCGCCATGGGCCGCGCAAGATAGTCGAAATGGTTTGCGGCGAATCGCTTCGCGTCAAACTTCGACTCGAATAGCTCTCCATGCACGTGGCAGTTGGCCTTTTTCAGCGCCTTCGTCGTAATCCGGTAGAGATCCGCATCATTGTTACCGAACACAATGTGAATGTCTCGCTCGAACTTCGATAACTCGTCCACGACGAAGGGCGAGCAAAGGTCACCACAACAGAGCAGCGTGTCACAACCTTGCACCGCGTTCAGAGCCGACGCCAGATTCCAGAGGTTGTCGTGAATATCCGAAATAATCGCAATTTTCATGTACTTATTCGTAAAAGTTGCGATTCCAGGCGTGCCGTTTGAGGATGGCTAACGTGCGCTCGTCCAAGTTACCGCCGGCAGCGGCACGGCAACTGCTTTCAACCGTGGCAACCCTGCGCATCCCCGGGATTACTGTCGTCACGGCGCGATGTGAGAGACAGAACCGTAACGCTATCTCCGGCAGCGTGCCCGGAACTGCCGCGAGATCCTTTTTCAAGGCCTCAACCCTTTCCGCTACCTGCCGCTTTCGGTCGCCGCGGAAGTAAGCTTCGCGAAACTCACCGGGAGCGAATTGTGTGTCTTCCGTGATTGTTCCCGTCAAGCCGCCCTCGTCCAGCGGCACTCGCGCCAGCACACCCACCTTTTTCTCTTGACAAAGTGGAAACAGATTTCTTTGCGCTGTCTGATCGAAAATGTTGTAAATCACTTGAACAGAATCAATAGCACCCGTGCTTACGGCCTGCAGCGCTGAGTCGGGATCGTGCTCCGTAACGGAAATGCCGAAAAATCGAACTTTACCGCTGGCCTTTAGGTACTCTGCCGCGCGGCGCCATTCGTCCCGGTCCACCCATGCGTCGGTCCACGTATGCAACTGCTGCAGATAGATCTGTTCCACTCCAAGATTCAGTAGGCTCTGGTTCGTTGATTCAACGATGTGGTCGTAAGGGAACACTTCGGAAATGGGCGTGGACGGAGAGGCTGGCCAAACGCCGTTCTTAGGTGGGACTTTGGTCGCCACGTATATGCGACGAAAGGCTCTCTTCACACCTTGACCGACTAATTGCTCGCTATGCCCGTCTCCGTATGCCAATGCGGTATCAACAAAGTTCACGCCCAGTTCAAAAGCGCGCCGGAGTGCCCGTTCGGATTCGTCGTCTTGGCCGCCCAACCATTGCTTGCCCGCAATCCCCCAAGCCCCAAACCCGATCTCGCTTATTTCCGCTTCAGTCTTGCCTAATTTCCGGTACTGCATGCGTCAGTTCCGTTCCATTGACTCGCGAGGGCGTTGGAGCGTTGCTTGGCGCGGGAATGGCGGCGAACGGGGGAAGACTTGCGCGGGTGAAACTGCTGAAAACGCCCTATAAAACAGGAAGGCCGCCAGCCCTAACAAATGACCGGCGGCCTAATCTATGCTGGTCTGAACTTACGGATGGCCAACGTTCTCGGCTTGCAGGCCTTTCGGCCCGCGTTTCACCTCGAACTCCACCTCCGTACCCTCCTCAAGCGTGCGGTATCCGTTCATCTGGATCGCCGAGAAGTGCACGAACACATCATCGCCATTTGAGCGCTGGATGAAGCCATAGCCCTTTGCGGCGTTAAACCATTTCACAACACCTTTTTCTCTCACTACTATCTCCTGTTTTAGATGCCGAGATGATGCCCGTTCACCCAAGCGACAAACGAGGAGAGCGGAGCCCTCCTTGGGAATCACTTGGGCTCGCAAGAACACAACCAGCTAGCATCGGAAAATCTGCAATACACTCTAACAGACTCGACGACCTTCTACAAGCAAAAAGATTGCGAATCAATGGTTTAACTGCGGCATGTGGCGAGACCCAAATTACCCTTGGGCCTTGATTCTCAAGCGGAAAGGGTACCAGAAATCCCCGGGGCGGACGGGTGTTCAGGCACCGCTTGCTATCGCCTGTGGCGCTGTCTGCTTGGCGATAGCCACGCTCTGCAGAGTCGACGGCGATGGCACTGTAAGCAAACGTCGCGACAGCTTCACTAATCCCTTTCGCTCGAGCTGGTTAAGCGTCGTTGACGTCGTTTCCCGTGTGGCCCCGATCAGGTCTGCCAGCTCGGCCTGAGTGATAGGCAACTCATAACCCTCGCCATTAATCACCGGCCTCACCAGTGAGGATAACTCCACCAGATAGTGTAAGATACGAAACTCGACGTCATGTAGACACAACAACTCGACTTTCCGGGCCAACGCAGATTTCCTGTGAACCAAATAATCGATTAGCGCAGCGGCAAAATCGAAATTCGTGCGAAGCATGCCTATCAGCGTGTCGCGCGGGATTCGATAGAGGCTGGCTGTAGTTAGCGCTTCGGCGTCGCCCTGATACACGGGCGCATCTTCGGCAAGTACCTCCTCTCCGACCAGTTCGCCAGGTCCGCAAATAGAAAGAATGATACGATTTCCGCCGTCATTCGTTCGGGTCAGCTTTATCAGCCCATCGTCGACGAAGTACAGCGAATCGGCCACTTGGCCTTGAGAAAAGAGAGATGTGGAGCGGCGGATCGACGCCACGCGGCTTACCTCAGCGTGAGGTAGCAACGTGGTCCGCACGGAATATGCAAGAGAGCTCACGGTATTCGCCTCGTCTGTGATTATACTCACGTTAGGCAATTTGTACTAGTAAAAAACCTAGCTTATAGGCGAAATTTTCCGAAAAGGCTACATTACTCGGCTAATAGGATTTTCGAGGTGTTCTTTTAGGGCGATAAAGCGGCAAAATCTTTTTGTATTTATAAACTTACAATTTTACCGGGATGCGAAGCGGGCCGCTAAGCTCGCGAATCCATGCTTCCAATCTCGCTGGAAGATCCGGAGAGGCGGTGTTCTCTTCAATAAATTTCACGATTGCGCTACCCACGGCTACGCCGTCCGTCAGGCGCGCCACTTCGACGACCTGCTGGGGCGTGCCGATTCCGAAGCCCATTGCTAACGGCAGATTTGTGAGTGCCCGCATGCGGGTCACGAGCGGTGCTGCTGTATCTGATAAAGAGGCTTGCTCCCCCGTTACGCCCTTTCGCGAAACCAGATAAATAAATCCGGAAGAGTGCTCGGAAACAAGGCGCAGGCGGCGCTCGGTGCTGGTAGGCGCTACGAGAAACACCGTATCGAGGCCACGTTCGCGAAGTCGGCGAACTGGTTCAGCGGCCTCTTCAATGCATAGATCTGTCAATAGCACGCCGTCAATCCCCGCTTCAACGGCATCACCGGCGAGTTTCTGAAAACCGTAGCGCAGCAACGGGTTCAAATAGCTGAACAGCAGCAACGGTATTTCCGATTGACGCCGAACTTCGCGCACTGCTTCAAGCAATCCGGCCACAGTCGTTCTGGCGTGCAGCGCCCGATTGCACGCGCGTTGAATTACCGGCCCATCCGCAATCGGGTCCGAAAAGGGAACTCCTAGCTCAATCAAATCCGCACCGCCGCGCTCCAGCGCAAGGATCAGCGAAACGGTTTGAGAGGGCGTCGGGTCCCCCCCGGTTATGTAAGCGATAAGCGCTTTGCGACCCTCGGCTTTACAGGAACTAAACAGGCTCGTGATGCGGGTTGTCAACTGGACCGGCATCAAGCATCCATTTCCGGCATGTTTTCGCGATAAATGTCCATGTCCTTGTCTCCACGGCCCGACACATTGACGAGATATGCCGCGTCACGGTCATGCGGTGCTCGGCGGATTGCTTCGGCAATCGCGTGAGCGGATTCGAGAGCCGGAATGATACCTTCCGTACGCGCCAATGTCTGGGCTGCTGCGAGCGCATGGGCATCGGTCACAGAGACATACTCCGCCCGGCTTTGGTCGTGCAGCCATGCATGCTCCGGTCCTACCAGCGCGTAATCAAGACCTGCCGACACTGAGTGCGTGGTGCACACCTGCCCATCCTCGTCCTGCAATAGGTAACTGAAAGCGCCGTGCAGCACACCCGGCGAGCCTCCGTTGAACCGCGCCGCATGCCGCCCTAGCTGCCCACCTGTTCCACCAGCTTCGGTTCCAATCAAGCGCACTGATGAATCGTTTACGAATGGATAGAAAATGCCGATCGCGTTACTCCCACCGCCCACGCAGGCGATGATCGAATCCGGCAGCCGCCCCATTTGTTCGAGCGACTGAGCACGGGCCTCTTCTCCGATCACTTTATGAAAATCGCGGACCATCATCGGGTACGGATGCGCACCGAGCGCGGAGCCGAGCAGGTAATGCGTGGTGGCGACGTTTGTCACCCAGTCGCGCATCGCTTCGCTGATCGCGTCCTTCAGAGTCCGGGTTCCATTGGTAACGGCCGCTACTTTAGCGCCTAGTAATCGCATTCGGAAGACGTTCAAGCGCTGCCGCCGCATGTCCTCCTCGCCCATATAGACCACGCACTCCATTCCGAAGAGCGCACATACCGTGGCTGTAGCGACGCCGTGTTGGCCCGCACCGGTCTCGGCGATGATCCTGCTTTTGCCCATGCGCCGCGCTAACAGGATCTGACCCAGGCAGTTATTGATCTTGTGCGCGCCCGTGTGAAGTAGATCTTCCCGCTTCAACCAGATTTGCGCGCCACCAAGATTGTGGGAAAGCCGCGCCGCAAAGTAGAGCGGCGTAGGCCGACCAGCATAATGATGAAGCAGCGATTTTAGTTCCGCTTGAAAAACCGGATCCTCGCGGGCTCCCGCATAAGCTTGCTCGAGCTCCTCGAGCGGCGACATCAGAATCTCTGGTACATACCGTCCCCCGTAAGGGCCGAAATGCCCCAGGGCGTCTGGCGCGCTAATGGGTGTCATAACTGAATCTCCCGTGGGCGAGCTGCCAATGCAGCGTTGACAAAATCCCGGACTCGCTGGCCGTCTTTCTTGCCCGGGCTCACCTCCAACCGTGAGCAAGCATCCACGCCCCAAGGCTGTGCCGTTCGAATCGCATCCGTTACATTCGTTGCATCAAGTCCACCGGCAACAATCTTCCGATACACGAATGCGGCGGCTAAAGACCAGTCGAAGCATTTTCCGGAACCTCCGAAATCGGAACTCGGTGCGTCGAGAATATACGCTTCAGCGCTTCCCGCTTTGGCGCGCGCGTTTTCCCAATCGGTCCCGGAATCCACACTAATGCTTCTCCATATGCGATACGAACCTGAAACCTGAGCCGGGCAGTTGTGCCCATGTAATTGAACAACATCCAGAGTTACCTCTCGGGCAGCCTCCGCGAACTGTATTTCGCTGGCATTCACAAATACGCCAACTTTCAGGAACGGGGTTTCTACAGCCTGGACAATCTCTCTCGCACGCGCCGGTGTAACGAATCGCGGGCTGCCACGGTAGAAGTTGAACCCGAGCGCATTTGCGCCCGCTTCTATCGCGAGTTGCGCGTCTTCTTCATTGGTGACCCCGCAGATCTTAATGACGAAGGCGCTGTCGCGAACGGGCTTCATGTGGTCGGACGAACGAGCGCTCTCAGAGACGCCGTGGGATCAGTCGAAGTCATCAACGATTCGCCTATCAGGAATGCATCAAAACCTGCGCCACGCAGAAGGTCGATATCAGCACGCGTGTGAATGCCGCTTTCGCTGACACGTGTAGCCTTGCTCGGCATGCACAGGCTGAGTCGCAGCGAAGTATCGAGCGAGACTTCGAACGTTTCGAGATTCCGGTTGTTCACACCAATGATTTCGGCCCCCGAATCCATCGCCTTCGTAAGCTCCTCCTGATTGTGAACTTCGACCAGCGATGCAAGTGAGAGCGAAGAAGCAAGCTCGCGGAAGCTACTGAGCTGTTCGACATCGAGGATGGCCGCTATCAGCAATATGGCATCCGCATTATGGGCTGCGGCTTCGAAGATTTGAAGCCGATCTACTATGAAGTCCTTGCGAAGTATTGGTAAATTCGCCGAGGCACGCGCTGCTTCTAAATCCAGCAGTGATCCTTCAAAATATTGCTTGTCGGTAACCACCGACAAACACGCCGCGCCGCCTTGCTCATAGGCGTGAGCTATCAAAGCCGGATGAAAATTCTGGCGCAGAACACCTTTGCTGGGAGATGCCTTTTTTATTTCAGCGATAATTGCCGGAGTCGATCTTCGCAGTGCCTCGAGAAAGAAGCGAGCTGGTGTCTTTCGCTCATAGGCCTGCTGCTCCAAACTCGCCGCCCGCGACCGCAGATCGGTCACTTGCTGGTGTTTATGTTGAACGATCTCCGCAAGAATGCCGGTTTGAACGTAGCGCGTAAAAAGGGGAGGGTCGCGGAGCATCGCGGCGAGGCTTCAGAACCTCATCGTAACAGGTCCACGGCATTCGTCGGCGCGAGCAGGATATGCCGCGCAGACCCTTGCAGCCTGTTAGCCGGGTTAATGCCCGGGAAATTACTTTCCGCTAGCGATGGTCGCTTGATATCGGTCGCGCAGTAGAGTCTCCAGACCAGCGATGCGTTCCTGTAATTCCTGAATGGTCTGGTGCTGCTTTTGCAACTCATTGAGGAGCAGAGCAGGAAGCTGATGGTACTGAACCGACTCAATCTTTCCATGCTCTCCGTAGACCACGAGTTCCGGGTAAACTTTTGCCACTTCTTCCGCAATGAGCCCGTAATTCAAGGGTTTACGTCCGTCTTCCTCCGCACGCTTGTAGTGGAAAGTGACCGGACGTAGCCGCATCAGCGAGTCGCTCACGTTTCCCATGTCCTGTACGTCTTCCTTGTAACGTTCGGATGAAAGCAGAATACCGAGTTGGCCCGATGAATTGACTATCACGGGTGAACCCGCCACGCTTGAGGTGTTGATACCTGCGATAAAGGTGCTCATCTGCTCGCCAGGCGTCCCGATACGGATAACATTTGAGTCGGTAGGAGTGCCTTGGTTTCCGATCTCAATGTTGTAGCTGCCGCTGCCTGCGACGTTTTGTCCCGCTGCGGTCCCGATCGCTATGTTTGCTCCGCCATTAGTGATGCCTGAGAGCGCAAAATATCCAAGTGCGGTGTTGTTTCCGCCCATAGTGTTATTCGACAACGCAGCAATTCCCACAGCCGTGTTGTAATTCGCGTTGTTACTGAAGAGAGCCGTGTATCCCACGGCCGTGTTGCCCAGTCCCAGCGCGTTGGCTGCTAAAGCGTTGTAGCCGAAGGCGCTGTTGTAGCCGCCGCCTGTATTCTGTCCTAAAGCTGCGCTTCCCACAGCGGTGTTGTTCGAACCTGTCGTATTGCGTAAAAGGGCTGACGCTCCGACCCCAACGTTGTATGCCCCGGTACTGTTGATCTGCAGCGTGTTGATACCGATCGCCGTGTTGGCTATGCCCAAACTCGAGGCCGGTAAGGAGCCCACGCCCAGCGCCACGCTTTGCGTGCTCGAGTTACTCTGCGCGATGAAATAGCCATTAATGTCCAGAATCACATCGGTGAGATTTGTGGCATAGACGCTCACCGCGCCATTCGTACCCGCCGATACAATAGCTGCGTTCGCCACCGCGACGCCCAGATAAGAGTTGATGGTCGAAGCAAGCGGTTGTGCGCCTCCGGCCGGCCATACAGTCAAATAGCCGAGAAATCCTGCCGGTACAACGGTGACATTGAACGAGTATGCTGATGCATTTGCAGGGATTCCGCAAGATCCGGATAAAACCGAAAAATTCCTGGAGGTGCCGGGCTGCAGGCTGGGGCCCCCAAACGCTCCTATAGGATTGCGCGTGTCGACCAGGCGGCACGGTGGAACCGGCACAAAATTGAGCGCCGATTGAGCGTACAAACCATGTATATTCAACCCTGCCACCCACAACCCGGCAATTACGCTGTACCGCCACTGTTTCATACGCCAATTACTCCTCAGGCTTTGCGCCATACAAAGAAGTTATCGGTATTATTGGCGTTCTCTGTAGAAGGACGTTCACAAGTTATGGCCGATTCTAGCTAGGAAATTGCCGAAGGCCGCAATCTATTGAATGTGCAAAAAGCCGCAAATCACCGCGTTCAGGGTGAAGTTGACCACGATGTCAGTGATTACTTCGAGAGGCTGCCCGCGGTACCGCCCTTTACGATAATGGGAGTCATTGCGCGGGCCTCAGAGCAACATCCCGATGACCAGCCCCAACGAGACCTCGAAATGAATTGCTGCCGCAGCCTGATTGCCGCTCTCTTGCTCCTAACTATGCCGTCATTTTCTGAATCCGAAGATATAACTCCGCCGGTCGCGAACCGCATCGAGCATCGGGAACTTCGACACGGTGCCACGGTCATCGACAACTACTACTGGTTGCGCGACAAGTCGAATCCTGAAGTGATCAGGTATCTCGAGTCCGAGAACGCTTACACGAAAGCGATGACGAAAAAGCTTGAGCCCTTCGAAGAAGCTCTTTACAAAGAAATGCTCGGTCGCATCAAGCAAACGGATCTTTCGGTTCCTGTCCGGCGAGGCGATTATCTCTACTACTCACGAACCGAAGAAGGCAAGCAATATTCCATTCAATGCCGCCGGAAACAGAGCATGGACGCGCCTGAAATGGTTTTGCTCGATCTAAACGAGCTGGCGGCCGGCCTCAAATTCTTGAGCCTAGGAGCGTCGGAGGTCAGCGATGATGGCAACCTGTTTGCGTACACAACTGACACGACTGGATTCCGGCAATACAAGCTGCACGTGAAGGATCTCCGCTCTGGGCAGCTATTGCCGGATTCAGCCGAGAGAGTGACCTCGCTTACCTGGGCCTCCGACAACAAAACGATCTTTTTCACGACCGAGGATCCATTAACGAAGCGCTCCAATTCGATGTTCCGGCATATTCTCGGATCGAATACAACAGACGAAATCTACAACGAGAAGGACGAGCTCTATCATGCCGAGGTTCATCGGACGCGCGATAAGAAGTTCATTTTTCTAGCGGTCGCAGCAACAGATTCGACAGAGTTCCGTTTTCTTCCAGCCGATCGGCCGGATGCCCCGTTGACAGTAGTTCTCCCGCGTGAAAAGGATCACAAGTACGATGTTGATCACCGCGACGGATTGTTTTACATCCGCACGAACAAGGATGCGAAGAATTATCGCGTCGTCACTACGCCCGTTTCCGACCCGAGCCCCCGCAACTGGAAGGAGTTTCTGCCCCACGATAACGCCGTTCTGATCGAGGATTTAGCGCTTTTTAAAAATTTTGCGGTGGCATACGAGAAATCAGCCGCTCTGAACCGGCTTCGTATCCTCAATTTCTCGACAGGCGAGTGGACGTCAATCCAATTCCCGGAACCCGTGTACTCGGTGTTTCCCGCCGATAATCCCGAATACGACACCGTTTTATTCCGCTACAGCTACCAGAGTCTGGTCACGCCATCGAGCGTTTTCGATTACGACATGAGCGCGCATAAGCCCATCCTTTTGAAGCAGCAGGAAGTGCTCGGAGGTTATGATCCTTCAAACTATGTATCCGAGCGTCTCTGGGCAACAGCCCGCGATGGAGTGAAGATCCCGCTCTCGGTCGTATATAAGAAAGGATTTAAGCGCGATGGCACAGCGCCGCTCTTCCTGTACGCGTATGGCTCTTACGGCTTCGGCACGCCGGCTACTTTCTCGACCAGCCGTCTCAGTTTGCTCGACCGTGGTATGGCATTCGTGATCGCCCATATCCGAGGCGGAAACGAAATGGGCGAGGCTTGGCACGATGACGGGATGCTCATGAAAAAGAAGAATACGTTCTACGATTTCATCGACAGCGCCGAATA
>JBJMGM010000220.1:0-4306 GCA_045807905.1 Bryobacteraceae bacterium | reverse complement strand
TCGGAAGTCGTCGTCGACTCATTGTCGAGCTCAGGAATGTGACCGTCACGTTCAGGGTAGTAGTTGTTCGTGTCAATCACGATCTTGCGCGCAAGCGGCTCAACGGGCACTGTGCCGTAGTTCTTTAACGGGATCGTGACCACGACTATGTCTCCGGACCGTGCCGCCTCGAGAACCGTTGCTGCGCGGGCCTCGGGCCCGAGCTCAGCGACCAACTCCGAGAGGGTCTCTGGCCCGCGAGAATTACTGATCACGACATTGTAGCCATTTGCGACGGCGAGCCGCGCGACCTGGCTTCCGATATGTCCAGCCCCGATGAGACCAATTGTTGCCATAACAGCTGCATGTTCGCACAATGGAACAGACGGTCGGCGCATACGACGCTTGCTACCGCTCCACCTTCTTTTGTCAGCGTTGCTGACGTAGGGGAACTTCAGGTTATGCCGCGTGCCGGCCGGGGCACGTAGCTGATAACATTGCACCCGTGCCAAGACCGCGCACTTCATGCTTTCTGATGTTGCTCAGTATGTCGCTGTATGCATCCAGCGACTGCAAGTTGCAATTAGCCTTTGACCAGCGCGATGGAACCCGACTGATACACGTTTGTAAAGGAGCCGCCGAGCCCGGGTCCGCTAATGCGGAACCTTTGCTGAAGGTAAATACGGATGGCACCCGGATTTACTATAAGGCGACGATGCACGTGCTCAACACGGAGCGATAAACGACATCCGTAACGCGCTTCGTCAGGGCGCTAGCATCGAACAATTCCAGGCTGCTGCCGCCGCCAATTGGGAACCGGTTGATAAGACCTGGAGCATCCTGAGTTCTGCCGTCATTGAAAAGGACACGAGCGGGGCCAGTCGCGAAAGCGCGTCATATCCAGCGCGCCGCTGCCTCACCGCTATCTTCAGGGCGCGTGTTGAAGGCCATGGCCGCTTGCGGCGCCATACGATGGATGGCGTTGACCACCGCTTCGAACAGTGCTAGCCGATTGCGAGGGAGGCGGACACCTGCGCCGATCACTACACAGTCGTAGACGTCGCCGGCCAGGAAGCGTTCAATCGTCGGAATTGCGGTCTCGTCGGGTTTGATGAAGCAGTTCTGGGCATGCCAGCCCCGCCCTGCGAAATCGGCCAGCGCGAGTTTGACCCCAGCCTGGATCTTCTCCGCGGTCATGCCCGGTGGCAATGCCGGGTCCGAAAAGTCCACCGTCGCAGGATCAAAACCGACAAACAGGACACGCTTCATCGACCCTCCAAAGCCGCGGCCCTACTCTGCTGAACCGGACCGGATACCGATTTCAAGGCGAAAGCCGAACCGAGTGCGCCGCTCGCCAGAAACTCCCGGCGAGTGCTGAGTCCCGACCTCATGATCTGGGAGTATATCTTCTGTGTAGCCTTTAATGGCTTGAGCCTAATGCTATCAGCTGCAGTAGCGGCGCATACGTGCTCGCCTGTTCGGCGAAGAGCGCGTTGGTGTCGGCTTCGAAGGTCAATCTACCGGCTACTCCAGTTGATCGCGACCCGACCCTCACATTCGACAAGAACGGTCAGAGGCATTTCTCTCAAATGGCATGGATCAACAAAAGGCCGGCGAAGAGCATCACGCGCAAGTCACGCCATGAACGGAGAGCGCTGTGGCCGTTCGCCCGCCAGACACCAAAATGTTGGACATGTCACCAAAAGGGATGATGGCGAAAACCAGAAGAACTATGCCTACCGTCCGGCTATCCGTAGTCAGCATCAGGGTTAACACGGCCAATCCAGACGCGACGTCCCGGATTCCTTTCAGACGTAGCCAGGCATGAGTGTCAGGATCGGGTGCTGGCGGCTTGAGACCAAAGCCTCCCAGGATTCGCTGAGGAGATGCAAGGTAGAAACAACCGATCACAATGATCCCTACAGAGACGAGAACGGCGAGAGAAAGCGGAAAAGCGTTATGCATGGCATCTCCTTGTTAGAAAAAATAGCAACGCTATATACGATGCCGCACACGCCCTGGGCCATGAGCACGAGATTGCCGCACCAATTACTGGCGGCGTGGTGGACAGTGCAGCCCATCACATCGAGTTGCACATCAAGTCAGGCTCGCTGCGTGTCCACAATCCAAACACTTCGGAAAGAGACCGCGACGAGATCCAAAAGACCATGCTTGGTAGCGACGTACTTGACGTCGAGCACTACCCGGAGATTGTCTTCCGATCCACTGGTATCGAGCCGGCTGGCAGTTATTGCTGGAAAGTACGCGATGACTTAACACTGCACGGGCAAACCCGGCCCGTCACTGTGGAAGTCAGCGGAATCAGTGGGCATTACGTGGGGGCGTCACGCCTCAAGCAAACGCAATTCGGTATAAAACCAGTCAAAGTCGCCGGAGGAGCGATAAAGGTCAAGGATGAAGTCCGCATCGAATTCGATATTCAATTGGGCCGCTGAGAATGGCCGAAGCGCTCTGGTGGGGTAAAGGTATCCGGTGAGGATCTGCTGGTGGATACAGCAGTCTTAAATGATCCCGCCGCGCGGCCGAATCATTCTTATTCCCACGGGCTCGCTACTTTCGACGCTTTCGCCCACCTTCGACACCTCACTCTTATCTGTTCGAAATCATCCCATCTACTTGCCGAGCATTCGATTTGGGCGCGCAGTCGGCAAGCCGGAAAGTAGACGCTACCCAAGGCTATATTCACGTTGCGACGGGCTCCCAACCCACACATCGCAGCACGGGCAACTGAGGATACTTCGCGAAATGACCGTCCTTATCCGCCAGCAGGCATCGATGAAAAACAGAACCTCTGGCTGACCTCACGATCCGGGCGTTTTGGCACGTGCCGCACAACCCGGGCTCCACAGATTGCTCGGGCTCTCCCGGCAGCACGTCTGCGAACACAAATCGGTCCCGCGTCACAATTTCCCCGCTCTTAACCGGAATAGGGCTGTTGAACACCGGGGCATCGTAAACAAAGGTGTGGAACTCGCCGTTTTCTCCGCAGCTATCCACGCCTGTCGGCAAGTCGGCAAGAAACTTCAGATCGAACTCCCGACCGGCAAAACACTGGTCCAGCTTTTTCGGATCTACGCACGTCACCTTCGCGCGCACGCCACACGCAATCATCTGTTCCGCAAGGAGACGCGTCGGCAGTCCCCATAAAGGAAATAGCGGGGTCAATCCGCTCCCGTGTAACTGTTTTTCACGGTACTCCCGGATGTCTTCCAGGAACAGATCGCCAAACGCAACGTGCGTCGCCCCCTCGCTCACCGCTCGTTCGCACATGCCGCGCATCAGGCATTCATAGTCGGCGTTCGAGCAGGGCCAAGGCAATGGAATCTGCCAAAGCGGCAAGCCGGTTCGTTGCGCCTGCTGTTCCGCGAGCGCCCGCCTCACAGCGTGCATTGCCACGCGGTCGGCGGCCGCGTTGAAACTCGTGAGCAGAGCGATCACTCGCACGTTCTGCTGCTGGATTAGCAAGTGCAGCGCCCACGCCGAATCCTTCCCGCTGCTCCAGGAAAGCACGACCCGAGGTCCCGCGTTTCCACCGCTCACAAAATCACCATCTTCGGCGATCTCTCGTGTCCTGTAATGGCGGATCAGCAATCAGTGCGAGACTCCCATGCAAAAACCACGATCGTGACCGTACGCATGCATATTAGATCGCATACGGCCTCAGCTCTATCGCGCAAAATGAATCATGCCTTGTTGGTCGGCAATCCGTAGTCGAGCAAAGTGGCCGCCGCGAGCATCCCGAGGCTACCCGCGCAAACGCACTTTGGGCGCATGCCCGACGTCAGATTTACTTCAGTATCTTGAGTGGGTCCTTGTCATCTCGCAGCGCGACAAACCGCGAGTGCCGCAAATGATTCTCTGGGGTCCACTCAGCGAACTCGAACTGCCCCACAAGCTTCGGCTTCAACCAGCGACAATCCTTCATCTTCGCCGCGGTGAGCCCCTGTCCCCAACGCCCGCTTCTGATCTCAGGCAGATTCGCGAATGGGCACTTTACCGTCTCGACTTGACGGAATCGCTGGAACAGCTTTCCCGCAGTGAGGGCGTGAATCCATTGCGAGTCCGCGCCACATACATCAGCTTGTCACCTTCTTAGTACCCGAAGATCAAAGCATCGAAGTTCTTCGGTCCTACGGTATAGCCGCCAATCACGAACTCCTGCCCGCGGTTCACGCGCATTTTGAGCCACGCCCCGCTACGCAGGCCAGATTCGTACACGCTGATACGGCGCTTCGCGACTAAACCCTCAAGTTCCTGCTCACGTACGGAACGCATGAGGTCTGGAAGGCTGCCATCTAAATCAGGG
>JBJMGM010000219.1:0-4507 GCA_045807905.1 Bryobacteraceae bacterium | reverse complement strand
TACACCGTTTTTGGTGCTTGCAGGATCACATAGCTCGGCTCGTTGAGTTAGCCTCTGATTCTCGGGAAGAGACGTTCGGCATTCTAAAACGACAGCAACCACATCTAGTCTCGGAGATTATAGACGTTCTGAGCTTTATTGAGAAGCATCCAAGTACGAATACGTCAGCTTTGATTTCTGCTTTCCTTGCTATTCGTCGCTCCCTCGAAACACTCGAGTGCTCCGGCAGCAGAGTAATGTCGCCGCCGCAACGAGCTAATTGCGACAACAGCTTTCGGAACGCCTGTTCTTTCTCTCAGGGGGATCCTAGATGTGCGGCGTCGCTGTGGCCATGTTTCAGAACATCACAGTTCTCCAGTAATTCGCATTTCCTTCCGCACGCCCATGCGAAGGGACACTACGATCGTACTCAGGAGGACAGCCGGATGAAAGAACGATTTCGCATTTATGCACGAGTTGCATCCGACATTGTCGGCAGCGCGAATGCCTTTCTTGTTGCGTGCGTCTTGGTCGTACTCTGGGCCGCGGCGGGCCCTTAACTGCATTTCTCCGACTCGTGGCAGTTGATGGTGAATACTGGCACGAGCATTCTCACCTTCCTGATCGTCTTCCTCATTCAGCACACGCACAACCGGGATACAAGAGCGATACGCCTGAAGCTTGATGAACTGCTCCGCACTTCGGGAGGGGCCCGTACCTCGCTTATCGATTTGGAACGGCTGTCCGATGACGAGATGGCGCGCCTTGAAGATGAGTTCAGGAAATGGCGGGAGCGCCGTGGCCGCGAGCGCCTAGGCGAGAGTTGACGTATCCGGGGACTTCGGCGAGCTCGCAAGGGATCGCTAGGCGCCTCGAGAAAACACAGGGCTGAAGATTAGGGTGGCCGGACGTAGCTCTTCTTCGTCCCGAACGCATAATTTGGCGCGGTTCATGCCGAAGCCGGAATTCCAGTTCTGGGAGCAAGCGGCGCTTGTAAAAAAGGTCGCGCGACGTGCTCTCTCCCGGCCGGCTTTGGGGCTCCGCTTCGGAAGCGCGGGGCTGCAACGAACAGCCGAGTAAATTTTTGCAGACTCTAGCACTGATACTCCTTTACGTTGTTACCGCGCCTCCACAGAGGGCAGGCGGCATGCGGCATTCCCGAGGGATCCGGTCCCACGCTCGGCTCCGTGACAAAGATCCATGGGCTCCTGTGAAGGCAATCTCGCGTTTGTAATGAGATTGAAATCGAGGGCTAATATACGGTTGGGAAAGTGGAACACTATCCGACACAGAAAGTGACGCGAGCAACCGTGCCCGGGTCGAAGGAGGACGTTTGCATAGTAAAGGTGGGCGGGCCTCTCACGATCAACAACTTCCTTTGATTTCCAGGATGTCGCTCGGAAGAGTTGCTCGGACACTGATCGTCGATTTGGCAGCGGTCCCATAGATCGACTCCGCGGCCCTAGGCTGCCTAATAGGAATTCACGTTTCTCGCGAGAAGACCGGTCGAAAATATGCGCTGGTCAACGTGAACGAGCGCCTCAGAAGTTTGTTCACTATGTCCGGCGTGAATGGATTTGTTATCACTCATCCCAGCGTAGATACGGGGGAAGCCGCGTTCGCCTCGGCCAAGCACTGACCCACTGAAAGGGTTAGATTGAGGGCGCTCACCGAAGCAATATCCCAGACCCTCACTCGGTAGTAGTCCAGTTCGAGCCTTACGTGAGTACCGATGAGCGCGCTTCTTCGCGCAACGCCGACGGAAGGGATAATAACGGTATTCGGGGCAAGCGTGGTTGGCGGCAACAGCATGAGCACGCTTTACAAGAAGACGATCTATGAGGCTCTAGGTCGCGAGCCGGTCACCCTTTCCCGGCGTGCCTGCGAGTCGTGCCAAACGCCTGTGCCCCGAGGCGATTTTCGTCCCACAGGATTTTCCACGCTATCGGGCCGTTTCACGCATCACTCAAGAGATCTTCCGGTGACACGGATTTGATCGAGCCACTATCGCTGGATGAGGCGTACCTCGACGCAACCGAGAACAAGACCGGCTTGCCGACTGCTACCTGCGTCGCTCGCACCATCCGTGAGCAGATCCATGAGGAACTGCATTTAACTGCTTCGGCGGGCGTGGCGGCCGGGCTCGGCGGCTCCTTCATAAACGTGTATCAGTCGGGTTCCATCGCGCTGGTCAAAGGCTAATTGCAGCTTGCAGTCGCTGGATGCATCAGCGACATGCTCAGCAACATCAGAAAGCATGAAGTGCGCGGTCTTGGCATGGGTGCAATGTTATCAGTTACGTGCCCCGGCCGGCACCGGCATAACCTGAAGTTCCCCTAGTGTCAGCAACGCCGAAAAGAAGGTGGAGCGGTAGCAAGCGTCCTATGCCCCGACCGTCTGTTCCATTGTGCGAACATGCAGCTGTTATGGCAACAATTGGTCTCATCGGGGCTGGACATATCGGAAGCCAGGTCGCGCGGCTCGCCGTCGCAAATGGCTACAATGTCGTGATCACTAATTCTCGCGCACCAGAGACCCTCTCGGAGTTGGTCGCTGAGCTCGGGCCCAAGGCCCGCGCAGCAACGGTTCTCGAGGCGGCACGGTCCGGAGACATAGTCGTGCGTCACGATCCCGATAAAGAACTACGGCACAGTGCCCGTTGAGCCGCTTGCGCGCAAGATCGTGATTGACACGAACAACTACTACCCTGAACGTGACGGTCACATTCCTGAGCTCGACAATGAGTCGACGACGACTTCCGAACTCCTCCAGAAACACTTGCCTACCTCGAAGGTCGTGAAGGCCTTCAACCACATCTACGCTGCCGAACTCACCACTCACGGGCAACCGGCGGGGGCGAAGAACCGTCGTGCGCTGGTGATTGCTGGTGATGATCAGGGCGCCAAGGCTACAGTTACCCATCTGCTCGATCAATTTGGTTTCGACACAGTGGACGCAGGCCCTCTTAAAGAAGGGTGGCGCATCCAGCGCGATACCCCCGGGTACGGTCCGCGCCGTACGGCTGAGCAACTGCGAAAAGATCTCGCGGCCGCCAAGCGGTACGCGGATCAGTCGTAACGGTCAATGTAGGCTGGCTGGGCCCAACCAGCAGAAGAGCGGGACCTATTCATTCCCGTTTTGGCGACATGCCGACTGCGCGTCAACTTGAATTGTTGGAGTGAACGGCGCTTATTAATACTAATCGCGCGAAACTTCCCAGAGCCGGACTTCAGGACAATTGCGTTCCCCATCGGGATTGTGACAATCTAGCGCCAACGCGCCCCCGGCTTCTTCAGGTAATGCCGGAAGACATATCCCCACGGGATCATCGGGATCACGATCACGCCCAGCGCAATAGATGTGAAATCCTCTGAGTTGTGCTTGTCAAGTTCTGCATTTTTGTTGTGGGTTGGGTAGACCTTTATGGTTTGAGCCGGGATGGGGTCCAGGGCAAGGGCGGCGCTTGAGATCCTTGCCCTGGTCAGCCCTGTAGAAACCGTTTTCATACTGCGTCCTCCACCCGGCGCAAAGCTTCTTTTTTCTGCTCGGCGAGGGGCTCCATGTTCAGGTACTGCATGGCCTCAATCCAGTTCTCGTCGATTTCGACAGCGAGTGCTCGAATGAGCCGCAAGCAGGCGGCCATATTTGGAAAAATTCGTACGACCAGTGTGCGCCGCTTGATCTCTTCCATCAAGCGCTCGAGCATGTTGGTCGATTTCAGATTCTTGTGATGCTGTCGCGGCAGCCGATAGAAGCTGAGCGTCTCTGGGATGTTCTCTTCTACCCAGGCGCACAACTTTGCGCAACGTTTGCCCCACTTGCTCAACCACGCGGCTAGGTCCTGCCGCGCCTCTTGTGCGTCACGCCGGTCATAAATCCAACGCAACTCCTGCAGACAATCATCGTCGGCTTTGCGTGGTAGATAATCGAGCGCGTTCCTCAGAAAGTGCACGTAACAGCGCTGTCAAACCGCCTCCGGCAGCACTTCCTGAATCGCACGACGAAGACCCGCATGATCGTCGCTGACCACAAACTCGACTCCGTGCAGCGATCGCTGCCGCAAGCTGGTGAGTAGTTCTTTCCAACTCGACGCGCTCTCGCGACTGGCTAACTCCACGGCTAATACGCTACGCCGGCCTTCCCAGTTGATCCCGATCGCGATCAGCACAGCCTGGCTTCGAACGGCGCCATCCTCGCGCACCTTTTCGTAGCGCGCATCCAGAATCAAATACGGATATGGGACGCAAGGCGTCCAATATCAAACGCCCGTGAACTTCTGTCGCCAGTGATCGTGAACTTTCTTTTTTTCGGCTTCCCAGTACTGCCGCCTCTGCTGATCAGTATTGCCAATTGGTTTGTTGTGATTCTTGCACCACTCGTAAAATCCTTTTCCCACCTCGTGGTGTGAGTCAACGACGAGTGCGCTCAAGATCGGGTGGCCTAACTTGTCTTCTGCGTCGTTGATGTCGTCGAGAATATGGCCGATTTCCGTCGCCCGTCCGCCGCGTCTGCGGCTTCGTCCAAGTCC
>JBJMGM010000218.1:0-3519 GCA_045807905.1 Bryobacteraceae bacterium | reverse complement strand
TCGTAAGTGCTGCAACTGACGCCGCGGTCATGGCCTCCATCTCAACTCCCGTGCGAGCTGCTGTTGCGGCGCTGGCCCGGATCTCCACCCCATCAGCTTGAACGGTGAAATGGATTTCAACATGGCTTAACGGGAACTGATGGCAAAGCGGGATTAAGTCCGGGGTTCTCTTCGCTGCCATAATCCCAGCAATGCGGGCCACTTCGAGGGGATCACCTTTCCGATTGGACGGTAGAGCGGCAAGCACGTTTGCACTCATAGCCACAAAAGCCCGGGCGGTAGCAGTGCGTTCGGTGATATCTTTCGAGCCTACGTTGACCATTGAAACCTGGCCAGCGTCGTTGTAATGCGTCAATTTTTCGCTCATGTTGATATCAGGGTTTGGCGATGACCCTGATGGTGTCACCGACCTCCCATCTCTCACGTTCTTCGTCCGCTACAAGGAAGACGTTCGCTTTGGCCAATGCGGGTATATCGCTCGATCCCTGCCAGGAGATGTGGCGCAGGCTTTCGCCGTCAGGCCCAAGACGGGCAGGAAGGAAACGCGTCAAACCAGGTTTGTGCCGGAACGGTGCCTCGAAACGAGCAAGCAGGAACGGCAGTAACGGCTCATTCTGGCCGGTCAGCAACTCCAATGCCGGGCGCGCAAAAAGCTGAAAGGTGATGAGGGAAGAACCGGGATTGCCCGGCAGGCCAAAGACGGGCTTTTCAGACAGGGTGCCAAACGCAGTCGGTTGCCCCGGCTGTACTCGGACCCTTTCAAAGTGAAACTGGACGCCCAGGCTGCGGAGCGAAGGCTTCACTAAATCGTACTTGCCGGCCGAGACACCGCCACTGACGACAAGCATGTCATGCTCGAGCCCGAGTTTCAGAAGGGAAACCAATTCATCTTTGTTGTCGCGAGCAACCGGCAGGAGCGTGGGTAATCCGCCGCTTGCACGTACCAATGATGCAAGCATGTAGGCGTTCGAGTTACGAATCTGGTGTGGCGCCGGTTGTTCCTCTAGTTCTACGATCTCGTCGCCCGTCGCGAGAATGGCCACGCTGGGCTGCCGTACTACAGGGACGTTCACTCGACCGGTCATTGCCAACGCGGCAATGTGGCTGGCGTCGAGTTTCGTCCCGGCGGCAATGAGAACCGAGCCGCGCCCAGCTTCCGCTCCTTGGCTATTGATAAACTGGCCCGGCTCGCCTGTCCGGTTAATAAGAACAGAGTCTCCCTGGCGAGTAACGTGTTCGATCATCACGACCGCGTCAGCACTGCCAGGCACCGGAGCCCCGGTCATAATCTCAAAAGCCTCGCCGGCATTCAAAGGGAATGGCTCTTCTTCGCCAGCACGTACTTCGCCGGCGATCCTGAGCGTTCCCGGTAAGTCAGCCGAGCGAACCGCGAAACCGTCCCGTAGAGAACGGCGCACGGTGGGGTAGTCGCGGTCGGCCAAGGCGGCCTCGGCGAGTGTACGTCCATAGCTCTGTTGCAAAGGAACGCTCTCAATAAGTGATACCCTGCCCAAGGAACGCACTATCTCTGTAACCCTGCGACGCGCCTCCTCCCAGCCAAGCGGCGACTTCGAATCCGCAGTTTCCGACACGTTTGGATTGTATCGTTGAGGGTACGGCAGTATGTCACGATCGTTTTATGGCGATCTGCTCACGCCTTTCCGTAAGGTGCATCCTTGCGTTGCTCTCGTTCCAAGCTCTGGCGGCTACTCCGGCCGTCCCACCTAAATTGCGCTTGCCGGCATCCGTCGCCCCGGTCAGTTATCAGGTTGCGCTTAACCTGGATCCGGGCAAAGCAGTGTTCTCCGGCTCGATTTCGATCAAGGTTCAAGTGAACCAGCCGGTCGATGTAGTCTGGCTTAACGCTAACAAGATCGTTGTGGACCAGGCCTCTATCGTGTCCGGTGGCAAGACCGCCTCGGCTAAACCGCTGCCCGGGGGTGATGATTTTCTCGGCCTGCAACTCGAAAACGCGTTACAAATTGGCCCGGCAGAGATACGCATCCGTTATAGCGGAACTGTGCGACAGCAGGATAGCTCGGGTATTTTCCGTATGGAGGACAATGGCAACCGATATTTATACACCCAGTTTGAAAGTACGGATGCCCGTGCTGCGTTCCCCTGTTTCGACGAGCCTTCTTACAAAGTGCCGTGGCAATTGACGTTGGACATCCCCTCGAAAGATGTAGCGGTCAGTAACACCTCGGCCCGCGCCGAGCAGACCCGGGGCGAACGAAAGATTATCAATTTTGACGAAACGAAGCCATTGCCCAGCTACCTGGTTGCCTTCGCAGTAGGTCCTTTTGACTTTGTCCCGGCCGGGAGGGCTGGCAGGAATAGCATTCCTATCCGCATCGTCACCCCAAAGGGACATGCAGATGAGGCTAAATACGCGGCCGAGGTGACCGGAACGATTATCGATCATCTCGAAGCGTACTTCGGGATGCCATTTCCCTATGACAAGTCAGACCAGGTCGCGATTCCGGTGACTTTTGGATTTGGGGCCATGGAAAACGCGGGCATGGTGACTTATGCCCAGAACATCATCTTGGCGAAGCCAGAGCGGGACACGGAGGACCGCCGTCGACTTTATGCCTCAGTCGCCGCCCATGAGCTGCACATCAGTGGTTCGGGGATCTGGTCACGACGGCTTGGTGGAACGACATCTGGCTGAATGAAGCGTTCGTAACGTGGATGGAGCAGAAGATCCTGAAGGAATGGAAGCCGGAGTGGAAGACAAGGGTGGAAGATGTCAACTCAAAGCTGAATGTAGAGTCCCAGGACAGCTTGACCTCTGCTAGAAAGATCCGCCAGGAAATTGAAACCAAGGATGACATCAGCAATGCGTTCGACGACATCACCTACCAGAAGGGCGCCGCTGTAATCGGAATGTTCGAAAGCTGGGTAGGCAATGAGCAGTTTCGGAAGGGCGTGCAGAGCTATCTCAAGCAGCATGCATTTGGAACAGCAACATCATCCGAATTCCTGGATTCCATCAGTTCGGCCAGTGGCAAAAACATCGGGGCAGCGTTTTCCTCGTTTCTCAACCAGCCGGGTGTCCCGCTGGTTTCCATGTCCATGGATTGCGACCAAAATAAGGCCACTGTTCGACTGAGCCAGGAACGCTTTCTTCCTCTAGGATCCAACGGAACCACTGCGCAGGTATGGCAGATTCCGGTCTGCATACGTTACGGGAATGAGGTCGGTGAAGAGCGGGAATGCTCCCTGCTTTCACAAACGCAAAGCAGTTGGACTTTGAAGGGGAGAGGTTGTCCGACTTTCCTTGAGGGCAATGACAATGCGATCGGTTACTACCGCACTGACTACCGGGGCAGTCTCACCGCGCAGCTCACAAAAGTTGCCAATGCCCGGCTGAGTGATCCGGAACGCGTGGATTTCATGGGCGACATAGAATCTCTGGCGAGCGCGGGCAAACTGCCCGTGGCCGACGCTTTGGGGTTGGCGCAAGACTTTGCGGGAGACCCGGAGCGCCACGTTGTTCAAAGTGCACTTGAAGTT
>JBJMGM010000217.1:0-4170 GCA_045807905.1 Bryobacteraceae bacterium | reverse complement strand
GTATACAGTCGATCCGGTTCTCTTCCGCTGGTCAAGAGAGCGCCTGTGGCGGCTCCCGAAGCGGCGGCTGAAAAGGTTTCGCGTCTTCAAAGGTCACATGAAGTTTGGACTGCATGAGGTCCTACCCCAGCCAGCTACTTATATTACTGTGTTGCGAGATCCCATTGATCGGATGATCTCCGCGTTTTACTTCATGCATACCTATAAGTTGCACCCGAACTATTGGAAGTTCCGGCGCGAAGGCTGGACGTTGGAAGATTTCGTGAAGCGCTGGCCAAAGGCGAATCTGCAAACCAAAATGATCGCGGGAGCTGATTACGACGCCCCCTGCACAGCGGAGATCCTTCGAAAAGCAAAGGAGAACCTGCAATACTTCAGCGTAGTAGGTCTTACCGAGCGCTTCGAGGAAACCCTAGCACTAATGAAAGTGCGCTTTGGATGGAAGCTCCAGTCTTACTCGAGCTTTAATGTTACCCGCACGCGGCCAAAAAAGCGTGACCTGCCGCAATCGACTCTCGATTTAATCGCCGAGCGAAATCGTTTCGATATCGAGCTCTATGATTGCGTTGCAAAAATTTTTGAGGACGCGATCAGTCAAAACGCGGCGGAGATCAGTCACGTACTTTGCGAGCTGGAAGCGGCCAGAATCCAAGACTCACTGCGCCTAGCTCTGTTTTCGGTGCGTGCAGCTACACGGAAGGCCATCAACAGGCTTTATTCGGCGTTGTAGCCAGTCGTCACATTCACTGGCTCGGTGTCTCCTCCGATGAGAAGCACTTTGGCCCGATATGAATCGAACACGACCTTCGCGTGTTCATTAAGGTATACGCGCGCCTCGGGGCTGTTCAATTTTGGGAACCCTCCGGACGGCACGAAAATAAGCCAGGTACGCCGGCCGCGGCTGGCGACTTCACGCAACTCCTTCAAACTGCGAATCGTGGGATAGCCACGAAACTTGTCCATAAAGCGGGGCTCGGCGAATCTCCCATTGTAGATTATTTTCTTGGTTAGGATTGAGTCGGTATAATAATCACCCCGCATTCCGGCATAATATTCGAAAACGTGGGGAATACCCGGAATGATAATGTCCCCTGGCTGGAAGTGGCTTCTCACGTATTGCGCCGCCCCGCGGTGATCGTAACGATACGTGCCCATGCGGTTCATAAACCCGGGGGAAGCGCCCGGGCTCGAAAGTGAATAAAGCTTCATCAGCCATTCGTTGCTTTGAATAAATAGCAGGAAGAGCATCGCTACTCCGGTAGTATGCGCAAAGCTGCGAGCGATTGCGGAGTTATCGTCGCGCCGGGCAAGCATTAACAACCGATCGTAGAGGCCAACAGTCGCAGCTACTCCGGAGAGAATCAGAAGCGGTTGATAGTAGTAATAGTAACGCGTCGATAGAACTGCAAGTAAGTTCGTATGGCAGAAAACCAGGGCACCAAGTACTGTAACAACGTATCGGAAGCCGGGTTGGCGCCAGTAGAATGGGATTGCGGCCAGAGTCATGATGGTGAAAAAGACATGGTTCTCCGACAACAACAGGTTGTTCACGTAATACAGCGGCTGCCACCCATAGTTTAGAAAAAACAGTGAAGGTCCAGCGACTGCGGCGAGCCCAAAGCCTATCTGCAGATAGGACGCTGAAGCGAGCGTGCGGTAGCAGAGTTCCGCCATTACCGTCGCAGCCATGAAAAAAACGCAACGGTAAAGATGCCAGTCCTTTACCCACCACCATTCACCCCAGCGCACAACGAGCAAGGCAAGAAACAAGACGGGCAGGATAAATACACTTCCCTCCCATGACAGGTAAGCTGCGCAAAACATCACGGTCGCGGCGGTCAGATATTTATGTTGAAAGGGACGAACTCTTATTCCTTCATAAAAGAACCAGAACGTAAGCATCGCCATGAATTGACATTGCTGCGGGTGAAAGCAATTCTGCGCCCACAGGATATTCAATGGAAGACAGGCGTATACGAACGCGGCGATCAGGCCGGTTCTCCAATTGAAAAGCCGGCGGCCCATGAGTGCGACTATCCCGATGCAGAGAGTGCCCATAATGACAGCGGGCATCCGAATAGACCACTCCGAGTCGCCAAAAAGCAAACTCGTAACAGCCATCGGGTAGGGAACTAACTCATAGCTGGTGGCGGCTCTGACCGCTCCCCCAACTCTGTTAAATGGGAAACCAAGTTCCCAAATCCCTTTCGATTTCTGAACCAGACCGTACTCGTCGTGGTCGAACGACATAACGCCGTAATCATGGTAACGGAACGCAAAGCCCAATCCGATGATGGCCGCCAGAAGGAGATAAGGCAGCGCATCGGCAGACACGGTGTTTTTGACTTGCCGAATCCGCGCGCCGAGATCTGGTATTATCCACCGCCGCGGGAGGAAGTGAAGCAAGCGAACTGCCAGCAGTGCGACAACCGCCAGCGTAACAAATTTTGGCTGAAATGGCCACTCTATTGGAAATCGAACGTCGTATCTTGTGAGGAGCAGGAACAGCAGGCCGACAGCGATTGCGGCATGAAATAGCGCATCGCGAGCGAGAGCGTATCCAAGAGGCTCGTTTCTCGAAGCGGCCACAAGCTGGGAACTCAGCAACCACATGGCTATGGTCCCTGCCATCGTTAGCAAGATCACCGCGAGTGGTTTGGCTACGGAATCAAAGTCAGAAACGTTTACGAGGTTCCCTAACTCTTGCGTAAGGTAACCCCACGGCGCAGATCCATTACCGCCGATTTCTACAACAGACTGCTTTTGCGCGTTTTGCTGATTGCCCACTTGCCAGTCCGCATTACTCTCAAATGCTTGAGTGCTACCATCTTTTCGAACCATGAACCCGCTTGCGAGAAGGCTTGCGGGGCCTTGGCTGTTGCGGACCGCCGCCACAATTGTGTTAGAGCCCTTTTTGATCCAGTAGCTGATGTCGTACGCGTCAAGAGTTGGCTTGTGCAACGAAGCGACCATCGATTCGGAGATAGTTGCCGAATGCGCGGCTGTGGCGGTTGCGCTAGGACTCGCAGACGGACTGGGAGAAGCCGGAGGTTTGGCGTTCTGCGGCGGACTAACGACTGCCGGCGGTGGAGTTGTCGTTTCAACCTTCTCCTTCTCTGAAGGCTCACTCGTCAGCTCGGGCAAACGCTGTATCTTTGGTTCCTTACGCCGGAAGGTGGCCGAGCTGGTGATAAGCTTACCATTTACCAGAAGATCGAGGCTCCCTGAACTGGCCACTTGAATCCACGTTTCCGGACGAGATCGGTCTGCATTCACAGTCGTGAAAAAGATTGCCTCCCGTGATGCGTTTTCGCTTGTGATCCATTTGCCAGACAGTGGGAGCCGAAGCAAAAGTGGATTCGTATCCACCCAGGTAACGTGGACCCGACGTTCAAGGCTCGTGGCGCGCCGCGCGTTCGGCCAAACCTGCTCCTGAACCAGCGGAGAGACCCATTCCTCTGTGCCTTCTACGATGCCGGTCTTTGGAGTAACTCTCCAATGTTCGTCCGAAATAAACGACCCGGTTCGTCCGCCAGGTTCTCTAAAGCTGCCACAAACAAGGAGCTGCGCGGAACCTGGGTAGGAATTCCGAGTCACCGAGATGGCAATGACATTCGTGCCTGGCTTTAAAAATTTCTTAATGTCATAGATTTGTGCTACTCGCGTGCTGAGATTGGCTTCACCGCCGACCATGCTTTCATTAATAATGATTTTGAAGGAGTCGGTCGCTGCGACTTCCAGCCAAGCCTGCTCGGGCGCAGCATTTAGAAAAATCTGCCTTCGAAAGTAAGCGACCGGAGCAAACTCGGCAGGCTCTATCCATTGGGCGGCGCCGAAGTCCAGTTGGTACTGCCGATGCAAGGGACTGGCGAAAGTGCGAAACGCGAAGTATCCAAGCGCACTCCCGCAAAGCAGCACCAGGACCAGCGACCACCGCCGCGCGCGTGGCGGCAAATCTCGAAGTGGTTGCACGAAAGGATTCATCACATTAGTTACCGGTCAATCGACTCATTCCCCAGAAATTCGAGAACGCTGCCTGCTTGAGTGAGAGGCTGTAAGACTTGCGGGCTTCAACGTCCAGGCCAAGCTTTGTGTAACAATCTCCTGCCACGGAATAAGCATTCGCCAGTATCAGTTTATCACCGCTGGCGCGGAGCACGCCCTTGGCCG
>JBJMGM010000216.1:0-6008 GCA_045807905.1 Bryobacteraceae bacterium | reverse complement strand
TTTTGGTTAGCGCAGTCGTACTTATCGCTGGAGCGGGCAGCTATTTCTACCTTTGGGGGTATCCGGCCCTTATGGCGAGATTAACCTCCTATAGAGAGGAGTTGGTCAGGAACCCCAGCACAAGGCCCGCGGTCAAGGCTGAAGCGATTAGGTCCCTGAGCGAACGGAAGCCGCTTACCTTCCCCGGATCAACGCTTACCGACCTTGATTTAACAAATCTTCGTACGCGGTTCTTTGCGGATTTCAGCAGTGCCAATATGGAACGTGTCGACTTTCGGGATGCAAGTCTCGGAGCCGCCAGCTTTCGTTCTGGAACACTCGCCGGCATTAATTTTGAGAACGCCAATCTCGAATTGGCTGGGTTTGATAAGGCAACAATTAAGGCTGCGGCATCCGGCAAGCAGGAAGGAGCAAATGTGATGTCCGTACAGACCTCGTTCAAAAAAGCAAATCTTGTGCGCGCCACGTTTGACGGAGTGATCTTTTGTGGTGCGGTGGATTTTTCGAATGCGGAGGTACGTGAGGCATCATTCAGGAGCGCCTCGTTAAAGGTAATCCGGCGCGGGACTAGTTTCGTTTCTTGCGGTTAGAGGACGGCTTGTTCTTAAGCAGAATTACTGATTTGCTCAAGTACTGACTGAGTGCTTCGCGAATAATGACCGCTTCACTTTCGCCGCGTTGATAGGCCAGGTCATCGATGCCGCGCTTCATATTAGTCGAAACGCGCGCCTTGATTAATTCGGCTTTCCGCTGCTTCATTGCTCAATAAACGGTGGCACAACGGGCCACACCGCATTCTACGGCAACTGGGGAAGTAAGTTTTGCCGAAAAAATAAAACATAAATTTTGTTGACAGTTCGGTACCAATTGTGTCACAAAGGGGCCCCGGTCTTATTCGGCAGAGCACGTGAAATCGAATCAGGAGGCATGACAATGAATGTAACCAGCAAGAAACACCGCCAATCCCGCCTCCTGGAAATGTTTTTTGTATTTGGCGCGCTATTCTGTGCATTTTTGCTTACCCCCGAGCAAGGCATTGTCGGAAGTCCCCCGCGGTGTGTTTTGCTTGCTACCGGCAGGCCAGGGAACGGGCCGGGATCCTTTCATTTATTCTGATCCCGACGTGGATGGTGTCAGCGTACGGCAGGACTGGGCTGATCTGGAGCCGATTGAAGGCGTTTACGACTGGAGGTTTCTGGATGACGTCATTGCAAGGGCAGCAGCTGCGGGTAAGGCGGTCTTGCTGCGGGTTATCACTGGAGGGGGAGATGTTGCTCTAGGTGGAAATTGCCCGACCTGGGTAATGGACGCGGTAGCCGCTGAACCCCTTCCGTCGTCACAAAAGTTTTACAGCTTCAACGACGACGGGCGATCAGTGACAATTGCAGTTTTTTGGGACCCCGTCTGGCTCGCCAAAAAGACGGCGATGATCTCAGCCGTGGGAGCGCGTTATTCAAGCAACTCCGCGGTGAAAATTGTCGGAGTAAGCTTCGCTAACGCTAACAGCGAAGATTGGGCCGTGCCCCACGTGAGACCTGAGGTAACTGCGTGGTTTGCCGCCGGCTATACGACCCAGAAAATGCTCGACGCAGGCGCGACAATTATTAGTGCCACCATGGCGGCTTTCCCGAATCAATATTTGTCTCTCGCTGTAGTGGGCAGTGGATCCCGGCTCGATCCTGACCCAACCTATGTAGCGCGTACTGCGGTGCTAAACGCTCGCGCATCCTGGCCCGGAAGATTGATCGTTCAGAAGAACACTCTGGAAACATTCATCCCAGACGCACCGGGGACAGGCACTCTTTGGCAGTTGCTATGGGATAGCCGTCCCAATGTCGGCGGCCAAATGGCGCATTGGTGCTATGGCGATTCCACTTACTGGGTGAATAATGGAGTTCCGATTGATCCTTCGTTGGCCTTGACTAACTCCGTAAATAAGGGCTTGGCCTATCAAATGAAATACATCGAAATATATCGCAAGGACGTCGTTAATCTGCCCGCTGCGACCCATAACGCGCATGTCGCGCTAGCAAACAATTAAAAGCCAAGCGTTCAGCCCCGGAATTTGCGCTGTGAATTTATACAGGTAATTGGTGCGTGGAGAAGTGCGCATCGAACCGACAGGCGATCTCGCACCACACAACGTAACCCGTGCGTTTCCGCTCGTCGATTGTGCAAACGATTTCAGGAGACTTACGGCTCAGGATGGCAGCCTTCGAATGGGAGGTAACTAAAGCTAAGTTCTGGTAATTCGGTAGATCGCGTGCGGGAACCGAGTCACAGAGATTCGCCCTGCGGTGGTCATCTTGGCAGTTCGCGATCGAGTTGTCGGAAGAGCCACCGCTTTTCCAGCTCCAACAGAGGCAGCGTAATCCAGTTAGCCAGAGGATTGCCAAGCCGTGCGTGGCCGGCGATTGGCATTTTCTGACGCGCTGCATCTACCTTCCCTTTTTGCATCGTCATTAACACCGCTGTTCGCTGCAGCTCGAAAAACCGCACGACAGATGCAAATAACTTCGGCTCGGGATACGACATGCCAATATTCGCGAGATAGCCGCCCTCAAAGGCTGCCATACCTTGCCGAATAGGCGTGCGTCGCCGATCGAATGGCCGCCGCCAACTCAGCCTCCATAAGTGCCGTCGCATCGAGCTTTGAAAAGCCACAAAGTCCCTCAAATGGGCGCCTTGCCGTACCATATCTGGAGGATCGACCAGAAATAACTCGTTGTTGTCGAACAGCAGATTAGCTGGCTTGTAGTCGTAGTAGATCTCGCCCATGCGCAATTCAGCTCGAGACAAAGTTTTGAACGCCAACTGCAGAATCTTCTGTTCCCGTGATGAAAGCTGCCAGGGGGCCGCAGCCAGATCGCGCGCCAATGGCTCGACGGGCATTGGCGCGATCATTTCGGTGCGGAGAACATGCATTTGCGCGAGGATTTTTCCCGCAAGCTGGCAGGCAAGCAGCAGGTCGGCTCGCCTACTTCGATTCCAAAGCAACGACTCAATTGTGTTTCCCGGAGCAAACTCCATCACGTAAACCCGCTTAGCGCGAAGGAAAGCTAGCGCCTTCGGCACTCGCATTCCGGGAATATCCAACTTCGATAGCAATTCCAACTGGTCGTATTGATATCGAACCATGGCCTCAGTCCCTCTGACTGCCTGCTTGGCCAGGGCAGCACGGCCGCTTGCGAGCTCAATTCGATAAACACGATTCCTCCAGTTCTGCGTCCACAGTTCGCATCTTTGAACTCGCTCCCCTAAGGCTTGTTCCAACTCTACGACGGTGGGCGCCTCGACCGGATGGGCGGCGCTGGCCTGCATCTTCGCAACGCGTAGCTGAGCAGTCTGGATGAAGTCACAATCGAAAACAGGCGAGGGTGTTGTCGTAGAGTCGATCGAATGCTTCATCATAGTATTCTATGCGAGATCACCGCGATAATGGAAGCCTTCCGGAAGATCAATCATACGCCGAGCGATATCCTACATTATAATAGTTTTTGTCTCCATGATGGTTTGTGTTCGTGCAAGGTGGAAGCAATATAAGCTGGCGGGCTGACTTGGAGCTCTCTTGACCGAAACGACGACGCATCGGATGCTTTAGTGTGCGTACCTCAGAATGGCGGAGTGTCTTTGAGCGGCTGCGCCTGGTTTTGCATATCAGCCGCATGTCACAGTCGCGGCTTGAGCAAATTCGGTTAAAACTCGATCGCTTTTCCCTTGCGTTTGCCCGCAGCGATCCAACTCTCGGGCAGATTACAATTCCGCCAGTGGTGATCGGCGCGGTTGGGGGGTCAGGGACGCGAGCACTGACACAGGTACTGCGCAAAGCTGGTTGGTTTATGGGTCACCGGGTGGATTCGCGCAACGAAGATTCTCTGCCGATGGCATGGTTCCTGACCAAGTGGCTCAAAACGCTACACAATTTTCCAAACGTCGATAGCTGCACGCTGACTAAGGCCAGGAGCGACTTCGATCGGATGGTACAGGTCCACAGACGCGGCATCCCCTCATGGGACACTCCGTGGGGATGGAAAAATCCACGTACTATGTGGTTGCTTCCATTTCTGATCGATCGGTTCCCGCAAATGAAATTCATTCACATGATCCGCGACGCTCGTGACATGATGTTATCCGATAACACGCACTTTCTGAAGGATCACGGCTATTGGGTGCTGGGCTCAGAGTGGTGGCGAGACCTGCACGCGGCGCAACTCGAGTTGTGGCGATGGGGCAACAAGCGCGCGGCGGAGTTCGGCGACCGTTACCTTGGCGATCGCTATCATATGATCCGCTACGAAGACCTGTGTCAGAAACCGGCCGAAACCGTTACATGCCTCTTGGAATTCCTCGACGCGCAGAAAATGAACATTACTCCGTTGATCGACGGAATTCGTGATCGAGGTAATATCGGACGTTGGCGGCGAGCAGGCACCGCAGAGGCTCGGGAATTAGGCGCTGATCTGCGCTTCGATTTAGAGCGTTTCGGCTATACGGCATGACACGACGAAGGACACCCAAAACTCTACGAGCTTGTCTTTGTTGGCTCGTTCTTACAGCTACGAGCCCGGTGTTTGCCGAGAAGGACCCGCCGATGCGCACAGGTCTATGGGTGACACAGAAGATTTCAGAAGCCGCCGCGAATCGATCTGCCTTTGAAGCGGCGATCCGGGGAAATCCACACCTCTCCGGCGTATGCCTCCATGCTGGGTGGAAAGAGATCGAGAACGAAGCTGGTAAGCTTGATTTTAGCTCAATCGATAAAACGATTGCAGTACTACGGCGCATCGGAATGAAGTACGAGCTTTCTCTCAAACCTGGAATCGATACACCGGCTTACGTTTTTCAACAGGGCGCTCAGTCGGTGCAAACGAGCGTGACGAATCCACACCGCCGTAATTTTGGCGAGGCAGTGACGGTCCCCGTGCCATGGGATCCTATCTATCAACAGAATTTCTCGCGCGTAATTGCTCAACTAGGCGAACGCTACGCCGCAGATCCCTTGTGCATAGGGGTGGTGCTGACTTGCGCGAATTTCGTGGGCGCAGAAATGCATTTGCCGAAGCGTCCTGAAGACCGAGCTAAGTGGAAGTCGATGGGCAATTACGAGGACAAGCTCTTGAAGGTCTATTGCAAGTACACAGATGAATGGGCAAAGGCCTTTCCACACCAGCAGATATCGTTGCACCTTTCCAAGGTGCTGAACCTGCCACCCACGTTCAATGAACGGGTCGTTGAGTACGGGCTCTCCAAATATCCCCAGCGTTTCACCATTCAAAATTGCCAACTTACCGGACGCAAGGAAGACATCGGTAAGATGAGTTATGATCTTGTCATGAAGTATCGCGGGCACCTTCATCACGGCTTTCAAAGTCTGGCTGGGTTCAGCCATGGTGGGGAACGAATGGGCTCCGTCCAAATGGCCGTCCTCAATGTTGTCCATGCTGACGGGGAATATTGGGAGCTGTGGCACGATGATGGTCTCAGCGCGGAGACCTCGGGGGAAGTAGCCAAAGCATGGGACGAAGCAAGGCGCCTCGGGTACGACGAGTACAAAAAGAAGCTAATGTCGGAACGCAACTACCGCCTGCCCGAGCAGGACAATTATCGGCGGCACAGGAGAGATCGAGGCGGGCGCGCTCTGGGAGTGCCGGAAACGTAGCGCTCAGCAGTGGGAAGCACCAAGGACCGACCTTCGCCGCGTAGCATCCTTGCGCATGAAGATGCGACTACGCTGCTTCACGACGCGTCGGCCTGCTAAGCCACCGGCGATAAGTAATAGGCTGTTACGTCAGGCGAGCGATCAAAATATGTAGAGCATTGCGGCGGTAAATCAGTTATTTTTCACCGTGAGAACAGTGATCTGCTCAGGCGCGGGATTTACACTTGGAATATGCCTGAGCGCAGCTATGACTTCTCGTGATTTCACCTGTTGATAAAACCCAGGAGGCAATCATTTTTCTGCATGTGCCGAAAAGCGCAGGGACTACGCTCAATCGTTTGATCGAATG
>JBJMGM010000215.1:0-9903 GCA_045807905.1 Bryobacteraceae bacterium | reverse complement strand
TAATCCATGGGGTTGTATCAATGTCCCCCGCCTCGATCATCCGAATGATCTTCGGAAACTGAAAAGAACTGTTACGGCTCGCGTAGAGGGTCATTTCCCTTTTGTGAAACAGCGGATCGTCGATACAGATGGAATCGCGGCAGATCCCCACAAACACGAGCCGGCCGCCTGGCGCGACAAGCTGGACGCTCGCTTCCATTGCCTTTGCGTTTCCGGTCGCATCAAAAACCACATCCGCCAGGTGCTCGTCGGCTCCTTCTAGAGCAACAGGCACGAACTGTCTCGCGAATTCTCTTCTTGAGGCACTCCTCTCGAGAACCCGTACTCTACCGCCCGCAGCGACTGCAAACTGGATGACTGCCAGGCCAATCGGTCCTGCTCCGACAACCAAAACCTCTTCACCTTCCGTGAGGCCGCTTCGCGCGACAGCGTGCGCGCCAATTCCCAGAGTCTCGACAAGCGCCAGTTGATCGAGCGATAAGCGATCGGATTTGTGAAGTAGCCGGATCGGGACGGAAAGAAATCCTTGCATTCCGCCATCTACGTGTACCCCGAAAAGCTGCAGGTTGTCACAACAGTTTGGTCGTCTGATGCCGCAGGCCCGACACTTACCACAGCTAATATAAGGCTCAATTGCGCAGCAATCACCCGCTGAAATACCGGCTCCGTTATCAGCTATTCGGACTACTTCCCCGCTGATCTCGTGGCCAAGGACGCGAGGAAACGTGTACATTGGATGTTCCCCAGCATACGCGTGAAAATCGCTTCCACACACACCAACCTTTCGGACCCTGACCAGGGCTTCACCGGTTGAGGGATTAGGGGGTGCTATTTCCGTCTCTAAGAAGTGGCCCGGCGTTGTTAACACAATTCGTCTCAACTGATTCTCCGTTGATATCCTCTCGAATGGCCGATCCAATGCCTGCTGCATGATTGTATGCGGCGCAATAAATTTAAGTCAATAGCGTGGCTCTACAACGCCCGCAATGCGATTCCCAAAATCTCCCTTATGGGCTGAGTGAGAAGGTTTGCATAAGATTGGCCGAACCAATGAGCAAGGGTTGGATCCCCTGGTATGTTCACCTCATCACAGTCGTAAGAAGCGAAACCTACCGACCCAATTCTGATTGAAGACAACGATTCGGAAATCGTCGCCAGTTTTTCAAGGGCGTCATGGCGCAAGGCGGCGAGATCTCAGCGAATCGCATTGCTGCTGTTTCGGCTATCTCTGGAACCGGAGCCATTCAGTTTACGGGCGGTTGTCGTTGAGAATAACAAGGTTGCGCTGCAAATCGCGGTGCGGTGCCAACAGGAGAAACCAAAGCTCCGCAGAGCTTTAGTACGGGTGGTTCGATTGCATCGCGCGCCTCCAAATATTCGGATGATGAGCGACCTCAAGAGGCTTAAATTCGACATCGAGGCTGTACGGTGACCATCGTGGCCAGACACACAGCGCGTGCGTAGCACTCCCACGTTCATATGAAGTGTGCACCCCAGGGGAGGCAATACACGCTGTCCGGGCGAGAAGGCCCCTAATTCTTCGGTAGAGGAAGCCTTGGAGGAAGCGAAGCAGTGGGTCCGTCGGGGGATTGATCAGGAAATGGGCGATATCGGACAGAACCCGATCCAAACCTGCAGTCGCTTGGTTATCGACGGAAAAATTCACTCAATCTCAACAAGGACTTCATCCCTACGGCAACGCGAAGGCAGGGCGCTGCGCATCGCCGAGCGCAGCTCCGTTCGCGCGGCACGTTGTCTGGCTGCTTTCGTAAACCATTCCGAACGAATCAGCCCGCCGCGTGGATGGCCTGAGTCACCGAGGTCAGGTGCCGCCATGGAACCAGTACGGGCGGGTGATATGGATCGAAGTGACAGCCGAGCCAGAGTGTTCGGCCGCGCTATCCGCTGGTACTTCCTGCCCCCTGGTTTCGCTGAGCGTTGCGGTTCTCTGGACCGACCGGCCAGGAGGCTGATACGACAGGTTACCGCACCCCCTACCTGAGATATCGGACCGATACCGGTGGCTGCTCCTGCTTTCCACACGTTCGCTCCAAATCCCTGAGGAGCGTGCATTTGGCTTGAGGCGGGCGCGCGACCCCCGCCTCGGCCATGTTCTGCCATCCTTGGGACACTGCTCCGGCAGGAACCAGGACTGTGAAGATTGGCGGTCGTCCTTTTTGTGTTTGGGCGTGCTAAAGCCCACTTGTGCAAAGAACCAGCGTGCGGCGTGCTGCGGTGTGCCTGTACACGCATCCTCATAGTAGGCTGAAGGATGCGGGCCAGCCTCGCCCATGCGTGTCAAGTCGCTGATTCTCGTGTTGATCGTAGCGGCGAGCATCGTCGCGTTCGGGGTTGGATGCTCCCACGATTCAACCTCACGGGACCGGCGCTCCGAATCCCAGGCAGCAATCAAGAGTCCACCCGCGCGCGTTACGGTCTCGCTCACAGCTCAAACCCATCAGACCAAGGCGGGGCGGCCGACGATTCAGCTGCATTGGAATGCCTCGGCCGAATCCATCCAGCATTCCTCATCCGGAATCCTTTACATCTACGACGGGGGCATTCCGAGCGTACGAATGCTAGAGCGTGCGGTTCTCCAAGCAGGCTCGGCCGAGTTCGCGCCCGTAAGTGACGAAATCACGTTTCACTTGGTTCTCGACCAAGACAGAACCGGGGGAGAGTTCGTGCTGGTTCTCCTCGGTGCGAAGAGGGGGACCGCGCCAACTCGGAACCCTACCGCCGACGTATCTGTCATCCAGAAGCGCAAGGAAGACGGCGCAGCCAGATGAACTCGTTCTCAGAACCCACGGGCGAGATCCGATGGAACCCAGATGCCGTGCGCCACATGGATGCTGACGTCGAATGGGCTCTTACGTCAAATCCGAGCGGTCCGGCCGAGGTGGCCGGACTGTTGCTCGGCAAGCCCGGTCCGCCGTTCGCCATCATCGATGCGCAGCCAGTGTTTCTCATCCGCCCTTCGGATCGGGGGGATGCACTGATCGGGTCGGGCAAACGCTTGCTCGAGCGCACCATCGCATGGTCCTCGTCGGCTCGCCAGGATGGGCTGTCGGTGGTTGGCTTTTATCGCAGCCACATGGGACCGCAATTCGCTTGGACGGAGGAGGACCTGGAACTCATCCGGACGGCGTTCCGAGCGGGGAGCCGAGTCGCCGTGCTCATCAAGGTTACCGGCATTGCGACTAGCGGGGTACAGCTCTGTCGAGGCGAAAATGCGCACCCCTTATACGAATTTCAGTGTTCCAATGGCCGCGCGGGCATGCCGAGGTGGCTTGAGCTCTGGCAACAGATGTCGCGCGCGCGTGAGACAGAGCACCTCGCCGCCCTGAAGAATGGGGTGACCGAGTCGCCGCAGGCGGACATCCCACAAGGTAAACCGATCGGGGAAATCGAACAGGGGCGGGACGTGCGCGCGCCAGTGAGACCGGTTTTGGATGCGATCAGTACCAGCCGATCGAGTTTTCGTCTGTTACCTTTTGTTCCAGCCGCGCTTATCCTCGCGTTTGTTGTTGTCTTCCTTTCTGTCAAAGGCCCGGACGACTTCAGACCGCGCGCTCACAATTCTCGGGGGACGCTTCAGCCGATACAGCGTGAGGGCAGTGTCGATTCCAAACTAGGATTGCGAGCGCGCCGAGACGGTGAGGATCTGCGGCTCGATTGGAACCACGGTGCGCCCGTGCTCGCCGGCGCGTCGGGTGCTGTTCTGACCATCCGGGAGGCCAATGCACAGGACAAGACGGTGACAATCAATGGCGAGCTACTGAGAAGGGGTACGGTCGTCTACCGGCCTGTCGAGGGCGATGTCTCTCTTGATCTCGTCATCTTCGGTCAGAGTGGGGCCAAGCTCGCAGAGTCAGTCGCGAGGTTTCCGGAGCGGGTCTCCGACCGCGGCGAGTGATCATTGCCGACTCACTTTGGAATGGTCGAGTGATAGAGCCGTCAAGATCGCCCTCGTCTCGCTCAGGCAATTTTCGACAAGCACATGTAACGGCGACGTCAATATCTAACTGCCCTGAGTTACAGAAGCGCTTGAGACGATCGTGAACATCAGCACGCGGCTTACAGCAGGCTTCATATTTTGACGCTGCTTGCATCGAGCCCTGATGAAGTCACTCTTGCGTCGAGGGTTTTCATAAATTCCAGAATCATGCGAACGACCGCCTCATCGCCCATCACAGTGTTGATCATGGTGTTGTAAATAGCACGGTTAGGCCATTCGACGTGGAAATACTGCTGGATGTAATCGGCACGATCCCGATCAATTGTATCCACGAGTTGTTCGGCTTCCTTCTCACTCTTACCGCGAGCGAGCAGACGCCGCACTTTTTCTTCTCGCGGAGCATAAAGAAACACGCGCAATGTGTCTTGGCGATTCCTGAGGAAATGCTGCGATCCCCTTCCGACGATGACAGAGTTCCCGGTTTTGGCGGCGTGCTGAACGACACGTTCTGTGATCTTCAAAATGCTTTCGCTGTCGACCAGCTTGAGCTTGTACGCATTGATGCTTCCTTCATAACTCCCGCGCAAGAATGATTTGAAGAGCCGGTAGTACAGCGGATCTGTTCGCTCCTCTCGACCCTCGACGACTGCCTTGGGACATTCAGAAAGTCGCGCGATCTCCTCCGTCAGCAACTGATCCCAAAGCTTCCAACCAAGCTGCTTCGCAAGCAATTGAGCGATTTCGCCACCGCCGCTTCCGTATTCGCGTTCAATGGTGACGATTTTGATCATGGACGTCTCTGACCCTTATTAGTCCTGCATTACAGCAGATTGGTTACTTACTCGGCTATCCTTACCCCACCGCCACCGGGATCATTCTTCTTCAAAAGAAAAGCCAAACAGAACATGACTGCGGCCCCCACCCCAAGGACCATAAAGGTATCGATGTATGCCAAGCTTGCCGCCTGCGCCTGCACGGACTGGTAAATCCTGGCGTAAGCCTGTAGTTGCGCGTCGTGCTTGCCCAGACCAGAGCTAGCTAGACGCTGAGTCAAGGCGTCGGCCGAATTCAGAAAACTAGGATTGTCCACCCTGACGTATTCCACCAACCTCGCCTGGTGGAATTGCGAGCGTCGCGCAATTGATGTCGTGACCAAGGAGGTTCCAACGCTGCTTCCCATATTGCGCATGAAATTGATAATTCCGGCGACAGAGTTGTTCTTGTCCGGCGAAATTCCAATGTAAGCCGCCAGCGTGATCGGCACGAACAGAAACCCCAGACCAATCACCTGGGCGATCCGCAGCCACACGGCCGCACTGAAACTCATCTGCAAGTCAATCCGCTTCGTGGAATAAAACATGGCGACGGACAGGGCCAGCCAGCCGAACGCCACCAGGTATCGAGCCTGGAACTTCGTTGTCAATTGACCTATGATGGGCATCTCCAGCAGCAAAACGAGGCCTCCCGCCGAAAGAGCAAATCCAGCCAGCTCGGAGGTGTACCCCAAAAGTGTCTCAAGGAACTGCGGCATCAGGACCAAGCTGCTGAACAACAGGATTCCTAAGGCGAACATCATGAGGCTCGAACTCGCGAAGTTTAAGTTCTTGAACATGCGGACGTCGATGATCGGCGCTTTTTGAAGCGATTCCCAGATAACCAGCGAAATCAGACACACCGTCGCGACGACGACTAACATCGTGATAAAGCGCGACCCGAACCAATCATCTTCCTGGCCCTTGTCGAGCAGCACCTGTAACGCGCCGATGCCAAGTGTCAGGAGAGCTATGCCAATGTAATCCAACTTGACCCCAGCGGCCTTGAGTCGGTCTAAATAAGGAGGATCGTCAACAAAGCGCCGCACCAGAAACCAAGTGGCCACGCCGACCGGGAGATTGATGAAAAAAATCCAGCGCCAGGAATAGTTGAACGTAATCCACCCGCCGAGGGTTGGCCCGATGGTGGGCGCCATAATGGCCGTAATGCCATACAACGCAAAGGCCAAGCCTCGCTGTTGCGGTGGAAACGTGTCTGCCAGAATGGCCTGAGCCATTGGCTGCAGCCCGCCGCCACCCGCGCCTTGCAACACTCGGAAGAAAAGCAGAAACCCGAGACTCGGCGCGATACCACAGAGTAAAGAACTCACAGTAAAGATGCCCAAACAGGCCATGAAAAAGCGCTTTCGCCCCCAGGCGCCTGCGAGCCAGCCGCTGATCGGAAGGATGATGGCATTAGAGACCAAATAAGAAGTCAATACCCACGTACTTTGGTCGTTGCTCGCGCCTAGATTCCCGGCCATATACGGCAGCGCCACATTAGCGATGCTGGTGTCGAGGACCTCCATGAAGGCTGCCAGCGCCACAACAACAGCGATCAGCCAGGGGTTGTACTTGGGCCGCCAGACGTCCTGCTCGATGGTAAGCGCAGCGGAGCTCATCAGGCGCAGGTCATTGAACGGAACTCTTGGGAGGCTCGGAGCTGGACCTCTGAGGCCAAGGTCAATATAGAAATCTACGACAGGTCTCGGCCACTCATCAAAATCGATTCTTGTCGATGTTGTGATGTTGTAATGACTAAGTTGCCGATCTTCAATTGTAAATCGGATGTGGGCCGTTAGGATGACGCTGCGGCTCGCCACCGCATCAACCGTCCGGGCTCATCAATTGAGAGCGAAATCGTTAGCGTCCGGGACAGAAGCCTACGGCCGCGTTCGGATGGCCGGGCTTTATGCAGCGTGTTCGCTTCGGCTCTCTCATCTCCGCGGCTTGCTGGCAAAGTGTCGTTGTTCAGTTTCTCCAAATCGCAACCGCGGACCCCTCGAGTCTTTTTCGAGGAACATGAGCGTGCCGCAGTCACAGACATGCTGGGCTTGTGCCTTGGAAAGGCTCTGCTCAACCGGCATGACATCGTCACCGCAGAAGTACCTAAATATGTAGTTCTGCTGATCCTCATGAAACGGTCGAATGGATCCAATCACGCGATCGTAGAACATCTCCGAAGCCATGCTCCGTGCGAATTATATCGCGCCCAATTTCCCAATCAGAGATGAAGGGGAGCATGTTCGACCAAAACAAACGCGCCCCTTATGAGCGCGGTGCATCAGCGGTTGACAAACCGCCCGTACACGCGATCGACGAATGCGTTCCCCAAAGCATCTAGAACCACTCAACAGCGATTGCGCCAGGCTATTCCGCGTACAACTTTATTAAGAGTCACCGCACCTTGCCCGCCGCTCATCGCAATAGCCGGTGGGTGACGGATCGGCGATAGTGGGCTACTTTGAGTGTTCAGCGAGGAACGCTCTGCGGATCGATGAAACAGGCGTAGTCACCTTCTTAAAGCGAATGAATAGATACCTGTTCTGCTACAGCATTCGAGACCGGAAGAAATTCTGGCGACGCAATGAGCGCCCAGGCGGGATAGCAATCCGGGGTGCGTTGCTGAAGTCGCTGTACACCAGCGCGTCTAGTTAGCCGATTCGCTGCGCCGGTCGTGTGTTGTCAAAGCGGGCTAGCGGCGGCTCAGCATGGCTCAGCAAGCGCCATGGTGGCCTTTGGGCGAGTATTCATGCATGTTGTGCAAGAAGTTCCTGTTTCCGGTTCGAACGGATCTTTTCGCGCTTTTCTTCGGTCATGATTGACTCTTAGGGCCAATGAGAAACCCGGTCCAGATATACAGCCGCAGGTTGGCGTGCTATGAGTCGCGCCGCCCCATTGTCGGAAGGGTTTGGATATGGGGCGACGCACAACAGTTACATTGCCACGTAAGTTTCGCGTTTCGGAGGCGCACTCCCTATCACGAAGCCTGTAAGTTGCTCAAGTAAATACGTAAAACGTTTGCTTGCATGTTTGTGATCGAATCGCATGGAAGCTTCTCGCGTTATTGACAACTGATGAGGAGGCCATAGACAGCTGAGGAAATTCTCGCTTTGACGGCTCTTAGAGTCGGCAGGCGAGGTCGGCTCACGTTCGGCTGTCTAAGAAGCGCCGCAAACTGGCGAAGCACATTGCCACGGCAAAGAGGCTGGTCCACACACACCAACGGCAGCTGCGCCCTGTCTTACCCAAACCCAAACAGCTAAAAGCGGGAACTCCCGTATCGCAGTCGCCTACTACGTCAGATGGGGGTGTTGGCAGGGCTCTGCACGATTACCCGGGGCATTCTTGACAAGACTCGACCAAGTGATCGAGTTGTGTTTAGGCATCAAGAGCTTGGCCACAGCGCGTGCAGCCCAAAATAGCCCGATCCCAAAGATCAATGGACCAGGAATACTCGTGCCCAGTAACTGAGCAGAATGTTTTTTTGATGAATGCCAAACACCTTTTCTTCCGACGAGAGTGCCTTGCGCTTCGATGCGCTCCATTCGGCGTACGGGGCGCGGCTTTGTTCTCAGCGCCGGTGTTGCTATGCCGAACTATGAACTCTTCGATTCGCATCCCAGCCCGATACACTCCTGAAGATGCCACCGTACAATGTCTGACCTCTCCGAACGCAATGCCACAAGCAAAGTGGACCGAAACCTTGGTACCGACAGCAACGGAATCCGGCAGTTCAAAACCCAGGCCGGATTGGGACATATCCACCACCCTGGCAAACATGCGATCGTACGACGGACTTGTCAGGACGGCGCTGAGATCTACCGGGATACGAGCTTCGGCCCTGGTTGCTCCTTGAGGACCGTAGACACGCCGCACTGCGATCGCGAACCTACCCGGGGATTGCTGCTCGCATGAGACTACCTCGGCCCTGACGACGCAGCCATCGAGTGCCACTTCTATCTTCTGGTCGTTGAGGAGAGCCGCAGGCATTGACAATTTGAGGAAGCCTCGATCTACCCGCTCTAGCTGGCCGCTGAATTCATGACCGTCGGTGACGAGACGTAGCTGAACTGGAATACCGAGTGAAGCGGCGGTGCGGCTGAGATCGTGGGAGACGCTGTGAAGTTGCTGCATATTATGCCGCTTCGAGGCCGATCGAGCAGCTGGGCTATCGATCGCTTTACGAACGATCGCCTGCCACTGCGTAGCCGTGAATGGCTGAGAAGGGTAACTCATCCATTCTTCGCTGCAGCGCATCTCTCGTAGATGCTGCCATATAAGTCAGTCGGCGCTGCGGATTGTTTCTCTTAAATCAGAAATCTGTTTAGCGGACATTGGTTTGCTCTCTGCGCACTAGAAAACCGTGCGCCGCGCTTCAAAATCCACCTTCCTGAGCCCGTCGTAGTCTCAGGACTCTTCCGAGGCAGGCCAGAAAGCCGGATGGCGCCGTGTGAATCGGAGCGGTTATAAACGGAACCTGTGGCTAAGGGATGTGTTGCAGATAGGGACACGCGTTACAGAGAGTCAGGCGTATTGCGCGTGGACGGCCGACGAAGTATTGGAGCATACGTGCTCGATCTGGCCAATGGAGGTATTCAGTCCCCGGATTTCCTCCCAGATTTGCAGCGGGTATTCGTCGCGGATCATTCCGCCGTGAATAGAAGGCGACGGGACGGCTTGCGGGGTTGCGGAGCGAGCCGGCGGCCGGCACCGATGTTTGGAAGTACACGGCCTAAGGCACGAGCGGATCCCGGCAATGTTCGACGCCAGGCCAGAGCTCGTGCCCATAAGAGGATGCGGGAAACAGCGGGCGTCCTGTGCGCGAACCTTAAAAAGGCCGCTCAGCTAATGCCGAGCGGCCGACTTATTCTAAAGTATTCTCGTTAAAGGTCCGAAAAGAAAATTAGGCGCCCCAAAGGGATTGGCCGGCTTTGATGTTTGTCTTGACTTTCATGGCTAATTCTCCTTTCTTTAAGTTTCGGAGTCTTGCGGGCAAGGCAAGACTCCAGTTTCACGACGCAGTGCTCGGCGAGAATTAGGCGCCCCAGAGTGACTTCCCGGCTTTTATGTTGGTCTTGACTTTCATCGTTTATTTCTCCTTCCTTTAGATTCGAGCTTTTGCGGGCAAGG
>JBJMGM010000214.1:0-162033 GCA_045807905.1 Bryobacteraceae bacterium | reverse complement strand
GTCGGGTTTCGAACCCACGACCCGCAGGTTCGTTCGAAAATGATCTTCCAGTGTTCCCGCTCACGCCCATTTTCATGCTCGCGCTTGTGCGGACTTCTGTCCGCATGGGCCATTAACAGAAATGAGAGAAGTACTTTCTTTTCAGCGCCGCATTTGGGGTGCCCATCGAGGCATATCAGTGCGCAGGTTGCTGACAGCATCTTCGCTCGGCCTCTTCCGTTTGCGATGGCTTGGTGCTTCTGCGCATGGTATCCGGTCTCTTCACCGTGAGCAGCCGATCCATATATTGGACCCAGGCTATATATGATCTATGGATAGAGACTCCGGGGCGCTATCCGGCTCGTAACCAGCCGTGCAATCAGCGTCGTACGAGAACTGAATCCTCGTGAAGCACTCTGGCCCGTGTCGTGGTACACGCGGTGTGGCGCCCAGCGGCGTCGTCGGCACCTAGGGCCTAGCCGCGCCGACTTGAGATCAGGGGTCATCCAAGACGTTCAGCCCCTCAATGGTTCGGGCAGGGGATCTGATTAGCATAGGTGTTCCAATTAGCACTCAGCTGCATCACCACGATGCTACCCACGTGGTAAAGATCATTGAGCGCTTCCTGGAAACCCGATAACCCGGCGGAATTTTGACGTGCCAGAAACTGTGCCGGAGTCTCTCCTTGAGGCTGAACAGTGTAATCACTGCCACCACGTAACACTAGAAGCTGATGTTGGTCGGCACGACCCGCTTGAGACAGGAATTGAAGCGCTTGGCCGATGCCGGCATCCTCAAAATCGGCCATGGCGAAACAGCCCCGCCCTACTGCCCAGTACGAGATCCAGTTTTCGGCCCAGGTGTTGAGCAAATCACCCATCCAGAAGGTGTCAGCAGCCAGGTCATCTCCCTCGAAGACGAAAGAAGGCTTGAGCGCATTGGGATAACTCGGGTAACCGGCCCGAACCCGCTGCAGGTTTGCGTCGTCGGGCAGGACCACATGAGCCGTTAGCCCGAACGCAACCCACTGCCTGCTCCTTCCGACCGAAAAACGATTTCGTTTCCGTCGGCTGCCACTTGTCGCCTGGCGCGTTTTCTGATTTTGACGGGAGTGACGGTGCCGACCTGTTGTACCCAGATATCGAATTTGCCGCGGCGATCAGAGCTGTAAGCGATAAATCGCTTGTCCGGCGACCAAGTCGGGCCAAACTGTAGCTTCAAGGTTCTTCCGCCCGCACACCCTATTCGGTCACGGCTTAATCAGTGGAACAGCTATGCGCTATCAATCAAATACGAGCCTGGGTACTGCTGGTCCTGATTCTCTTATTCCCCCAGATGCAATTTTATTGAGATGCATTCACGGCCTAAGCTCGGAGCATGAGCATCACAAAACGTTCCGCGTTCCTACCGAAAATGGGTCAATTTTGGTGCAGGTTCGCACATGACGAGCTCATGTGGCCTAGTAACGAGCAATACCAATGCCGCCGTTGTTTGCGCTATCATCCGGTTCCGTGGACAATTTCGTCTGCGCGCGACAAGACTGCGCAGCAAGCTACAGTCGCTCAGCCGGGCAGCGCCACGCTGTTATCAAACGTGTTGAGGTTAGCGCACTGACGACGGGACATCCGCAAGCGCTGGCGATTGTCTTGATCCTCCGGACACGATTCGTACACCCTTGGATAACTACTGATTTGCCTGACATCAGTTCCTGGCAAGCGTCTTCCTTCGCTTCGCTGACGCCTCCGGACGCATGCGACCGGCCGCGGGCCGAATCAACGCAATGAAAACTGCACTACAGAGCAGCTGCTCGTTGCAGGTTTACCGAAAGTTCTCGGCCAGCATGAGATCGGCTTTCACAGCCTCGAATTCGGAAAATAGGAGCGATCGGCCATCCGGTGAAACTGAAAGGCCCCAAGCGGGCTCATGCGGGGTGTTAGCAATGGTCTGCCTGGTTCCATCCCCGAAACTCAAGAACTGGACCGCAGCCGGCCGGGAATTCGGGATGAAATAAATGCCCTGCTCGGTGAGCGCGAAATTGTTATTGAGCACCGACCCGAGAACCTGAGTTTCTTCACCACCCGCCACCGGCACCCTCCAGAGAGCCAGGTTGTCGTCGCTCGCGCCTTTCAGGTAATAGACGAATTTCCCGTCGAGAGACTCGACGGCCTCGCCACCAAAACCTTTCTTCGTAATTTGGACTCGGTCTGCTTGGTTGCGATGAAGCGGCCACGGCATCTTCCAGAGCTGGTTTTCCCCGCTGCTTCGGGAGCTGAAGTACACCCAGTTGCCGTCTCGAGACCAGTTCGAAAGGTCGACTATAGGGAGAGGCTGCGGCTTACCTCCTTCCACGCTGATCACATACGCGCCAGGTTTACCGCCCAGGTTCGAGGAGAATGTAATCAGCCGGCCGTCCGGCGACCAACGGGGTGAACCTGTCTGATATGAACTCCCAAATGAGGTCAACTGCACACTCGCGGAACCATCACTGTCGCAGAGCCAGATCTCCAAACTTCCGGAGCGATTTGATGCGAACGCAATACGCTTGCCGTTCGGGGAGTATCGCGCCTCGTGGTCAACGCGCGTGGATGAAATCAGTCGAACAGGAGGCTTCAGAGCCGGCTGGCTCCCATTCAGGTCGACGCGCCAGATATCCACGTCAAGCGAGGTAGCCGCGTAGGCGAGGCGATTTTGCCGGGAAACTGCTGGTTGGAATGCACCCTCGCCAGCGAATTCCAAGCGTTCCAACTTGCCGGGCCGCCATCCGCGCCCGGATAGCGTGAGTTCCCATAGGCTGGGCGTATGCTGGGGACCCCCCGAAAACACGATTGCCCGGCCATCGGGAGTCCAGGCCGGAGTATAGGCATTCTTCTCCGACGTCAGACGTGTCGGTTCAGTCGCTGGACCTGAATCTTTCAACAGCTCCACCAGGAACAGATCTCCAGTGCCCTCCGCAATGGATCGAGAAAAGACCAGTGCGCGGCCGTCATAGGAAACCGCAGGATGCGAATCGCCCCAGGAACCGTGCGGTGGAGAAGTGAGCCGTTGCTTTTCTCCCGTTTCAACGGATAATCGAAAGACAGCCTTGGGCGAGGTAGGCGATTCTTGATCCACGATCGCGAGCGCGTTACTGTCGGGAAACCAGGAGAGACACGGTGCATCATATACCGGACCGGGGTGGTGAATTTCAGTCAACTTCCGTTCGGGCCCGCCAATGGCGGGGATCAGGAATACACTGCTCGCGCCGTTAGATAACGTGCGCACGAATGCAATAAAGCGTCCGTCGGGCGACCAGACAGGCGAAATGCTGTCCGCCGGATCATGTGTAATCCGTATCGGGTCACCGCCGCCGACCAGTTTTACGAAAATGTCGAACTTGCCTTGCCGGTGCTCTTCGGAGCCGTCCCACGCAAATGCGACATTGTTGCCGTCAGGAGAAAAGCTCGGCGAAAACTCGTCGCCCTGATATGTAGTCAGGGGAACGACGTTCGGACTCGTGTGAGCTCTCAAACCAATGCGCGAAAGCCACACTCCTCCAGCCATGAGAAAGATGACTGCCAGACCCGCGGAGATCCAGCCCAGCTTCCGCGCTTTCGGCGTGGTGTTCCTGTTGACTCTAGCCATGACCAGCGTGCCTGAATCAGATTCTTCTTTTAACTCCGCAAGAGCGACCTTGAGATCGTCCATGTGCTGGAAGCGACGCTCCGGTTGCTTCCTGATGCATCGCGCGACGATCTTCTCCAGATCACGTGGAGTATCCGGGACCACTGCACAAACGGGCTTCGGGTCTTCCTTCAGAATGGCTGAAAGGGTCGAAAGCTTCGAGTCACCCTGGAACGCACGCCGGCCCGTGATCATTTCGTATACCAGTGAGCCGAACGAGAAAATGTCAGATTGAGGACCAACCGGCCTGCCTTCGGCCTGCTCCGGCGACATATAGGCGATCGTGCCAACGATCATCCCCTCTGCTGTGTCCGGCCCTTCGTCATCCTTCATCGTGGCGGTGTCGTCAACCTCAGCGCTGACGTGCTCGGTCAGCTTGGCCAGCCCGAAATCGAGTACCTTCACTAGGCCATCCCCGGTGACCATCACGTTCGACGGCTTCAGATCGCGATGAATGATGTGGGCGGAATGCGCCTTCGCGAGGGCATCAGCTATCTGAACGGAATACTGCAGTGCTTCATTGAGCCGCAACCCCTTGCGTCCGATGATCTGGTCCAGCGTTTTGCCACGCACGTACTCCATCGCGATAAATTGAATTCCATCGGCATCCGCGATGTCGTAGATATGAACGATATTCGGGTGATTGAGGGCTGACGCTGACTTAGCCTCCTGCACAAAGCGGCGCTTACGTGCCGCATCAGCGACCTTCTCTGGCGGCAGAACCTTCATGGCGATGAATCGATCGAGATGCGTGTCGCGGGCCTTGTACACAACGCCCATGCCACCGTGGCCGAGCATCTCGACAATCTCGTAATGGAGGATTCTCCGTCCGATCATGGCCGAACCGAGTCTTACGACAGGAGAGTCAAATTGTATCGCGGGACCGAGCTCGCTGGCTAGGACCTTTCACCTTGATTCCGATGGCTGCAACGGGAGAGCGGAAACCAAGACGCCGGCCACCGGACTTTTCGCATTTAGCAGCGCAGAATCCCGAGCAGATCCGATCGGGTGATCGCCGGCGCGGTGTAAAGCAGGTCCGCGTACAACGGTGCTGACGAGTATCGTATGGAAGGGCCTGATCACCCAATCATTGTCACCAGCACATGACCGCGAAATATGTAAACATAGGTAAGAACAATTCAATAGCTGTTCATGTATGCAGGCGCTGACGTTTGTGGGCTGCAGCACCTGAGTTTACAGCATCCAGCCGTGCACCGAACGGCTTAAATCCGTCGGGCCCGCGGGTCGGCAATAGCTGGCCCTGCCAAGTTTCCGGCCGTAGTTCAGGCTGGCGTTTCAGACTTCTTCCTGAACACAAGGATCATTTCAAGCCCGTAAAACCACCGCCCGACCTCTCTCCTCCCGTCACGTTTCTAAGTCACAGAGGTCATATTCTAGATCCCGGAAGCCGCCATGACGAGCATGACATAACTTAAGGCTTTTTCCGTAACTTCTTCTAGATCTACTTACATGAGGATACTTTACGGAAAATGACGTTAGTTATGTTATGGGGAATCAATTTGTTCATAGAAGTCTATATTCTCGAGCAACTTACAAAACGTTGTGAACAAATCACGCCCGAAAAGTTATGTCATGCGGGTGAGTGGAGGGACGGGTGAGCGCACCTTTCCGTCAAAGATGCCCCAAAATGGATAAAAAAATGACGCCGAGTTCAACGCGATGTACCTCACAACCGCGCGTTCTACTCGACCGTGACATTGCCGGAGTCCACATGAACATTGACCTCCGGTCCTCCACCGCGTACCTTCCCTTCGACGTGATGAGGAGAGAAACTTCCCCGAACGATCATCTCTGGAACCGAAATATGCCCGCTGTCTGACTCGGCGCTGATGTCGTATCCACCGTTAGATGCGAGCTTCACCGTAACGCCTCCAGAATCTGCCCGCGCACGGATGGGGGCAGGCCTCGTCTGACCAACTCGAATGCCGCCCGAGTCAGCTTGTGCATCGATCGTCCCCGCTAATTGAGTTGCCTCGATCCCGCCCGAGTCGACATGCACAAACGCGGAGCCATTGATGTTGCTCAGATGAATGCCGCCTGAATCTGCCGCGGCACGAACATCCGTGTTAAATAGGTTGGTAAATAAGTGAACAGCAGATGCGGGCTCCGTTGCACCGTGCATCTGATTGGATCTACATCCTTTTAGCTGATTGGCAGCGCTCTCCGGTACCTGTGATGTTCGAAAAGCGGTTTGGCTCCCCGATCGGGTTTCGAACCTACGACCCGCAGGTTCGTTCGAAAATGATCTTCCAGGGTCCCGGCTCACGCCCATTTTCATGCTCGCGCTTGTGCGCCCCTGTTCGGGAGCTCGGGCTTCTGAAAAGGATCAGAAGGAGAAGCGCGCACCGAACTCGCTCCAGAGCGAGCGCGGGATGACGGTGCTACCCGGGGCAATGAATCCCTGGGGATGCCCGAAGGTGGTTGGATCGGAGATGTCATTGTTGTAATTGTTTCCGTAATTCGCGCCATTGGTCAGATTGAAGGCTTGGGCGATCAGCTCCAGTTTGATCCGCTCGCCGAGCCTGATCGTCTTTGAGAGCCGCAGGTCCAACTCAAAGAACGGGTCTCCGCGGAGCGGGTCGTACTTAGCAATCGTGCATGACCCCGGCGCGAAGCCGTTCAACCCATAAAAACAGTTTTGAGCTGTCGTGTCATCGCCGCTAAACGCCAGGTAATTGGTAGGGTTGTTTGCCGGAACAACGACCGCAGGAAACGTGCCGCCGCCGGTGTTCAACGTGTTAGAAGAATTCGTGATGCTGAAATTATTTGCGGCGCTCCCATTCTCGTACGGCCGTGGAGAACCGAATTGCAGGATGGGCGCGACCTGCAAACCCCAGGGTAGATCGACGATGCCGCTCAAAGTGACGTGATGGCGCTCATCATTCGGGGTGGGCCCCCATTCGTATGGCGCGAGAAAATTGGTCGAAAGCCTCGGATAATCGCGGAAGGAGGGTTGACCGCTATCGTAGCCATACGCCCAAGCCAGAGTGTAGTTCGCATTGACGGAGAAGCGATGCGTCATGCGCTGGCGGAAGCTGAAGTTAACGCCGTCGTAACGTGAACGGCCGACCGATTGTTCGTCGCGTATGCTCGCCAGTTCCGGTTGCGTGGAAGCTGCGAACGCCGGGTCCAGCGGCCGGGAACAGCACACTCCTCCGACAGGCACCTTTTGATCGATGTTTATCGTTTTGTTTTGGTGCAGACCGAGGACGTGTGTATATTCCACTTCGATGACGGAAGAGGCGTTTGGGGCCCAACTGTAACCGGCGTTGAATTCCTCAGTTACCGGGTTGCGGTAGTCCGGGTCGATCAAACGGCCAACACTGCCGGGTGCAAGCTGGGTTGACGGGGGCGGAATGACGGGCAGTGGATCGACGCCGTATCGCCAGCTTCCCAGAGGAATGCCGGTTCCGGTGACGATATCGGTGGGAGACGACAAGCTAATCGCCGTCTGAAACACAGTGGGATTAGCCATCTGTTCCATAAATAGCGGAATGTTCTGGAAAACATTTCCATAGTAGAGACCGAAGCCGCCGCGAACGACATGCCGGCCGGTGCCGGTAATGTCATAGGCGAATCCCACACGAGGGCTGAAATCCTTATTGTCGTCATGGGGAATCCTGCTGACGTATGGGTTTGAAAGCGGGTTATTGAGCGCCACCAGTTCCTGGTACGTGCGGCTTTCTTTAACTTTGGATCCGCCAATCATATTGAAGTCCTTGTCCCAGCGCAGCCCAAGGTTGACAGTCAAACGAGGCGTTACCTTCCAGTCGTCCTGGAAATACAGGCCCAGCTGTTTGGTCGGCACTTCGAAATAAGGATCCCCGTTCGCTACCGCCATAGCGTTGACCAACCCGGGGGTGGAAAAGCCCTGCGGATACAGCGCCGGGTTACCCAGAATCGTGCTCGGATTCGCTGAAAAGTCGATTTCGAGTGTCGAGCTGAACTCGAAGAAGCCGCCTTCGACGGGATTCCAGATATAATCCGCTCCTGCTTTCAACGTATGCTTCCCAACCGTTTTGGAGATGTCGTCGCGGAATTGCCATTTTTTTTGGAATGATTGTTGCGGAACATTCGTATTCGTGCCGAATGATGCGTTTGGGAACGTTACTAAGGGTGCGCTGATGTTACTCGCAATCAAGTTATTCCAATACTGGTAACCCGCTGTGAGTTGGTTCACTGTAGTGCTCGAGAGGACTGAGTTCAGCGTGAAGTTGGACAGTATCAAGTTATTCTTTGTGAAATTGCCATTGGTCAGATCGCCCGTGCCGGTAGACTGATCGTTCAAGCTGTTGTTCGATTGGTTGCTATAGCTCACGTACGCGGTGTTCTTGTCGTTGATGGTATAGTCCATCCGGCCGCTGTAGCGCCACTCATAGAACGGACGCGGGATGGTAGCGGACGGCTGAGCGGCAAGGCCTGCGCCTTTGGCGAGGGTCAGCTCAGAGAAGGCCGTTCCGGTTTCCGACAGCTCCTGGTTCTCCCGTTCGCGCTCGAGGGCAAAGAAGACGAACAATTTATCTTTCTTCAAGGGTCCACCGACGGAGCCGCCGAACCACTGTCGGCTATACGCGGGATGCGCCGGCGTGCTGCCACCTGTGCCATCCGGTACTTTCTCGTCTGTGTCGAGCGCGTCGCTTCGAAAGTAGCCGAAAAGCGATCCGTGATAGTCGTTCGTGCCGGGCTTCGTAATGACATTGATCGCCGCCCCTTCCGAGCGGCCGTTCTCGGCGGAAAATCGCTGCGTACTGATGTGAAACTCCTGGATGGCTTCAAGGGGAAATTGCATCACGGGTCCGCCGACCGTATTGTCCTTGTTGTCGACTCCGTTTACCGTAACGTTGACATTCCGGCCGTTCTCGCCATTAACCGAAAGAATCGCGTATCGATTCTTGGTCGGGTCGTATGAATCGGCGATCTTGACGCCCGGCGCCAAATAGGCAAGATTGGCAAAATCGCGGCCGACAAGCGGCAGATTTTCTACTTCGCTCGGGGTAACAGTCGTGCTGACGTCCGTTTGTTCTACATTGATTAGCGGAGAAGATGCTTCCACCATAATCGTTTCAGTTTGCTGACCGACCGCGAGGGTCGCGTCATTAGTCACGGTCTGACCTACGGCCAGAATTACGCCATTTATGACTTTGGTTTGGAAGCCGGAGTCCGAGATGGTCACCTTGTAGGCGCCGGGTGCGACGAGATCGAACCGGTACTCACCCCCTCCGTTCGTGCGAGTGTCGCGGATCGCTCGTGTCTCGACGCTCTCGAGCCGCACTCGAGCGCCGGACACGACGGCACCGCTGGTGTCTTTTACGACACCGGTCAAAGTGGCGTCAGCAGTAACCTGAGCCAGCAGAGTCATACAGGGCAACAGCGCGAAAAACGCCAACCCTAAACACCTGTGCAACTGAGTAGACATCGATCTCCCTCTGCCGGCGGTGGGATTGCCGGCTTCAAAGAACGTTCGCCCCAAGTTACTGGGCCGGGCCCGGCAGGTCGGAAGAACCGGATAGAGTGACTAGCCGGATAGTCGGCCTCAGTATGTTCGCGGGGGTCGGATTTGTCAACTCGCAAACGGACGGGGGGGACCCAGGCTTTGCCTAAAATGCCGGTTTGCCCGAAAAGTCGTCGATCTGCCGAAAAAAGGTGCCAGCCGAAAGGGTTGCGTTGATCTATCATTCCTTTTGGATGATGGCCCACTCTGGTGAATTCAGACACTCTGGCACGTCGACCTTGTGCTGACGGCAAAAATCGCGCGCGTACCCAATAGCCGCATTCTTCGCCGCGTCCCGCGTCCATTGCGGCGAGTTCTATGGTTCTGAATTTGTTCACGAAGCGATCACGTCGAGCTATTATGATCCAACGTTCGATCAAGCACGATGCGAGTGAGCACTAATCACCCAAGCTGTCATCCTCGAGTGGCTTAGACGCCGCGGATCATTCACCATGCCTTTGGTGAAGCGAAAGACGAACGTCCGGCGCTGCGTCAGGGAACATCTTCTGGTAATCCTACCTGCAACGGGCGAGCGGGTGTTCCGCACATAGTTCATTAACAACCGCGGCGACGAAGCCGTTGGGGGCCACGGTAAAAACGCAAACGGAGATCGCTGGGTACAAAATTCATAATCGGGAAGTCTGCACACTCTGCCGCAAATTGACATGCGGCAGCTGCCACGGTGGGACATGACAGGATGTCGGCAGCTGCGCACTTTCTGCTGTTAAATAGGTTGGTAAATAAGCGAACAGCAGATGTGGGCTTCGTTGCAGCGCGCATCTGATTGGAACGACATCCTTTTATCTGATGTGCAACGCTCTCCGGTAACTGTGATGTTCGAAAAGCAGAGTGGGTCCCCGAAATGATTTCGAACATATGACCCGCAGGTTCGTTCGAAAATGATCTTCCAGTGTTCCCGCTCACGCCCATTTTCATGCTCGCGCTTGTGCGGACTTCTGTCCGCATGGGCCATTAACAGCGACGAGGGAAGTGGTTTGTTTTCAGCCGGCGGCATCTCGCCGCTGGCCGCACTCTGAGCATGCGAAAGCTCTGCTCGTGAGCGCAAACCTGATGCTCCGCGCAACGCATCAGCGACGTTTTCCTTGCATATTTTTGCTTCTGCAACAGAAAATGCGTGGCTAGTTGTTGCAGCTGTCGTCTGGCTGCGCCGGCATGCGAAGGATCTTCCCTCGCGTGCGTGCACTCTATTCGGGAGATCGCAGCTTCTCCTGGAGTACTTGCGTTTCCCTGACTTCAGGCAACCATGCTTGGGCTGCGAGCATCGGAAGACCATGGCGAGCATGTCTTTGAACACGAACTTGACGTTCTCAATATCTTCTATGCACGTTAAATAGGTTGGTAAATAAGCGAACAGCAGATGTGGGCTTCGTTGCAGCGTGCATCTGATTGGATCTACATCCTTTTTCTGATGCGCAGCGCTCTCAGGTACCCGTGATGTTCGAAACACCAGAGTGGCTGGATTCGAATTACACCCGCAGGTTAACAGCGCCAGAACTGCGGGAGAGAAGTGCTGTGTTCGCAATGTGACTTTTGGGCGCTCGCTCATGCTCCGCCGTCAATCGAATCGTAATTGCCCGGCTTAATGTCCGAGGTTCAGTATGCGGCGGGAAGGCGTGCATTCGACAACTCGAGAAATCATTATCAGCTGTCATTCATCCGGTGTGGTGCGCGGTCGAATGGGGATGGGCAGCGCTGGCTTGGTGATGGATCTCTTTTTCCAGCCCAGGTCTGGGGCGAACTGTGCGGTTCCGAGGACTAGGTCGATGCTGGTAGCGGTTTGCCAGCACTCGAGGGTGTGGGGGATCCGTCCGGGAGAAGAGGGCAGTCGAATGACTCTCGGCAGTTGCTCGGGTCGTTTTGGCCTGCCTACCGTGATGGAAACGACTTTGGGGTATTTCGGCATGCCAGAGCATAGGCTGATGTAGGGAACCGAAAGCCAGTCTGAAGTAGAGGCTCATATGTGCAGACCTTCGCCATTCCGGCTGAGTACGGCGGCGCGATTTCGTAGCCCCCTTTTCCCGCGTTGTTGCCGGCTGCCCATGGGTGCTTGCTTTCACTTGCAAAGAGAGTGATGGATGTGAACGGTAGGGTACGCATCGCGTGCTGTACCGGAAAGGACCTTAGGGAACAATGCTATTTGAGATCACAGAGGAGGGGCACATCCTGACGATCAGGGAGGATCTGCCGGGAGAGGCTGAACGGAGCGGCGGCCCCAGGTTCACGAACGAACAAGAGCTTCATGAGATGGCCAGCGCATGGCCCATGAAACGCCTGGTCGAGATCTGGAACCGTTTGCCCGGGGCGACGCCCGTGCAGAAGTTCGAGAACCGCCGGATTGCGATTGCGCGGATCTGGCGAGCCATTGCAGGCGAAGGTAAGCCGTGTGCGCATGCTGTCCCGGCTCGTAGGGCGGCTCGCAATCGGAAAGCCTTTCGTGAGGGCTCGAAAGGCGCGCAGGTCGGCTTTCTCCTGTCCCGGCCTGAGGGAGCGACACTGAAGGAAATCCGGACTGCGACCGGCTGGCAGGCGCATACGGTGCGTGGCTTTATCTCGCGCACTCTGCGGAAGCAGGGCCGGAAAGTGCGGTCGTTCCGAAAGGACGGAGAGCGCGTGTACCGTTTGAAGTCATAAATGAGTCGGCGGGCCGACCCAAGCGGGCGGGCGTGCAAGCGTTGGCAGCTGGTCTGTTTCCTGCACTCGAAGCGTCCCACAAGGATCGAAACGCCTCCATCTGCTCGCCCCAATCGAATCTCTTGCTGATATTTCGTAATTGACTCTCGGTCATGCGCTCCGGGCCGCTTAGCCTTCTGGGGAGAAACAGCAGTTCCTCCTGGATCGCGGGCGCTAAGTTCGTGAGCAACAGGATTTGCGAAACACGAGACCGGGTAAGGCGGCCGAGCTTCGCCAGTTCCTCAAAGCTCGACAGCCTTCTTTCCCGCGCCAGCTCCTGATAAGCAATGGCGAGCGCCATCGCGCGGCTCACGGCCGGAACTCGCCCTAGTTTCAACTGTCGTTCGGGTCGCGCAGATAGCGAGTACATGAAGCGGCTGCCGTCACACAGAGAAACTGAAACCTGCCGCGTGGACGGATCATAACTGACACGCTCCAAACACCGTTGAACCGCAATCTCACTGGGTTGATCGCCGAGAATCGGTTCAAGCTCTCGAACCAGCGAGCTTTCCAAATCCACCGTTGCCACGGGCCGGATCCTCTCGCCGGCATCTTTGCGCCCTTTGCATGTGGCGCATACGTAATAGACGCGCCGCGTGCCATGACGCGAGGCATAAGTGACCGAAAGCGACGAGCCGCAAGCGCCACAGTATAGGAATCCTGCCAGCAGAGTCTGTACTCTCGTGTGTGGCTTGCCTTTTCGTGCACCCGGCGTGTGCCGCTGGTTGACTCGATCCCACAACTCGGCGCTGACCACTGGCTCGTGTTCGCCAGGATAGATGACGCCCTTATGACAGATCTGCCCTTTGTAGATGACGTTCCGTATCAAAAACTCCAATGTGGAGTATTGGAAGCCCCGAGCGTGATGATGCACTCCCGCTTTGCTGATCCAGTCCTTGGTCGTGAGCCTGCGAGCGTTTACTTCTCTTACTGCTTGCGCGATGGTCTCGCTTCGCGCACAGATGGAGAAGATCTCTCGTACCCGTTCGGCTTCTTGCTGATTGACCAACAGGCGTCCGCCGCGCAGGTCCACATCGTAGCCCAGAACCGGATTCCCGCCCGTCCACTTTCCCTTTCGCCTGGCTGCCGAGAGCTTGTCGCGTGTTCGCTCGCTGATGATTTCGCGCTCAAACTGGGCAAAAGATAAAAGAATGTTGAGCGTCAGCCTACCGAGTGAAGTGGTGGTGTTGAACTCCTGCGTGACCGATACGAAACTCACGCCATGTTTTTCAAACAGCGACAGCAGCCGCGCGAAATCGAGCAACGACCGGCTGAGCCGGTCTACCTTATAGACCACTACGCAGTCGATCCCGCGCGCTTCAACGGCCTGAAGCAGCCTGGCTAACGCGGGCCTCTCAAGCGTAGCTCCGCTGAACCCGCCATCGTCGTACTGGTCCGGCAAGGTGTGCCAGCCGGATTGTTTTTGGCTGAGAATGTAGGCTTCGGCCGCTTCCCTCTGAGCTTGCAGTGTGTTGAAGTCCTGCTCCAGACCCTCTTCTGTCGATTTACGCGTATAAATGGCGCAGCGGACCGCACTCATGAGCGCCACGGTTCTTTCAGACCGAAGAAGTGAAACCCGTTCCAGCGTGTGCCCGTGATCTGGTGAGCAATCGAACTGAGCGAGGCATACATCTTGCCGTTGTACTCAAAACCGTTCTCGAGAACCAAGACCACTAGCTGCTTTCCGCGGTAGGATCGCTCGATGGTTTCATCGATCGGCGGCAGGCGCGGGTCCCGGTTCTGCGGTTCTTTACTGGCTTGCAACTGTTCGCGCAAGTATTCAGGCACTGGAACGCCGGGATCGGCATGCGTCGCCAGTTGGACGGCGCGCATCAGAGCGCGCTCGTTCAGGCCTCCTGAAGCGTTTGCCTGCAACTGCCAGGCGACACGCCGCAACAAATGCGTGTGATTACTCGAAAGCGATGCTTCATCGCACACATCACGAAACCGCTCTTTGAGTTGTTTCGTTGTGAGCTTCCGTAAGCTCTCGATGCGCATTCGCAATGCCTCTTCCATAGCAGCGTCTTCCTCTTGGAACGTTCTTTCTCAGACTCCATGGACGCTCCGTTCGGACGCAAAAGCAAGGTCGATTTCTCAGCTGCCCGAGACATCAAGATGTGCATCTCAGATTCCATCCTGCCCGGGAAGGGCGTGCACGCGCGATGTTCGTGCACGCCGTTTCGGGCTACCTCTTTGCGTGGGTGTCTAGCTCACGATTGGTCCTCCTGTGGGTCGCCCTTGTCGCCTTCCCACTCCGGCCAGGCTTTACCGTTTGCCGCTTCCCGGCGCCGCAGGGCTTCCTCGAACGCGTTCTGGTATCCGGGAGGAGTGGGCGGCTGATATTCTCGGATCACCCAAGTTCGGTCTTCTCTCCGAGGAATGGATTCCGGGCGGTTGCCGTTCTCGCTCCAGCCCGCGCGAGTCTTCAGATAAAACATGGTCATCAAGGGATGCCGGCCGGACGTCGCCTGATCGTAGGCCCTTTTCAGGACCCTCGTTTTCGCGTGCAAGGGACTGCGCACCAGTTCCTCGCGGAAGTGCTTGCGCAGCGTCGCCAAACTCAGATCCATGATCAGCGCGATGCGCCTCTCCGTCGTACAAGATCCGGCCAGCAACTTCACCGTTCTGCGTTGTTCGTCTGTAGCTTGAAACTTAGGCCGCGGCATCGAGTTCACGCTCCTTTTCTTCCGCCTTTTCGAAGATCACTACGGGCGGCCTGTACGGAGCCACGTGTTCCTGCTCTTGCGTCTCAAACACCTGGTTGCGGAGTACCTGGCACTTAATCCAGAACATCGTCATGGGTGGGTAGCGGCCCGACTCCGCCATCTTGTAAGCGGTGCGTTCTACGTCCGCGATGGCTTCCGCCGAGCCGCGCAGAACTTCCCATTGAAAGTGCTTGCGAAGCGTCTTCGGCGAGCGTAGGCGCACAATTACGCAAATCTCCTCGTGCCTGTGCCCAAGGGCCGCGAGCGCTCTCACGATCCTTCGTTGTTCTTCTGTCGGTCGAAAACTAGGCCGCGACATGGCGTCTCACCTCCGTTCGAATCGCCCAGCAGTGCTCGACAGGCAACGGCGTGAAGCTGCCGGCGGCATTGCATCGAAACACATCTTGATAGAGCATCAGGTATTTTGATGCCGTTGTTTGAAATCTCATTGATTTTCCTTGTATTTAAATTTAGTTCCGATCGGGCAGAAAGCTGCCTCGCCGGATACTCCGAATGGAGTCTTTTTGTATCCGGTGACTGATTCACCGGAGCGGTTGAGGGTGAAACGAACCGCTGCCTGCCATGAAAACGGCCGCACGGAGTTTCTGCGGCCGTAAAGCAGGACGATTCGCGATAAATCTAACCTCGTGCACAGCACAAGCCGTGCACGAGATCAGGAGAGCTTGAAAGGTTTTGGGAGAGGAAGCGTTTTCGACAACAGCTTGCTGCTGCGAACCGAGAAGAGGAAATTCGGAAAGATCTTTGACGGACAGGCCCACAGGCCTGTCCTGCAGAAGCTCCGCTTTCCATTTTGCATGTCAAACTCAAAGGCGTATCGGGAACGGCGCTGGACCGCTAGCGCAAGAGCTCTACGGCGAAGCGAGACGATTTGGCGGGTAGAACAGCATTCGGCTGCTGCGATCGCTAGCCGGTTGCGGCGTGCCCACATGCGCGGAACGGAGCTTCTGCTAACGCTCTAGGTGACTTGGGCCGCACTTGGGTGTGAGTTTGGATCTTCGGTCCAGTGAGCATTGAAAAGCGGATACGCCCCGCGATCAACTTTAAGTGATGGTGTGAGTTTACCGTGAACGGAAACGACCCTTTATCGTTTAACTTCGCAGAGTCGTTAACCGCTCTCCGTTGAGAGCAACACCTATTTTGACGCTCTGATGCGGACGCAAATTCAAAACCATGTAGAAAAGTGGCAGCCGGCAAATCGAGTGGAGTGTTTTGATCCCGTAAGCCCCCACGGAGGGTTGAGGGTGAAACAGACCACTGGTCGATGATGAAAACCGCCGCACGCGGTGTGCCCAACCCCTAAGGCTGAACGATTCGCAGTAGATAATTGACCGTGTGCATAGCAGCTATGCACCAGATCAAAAGCTTTACTTCGACAGGATTAGCTCGGCTCAGCGCGCCGAAAAGGCTTACAGGAGGGTTCTCAGATGCGAGCCCCTACCGAATACCGGAACGGGACTGAGCCAACTGACTTCGATTACGGTTCTCGATGTTTCCCGAGGCGGCCAGCGTTTACCGCCGACGTAGCACATGCCCGTAGCCCGTAGCCGTCGCAATATGCGCCGGCACAAGCGTCCTCCGAGCAATGGCTAAGTTGTGGTTTGTCTTGGGGAATAGAATGAGAATCGCAGGCTTGGCGGATCGTGCTTCAATTGAAAAACGCGCACGCCGCGACTTTGGTTGGCCCTCGATTTAGCTGATGGGTTTTTGACGGTGAACGGAATCGACGTTTTATAGTTTAACTTCGCGGAGTCGTCAACCGCGGCCACAATTCCGTAGTGACCTGATATTCACTATCGCACCACACGACGAAAAAGGCAATTCCAGGCGCCAGATTTTGGGGTTGTGCGAAAGCAGCCTTCGACGCGAATCTCACGACAGAAGTGAAATAGCTTACGTTCAACCTTCCTGCTCACCATTTTGGCGGAGTTTTGGATTACGCATCATTGGCGCTACCAGCACACCTCAAGCCGGTACATATGCCGTGCATCTGCGCTACTTTGAGCATCGATTGCTGTACTTTGGCGCGTTTTTCATGCCACTTTGAAACCACTTATCCGCTCCTTTCGACCGAGCTTCCTTTCCGTATTCAGACGAAAAATCCACGTCTTTTCAGGTCTCGCGCGCCTCAGCGCTCTGGCGCTGTATGGCTCGTGTATGGTCATCTCCCAGCCTTTTTTATAGACGGTAAAAACTCCCTGAGACCGAGAGCGCTGGCGGCATCGGGGAGCCACTCTGCTTTTCGAACATCACAAGTACCGGAGAGCGCTGCGAATCAGCTAAAAGGATGTAAATCCAATGAGATGCACCGTGCAACGGCGGCCCGCATCTGAAGTTCGCTTATTTACCAACCTATTTAACAGCAGGAATGCGCAGCCTGCCGGCATCCTGCGCCGCTGTGGTCGACAGCTGCAACACATGGGCGCCCGTATGAGTTCGAAATATCAGAAACGGCCCTTCCGCGATCAGCCGTGGTAATGGTTACTGGAGCCCCAACATTTGTCGCCAAGCCAGTACGGCTTGATATGCCTGCAGCCGCCCATTACCCAAGGTCGCATCGATCAACTTGGCATGCGCCGTGGCTTGTGCACTTTCGGATTCATTGCAAGAACTTTGGACCTCGAGCATTAGGGCAGCCACACCGGCGACAAAGGGAGCGCTGAACGAAGTACCCCAACCCGCCGCGTACGTGGCGAAAGGATAGGTTGTAACAATCCCCTCTCCGGGTGCAGCGACCCACACAAGCTGATTCCCATAATTGGAAAAGGAAGAACGCAGATCGTCGTTCGTCGTAGAGGCGATTCCCATCACGCTCACGAAAGCGGCTGGGTAGACCAGAATTTCTTTCCCGCTGTTCCCTGCTGCGGCAACAGAAATTAAGCCCTTAAAAGCGGCAAAATCCACTGCTTTCTTTAGCTCCAGGGAATACCCAGCCACATTAAAACTCATATTTAGAATATTCGCGTTGTGGAAAACAGCGAAGTAGATGGCCCGGATGATGTCCGAGTTGTAACCGGTTCCATCTGCCCGGAACGCCTTCAGCGGCATGAGGCTCGTGCCAGGCGCTACAAGATGGACGATTCCGGCTACCATGGTGCCATGGCCAAAGGCGCTGTAACCCGGATTGCCGTTGACTACAGCAGCCGTTGATTGGTCGACCTTTGCGGCACTCTGCTGATTGACCCAAGTGGCGTTGCCAACCGTAGGCGTGCCGGAGAGGATGAGATCAGCTGTCTCGTCGCCCTCGCCGTCCAAATTCCGAGTAAAATCATACCCTGGAACGAGCATATTTTTCAGGACGGGATGGTTCGGATCAATGCCAGTATCGATCACGGCCACAATGCCCGCCCCTTTCACATGGAAAGTGTTTTGAGCATGGCTTAAATCGATAATCTGGACCGCGGGCTGAGTGATGTAGCCCCGTGCGACGCTTTGACCAAAATAGTCGACCGGCTTCGTGTCTAACAGACTTTTCGGGATGGTATAGCTGGGTGTCGAGGTGCGCGCCAGTTGATCGGGCTCGGCATCGACAACGCCGGGTTGAGTGAGGATGACCTGCAGAAATGTAGTCGAATTTACAGAGTCTGGAGTGGTGATAAGGAAGACTTGGGCTAGCGAGCCGTCGAGGGATTCGGCTACGGTACAACCCAGCGCGAGGCAAACCGCCTGCATCCCCGATGACCCCGCACTATCGCGGACAATGAAGCGGTTTTCGGCTTTGGTTGATATCGCCCAAATCGAACATAAGAGAAAGCCAAGCAAAGCACGACGCTTCATAACTGTCCCCCCTTACCTTACGCGAATTCTTTTTTGCTTCATGCGTATTCGCTTACCTGAAAAGAGGTAAATACAGTCAAAAAAAATACAATGAATTTATTGTTTTCACCCGAAATGTCAAACTTTGCAGTTGTAGTAAGGGTAATAGAAGGACAGTATCCGTCCGCACCGCACGGAACTCGGACGAAGCCGGGACCCTCGGTATTGATTTTTACAGGCAGAATGGAACGGCGGAAAGCGTACGCAGCAAATGAGCCTTAGCAGAATGACAGATGCGGAAAGTTGTATGGCGCTGACGAGCAGCTCAGGAGCAGAGATAGAGCGGATGCCGTGGAGAACCGTTGGCACCTCCAGACCGCCGCGCAACGGAGCCCGCATCTGCTGTTCGCTTGTTTACCAACCACTTTAAGAGCGGGGAGTGCGCGCTGCCGACGTCCGATCTCTCGCTTCCGAAATTTGCAAACTTTTCGTGCAGATCTGGCACGTTCAAGTTTTTGGTCACGCTGTTGGGCAACAAGCGGCACGCCGTGAACCTTGACGATACGCGTCATGTAACTCGGCCCACCGTGTCTGAGCAAGAAAGACGAGGTTCGGGTACTGCGCACGTGAAATGATCAGAACGAGACTGGAGCGATGGGCGCTGCCAATCTAGCAGCCCCTCAGGGATCGTGTTGAGCAGCGCAAGATCGTTCTCATCGCATTCGAGGTGCAAAGTAGCTGTCTTAGAGCTGATCCTTTTGGGTTGCGTAACACGAGCCAGCGGCCAGGTCGCAGCCGACACTCACGCGGCTTGCCGGCCACATACTCCATAACGAGATAGTCCAGCTTGCCGTCTGTGCCGAAATCGTGGACAGTGACGATATTGGGGTGATTGAGCCCCGAGACGGCCTTCGCCTCGCGTGCGAAGCGTAGCTTGCGCTCGGGATCATGCGTAAACTCGGCAGACAGGATCTTCAGCGCAACTTCGCGGTCGAGGCGCATATCCCGCGCCAGGTAAACCGTACCCATACCGCCCTCGGCCAACTTGGAAACTAGGCGGTAGTTCCCGAGAATGCGCTCGGGAATTGGTGTAATCGGGGATTTGTCTATAGGCGAGGTCTGACCGTCGGAATCGAGCAGGGACTCGATGCGCTTCCGCAGATCGTTGTCCCCTGCGCACTCCCGCGAAATGTACTCTGCACGGTCAAATGGGTCCCGACGTTCAAGCGCATCGTGAAAGATACTCTGGATGCGGTCCCATTGAGGCCGTTCATCCATGGGTTGCCGCACCGCTCATTTCGCTCCTCAGCCATGCCCGTGCAAACCGCCAGTCTCTCAAAGCCGTTTCTCGCGAAATGCCGAGCGCCTCCGCAGTGTCCTCAACGCTTAAACCGCCAAAGAAACGTAGCTCGATTGCTCGTGACAATGGTGGCGACCTCCGCAAGAACTTTCCACCCCAAGTCTTTCGCCTTAGCCGCCAACCGACCGCGCTGGTCGTCGTTGAATCGCACTCGTCGCCCTCCGAGTTGCTCGCGTAGAACCCGGTTTTCCTCGCGGAGGTAATAGATAGTCTGCAGCTGGCGTTGGTTCATCCATCCGGCGACGGCGATCAGCACGAATTGGAATGGATCGAGTACTCTCGGCATCTCATCCGCTCATTCTCGCGAGAAGTACCTAGTGCAGCTATGAACGTCTGCAAAATTCAAGCAAATCCAATTCCCGGACCATACGCCGACGCGGCAATTCGCCATCAGCGGTCCTGGCTGCTTGCATCGCCTCTTCATGGAACTGCACAATGACGGCATTCAGGTCCGGGTTGAGCTTCGCTATCCGTTCGAAGGCATGTCGCGTTAATTCGACGGAAGATACTTTCTTGCCCCGGATCGCCGCGCCCGCGGCTATTGCAGTTCCGAAGGCGGGGTCGAAGGCAACACTGGTTGCGAGTGCTGAGTTGGCAGCCGCCCCGATAAACTGTCGACGATTCGTGTTCGCGAACGAGTCGAAGTGAATGTCGCATCGGCCGGCGCTGTGGTCCGCAAAAACGTGATCAGGTAGTCGAATCAGTGGATAGACGTGAGACGATTGCCAAGTGCTGCGCATTTTCCGACAGCTTTTGAAACTGGGTCACATTACAAATTGTTAGCGAATAGAGCTGCCATCCACGACGGACGTGCCGGTATTCATGGCTCCTCGACGGCAAAACTGATTGGGAGGATTGTGTGAGTCCCGAGATTTACCTTCAGTAATTGGCATTTTCGAACGCAAAGCCAGCGGAAGGCTGCTGGGATTTCTGAACTGCAGTCGCGCTTTGGTCGACTTGAAAAGCTGGGCAGGTGACTGGCTTTTACATGGACGGCCGGTCCGCCATCCGCCCTACATCTCCGATGCCGCCACCGCTGCCCTTCGTCCAGGCGGTGAACGAGGCCACCAGGTCGAAGTGCATGCGGGCGATGTCGCGCTACTGCCAACAGGCACGGGACATTGCGAATTGAGGGCCAGTTCAGAGTTTCTGGTTGTGGGCGCGTATCCGGCTGGTCAGGAGTGGGACATCTGCCGGTCCGCCCCGTCGCCTCAGGCAATTGAGAGCATGCGCAACCTGCCATTCCCTAACTCCGATCCCGTCTATGGACCGGGCGGCCCCATGACGAGGATCTGGGATTGGAAGTGAATTCCCCAGATTGTGACACGTGCCGCGCGCCAGCCGCATTTCCCGGAAACTCCCTATTCTCCAGTGCGTGTCAGTCGTCCAGTAACACTTTCAGGAGAGCGGAGCCGACTGCGGTTCCTATCGAAATCCAGAATCCGATGCGCAGAGATAGTGGCGGCTTGTCTTGCCGTGGATAAAGACTCGGCATCATTCAACAAAGTAGATGAAGTCCCGTTGTCTCCGCACTGGTGTGGAGGTAGGAGAGTCCGGATTAGAAACAGGTGAGGCGGGTTTGCGCACCACTCAACAAATCAAAAAGAAACCTCGTTCCAAACGCCCTCGCAATAAACCGGAGCTACCGTAGGGACATGAAGAAAGAAGACGTCTCAAGAGTGCTTATGGCAATCGCCGTGATGGAGGGCATCTGGGACCGGGAGATGAGAATACCTGATCGCTCCCGTATTCTGTTGGTCGAGCAGCACGAGCATCACTGGAAATTGGATGAGCGCGGATATCCGATTCCCTCCCAGGCTCTGCTGGACGAGATCCAGCGACTGGAGGACCGGGAAGGCCTTCCCTCGTGATCGGCTCGACGTGATTTGTCATCTGGGAACCCCGGCCTGTCACGCCATGCCGGAGGTCCTTCTGCAACGCATCCAGCGCATCAATTCTGCGCTGGTACTTTCGCGCCAACTTGAGATTGAGCGCAGCTTGCGCATCTTCTAACACACCCTGGGGAGTTTCGCTTATTTAACTTTTTTCAGCGAGGTCACATCACGGATGAGCACAACATCCGATGTCGTGAGACCGCGCGAGTAGATCAACGAGCCATCACGCGACCAGTCGAAGGAATAGATCTCACCAGATTCGAACGAAGTCAAGGCCCGCGCCGGGCCGCCGTCTAGTGGCAGGACCCAGATGTTTGAAACAGAGTGCGCGTAGTCCCGATCCTCCGGTCAACATCGGAAAACACCGCGATTGCGTTGGGTTCTGCGAATGCCGCTGGAACAGAAGCTCAGTGACCCTCATCGTCACACTCGATCTGTCCGAAGCTAAGCCAGGGCGATATTTTTTGGGGACACGTTTAGAAGAGCAGGGGCAGGAAGGCACCCCGAATTTGATTACCCACTGACGGTAGCAGCGCGTCTCCATTGAGGTGCACCAAACGCTGAATCCTCGCCTCATTTCGCGGACTTCCGCCATGCGCTATAAGCGGACCCGTAAACCACTAGAGCAAATTGCGCACGAGCTGAACGTCGAGGCGGTGGTAGAAGGTGAGGTACTGCGCTCGCAAAACCGAGTGCGAGTCACTGCCCAGTTGATCGAGACCGCTACGGATAGGCACCTTTGGGCCGAGACCTATCAGCGCGATCTGCGGGACGTGATGGAGCTACAAGGCGAGGTGGCCGAGTCGATTGCCACGGCGATCAGAGCCACAGTGACACCGGAAGAACACGCACGGCTGGCTGGCAAACATCGCGTTACTCCCGAAGCTTACGAGGCCTATCTCAAAGGACGATACTTTCTTGCAAGACGAACCGCGGAGGGAATGAACAAGGCGGCAGAGTACTTCAAGCAATCGGTCGGTCGAGATCCAGAGTATGCAGGGGGCTATGCGGGCCTTGCGGCTACTTACGTTTTGATGGGTACCTACGAGTTCCGTTCGCCGGCGACGTCTACGACTGTGTAGTGATCGGCGCAGGTATCCGCCTCCCTCGCAATCGGCTAGCACTGTTCGCGATGCGCATTTGCTGGTGGCGGATCGATTTGCAGGCGCCCTCGCCGACGCCGGCTACTTTGGCGTGTACTCACGTATGAAACAGACGTGGCGGCTCACAGTGGGCGAGGTGGACAGCGAGCCCTCGATCATTCTGCTCAATCTCCGCGATGGGTCGTGGAACATCGAGGGAATCATCCGGCTGGATATCTCAGCGGACGGCCGGGTCGAACACATCTCCGACTACCAACACTGCCCGTGGGTGCTGACAGCAGGGTCGATTGTGGTCAGCGAACCGGTTGGCTGACTCATCATTCCATTAGAGCCTTCACACTGACAATTTAGTCACTAGGTGCTCCCTTTTCGTGCCCGAAAACTTCGGACGCGATCAGCGATTGCGGAATCGCCGCGCAGTTGACGCGGATGAAGGCGCGGGTTGCGCGTTTCGATCTCTTATGCACACTTCGCAGAGAGCCGCAATGAACGAGGCGTGTCCCAGGATGTCGTCTTTCGGTAACCACCTCACTTGGCCTTTTCGGCTCATGTGCATGGTTTCTATGCCTTGAATTGTTCGCCACGCCGACTCGAATGACTCGCAGCTGGCCCCCGCCGAGGTTAGCGCTTACCGCGAGGGTCGTACTGAAAGCACTCCTGTAGTGACACGCCAAGCACCATTGCCACTTTGAATGCAGTCTCAAGAGAGGGCGAATACTTGTCTTGTTCGATGGCTATCACTGTCTGCCGTGTCACGCCGATTTTGTCCGCGAGTTCTTGCTGCGTGATCTCACGAAGTGCTCGGAGTTCTCGAATCTGATTGCGTATGGCCGGCATTAGAGTGCCTTCCGGTAACCGACAATCTGGGTGGCCGTTTTGGTGATATCGGCGATGATCAACATCCCAAAGAAGACGTTCAAGAAATGGAGCGCTACCATTCGGCTGTCCAGGTGAAGATGGCCGACGGTCGCATGAAACCACAGCATGCCCAGCCCAAGCACCATCAATGAGGCGACGGTTAGATAACCGGCCCGATAGCCTCGCAGCTCGATCAACCGATCGCGCTCATCTGTTACACGATTCCGTGTCACCACGGCAATCACCGATTGCAGGATTATCTGGAGCACGATAATCGCGACGATCATGCCGGCGACCTTGTTGACGGAGTTTTGCTGGTGCAGGAAGAAGTAAGGGCCGTACACAAAGAGTTCAGCCGCAAGCGACGCGTAAAGAGTTTTCTCCCGGTATGAAAGGCTTGTCAACATGGCAAATCGCTCCAGTGTAAAAGATATTTGACATCCGTAACATAGCGCCTTTCGCTGACACGTGTCAAATAATTTTTACATACGTTGTGAGAAGCCGGGCTTCGGCCGCTCCTTGCGCTCTGTTTCGACGTCTGGAGAGGACAACAAATTGTTCCTATATAACAGGATGCCCATCCTATGGAGATCAGCCCTGCGAACTAGCTGCGGTCCGCAAATATTCAATCGACGCCGGCCGTTTTGAACTGTCAATCACTCATTCTGAGCGTTGCCATTGAGTCGCTACAACCGAGCGAAATGTTACATTGACGTTACGTCCGCGGGGAAGCTCGCCTTAACCGTTAAGAGCACGCACGCGCCAAGTCACTGAATCGCTGTCAGGTTAAATATTTGCGGACCACACCCTGTTGAGGATTTCCAAGCGGAGCCCAAAAGATATTTGTTTGGATCGGTCATACACCGCACGAAGCTGCGAGTATCGCCAGGCTTTCAGTAAAACGCCTCCTGGTTGCACGAACGAAATCCGGTTGCCATATCCCAACAGTATTCGAGCAATCTTCCAAGACGCTCGCGACATTTTATTTTGGAAAGCTAATGCAGGACGAGGAGTGGCGTTTATCAAACGAAACCCGATTAGGCGTCTCTGGATGCACGGCCCGCGCGCGGTTCAGTTTGTTGGACCAGTGTACGCAGTAGGCTCAAGCGTTCAATCATGCGATACGGCTTTGTAGCGAACATGCAACATGCCTGTTCTTCATTCGAAGCGGTCGTTTGCTCTCTCCGATTATTGACCGCCGGTGAGACGACGTTTGGTAGTGGGATTTTAGCCGGCAGATGGGCTGGAAGGCCGGCTATTTTGGCTGGCCGGGTGGAAAATCTTTAAGCAGAGCCAGAATTGCCTGCTTCGTCCGTCGGTGGCTAGCAGTCGTGGCACTTGCATCTACGGTCTTTGTGGCGGTACCGCTCCAGACCAACTTCTTGGCTGCCCTATCGTATATGTCGACCACAAGTGTTCCCACGTTGATTATGAGCTTCTTCCTGCTTGGCGCTCGGGCCTCGATACCAGTCCAGTCAGCCCAATCTTCGTAGGCCTCCCACTTTTCCGCCTTCGTAATGGCAACCTGATAATCGACAGTTAAATCGGCTATATCGTCTGTATTCGCAAAACCCCGAGTGGCCAATTGCGAGTCAATCAACTCCTTTATCTCTGCATCTTTATTCGCGTCCGGGTGCTGCTGACCCTTGACCTCGACCCATTTATACGTGTGATACCTCGAAAAATCGTGCCTGGCAGATAGCTGCTTTTAACCGCTTGTGTTTTCGCAGCCTGTGCGAACGCGAGAGTGCAGAGTAGAGATCCCAGGGTAAATGCTACGTTTTTTCGGAGTTGGTCAAGACCGTAAGGCATTCCTCGGCCCCTTCTCATAACCCGTATCAATTGAAAAGATTCTATCAAGTAGCTGCAGATTCATTAAACGAGAAGCCCGGCCGCCGAGGCAGCCTGAACCTAATCCCCAGTTTTCAGACGAACGGTTCACGTGCCTCCCAGCTTGACCTCGAAGCTAGACTTTGCCCCAGCGAAATTCTTCGTTGTGATTCGCCACGCGCGAATCCGGATGCCGGGTGGAAGGCTTCCTGACGCCTCGTCAGATCAGGACGAACAGTCGAATGCATGTCGTCCATGATTTTATGGCTTCTTTCGATTCGTTCGCCTGTTGCGCAGGGTCAGGATGGCGCGACTCGGCGGCATTCAAGCTAACGCCGGAAATTTCTTTATATTTTTTCCGAGCAGCTGCATCGGTGTTATGACGAAAGGAATGTGAACTGGAGCACAGAAAATCTTGGCTCCCCGACATGGATTCGAACCACGATTCACGGCTCCAAAGGCCGCTGTCCTACCATTAGACGATCGGGGAGCAGGAGAGGGGAGTTACTCGCAATTCAGTGTAACAGGCTGGTGACAAACCCGAATCCGCAAGGTCACCAGTCCGCATAGGGACTTCCATCAAGAGCCGTTTTATCTGAACCGCTTCGCACGTCGAAGATGCCGGGCGGGTTATTGCTGCCCCCGATCGGCGCGTCTTCCATAATGAGCTTCCAGGTTTGATCGGAGCCGGTGATTGGATCCTGCGGGACCTGTCTCAAATAGCCTTGCGAGACGAGGTCTTGCAGAGTCTCAGGCGCTTTTTGCTTATCAATCGTGTACTCATCGATCATGGACCGCAGTGTAAACAGGTTGTTGCGAAGGACGCTTTCTTTCGCGCGGACAATAGATTTCTGATAGATAGGGAGCGCAATGGCAAGCAGGACCGAAATGATAGCCATCACAACCATCAACTCGATGAGCGTGAAACCCCACTGCCATCGCGGCCTGGGCCTGATCACTGTTTCGGTATTGACCGTGCTCATCACCATTCTGAATAAGGCGTTCCGTCACTCGCCTTGTCCGTGGTCTTTGAAAACACGTCGAAGACGTTTTGCCCGCCCCAGGAGCTGGAACTGGGATCATCCTGCATGCTTCGCTTCCCCCAATCGGTGTCCGCAGTCATCGGATCTTTGTGAATACGCCGAAGGAAATGGATTTTAGAGCTCTGACCAAGACCACTCATTTTGTTGTTCATTTGTACACCGTCTACGAGGATTTCGAGCGTGGGTGGATAGCAGTACGTATCGTTACCGGTTGACTGAATTTTGCCTTCATCACAGAGATCTTTGTAGCGGTCAATTGCTGTGCGCATCTCGACAAGATCATTGCGAAGCTCCCTTTCGCGTGCACGCCGTATCTGATAACGCGTCATAGGAACCGCCATGGAGCTAAGAATCAACAAAATAGTGAAGGCGACGATCAACTCGACGAGCGTCAGTCCAGCCTGGCTTTTACGCCGCCTTTCCAAGGTTGCAGACTTCTTACTGCGCAACATCTGTACTGCTCTTACTTGCTCTAGCGATTGGACTGCCTCGGCGGAGTGTTAGGAGTCAACGGCGGCACTGCAGTGCTCGGACCCGAACTCACCGGCGCACTAGTTGACCCTGTCGATCTGCCCTCCGGAGTACGCGTGACCCTTATGACCCGCTCACTACCTGCCGCAACTCCATTTTCGCCGATGACGCTCAGATCGGGCGCACGCACAATATGTGGAATTAACGCGATCAGGATGTCATCGTTTTCGTGCGATTTGGATTTCGTTCCGAAGAGGTATCCGAGCACGGGAATGTTAGTGACGCCCGGGATCCCTGAGACCCCATTCTGATCATTCATCAGAGAAAGACCCCCAAGTACACTGACTTCGCCGTCCTTCATTCGGATGTTAGCCTCGTTGACACGCTGACCGATGATGGGCTGTTGCACGCCGGCTATTACTACGGTATTCGTGACGTTTGAAATCTCAACTCTGAGATGCATGCTGACGTCCTCGGGCCCATTCACCTTTGGCTCCAGATCGACATTGACACCCACGTCGACTTCCTGGAATTGGGTGGTCGCGTAAGGAATGGCCCCAGGTGTAGCAACCGCCGAGTTTAGAGAACCGGACACGTACGGAATTTTACTGCCAATTTTGAGTGATGCTTTGCCGCCATCCGTCACCCGGATTTGTGGTCGTTGCATGACCCGCGTAGAGGTGTCTGATAGCAGCGCTTGAATCAGGGCACCTGGTAAGCTGATCGACCAATCGCTGCTTGAGAGATGTCCCAACCGCGATAGTGGTATGAAATTCTGAGATGTGCCGGTGGTTGTACCCGTTGTGGTGCCGTCAGTTGTCGTGCCGGTGGTTGCACCTGTTGTCGTGCCGGTCGTTGTACCTGTTGTCGCGCCGGTGGTTGTACCCGTTGTCGTGCCGGTGGTTGTACCCGTTGTCGCGCCAGCGGTTGTACCGGTTGTAGTACCGGTGGTTGTACCCGGGGTGCCAGTTGTGATGCCGGAAAGAATAGGACGCGGATTGAACACAATTGGAACGTTCAGACCCCCCGTCTGTCCGGCCAGAGCTGCCCCAAGCTTGGTGCTCTTTTGCTTATCGACCTCCATGACGATCACGTCCAGCACGAGCTCCGCCTTCGGTTTGTCGAGATCGTGAACTAGCTTTTCGACGAGCGAAATTGTATCGGTGCTCCCGCGCGCTACGATTGCATTTTGGCTTGCGACTTGGAACAGTCCCGTGGTTAGCTTGGCCCCAGTGCGGACACCGTTGTAAATTTCGTTGAACTCATTGGGCGTGGAGGCGTTTTGAATATAGAAGACCTTCACTACCTCGTCCTGGTACTCCAGGCGCTTCTGTTCGCTTTCCTGGGTAACGAAGATGGCATTCCGGCTGATCGGTTTCCAGAATGTATGGGTAACGAGACCGACGTAATTTAAGGCTTCTTCTAGAGTCACATTGTTGAGCTCCAAATTGAAATTCTTCCCTGCAAGGGTTTCAAAGCCCATTGGATCGAATAGAACATTGATTCCGGCCAGCTTACTTACCGTTTCGTAGAGCACGCGAGCGGGCTGGTTGTTCATTTTGAGGCTGGTGATCTGATCGGTGATGGGCCGAAGCGTGGGCGGCCCTTCCAGTGAGTTGATGCGCCTCTCGACCTCCTGCCGCGCTCTTTCGGCCGGTGTAAAGACTGGCGTTCCGGCCGGGAGTTTGGCCCGCTCCTTGATCATGGCTGTCGTCTCGCGAATTTCTTGGAGTGCGATCTGGGAGGACGGATCAGCCAAGAAGGCTTTTTGAAATTCGACGAGCGCCTCTTCGAGCTTTTGTTGCCCTTGTAGCTTCTTTCCTTCACCCACGTGGTTCTGTGCCACTTTGACGCGCACGCGTTGCTCCGCCAGCAGGTAGGCCGGGTCCCTGGGGTCCTCGGCGAGGGCCTGATCATCGTAATTTAGCGCTGCATCGTACTGCTTCTCCTCCTCCGCCTTCTGGCCTTGCTTCAGAAGTTTGTCACCTTTTTTAGTACGGCTGTCGGCCGATGGGATGACCAGCGCGGCCACGCAAATCAGCGCGGCAAAATACCTCACCCGGTTCGAAACCTTCACCTTAGACCCATCCAAGCCTATGTTAAATTACCAGAGCGCGAACGACCCTCGTTACCCGCCCTGTACGCTAGTAATGGCAAACGCCTCCTCGCCTTGTGCATAAAATCTCAATCGTCGGCCTAGCAACTCTAAGGAACACTGTCTTTTTGACCGTATATTCCTCTCTTTCGAATGGAAGACGTTGTACCGTGGCGTCCCGTGCAGGTTGCGCAATGCAAGCACGGGAAATATAGCAGAGGCTGAACGCGGTGGCGGAACGCGACGAATTCAAGATTTTGAGCGAGAACCGCGCCGCGGGTCACAATTATCATCTGCTGGACCGATACGAAGCCGGTATGGTCCTGACCGGGACGGAGGTCAAAGCCGCCAAGAGCGGAAAAGTTCAATTAAAGGAGAGCTACGCTGAGGTAAATGACAATGAAGCGTGGCTGATGAACGCGCATATCAGCGAATATTCGCACGGCAACATCATGAATCACGTGCCGGTTCGAAAGCGAAAGCTGCTGCTGCACCGGTCGGAAATCGACAAATTGCGAGTGGAGACCCGAGAGAAGGGTCTGACGATGATTCCAACTAAAATTTATCTCAAGAGCGGGCGAATCAAAATTGAGATCGCTGTGGCGAAAGGCAAAAAATTTCACGACAAACGCGAAGCTACGAAAGCCAAGGAAATGCAGGCGGAGGCGAAAGCCGCCATGGCAAGACGTGCGCGCCAACGACCTAGCTAGAGAGCACAGAGCGTTCCTCCGCGCGTTGCTGACCCGAATACGCGATTTGTGAAAAGACCCTCATGCAAGTTCAGATAGAAACCTTACCTTCAGACAAACTGGCCGCAGACGCATTGGCCGTAATTTGCTTCGAAAGTAAAGACACGAAGCAGCAAGACAGCGGGGTGAATGTCGAATCGATTGCCGATCCCGAAATCGCCGACCAGTCCGGGTGGCTCGCGGATTTACGAGCCTCGGGCGAATTTACGGGCAAGCTCTACGAAACGGTTATGCTTCATCGGCCGCAAGGTATTCGAGCGAAACGGCTGATCGTTATGGGCGGAGGCACACGTGAAAAATTCTCGAGTGTGGAAGCGAGGAACATCGGCGGGGCGCTCGTGCGTGCGCTCAAATGCAAGGGCGTGCGCAGCATTGCACTGGCTCTTCCCGATTCAGGTGTTCCAGGTTCGGTCTCAGCCGAATATGTAACCGCGGCTACAGAAGGCGCGATTTTGGGAGTCTGGGAGCCGGACAAATACAAATCGGATCCCAAGCTCAGGGAAAACAAGGTCGACTGTTTCACACTCGCGGTGCCAAACGGTAATGACCGGGATCTGAACGAGGCACTGCGGCGCGGCGAGATTATCGGAGCGTCTCAGAATTTGGCACGCGATCTGGTGAATGAACCGGCCAATAAGCTTACTCCGGCGGTATTGGCGGACGCGGCCAAACAAATGGCCGATGAATGCGGGCTCGCCTGTGAAGTCTTGAATCACGATGAAATGACGAAACTTGGAATGGGTGCTCTGCTCGGCGTCGCACAAGGCAGCACGAACCTGCCGTTCTTAGTTGTTATGAAGTACCGTCCAGCGGTCGCCGACGGAAAAGATCATCTCGCGCTTGTAGGCAAGGGGGTGACGTTCGACACAGGTGGCATCTCGATAAAGCCGTCTGAAGGCATGGAAAAGATGAAGTACGACATGGCTGGAGCCGCTGCCGTGATCGGTGCGATGAGGGCTATCGCTCGCCTGAAGCCCTGCATTCCCGTTACCGGCTATGTCCCCACTGTCGAGAACATGGTGAACGGGAACGCGCAGCGCCCCGGAGACATCGTCAAGGCACTCTCCGGAAAGACGATCGAGGTGCAAAACACGGATGCGGAAGGGCGATTGATACTGGCGGACGCAATCACATATGCCAATCGCAATGGCGCAACCCACATTGTCGATGCGGCAACGCTCACTGGCGCGATAGGAATCGCGCTCGGCCACGTCAACATGGGCGCGTTCACGAATGACCAGGGGTTTCTGGATCGGGTGCTCGCGGCATCTCGCGTGGCCGGCGAAAAGACCTGGCAGTTGCCAATGGATGAGGAATATAAAGATTACTTGAAGTCCGCTTACGCCGATTTGCCGAATATCGGAGGCCGTTACGGCGGTTCGATCACGGCGGCGTGGTTTGTGCGCGAATTTGCAGATCCTACGCCCTGGGTACACCTCGATATCGCTTCGACAGCTTGGCTAGATGACGGGAAGGCATGGCTCTCGAAGGGACCAACGGGCGTCGCGGTGCGCTCATTTGTTCAGTTGGCGCTTAATTGGGGTTGAATAAACGGAGTGCGCCAAATTGCACGGCGTAGTCGGCGCTCCTTTGCAACAGATCACCCGACTCTAAACTCTATTCAAGTATGCTAAACGGCGGAGGTGTTTGAAGGATGCAGCTTCGTGTTCTCGCGTTTGTACTCGCGGGCGGGAAGGGAACGCGCCTGTATCCCCTAACGAAGGAACGGGCAAAACCGGCGGTGCCGTTTGGGGGCCGGTACCGAATTGTGGACTTCGTTCTCAGTAACCTTATCAACTCTGGAATCTATTCCATCTATGTTTTGACTCAGTTCAAGAGTCAGTCACTATTGCAGCACCTCCGTGAGGGCTGGGAAGTGAGCGGGCTGCTTAGAAACAATTTCATTATTCCGGTACCCGCGCAGATGCGCTCGCCGCAAGAGGACTGGTACCGCGGAACCGCCGATGCGATTACACAAAACGTGAATCTCATGGAGCAGACCGATCCGCATGTCGTAGCGATTTTTGGCGCGGACCACATTTATCGGATGAACATTCGCCAGATGATCGAGTACCACGTCGAAAAAAGGGCCGGCGTCACGGTGGCCGCGATTCCGGTGGAAAGAGAGTTGGCCTCAGAGTTCGGTGTCATCGAAACTACGCCCGAAGGCAATATCATCGGATTTCACGAAAAAAAAGCCGACGCACCCACTATGCCCGAGGATCCAACGCGCGTGTACGCTTCCATGGGTAACTATGTTTTCTCAACCGACCTGTTGCTGCGCGAACTCTATTCAGATGCGAAGAACGATCGCAGCTCGCACGATTTTGGAAAGGACATTCTGCCATCCCTTATCGGCCGGGCGGACATGTACGCTTACGATTTCCAAACGAATGTGATTCCGGGAGATCCGATTGGCTCGCCCCATTATTGGCGTGATGTTGGAACCTTGGATGCCTATTACGAAGCGAGTATGGATCTGCGCGCTGTCTCGCCGGAGTTGAATCTGTACAACCGGCAATGGCCGTTGCGCACGGCAAGTTATTTTGATGCTCCCGCGAAGTTCGTCTTCGATGAAGAGAGCCGGCGCGGAATCGCGATCGACTCAATCATAGCTGGGAGTTCAATTGTTTCAGGCGGACTCGTGCGAGGGTCCGTACTCGGCCGCGGAGTTCGGGTTCACACCGGGGCGCTTGTAGAAGATTCTGTGCTCTTTGATAACTGTGATATCGCTCGTTACGCAAAGGTTCGCAGGGCCATTCTCGATAAAAATGTGAAAATTCCAGAGGGAGCGCAGATCGGGTACGACCTTGAGACAGATCGGAAGAAGCATTACGTGACCGAGAGCGGGATTGTGGTTATCGAAGGAACACAGTCGACGGTAGATATCGCGACTTTGCAGGTGTGAGCGGGATGGCGATCAGGCGCTGCGCTCGGAAACGCGCTGGAAACGGGATAGTAACAAAGCAACCGCCACTACGAACACGCAGCCGATCACGTTGTACCAAAGGAAAGAGATTTGGGTAAATGATGCAGTGGCGAAGATTGCAGCCTCGCCAGCTAAGACCCCGCAAAAGGCTGCCGTTCCCTGAACTCGTTTGAAAAAAAATGCCAGTACGAAGACGCCAAGCAGTCCTCCATAAAACAGCGACCCGACTATGTTCACGCGTACGATGAGCGCTCCGAATCCGCGTGCGCCAAGCGCCGCAAACGATATCGCGTAAACGCCCCAAAACACGGTCAGGCACCGAGATGCGATTAGATAGTGACGATCGGTGCCCGCGCGAACAAAATAACGGCGATAGATGTCGACGACTGATACCGTAGCCAGGGAATTTATCTCGCCGGAGGTCGAGCCCATGGATGCTGAAAAGATCACGCCGATAACCAAACCGACCAGCCCAACCGGTAAATAAGAAGTCACAAATGAGAGGAAGATGTAGTTTGTGTCGTCGAATTTTTCTCCGCCGTGCTCGCGCGCAACCATTTGAAGAGCTTGCTGGCGGCTTTGGGTGAACGCGCTCTGTGCTTGGCGGAAATGCGACAAGGCCTGGTTGGTTTCGGGTCCACGCTTCTGGATTGCGCTAGCGAGGGCGTATGCTGCGTTCCGACGCTGCTCAAATGCCTGCTGGTAATTCGATTCGATTGGCCTCCAGGATGAGCTCTTTGCGAGTCTCGCGGCTTCGAGCGGCTGAAAAATTGCCGGTGAGGGCACGAAAAGCGATAACACGAACACCATGGCCCCAATGAAGAGGATAAAAACCTGCATCGGAATTTTTACAATCGCATTGAAAATCAAACTGAGCCGGCTTTGCGCGATGGACTTACCGGTAAGGTAGCGCTGCACTTGGCTCTGATCGCATCCAAAATAGGCGAGAGCAAGAAAACCGCCGCCGATCAAACCACTCCAAACGTTGTAGCGGTTGCTGAAATTGAGGCTGAGATCTACTGCATTCAAACGGCCCGCAGCGCCAGCTAGGCGTAAAGCGTCTACGAAAGAGACCCCCTGTGGCAACGCGTGTACGACAACCACTAAGCTGGTGACCAGAGCTACAAATATCATGCTCATCTGCTGCACGTCGGCCCAAGTCAGCGCCTTGATTCCGCCAGTTGCGGTGTAGGTAATTACCAGCAGACCGATAAGAGCGGTCGTAAGCCGATCGGACCAACCCAGCACTACGGAGAGTGCTACTGCTGGGGCATACAGACCGATACCCGCTGCAAGACCACGCTGAATGAGAAACACGAGACTTACCAGCGCGCGCGTTTTTCCGTCAAAGCGCCGCTCGAGATACTCGTAGGCGGTGTAGACGTTGGCTCGATGAAAAATTGGAACCGCTGTCGCGCAAAGAATCACCATGGCAATTGGCAGCCCGAAATAAAATTGGACGAACCGGAGACCATCTACATAGCCCTGTCCCGTTGTCGAGATAAATGTAATGGCGCTGGCCTGCGTAGCCAAAATAGACAGACCCATTGCGTACCAGGGCATGGTCCTTCCCGCCAGCAGATATTTGTTAACACTGTCGCTGCCACGACCCCGATAGAGGCCATAGGAGACCAAGAACGTCAGCCACCCGAAGAGCACAAACCAATCAAGCGCTCTCATCCCAGGAGGCTCTTCAGCGAGGCTACTTGGTTGTGGCTGACTGTGCCGTATGTGACTTGCGGAATGCGCGCGGCTCGGCCGACGTGGACCTCCATGTCGCTGAACTCATCCTTAATTTGGGCGAGACTTGATGCGCATAAGCCGGCCGCAACGACAATCTTGATCTCGGGTGACGCAGCGCGCTGCCAGTCGAGAAGCCGCGTCTTGCGTTCCAACCAAGAACCCTCTCCCCCGCTTGTCAAAATTCGATCAATTTGCGGAAGCTGCTTCAGCTGTTGCAAAGTGCGCAGCGGATCACGCAGATGGTCAAAGGCACGATGGAACGTCGCGCGGCAATTCGGAGCCATAGCGAGCAGCTGTTTCATTGCGGTCAGATGCAGAGTGCCGCGATTGACAAAGCCGAGAACTAAGCCGCCGATGCGAATGTCGGCGAGCGCCATAGCACAGCGTTCGAGAGTTTTGAGTTCGGTCAGATCTCCAATTGACATGGAAGCATTTTCTCGAAGCATGACTCGAACGGGAATCGATACGGCGTCAACTACCTCTCGAACGAGCCCCAAAGGAGGAGTGAACCCACCGCTCTCGAGCGAAGACACCAACTCGAGACGATCTGCGCCGCCAAGCTCTGCTTCTATAGCTTCGTGAAGCGAAGTGACGATCACTTCGAGAATTCGCGTAAGCCAAGGCTCCTAATACGTGAAGAGCCGAGACACAACATACAGTCCGGCAATCAGAATGAAAAGATAACAGAGCACGCCTATATAGATACGAGGCCAATCGCCCGGAATGGGCGTTAGGTCATTACCACTGTCACGGAGATCATGGCCCTTATGATTCTCAGAATGAGCCAGTGATTTGCGTGGCAAGAAATAGGGCTCGCTAAGCTAATGTACCGCAAGCATGAGAATCGCCCTGATCGGCTACACTGAAAGACCGTGCGAAATCAAGCCACACGCGCTTCTATAAACGTGCTGATCGTGGACGACGAGGAGTCGCAGCGCACGCCCCTCGCAGCCATGATCTCCGCCTGGGGATTCACGGTCGAGACCGCCTCAGATGGGCAGGAGGCACTCGATAAGCTGACTAGCTTCGCCGCAAACGTCATCGTCACCGACCTTATGATGCCCCGTATGGACGGCTTCGAACTAATGAAGCGGTTGGCGAGCGACGGCAATATGCCGCCAGCAATAGTTCTGACAGCTTTTGGGAACATCGAAACGGCGATTCAGACCATACACGATCTGGGCGCATTCTGGTTCCTCGAAAAGCCGATTCAGCCCGCGGCGCTGCGTGTGTTACTCGAGCGCGCTGCGTCTCAAAGCCAATTAGCGGAAGAGACCGACAGATTACAGCGGCAATTGTCTTATACGGGCGTGTTGGTCGACATGGTCGGCACATCGCAAGAGATGCATCAGGTTTTTTCCGTCATCCGCCAGGTTGCACCCAGCAAGGCTGCCGTGCTGGTCGAAGGCGAGAGCGGAACGGGTAAAGAACTGGTCGCGCGTGCCATCCATCAGTTAAGCAATCGGCGTGCAGGGCCATTTGTGGCTATTAATTGCGCCGCGATGCCGGAAACGCTTATGGAAAGCGAACTGTTTGGGCATGAAAAAGGTGCGTTCACTGGAGCGCTCGAACGACGGGCGGGCTGTTTCGAATTAGCGCAGCATGGCACGTTGCTGCTGGATGAATTGGTCGAGATGCCTTCGGGCACTCAGGCAAAGCTTCTTCGCGTGCTCGAGGATTCCCGGGTGCGGAGACTTGGCAGTAAAAGCGAGATCTCCGTCGATGTGCGCGTAATTGCTTCAACAAACCGGAATATTGAGGAGGCACTCAAGAAAGGCGATCTGCGCGAAGACCTATATTACCGGTTAAATGTCTTTCAGATTTCGCTGCCACCCTTGCGGCGGCGCATGAGCGACCTGCCAGTTCTCTGTGAGACTTTGATCGCTCACCTGAACCGAAAGCATTCCTGCAACGTTACGCAGGTGACGCCCGATGTGATGGAGGCCTTCAAGAAACATTCATGGCCGGGGAATGTTAGAGAGTTGCGGAACGTTTTAGAACGCGCCGTGATTATGGCGGGCGAAGGCGCTATCCAGATGACCCATCTGCCGTATGATTTTGGAGTTTCGATTGGATCGCGCCCACCAGCCCAGGTCTTCGAACCTGACACGCTTCGCCTGCCCGTGGGCACCACCGTTAGCGAGGCTGAGAAAGCTTTGATTCAAATCACGTTGCAGCATACAAAGAATAACAAGACGCGAGCGGCTGAGATTTTAGGAATTAGCCTTAAGACCTTGTTCAATAAATTGAAGGAATACGGCGCCTCCGAAGCCCCGCCTGACGTGCCACTATAGCGAATCTCAACGTCATGTTACGCTGAGGTTTCTCGCCTGAATGACTAGCTCCGCCGAACTGAAGAGAACCCCGCTCTTCGAAGTTCATTCCTCCTCCAACGCCAAGATGGTCGACTTCGGAGGCTGGAACATGCCGGTCCAATACTCGAGCATTTTGGAAGAACACTATGCAGTGCGGAACGGTGTTGGCATGTTCGATGTCAGCCACATGGGCGAGATTGAGATTTATGGACGGCAGGCGGTGCAGCTTCTTGACTACGTCTCGACAAATAATGCTGCGAAACTGAAGCCGGGACAAGCGCAGTACTCAGCCCTGCTGTATGAGCATGGCGGATTTGTCGACGATGTGTTGGTTCACAAGATTTCCGACCATCATTTTTTCTTATGTGTCAACGCCTCGAACCAAGAAAAGGATTTTGAGCACCTTCGCTCTCATAACCACTTCGAGGCCGAGGTGGAATTCGCAAGCGACCGGTATGCGCAGCTGGCCATTCAGGGGCCGAAAGCGCTCCCGACTCTTCAGGCATTGACGGACACAAACCTGAGTCAGATCAAGTACTATTGGTTCGCGGATGGTGTTGTAGCAGGCGTTCCCGCGCGTATTGCACATACGGGCTATACGGGTGAAGACGGGTTCGAGATTTACATTGCCCCTCATGTAGCTCAGAAAGTATGGAATAGCGTGATGGAAGCGGGCGAACAGTTCGGGATAAAGCCTTGTGGCTTGGGAGCGCGGAACACACTTCGTCTTGAAGCGAAAATGGCGCTTTATGGGCACGAACTTACCCCTTCCATCAACCCTTTTGAGGCGGATTTGGGGTGGATTGTCAAAATGGACAAAGGCGATTTTCTCGGGCGTTCAATGCTTGAAAAAGTGGCGCAGCAGGGCATCACACGTAAACTGGTGGGCTTCGAGATGCGAGGCCGGGGAATCGGTCGCGAGGGTTACGAGGTTTCGATTGACGGCCAGCCGGCAGGGTGGGTGACCAGCGGGGCACCAGCTCCTACGTTGAACAAGAACATTGGGCTGTGTTATCTGCCCACGGACAAAGCGAGACCTGGTTTGACGATCGACGTCATCATCCGGAATTCAAACGTCGAAGCCGTAACCGTCCCCACTCCGTTCTACAAGCGAGCAAGAACATGAGCTACCCAGATACGTATAAGTACACGAAAGAACATGAATGGGTGCGCTTTGAAGGCGAGATAGGGACAGTAGGTATTACTGATCATGCACAAAGTGAGTTGGGTGACATTGTATTTATCGAATTGCCGAAGCCGGGCTCCAAGATCAGTAAAGGCGAAACCTTTGGCTCGGTGGAATCAGTGAAGGCCGTCTCGGATATCTATTCTCCGCTATCCGGCGAAGTTACCGCGGTGAATGAATCGCTTTCGACGAACCCGGAGAAACTGAATGAAGATCCGCATGGGGAAGCTTGGCTCATCAGGGTTAAGCTATCAACTCCTGGCGAAATCAATGGACTCTTGTCAGCTGCGGATTATAAAAAATATATCAGCGCCGAATAGATCTCACGCGTTAGTGCGATCGGGAATCCCAGGAAAGCTAGTTGCGATATTTACCGAAGTCAGACTCCGAACGTCGCGAGATGCTAAGTGCCATCGGATTGACGTCCGAAGAGGATTTGATCTCGTACTTGCCTTCCGACGTGCGCTTTGACAAGCGGCTAAATATTGATGACGGTAAGAGCGAATACGAAATTGTCGACTATTTCAAACAGCGCGCGGCTAAAAATGCCAACGGCTATCCTAGTTTTCTCGGCGCAGGTGTTTACAGTCATTATCGTCCGGTTCTAGTGGACACGGTCGTTTCACGGGGCGAGTTTCTGACGTCATATACGCCGTATCAGGCAGAAATTTCACAAGGCACACTCACGACTATTTTTGAGTTTCAAAGTATGGTGTGCCAACTGACCGGCATGGAAGTGGCAAATGCTTCTATGTATGACGGGTCATCCGCAGTGCCGGAAGCCGCAATGATGGCGATTCGTGTAACGCGCCGGGATAAAGTCCTGATCGCGCGCACTGTGCATCCCGAGTATCGGGAAGTTCTGCAAACCTATACCAGACATCAGGGCATCCCAGTGGTCGAGCTGAGCTACGGTGAGAACGGGTTGGTCGATCTGGACGACTTAAAGAGAAATCTCGAGGATGATGTTGCGGCGCTCATTATTCAAAGTCCGAATTTCTTTGGGATTTTAGAACAGATTGAAGAAATCTCGCGCATCGTTTCTTCAAAAGGCACGCTGCTGGTTGTCGTTTTTACAGAAGCTGTTGCACTGGGGCTTATTGAGGTGCCCAAGCAGGCTGACATCGTGGTAGGAGAGCTGCAGAGCTTTGCGATTTCACCCAGTTACGGTGGACCGTACGCGGGCATTATTGCGACCCGCGAAAAACATATACGCCAACTGCCAGGGCGGCTGGTAGGCGAAACGATGGATACCGATGGACGGCGTGCATTTTGCTTGACGCTCGCCACCCGCGAGCAGCACATCCGGCGGGAAAAAGCAACGTCCAATATCTGCACTAATCAAGCGCTTCTTGCGTTGATGGCTACAGTATTCATGACAGTTTATGGGAAAGAGGGGTTGCGCGAGCTAGCGGAGCAGAATCTCGCGAAAGCGCATTATCTTGCGAGCAAACTGCAGCTTCGGTTTGAGTCGCCCTTTTTCAATGAATTCGTTGTGCGAACTAACGGGAGGTCACCTGAACAGATAAACGCTGCTTTGACGGAACGGAAGATCATCGGCGGCTTGGCATTGGGCCGTTTCTACCCTGAGCTTGAGAATTGCATGTTGCTATGCGCTACCGAAATGAGCAAACGGCAAGATATGGACATCGTTGCGGGGGCGTTCACCGCTCAGTAGGTGGAAACCCAACATGGTCAAAAAGGTTTCCAAGCACATTGTCCAGAATGAGCCGCTACTTTTCGAGCTGAGCTCTCCTGGGAAACGCGGTTATCAGCTTCCCGATCTCGACGTGCCTGCGGTAAATGCCCTTGAAGTGCTTGGGCCAGAGAATGTTCGTTCCGAGATCGACGCGTTTCCTGAAATCAGTGAAATTGAGGCTATCCGTCACTTCACGCGCCTTTCCACCTGGAATTACGCAATCGATTTGGGCCTGTATCCACTCGGCTCATGCACCATGAAGTACAACCCACGAGTTAACGAGCTCGTCGCGCGGACTGAGGGTTTGGCATGGGCGCATCCGTATCAGTCGGAAGAGTTATCGCAAGGCTGTATGGAAGTGATCGCGGCGCTTGAACGGGCCCTCGCTGAAATCGCAGGCATGGACGCGGTCACATTGCAGCCGGCGGCGGGAGCGCATGGCGAATTCACCGGCATTCTGATGATTCGTGCTTTATTAGAGACGCGCGGGAATCCACGCAAGAAGATTCTTGTTCCTGATTCTGCACACGGCACGAATCCCGCAACCGCAATGATGGTTGGCTACTCCGTTGAGAACATCAAATCGAACGATCGGGGCATGGTGGATTTGGAAGTTTTGGACCGGGCCGCCGACGAAGATGTTGCCGGCTTGATGATCACGAATCCAAACACAGTCGGCGTCTTCGAAGAGAACATTCGCAAGATATGCGCCATTATGCACGATAAAGGCGCGCTAGTTTACATGGACGGCGCGAATATGAATGCGCTGGTCGGGATTGTGCGTCCAGGCGAGCTTGGCATAGACGTAATGCATCTGAACCTGCACAAGACTTTTTCGACACCCCACGGCGGCGGCGGACCGGGATCGGGAGCTGTTGCGGTTCGACACGTGTTAACTCCCTTTCTCCCTTCGCCACGCTTAAAGCGAGAAGGCGATCGGTGGAAATGGAATTACGATCTGCCGGACTCCATTGGCCGCGTGCGCGCCTATTATGGCAATTTCGGCGTCCTCGTGCGGGCGCTGGCCTACATCATGGCGCACGGAGGGAATGGACTCCGGCAAGCGACCCTCGATGCGTTGCTAAATGCGAATTACATCAGAGCGCTGCTCGAGCCATATTACGATCTGGCGTACCGAGCACCGAGCATGCACGAATGCGTATTCAGCGATGATGTTCAGGCAAGAAATGGCGTACGGACCGCAGATATAGCCAAGCGCCTCATCGACTACGGATTCCATCCATACACCGTCAGTTTCCCGTTAATCGTCCGCGGTGCGCTCATGATAGAGCCGACCGAAACCGAAAGTAAGCTAGAGCTGGATCTATTCGCGGATGCAATGATCTCAATCGCCAAGGAAGCGGAGGACGATCCAGAGCTCGTCCTGAGCGCTCCGCATTCGACACGTATCAGGCGCGTTGACGAGGTAACAGCAGCGCGGAGGCCAATCGTGCGGTGGCGCCCGCAAACTATGGCAAGTCAAGCAGCCGATTAACTGCGCTGAGCACCGTCTCGACATCTAGCTGTTCAAGTGACGGCGAATGAAGCACGGTAACGTTAGCAGCGCGCGGAGCCCAATTGAGTCGTGACGAGCCTCCGAACAAAGCTAGTGTGGTAACTCCGACAGCAGCGGCCAGGTGAGTAATACCAGAGTCATTGCCGATGTACAATGCCGCCCCACCAATCCAGCTGCCAAGCTCGGCGAGATTTGTGAAGCGGACTGCTTCGGGTAACTCCTCTTCCGGGCCGGCCGTCCATTCAACTGGGAAGGGTAGCCGGGCGGCGACTTCACGATAGGAATCGAGCGGCCAATTCTTGGACCGGCCGCCCGAAAACGGATGAATCACGATCACACGTCGAGATGTACACGGCTTGACGCCAACGCGTGGGACCAAGCCCTCAGGCGCCCCAACCTGCCGAGCGAAAAAGTCGGAAGCATGCGCGGACGTGTCTCTAGGCGGTAAAGCTGGATAGAATTGACATTCGACTCCGAGGTTTAGCAGCCGTTCCCGGAACTCCGGACGGTTTGTTCCGTACCAACTAATAATCGAATCGAAGCATTGAAGCTTGCTTTTCAATTGCTGAGGCATGGTCAAATCACCCACCCCAACCAGATCGATTCCCGTTGAAGCGAGCGGATGCACCGCATCGGCGAATTGAACGAGCGGAACAACAGGTCTGGGAACCCAGACCTCAGTAAAGTCAGCGGCGAGGTGTTCGAGGGCCCGCAGTGAAAGGATGCAATCGCCAATTGCACCCGGGCGAATCAGGAGCCGGCGCACAAGTCGGGGTCACGATTACTCGATCACGACCGGCACTCGAAGGTCTAGAGTCGTCGGTCGGAAGCACATCTGGTTATTGCACGCCTGGTAGCGAAGTTTACCCGTCATAGTTGCGGTTCCGAGTTGTGCATGCTCCGGGACTTTGAAATCAGTTCGGATGTTGAAAGTGCCAGTAAAAACGGTCAGCTTCTCGCCGCCGACCTGGATCTCTTCCGGGCTGGGATAACTGGTGGACTTAGCCTCAAGCGGTCCGTCAGTCCACGTGAGCTTCAAGGGAATAACAAACTCATCTTTCGGCTTGTCACTGTTCACATGAAAGCCAGGCTGGACGACCACCTTGAGCGTCTCGACAACGGCCGTGCCGGGTTTAGCCGTGATTCGCTCGCCTGGCCTGACTGTGAGTTTATTTTGCTGTGCTAGCAAGCAGAGCGGCAGGCCGAGAGTGTACGATACCGCGAGAAACGCCCGCTTGCCTTTCACCAAGAAGGCTCTGAATCTCACTAAGATATTCATCCTTTCCAGCGAGGCCGACATGAACGGAGGCGATCCTCCCATCACGATCGATAATGAAGGTCGTCGGCAAGGCCTCTACTCCACCGTAAAGCTGGCTAACGGAATCATCGCCCAACAGCACGCGGTAGTTCATTTTGTGTTCTGCGACATATGGCTTGACGGCGGCCCACCCCTCATCATCCATTGAGACACCGACCACTTCAAATCCCCTGGACTTGAACTCTTGCTCAAAGTCGATAAACCACGGAATCTCTAACGTACATGGTCCGCACCAAGTTGCCCAAAAATTAAGGAGAACTACCTTTCCGCGGTAATCCGAGAGCTTGACCGACGTGCCATTTGCGTCGCGGAGTGTGAATTCAGGCGCAGGCTTTCGATCTTTTGATGCCTTTCCAGCAGCATGCGTCGAGGTTTCAGCGGAGCACGAAGATAAAGCAACAACAACAGCAAACGCCGCGAGCACACATGTGATTCGAGCCTTACTTGAATTCACAAATCCTAGTGTATCGCTACAGATAGCTCTATGCAGGGGGGCCTAACACTTTGAACATCCTGAAAACTTCGAAGTGAACCAGAGTTCGCGGCGCCTTCTCCAGCGCGAGGCCAACCTACCGGAGCCTTCTTGCTTTAGGCCCGAATAGCACCAAGCGGCCGTATCGCAAAAGCTTTCGCAAACGTAATCGCGCCATCGCCGAGACCTGCTGAGGCGGTCGCGCGGCTCCAATAAGGACTTCTTCACAGCCGCCGAATCTCCTAGCTCCCCTCGCGCCCGATGCATGTATTCATCGGCTATCAACTCGGCAAACTCAGTTCGGCCTTTATTTCCCAGGCGCATCCAAACGAAATGGAAAAGCTCATGGATAAGAATGACCCGCAGCATGCGAGGCCGCCTTACAAGCTCAGAGTCGATCACCACTTTGCGTTTTCTGATATAGCAGGCGGCATGAACTGCAGTGCCGCGCTCAGGCTGCTCGTATAGTAGCTTGCCTCCATGAGAGGTCAATTGCGATTCAAACCGGATGCAAATCGGGCTGCCGGTGAGTTGCGGCAATCCCCGCAAGCAGTCCGATAAAAACCCCGGCGCTTTAGTGCTGCGCTTGAGGTTTAGTCGAAGCCTGGCTTGGCTGCGAGGGCGCGGACTGTTGGAGCGAGGGGGTCTTCGCTGTTGGACTACTCGAGGCATTAAAGAAATCAGGATCCTGAACCTGGATCTTATACTTGTCGAATTCCTGTTTCAGGGCGGCCTGACTTTTTTCATTCTTCCATTTATCGAGAATCTGTGTCCGGGCTTGCTCGAAAGGCACCTTCGTCCGGCTGTCAACCTTCAAAATATAGAATCCGCTCGGAACGCGGATCGGGCCTGAAACCCCCCCGGCTTGCAGTTTAGCGATAGCGCCTTTGATATCGGGCGGAAGATTTGCCGCCCCCACTGCGAACGTTCCCAATTCGCCGCCCGTCGCAGCGGATCGTTTATCGTCCGAATCAGATCGTGCCACTGTAGCGAAATCTGCTCCGCCCTTGATCTTTTTCTCTAAATCGTTCGCCTTATCGCGAGCCTGTTGCTCAGTTCGAGAAGCATTCGCGTTCGCGGCCGGCGTGCCGGGGGCGTTGAACGCCACGAAAATACCACTGAGCTTCACCTGATCGAATTCGTCCGGGTGCGAGTCGTAATATTGCTTGGGGTCCCCTCCGGGTGCCCCCGCGATAGAGGTGCTTGTGAGCTGATTCAAATAAGCCTGGGCAAGAATATTCGCCCGGGCCATCTCGAGCTGCTCTTTCCAGGGCGATTGCTGATCAAGGCTCAGTTTAGCGGCTTCATCTGCGAATTCCTTTTGCATGTAGAGCTGCTGAACCAGCGTCGAGAGATTACTCTCGAAGCGCTTCCGATCCTCTGGACGGACGGGCTTCATCATCGCGAGCGCTTGTTGCGCCGTGATCGGTTTGCCCTCAATAGTGGCGACTACGCGCTTTGGATCGTGCTGCGCAACGGCTTCAGGCCCTCTGACCTTTAATTGTCCGGGTGATGCCGAACCGGGCGGCGTCTGGCTGCCTGGAGCCGAAGGCGACGTCGTCTGTGGTTTTTGGCTCGCTGGGGATGAAGGAGACGCTGCCTGAGACCAGACGAACGTGGCACAGGAAAAGAAGAGAAATAAAAGACTGCTTTTCATTCAAAATGTCGCGGTGACAACTTCACTCTATCACGCGAATCAATTACTTCCGGGTTGTAAAAGTAGCTATTGCTGCTGGACGGAAGCCTTCTTAAGACTCGAACTGGCGTTAGCGTTACCCGTTGAACTCACCTGAATATTGTTGATAACTTGCACCGCCCCGGCTGTACGCGCCATGCGTGTAGCCGACCCTTTGTGCTGCATTACGCTGGTACTTCCCTGCCACGTCACGACACCGCGCTGAACGCGGAAAGTGAAGCCATCCTTGCCTATTTTTGACTTCGCCAGTTTCGTGCGGATGCTTGCCTCAATTTGTGAATCAGACGGAGTTGGCGTGTGCTGCGACCTCACCGCGTGGCTGGCGGTGGTGGCGTAAATCGGCACGGTGAGTGTTGCAAGCAGAAGCGGTAAACCGAGAAAGAGCGCAAAAAGACGCTGCATGATGGGTTCCTTGTTTGGTAGTGGAAGCGCCACGGCATAATTCGCAGATGGAATCGACGCCGCTTACCCGCGTATACTCATTCCGCTGCTCCGAAACATTCGTTCAGCGTTTTGATCTACGAAGTGATGGTGTGATGAACAGCGCACTTTCCGCTTTTGTTCTCTTTTCATTTGCCATTCCATTAGTTGGCCAAATTCAGAACCAGCCTGACGACGGCCAATGGATGATGGCCCCGAAGAACTACGCAAGTACTCGTTTCAGCACCCTCGATCAGATCAATACGGCAAATGTCAAAAACCTGAAGCTTGCCTGGAGCTTTTCGACCGGGGTAACGCGCGGGCATGAAGCGGCTCCGTTGGTCGTAAACAACACGATGTACGTAGTCACGCCATGGCCGAACTATTTGTACGCTCTCGACCTCACGAAACCAGGCGCCCCGATGAAATGGGTGTACCAGGCAAATCCATCACCGGCTGCACAAGGGGTGGCATGTTGCGACGTTGTGAACCGCGGCGCGGCATATTACCAGGGCAAGATTTACTACAACCTTCTGGACGCTCAGACCGTCGCTGTCGATGCGCGCACCGGAAAGGAAGTTTGGAAAACCAAGCTGGGTGACATGAATCTGGGCGAATCGATGACAATGGCGCCGATCGTGGCAAAGGGCAAGGTGCTGGTGGGCAACAGCGGAGGCGAATTCGGTGTGCGTGGCTGGTTTGCCGCGCTCGACGCCGCTACAGGCAAGATTGTCTGGCGCGCCTATGCTACGGGCCCGGACAAAGACGTGCTCATCGGTCCGAATTTCAAACCTTTCTACGACGGAGATCGTCACAAGGATCTTGGAATGAACACTTGGCCGGGTGACTCATGGAAAATCGGCGGTGGCACAGGCTGGAGTTGGACATCGTTCGATCCGGACCTAGATCTGTTTTATTACGGAACGGCCAATCCCGGCCCTTGGAACCCCGAGCAGCGCCCTGGCGACAACAAATGGACCTCGGCTCTTTTCGCCCGCCGACCCGAAACGGGCGAGGCGATCTGGGCCTATCAGTTCAATCCGCACGATGAGCATGATTACGATGGCGTGAACGAAAATATACTGCTCGATCTGAATATCGGAGGCCGACTGCGGAAGGTTCTAGCGCATCCCGACCGGAATGGACGCATGTACATCATGGATCGCGCTACTGGCGAGGTTCTGTCAGCCGAGCCGTTTGCTTATTTGAACACGACCGAGGGCGTTGATCTCAAAACAGGCCGCTTGAAGGTCAATCCAGACAAAGCAACAGGATTCAAGACCGTGCGAGACGGATGCCCGGCACCGCCGGGTGGCAAAGACTGGCAACCGTCGTCCTTTTCACCGAAAACCGGCCTGATCTACATTCCGCACAACAACTTGTGTTATGAGACGCAGGGTGTGCAGGCAAACTATATCGCTGGAACGCCGTTCGTCGGCATGAATGTTCGGATGTATGCCGGGCCGGGCGGCAATCGCGGCGAGTTTTCGGCGTGGGATCCAGTGAAAGCAAAAACCGTATGGAGTATCAAGGAAATGTTTCCGGCCTGGAGCGGGAGCGTCGTTACCGCCGGCGACGTGGTCTTCTACGGCACCATGGAGGGCTGGTTCAAAGCTCTGGATGCCCGAACGGGAGCGCTTCTGTGGCAGTTTAAGGCGGGGTCGGGAATTATCGGCCAACCGGTCACATACAAAGGTCCTGACGGCAAGCAGTACGTCGCGGTTCTTTCGGGTGTTGGAGGCTGGTCAGGCGCTGTTGTCTCCGGCGGCATCAACACGGTTGACGGCACTGCTGCATTGGGCTTCACTAATGCCATGACGGACTTGGGCAAATACACAACAAAGGGCGGAATGCTGTATGTATTTTCGCTGCCTTAGCGTTGCTTTTGCAGCGATGCTTCCGTGCATCGCCTCTGAACAACGCGTTATGCGTGTGTGCGCCGATCCCAATAACATGCCCTTCTCGAACGTGCGAGGTGAAGGGTTCGAGAACAAGCTCGCCGAAATGACCGCTGGCAAGTTGGGGGAAAAACTGGAATATACCTGGTGGTCGGAGCGCAAATCGTTCCTCAAGAACTCATTGGGCCAAGCGCGCTGCGATGTGGTCATGGGTGTACCTTCGACGCTCGACTCGATTACCGCCACCAGGCCGTATTACCGTTCGACATATGTCTTTGTGTCGCGAAGGAACCGCAAGCTAAAGCTCACTTCGCTCGACGATCCACGCCTTGGGAATTGGCGCATTGGCATCCATGTGGTGGGAGATGATTATGCTCCGCCAGCGTATGCATTGGCGCGGCGCGGTATCACATCGAATATCGTCGGCTTCAGCCTTTTCGGCGAATATGGCGAACCGAATCCTCCTGCGCGGCTTATTGATGCAGTGGCGCGCGGTGATATAGATATCGGTATCGTTTGGGGTCCTTTTGCAGGCTACTTCGCCAAACATGTAAACGAGTCGCTGGACATCGTGCCAGTTTCTCCCCCCGTGTTCCTGGCTGTTCCCTTTACGTATGACATTTCGATGGGCGTGCGTAAGGGCAACGACGCTTTCAAAGCCGAGCTAGACAGCGTGATCGAGAACGAATCTGGCGAAATCCAGCAGATTCTGTCGGAATACGGAGTACCTCAGGTTCACTAACAGAGGAAACGGATGCGCATCCTTTACGGGTATGGGGTTTTCGGCTGCTGTGTCCTGCTGCTACTTACTTCATGCCAGCGTGAGCATCGCGATGTCCGGCCATCCCCGGCGCGGTTAGCCATTTTCGGCGACGCAGCCCGTGAAAGCCCATTAAGACCCGGCGGCCCGGTGCAACCACAACGGCAAGTTACGAACCCATACAATAGCACCGCATACGACATTTCCGAAGGACAGCGTCTGTACGAGTGGTACAACTGCTCCGGATGCCATTCTCATGGTGGCGGTGGCATTGGCCCGCCGCTGATCAAGACTGAGTGGATCTACGGTGGCGAACCGGAAAATCTCTTCGACACCATCGTGAAGGGAAGACCTAACGGAATGCCGTCTTGGGGTGGCCGGATTCCTGAGTACCAGATCTGGCAAATCATTGCATTCGTCCGATCCATGAATGGCCTCCAGCCGCGATCTGCGACTGCTGCTCGTTCTGACGTCATTGAGCCTAATCCGCAAACGATCCAGAACCGGACCAAAGGGGCCACGAAATGACCGGGGTCAGTGAATGAAGGATCGTGGCGAGCGGCGCACTGAACTTCCGAAAGCTGCAGTTTTCTGCCCGCTTGTCTTTGTCGTGCTCAATGCCTGCGCCGGCCACCAACAGTCGGCCGTTGATCCCGCCGGACCACAGTCGGGTAAAATCGCGGCACTCTGGTGGTTTTTCACCTGCCTACTCGGCGTAATCTTCGTCATCGTAATGCTTTTCACGCTAGTGTCATTGATACGCCGGCATCGTGGAATGGAACAGGAGCCGCTCGAACTACGACACCTACCCTCCGAAGAAACCGAACGCAAGCTGACGAGAGTCGTCGCCGGAGCGACCATTGCAACCGTTGTGATTCTGTTCGTTCTGCTTGTATTGAGTGTGTCAACCGGCAAAGCAATCTCGGAACTCGGTAACAAGCAAAACGGCATGGTGATTGAGGTGACCGGGAACCAGTGGTGGTGGAAGGTCCGTTATCTGCACAATCAGCCCGGCTTGGTACTGGACACTGCCAATGAAATTCACATTCCGGTCGGCCGCCCTGTAATGATTCGCGGAACCTCGAACGATGTTATTCATAGCTTCTGGGTCCCGAATCTCCACGGCAAACGCGACTTAATTCCTTCCCGGATCACGACCGAATGGATTCAGGCAAACAGCCCGGGTGTTTATCGCGGCCAATGTGCCGAGTTTTGCGGGCTCCAGCACGCGCACATGGCGCTATGGGTGGTCGCAGAGCCTAAAGATAAATTCGATGCTTGGATGCAGCAGCAATTACAGCCGGCGGTATCAGCAACTGATCCCATTGAGCAGCGCGGCCAGCAAGTGTTCATGAATCATGCCTGCGTTTTCTGCCATACAATTCGCGGGACGACTGCGGCGGGACAGGTTGCACCCGATTTGACACACTTCGGAAGCCGCAGAAGCATAGCCGCAGGCACTTTGCCAAATACTAAGGGAAACCTCGGAGGCTGGATTACCGATCCGCAAAGCATAAAGCCCGGCAATCACATGGCGACGATCGCTGTGAACTCTGAGGATCTGCAGCCGCTGCTCGAATACATCGAGAGTCTGAAATGAAACAGACAGAACAAACTGCTCCAACCACTGAGAAGGAAGCACAAGAAATCAGAGATCTGGAGACCTCATGGCACCATCCGGGCGGGGTGTTCGGGTGGCTTTCCTATACCACTCACCAGGCAATTGGAATGCGGTATATCGTCACCGCATTTATTTTCCTGCTGGCTGGCGGTATCGAAGCGCTGCTCATGCGCATTCAACTTGCTCGGGCGAACAACACGTTTCTCGGCCCTGACCGCTACAACGAAATATTCACGACCCATGGCACTACCATGATGTTCTTGTTCGCGGTGCCAATGATGGAGGGGATGGCGATCTACCTGGTGCCGCTGATGCTTGGAACCAGGAACGTTGCTTTTCCGCGGCTCAATGCCTTCGGCTACTGGATGTATTTGGCTGGAGCCCTGTTCCTCTACTGGGGAGTTTTCACGAACACTGCGCCGGACGCAGGATGGTTCGCCTATCCACCGCTTTCGGGACCCCAGTACTCTCCAGGGAAACGAGTCGATTTCTGGGCTCAGATGATCACATTCACCGAAGTATCGGCGATGTGTGTCGCGGCAGAACTCATCGCAACCATTTTCAAAATGCGCGCTCCGCGAATGTCGCTCAACCGCATCCCGCTCTACTGCTGGTCCATCCTTGTGCAGTCGTTTATGATCATCTTCGCGATGCCCGCCGTCATGATCGCGAGTTCCTACCTCTTGTCGGACCGCACAGTGGGAACTCATTTCGTGAACCCGGCTGAAGGCGGCGATCCGCTACTCTATCAACACGTGTTTTGGTTCTTCGGCCACCCGGAAGTGTACATCATCTTTATCCCGGCGCTCGGATTCGTGTCGCAGATTGTGAGTGTCAATTCGCGGCGAGAGATTTTCGGGTACCCGGCCATGGTGCTCTCAGTGGTCGCGACCGGTTTCATTGGTTTCGGTTTGTGGGTACATCACATGTTTGCAACCGGCTTGCCGCAAATCGGCGAAGCCTATTTCACCGCTGCAAGCATGATGATCGCGATTACCAGCGGCGTCCAGATTTTCTGCTGGATCGCGACGTTATGGACCGGGCGATTGCGCATGACCACCTCGATGCACTTCGTTTTCGGGTTTATCGCGATTTTCGTTCTGGGTGGTCTTACCGGAGTGGTGTTGGCATCAGTGCCGTTGGACCTGCAGGTCCACGACACCTATTTTGTGGTCGCACACTTCCATTACGTTCTGATTGGCGGAGCATTGTTCCCTCTGTTTGGAGCCTTCTATCATTGGTTCCCGAAGATGACGGGCCATCTGATGGACGAAGCAGTCGGAAGGTTGAATTTCTGGTTACTCTTCATCGGATTCAATTTGACTTTCTTCCCCATGCACATTCTGGGCCTGAAGGGAATGACACGGCGTATCTATACGTATCCACCCGAAATGGGGTGGGAGCCAGCGAGCATGCTCGCGACCATTGGAGCCTGTATCATCGCGCTCGGCGGCGTGGTGTTTCTGATGAATGTGTTGATCAGCCGGAAGCGTGGCCAAATTGCAGGGGACGATCCATGGGATGGAGACACGTTGGAGTGGGCCGCCGCATCACCGCCTAAGAACTACAATTTCGAGTACCTACCTGTGGCGTCGGGGCGGTCTCCCGTGTGGGTGCCGCCCGCGGAGCGCATCGTCGTTACCGGCCTGCGGAATGACCGGCGTGAAGTGCTGGTGACGACGTTAATGGACGCGGAACCGCACCATCGGCTAGTATTGCCCGGTCCGAGCATCTGGCCTTTTTTAACAGCTATCGCCGTTACGATTGGCTTCGCCGGCTCGGTTTTCAATGCGTGGTATATCACCTGGGGGTCCATCCTCACTGGACTTGCCTTGATCGGCTGGTTCTGGCCGAGGCGGCCTGTGGAGTTGAAGCCGTGACAGAGGACCGAACGCTGGACGTTTCCCATCTGCCGCCGTACGATATCTCGAGCCAGTCACCGTTGTGGTGGGGACAGATGTGCGTCGTTGCGATCGAAGGCACGATGCTGTGTATTCTCATTGCGGCGTACTTTTACGTCCGTTTGCGCATGGACGTTTGGCCTCCTCCGGGCGATCAGTTCCCGCATGTGCTGCTGCCCACGCTTGCGTTGATTCCTTTAATTGCTAGCGTTTTGGGATCCTATTGGGCCAGCGAGGCTGCGAAAAAGAACCATAGGGCTGGCATGATCGGCGGTCTGCTTCTGAACTTCGTGCTCGCGGGCATTTCCCTCGCCATGCGGCTTGTCGAATGGCACTCGTTAAACTTCAATTGGCAGACCGACGCCCAGGGCTCGTACGTGTGGGCGTTTCTCGGTTTGCATACGTACGATTACATCGCCGATCTGGCATTTACGGCGGTTCTGATAGTGATCCTGTTGAGCGGCCGCTACGGCGAGAAGCAGCGACTAGGTGTTCACGTCGACAGCGTGGTCTGGTACTTCATTGTTGCGATCTGGATCCCGATTTACATCGTGATTTATTGGGGACCCCGAATTGTGGAGACGCAATGACGCGTGAATTGGCCCTCTGGACTGGCGTTTTAGCCGGGCCGATCGTCTGGCTTTTTAGCTTCGAAGCTAAGTTCGCATTAGTGCCGTGGGCGTGCATTTTCCAAGCGAAGCTGGCTCTTCATATCGTTTCGCTGCTTGCGTTGGCGCTTGCCGCCGGTTCCGGCTTGCTGGCCTGGCGGCAATGGAACGAATTGGGAAGGGAACTGCCGGGTGAAGGCGGAGGAGCGCTCCCGCGCAGCCGGATTATGGCGGTGGGCGGCGTTCTACTTAGTTCTTTGTTCTTTCTTGTGATCCTCGCCCAAGCGATTCCGGAAGTGCTTCTGGGGGTTTGCGAATGAATTGGCGGAGCGCGGTCCTTACGTTGCTTCTGCCTCTTGTCGCCCTAGCGCACCCAGGTGAGCGATTACAGCCTGACGATCTCTGGTCCGCGTGGGAATTTGATCCGGGCGTTGTGGTTCCGCTGCTGCTCTCCGCCTTTCTGTATGCGCGCGGTGCACGACGCCACCACACGTTAACTGCTCGTGAAAAAGCGTTCTTCTGGTGCGGTTGGTCGATGCTCGCGATTGCGCTTGTATCTCCTCTTCACCCCATGGGCGAAGTACTGTTTTCGGCACACATGGTGCAGCACGAGATTTTGATGCTGGCGGCTGCTCCTCTAATGGTTCTTTCACGGCCGCTGGTTACATTTCTCTGGGGCGTCCCATTCGAATGGCGGCGGAGTCTCGGGCGATGGTCCAAAGCAGCGTACGTGCGGCGGACCTGGCGCTTCCTAACCGAACCCTTTACGGCTTGGTGGATCCATGCAATCGCAATCTGGGTTTGGCACGCTCCTTTCTTGTTTCAGTTGACGCTTACGAGTGAGCTCGCGCACACCGCCCAACATCTAAGCTTCTTGCTCTCGGCCCTTCTATTCTGGTGGGCGCTTTTTTACACTCACGGCCGCCTGGCGTACGGGGCGGCGGTTTTCTACGTCTTCACGACTGCCGTGCATACAAGCATCCTAGGCGCTCTGCTCACATTCGCCCCGCATGTCTGGTATCCGGCCTACAGCTCGACGACTCAGGCGTGGGGATTGACTCCGCTTCAGGACCAGCAGATCGGCGGGCTTGTAATGTGGGTTCCCGCAGGACTTGTGTATCTGGCAGCCGGATTGGCACTGTTCGCGGCATGGCTGAACGAGAGTGACGCGATGCTAAAGAGGACACATGGCGCGGAATAAGGCCGTCCTCTCGGCCATCACCGGTGCTGCCATGATTTGCCTTTGCGCTTGCAGCAATGAAACGCAACACATTGCGGAGGTCACGACAGGAGGCAATGTGCATCGCGGCGCCGCGGCGATCGAGCGGTACGGCTGCGGATCATGTCACGTCATTCCGGGAATCTCAGGCGCCCAGGGCCGGGTCGGCACATCACTCGACGGAATCGCAGATCGCATATACATCGCCGGAGTGCTGCAAAACACTCCCGATAACATGGTCCGATGGATTCGCAATCCCCGAGCGGTGGACGAAAAAACAGTTATGCCGAACCTGGGTGTCACTCAGAGAGATGCGGCCGATATTGCCGGCTACTTGTACACTCTGAAATAGAAACAGGAGCACAAACATGATCACATTAGCCGAAGCGCGGCGGATTATTGCGGCCGCTGAGAAGAAGGCCGACGAGATCGGCCAGCCCATGAATATTGCGGTCGTTGACGAAGGGGGGAACCTCGTCGCTCACGTGCGCATGGACAAGGCTTGGATCGGCAGCATCGATATCTCGATCAACAAAGCGTGGACGGCACGGGCGTTCGATATTGCGACCAAGGATCTGGCGGAGCAGAGCCAATCCGGGGATCAGTTCTTTGGGATTCACGTTTCGAACAGAGGGCGCGTGATGATCTTTGCTGGAGGAATACCGCTGAAGCGCGGTGGTCAGGTAGTTGGCGGCATCGGCGTGAGCGGAGGCATGGGGAAGCAGGATCAAGCTGTCGCAGAGGCGGGCGCGGAGGCTTTTTAAAAGCTGTATTGCAGCCGCAGGCTGCCGCTCCGGGGCGGGGCAACTGCCGTTCCGGAGAACAAGCCTTCGAAATTGATGAGATTCAAGCGATCCGTAAGGTTTTCGCCTTCGAGTTGCACTCGTAGGTTCTGCTTCTCTCGCTTCCACAACTCTGCGCCGACGCTAGCGTTGAGAGAAAAATTCGGACGGACGCGACCCGCGCTAAAATTTACCTTGTCGACGATTCGCTGACCGTACTGCGCAACGAGGGAGGGTATATCGATGTCGCTCGGGTCGATGTCGGTTGGCAGGCCGCTGCCATACCCAGCCGTGGCGGCCATCCAAACGCGGGGATTGAGTTGATAACGAACTCGGGCGCGCGCAGTGTTGCGCTGATCCTGCGAGATGGGGAACGTGTTCCGTACGCCCAGAACTCCCTGCGCGCTATCGCCCAGAAATAGGCCTCCTGTGACCGGCAACTGTGCGATGCCGGCCATATTCGAGTAACTCAGAAACCCGGAGAACGCACCCCAACGGGGTAAATCCAGCTTTACATCCACTCCATGAATCTGCGCATTGTGAAAAGCAATCGGGAAGCTAATGCCCGTGTTGAGGAAGACATCGTCATCCGCGAAATTTCTGAAAGTCCGGCGATAGACCGTGGCATCGAGCCTCAACTTACCGGCAATACCTTTCGTAAAACCGGCTTCGTAGAAGTTGCCCGTTGAGGGCCTGATAGGAACCCGCAGAACCAGCGGATCGAGACTATCGACCTGAGGGGAACTGGCGAGCAGCAGATTTTCCAGCGCCGGAGTGAGAAATGCCCGATCGTACGAAATGTGGAAAACTATATCGCCTTTTGGCCAATACCACGCCGCACCAAGGCGAGGACTCCAGGCATTCTCTCTCACAAGCACCCCGTAATGATCCCAACGAATACCCGTGCTTAGAGTGAGGTTTCCGAAGTGCATGGTGTCTTGAGCAAAAAGGCTTTGCTCTCGGTCAATGGCGTGATCGAAGAAGTCGAACGTATGGGGCGTGCCGGGATCGAAGTAGGACGGCTTTGTGATCTCGTATTGAAGCGCTTCGGTTACCGGAGCATAATATGCATCGCCACCGATCTTGATCTCATGCCGGCCTTTGTGTGCGGCAAGGTTGGAAGCCAAATAACCGCGGCGAAACCCACGTTGTTGAAATGCGATGATAGGGCTCGATGAAGGATTCGACCAGAGATTGGCGGACAGATCCTCGACTGCAGCGCGCAGGTTGAATACAAGGTCCGCCGAGATGTCATGCGTCCAGGCGGCTTGACCTAGGTCTTCGCGGCTGTTACGATCCTGCCTTTGTCCTGCAGCTTGTTGGACACTTTCATTCGGCACCTCGAAGGAGCTTTGTGTACGCCGGATGTAAAGGTGAATGCGGTCGGAATCTGACAGGTCGCGATCGTAAGCTGCCGTCATGCCGTCGAGAGTGGCAGAGTTGGTGTAATTCGCGAGCACCGGCGGGTCCAGGTACCGATTTGTGTGCTCGCCAGAAGCACTGAAGCTCAGAGTACTTCGATCCCATCCGTAGGCGCCGGAGAGGAAGCCCGTCGCGGTTCCGAAGCTTCCTGCCCCAAGCTCGGCTGAGCCATGAAAACCTTGCTGGATATCCTGGCTTGTGGTTACCTCGACAACGCCGCCGAGCTTGCGGCCATATTCGGCCGGATAGTTGGCGGTCAGAATGCTCATTGACTGCACTTCTCCCGCCTCAAGTCCGGGCGCAAAAGCAGGCGAGCGATTCTCGTCCATGGGAACTCCGTCGATCACGAACAATGTCTGATACTCAGAACCGCGAGGATGGAGTGTCGCGTTAGCTTCAAAGAGCCAGCCCGGCTGCATGTCGACGAGTTCAAGCACTGCCCGTCCTGGCACACTCGATTGCTGCTCGCGAATTTGTTGCGTACCAACTGAGTAGATTACGCCGCCCTGGTGAGGATCTAGCAGCGTTTGCGCGTCGGTCACATCGATGTTTGTGGAGGCACGTTGAACGCTGAGCTCTATATGAATCTCAACCGGAACGCCGGAACGGATCTCGACAAGCGTCGAAGACGGAGTGAAGCCGGCATGCTGGATGTTGAGCCGGTATATGCCGGAAGGGAGGTGCTGAAGAGTAGCACGCCCGGCATCGTTTGTATCAAACTTCCGCTGCGTGGGGGGTGCATCACTAGACAGCGTTCCCGAGCAAGGGAGCGGAAGGCTGGTCGGGTCGGTAATGAAAACGCGCAGCTCACCGGTCGCCAATTGCGCGCGCGCAACAACCGCTATAAACGGGAGGAGTAGGACGGCTTTCATTAGTGTTCGGGGATGGTGAAAAAGAAAGGCGCCCTGCGGCGTAGCTCGGATTCGGCCCAAATAGGACCGCCATAGCGCCGGTTGGGTAAGAGCACCAGTTTGAGGCTTGGTATGGCCTCAAAGGCCGGGCGAAAATCGGGCAGGATGATTGCTGTGAGACTCTCGTGCTGCTCGACTGCCATCGCGAAATCTCAGGATAACGGAGATGGTACGCGAGCGAGTTACAGACACCAGGGACAGCTTAAAGCGTGCCCTGGTTTACACCTGCCCGAGCTTTAGCTGCAACCGGATGTCCCGCCACAATTTTCGCATTTGTAACAGGAGCCGTTGCGGGTCATAATGCTGCCGCATTCTGAACAGAGCGGCGCATCACTCACCACACTGGCATCGAAGGGCAGAGCGACCTGCGGATCGGGCTCGGTGGGACGGAGCTTCGGGGTGTCGCCGGCCTCGGTCGCCTCGGTGATGCCGAGGAAACGAGCGCCTAGCCAGCGGAAGATATAGTCAATAATCGATTTCGCGTAAGGCACTTGTGGATTGCCCGTCCAGCCGCTGGGCTCGAAACGAACGTGGCTGAACTTGTCCACAAAGAACTTCAGCGGTACCCCGTACTGCAACCCGTAGCTAATCGATGTGGCGAGCGTATCCATAAGACCGGAAATGGTTGAGCCTTCTTTGGCCATCGAAATGAAGACCTCACCTGGCGTACCGTCCTCATAGAGCCCAACCGTGATGTAACCTTCGTGACCGCCGATCGAAAACTTATGGGTGACCGACTGCCGCTCATCCGGAAGCTTTCGGCGGACGGGACGGTACACGATCTTCTCGATGGTTTGTGGCTGAGGCGTCGAGCCAATACTGACCGTGCCTTTCTTCTCGCCCTTACCGGTGCTCGAACTCAATGGCTGAGAGCGCTTCGAACCATCGCGGTAGATAGCTACAGCTTTCAGACCGAGCCTCCAGCTTTCGGTATAGGCTTCCATTATGTCTTCAATGGCTGACTCCTCGGGCATGTTGATGGTCTTTGAAATGGCTCCCGAAATGAAGGGCTGCACTGCGCCCATCATCCGGATATGCCCCATGTGAGCGATAAAGCGGTTTCCATTCTGCGGTCGGAAGCTGCAGTCAAATACGGGCAGGTGCTCTGGTTTTATATGAGGTGCTCCCTCGATAGTTCCCGTGGAATCAATGTGTGTGACAATCTGCTCGGCTTGTTCCGGAGTGTAGCCGAGTTTAATCAGAGCTTGCGGAACAGTGTTGTTGACAATCTTTATCACGCCGCCGCCGACAAGCTTCTTGTATTTCACGAGAGCGAGATCCGGCTCGACGCCAGTCGTATCACAGTCCATCATGAAACCGATGGTTCCAGTGGGCGCGAGGACAGTGGTTTGCGCATTGCGGAAGCCGGTGCGGCACCCTACGTCATAGGCGTACCGCCAGCACTCTTCCGCCGCCTTGAACATATGGGCCGGAACTTGTTTGCTATCAATAGCGTTGACCGCATTCCAATGCATGCGGATCACCTCGAGGAACGATTCTTCATTCTCGGGATACCCAGGGCACGGGCCCACTGCCTCCGCGAGGCGTGCGCTCGTTAGATACGACTGGCCGCACATGATGGCTGTAATCGACGCAGCGAAGTCACGGCCGAGAGCACTGTCGTAAGGCATTCCTAAGGACATCAGCAGGGCGCCGAGGTTCGCGTAGCCGAGGCCGAGGGGACGGAAATCGTGCGAATTCTTGGCGATCTTTTCAGTTGGATAGCTAGCGTTATCGACCAGGATTTCCTGCGCGACAATCACGGTGTCCACAGCATGGCGGAACGCTTCAACGTCAAAGCTGCCATCCGGGCCAACAAATTTCATCAGATTCAGTGAGGCCAGGTTGCAGGCCGAATCGTCCAGGAACATGTACTCCGAACAGGGATTCGAAGCGTTGATGCGAGCCGTCCTCTTCGACGTGTGCCATCGATTAATAGTCGTATCGAACTGCATGCCGGGATCGCCGCATTGGTGAGTAGCCTCGGCGATTTGACGCATCAGCTCGCGAGCTTTATAACGCTTAACGGGCTGCCCGCTGACGACGCTACGAGTCCACCAGTCAGAGTCACCGGTAACGGCCTGCATGAATTCATCACTCACGCGAACGGAGTTATTAGCGTTTTGGAAAAAGATGGAGCCGTAAGCTTCGCCGTCAAGCGCTGGGTCATAGCCCGCGTCGATTAAGGTGTGGGCCTTCTTCTCCTCTTTCGCCTTGCACCAAATGAACTGCTCAACATCGGGATGATCAGCGTTGAGGATCACCATCTTGGCTGCGCGGCGTGTCTTACCGCCAGACTTGATCACACCGGCGAAGGCGTCGAAACCCTTCATGAAACTGAGCGGGCCGGACGCTTGGCCGCCGCCCCAGAGATGCGCGTCTTCTTCGCGAATGCTTGACAGGTTGGTGCCTGTGCCTGAACCCCACTTGAAGAGCATGCCCTCCGTCTTCGTGAGATCCAGAATCGATTCGAGCGAATCGGAAACGGAATTGATAAAACAGGCCGAGCACTGAGGATGGTTCTCCCCGGGCATGAGCTTCTTTACGACCTGCTCAGCGTCGTCGAAGTAAAAACCGTAGCCGCGGGATTCGCGAACGCCGACGTTGAACCAGACGGGTGAGTTGAAACAGGCCTTCTGAGTAAGCATGATATGGGCCAGCTCAAGTCGAAAGTTCTCGCCGTCTTCCGCGGTTTTGAAGTAATTTCCGCCGAGACCCCAATCAGCGATCGTGTCGACCACGCGGTGGACAAGCTGAGCGACGCTCGTCTCCCTCTCGGGCGAGCCCATGCGGCCATGAAAATACTTGCTGGCCACAATGTTGGTCGCGGTCTGCGACCACTCGGCAGGGACTTCCACGTCTCGCTGCTCGAAGATTACCGAACCCTTATCGTTTCCGATAGTTGCCGTCCGCAACTCCCAGATGATTTCGTCGTAAGGGGTCCGTCCCTGCTCCAGCTTTGAACTGAAGAACCGGGGGAACGAGATACCTGTGCGCTCCTCTCTTCTGAGTGAACGGTTCATTTCCTTGACTTTAATGGCAAGATTAACGCTTAGCTGTCCCATTGTGGACCTTTCTCCGGGGGAGATGCCAACCTACCTATCGCGGTAAGTTTATCGGCACTCCGCTATCATGCCCCCATATATAGTACGAGTCAAGGGAATTAATCTATTAACAGTGTGGGAACGACTTACGGACGGTAATACCAGTTTACCAGCCGCGTTCGGCGACCTCCCTTCATACCGTTATGTCGCTTTGAGACGTTGGTCGGCAGAGCCATTCGCAACGTTTTACATGGAGCGGACACATAATTGCGTTCTTTTGCTTCGCCTGAGACGTAGAGTAAAGGGAGCGCGATGACAGCCGCGAGCCAACGGAGAACGGCAGGAGTGCGCGTCACTATTTTATGGGCGGCCCATGATAAGCAATTCCCAAAAAGAGAAAAAATATAGAAACTAGAGGTTGTGACTGATTTTGAGCGCCACGGCACAAGAAGAATTTGAGGCGGATGCTTACTGGTATCCGCGCCCCTTACTACAAAGAGATAAATGGATTTGCCTCAACGGCAGGTGGGATTTTGCATTCGACAGGGACGGTGCTTGGACCAGCCCGCATCTGGTGGACTGGAATGCAACGATCATCGTTCCGTTTAGCCCTGAAACTTCTGCGAGTGGTCTAAACGAGACCGGTTTTTACCGTGCCGTCTGGTATCGCCGAAAGTTTGAGTGGCCGAATCTGGAGCCCGGGGAGCGTCTTCTGCTGCATTTCGGGGCAGTTGATTACTGCGCCAAAGTGTGGATAAACGGATCTGAAGTGTGTTCACACGAGGGTGGCTACACGCCTTTCTGGGCTGATATTACGGACGCGCTCCGCCGCGACGGTCCGCAGGAAATCATTGTACGGGCTGAGGACGATCCGTCTGATCTCGCGAAACCACGCGGCAAACAGGATTGGAAGCTGGAGCCGCACTCCATTTGGTATCCCCGAACAACAGGTATCTGGCAGACGGTGTGGCTGGAGCCCGTTCCCCATTCCTTCATCGACGTGGTCCGGTGGACCTCCAATCTCGAGCGATGGGAGATTGGAATGGAAGCGCACATCGCCCGCGCGCTGGGCGAGGGACTAAGTCTGGGCGTTCGGCTGTGGGTGGGGGACCAGGTTCTGGCCGACGACACATACTCCGTGGTCGCAGGAGAAGTGTACCGGCGCATCGCTCTTTCCGATCCGGGAGTCGACGATTACCGGAATGAATTGCTGTGGAGTCCCTCCTCGCCAACTATCATCGATGTCGAACTAGAGTTGCGGAATCAGCAGGGCGAAGTGATCGATCGTGCACAGAGCTATACCGCGTTGAGGAGCATTGGAATTCAGGGTGATCGGTTCATCCTGAACGGGCGCCCGCTTATTTTGCGACTTGTCCTCGACCAAGGTTACTGGCCGGATAGCGGCCTGACTCCTCCAAACGATGACGCCTTGCTTCGGGACGTTTTGCTGGCCAAGGAAATGGGATTCAATGGGGTCCGGAAGCACCAGAAAATCGAGAATCCGCGATATCTTTACTGGGCGGACCGCATGGGCCTACTCGTTTGGGAGGAGATGCCAAGCGCATACCGCTACACCCTGAAGTCAATTGAACGGGTAACATCCGAGTGGATGGAAGCGTTGCGGCGCGACAACAGTCACCCTTGTATTGTGGCGTGGGTTCCGTTCAACGAGTCATGGGGCGTGCCCGACCTGCCGGACAGTCCGGCGCAGCGAAATTACGTTCAGGCGCTTTACCATCTCACCAAGACACTCGATGCCACGCGTCCGGTAATTGGGAATGACGGCTGGGAAAGTGTCGCAACCGACATTATCGGTATTCACGATTACGATGACCAACCAGACCGAATCGGAAAACGCTACGGGCTGGATGATATTGAGGCGCGGCTATTTAAGCGTGAGCGGCCGGGAGGCCGAATGTTGGTCGTGGATGGGAAGGTGAGCATAGGCCAGCCGATCGTGTTAACCGAGTTCGGCGGAATCGCTTGCAGTGGAACTACGAAGGGCACTTGGGGCTATTCCCGGGCGGATACGCAGGCGGAGCTGTTAGAACGCTACCGTGCGCTCATGAAGACCGTTCGCGCTTTGCCGGCGTTAGCGGGTTTCTGCTACACGCAATTCAGCGATACCTATCAGGAGGCAAATGGGCTCCTCTTTGCGGATCGCACTCCGAAAGCGCCCTTGAAAGAGATTGCTCTTGCGACCACGGGAGCGCGTCCGGACTACGATCTGCACGCGGAATCGGCCTGGAGGGAACGCATTATGCAGGGGCAACGCCGCTACCCCCGGCGCGCTGAAAACTCTACCTCAAACTCTTGAATTGAGTGCTTTGACTGATTGCACGCTCGTCCGCTTCCAGCGTCAAATTACAGACCGCTGCATGGTCGCCGCGTCACCTCTGAGGGCGATCTCTATTACGTTTTGAAGGTCAGAGATGAGGAAGGGCTTGGCTACGCACAGACCGGGAGCCTGCATCGTCAATGGGTTGCGCAGAAAAAAATCCGAATACGCGGTCAGGTACACAATCAGTGCGCCGGTATTTTTCTGAATCTGCCGTGCTGCCTCGACGCCGTCCATAGTCCCGGAAAGCCGCACGTCCATCAGCACCAAATTGGGCACGCGCTCCTGGGCCAATCGGACGGCCTCTTCACCCGACGTCGCTACGCTATCGACGCGATATCCTAGGCCGCGGAGCTTGTTTTCAAGGTCTGCCGCGAGAATCTTTTCGTCTTCAACGATTAGGATCCGGTCCGCATCCGTCATTTGAACTGCAACCCTTATGGCGCCTACGCGACAGTGTAGCGCAAGCGTGAAATTTTTTCAAACGTCGCTGCCCAAGGCGCGTAACAGAGGTCAGCATTGTTCAGGACCGTAATAGTACAGATGAGACTGTTCGTGCCCCGACGCTTCAGACTAGAGAATGCATGGCGCAACGGGTGCTTTTGTACGTAGAAGATGACGACGCCGCCTTTTTGGTAATGCAGCTTACGCTGAAAGAGGCCCAACCGCAAATCGACTTACGTCGTGCTATCGACGGTGAGCAGGCTCTGGCATTTCTTCGCAAGAAGGATTCGTATGGGAATGCACCTCGACCCGACCTAATTCTATTAGATCTGAACCTCCCAAAGAGGAGTGGAATGGATGTGCTGGCGGAAATCAAGAGCGATGAATCCCTGAGCTCGATTCCAGTCATTATGTTCAGTTCGTCGCGGCGGGTGGCCGATGCAGATAGGTCACTCGAACTTGGGGCGCAGGAGTACGTGACGAAACCGTCCAGCTTGGAAGGATTTGTTGAAACTTTGAAGAGAGCATTCTCGGGACGTACGTCTGAAGGCGGTGCCGAATACTGAGTGCCGGGCGGAACCGTTACGAAAAACTAGAACTATGGATTTTCCCGGGGGCATTTACGCTTTCAGGAACGCTAGCCTGGAGTTAGGTATGCGTTGACACTAGGCAACAAGCCCCTTCCACCGACTCGGAAGCAGTCTACGACCGGCGGGGTTCCTGCATCGAAGAGGGATTCCGCATTCTGCCTCCCGGCGGTTTTCACCCACGCTGAGGAGCAAGAATGATGGAATCCGAACAGAGCGACCGCTTTGGTCTTGGCGAGCGAGGATCCGAACGTCAGATAGCGATCGCTGGGGAGTCGGCCGATGGCTCGGCAGGCCTCGAGCGCCAGTTGGAGCGCCTCAGATTGGCAATAAGCAATCTCAGCGACTACGCCATTATCGGAATCGATCAGCAGCACTTAATATCCAGTTGGAGTGACGGAGCACAGCAGATGCTCGGCTGGGAGGAGCAGGAAATTCTCGGCCGACCCGCAGCGGTCTTTTTCACTGCCGAAGACATAGCGAATGGCGAGCCGAATCGCGAGTTCCAGGCGGCCATGCAGCAGCAGTCGATCGAAGAAGAACGGTGGCACGTTCGGAAAGATGGCGACCGGTTTTGGGGCAGCGGTACGCTGAGCATAATGCACGACAGTTCCGGATCTGTGCACGGGTTTGTAAAGGTCATGCGCGATTTAACGGCCCGGAAAAGGGCCGAGGAACAATTGCGCGACAGCGAAGAACGGTTTCGATTATTTGTCGAGAATGTGACGGATTACGCCCTGGTTCAAGTGGACCCTGAGCGCAACATTTCAGGCTGGAACACGGGCGCAGAGCGCAGCTTCGGGTATACGGAAGACGAAATTATAGGGCAACCAATGACGGTGTTGTTCACGCCGGGGGATGTGGCTAGAGGCGATCCGGACAGGGATTTCGACGAGGCATTGACTGCAGGGCGGGCTGAATACGAGCGCTGGCTGGTACGAAAGGATGGTAGCCGTTTTTGGGCGCGGTGGGTGACCACGCCAATGTACGACGAAGCGGGTCGATTGCTGGGATACGCTAAGGTTCTCCACGATGAGACTCAGCGTAAGGATGCTCAGGACCAGCAACGAAAGGCTTTGGAAGAGAAGAATGCGCTGCTGCAGGAAGTGCATCACCGTGTAAAGAACAATCTTCAGGTCATCAGCAGTTTACTTAGTCTTCAGGCTGAGCGCTTGAACAATCCGCAAACGCTCGCAGTCTTGGAGGATACGCAGAGCCGGGTTGCTGCGATAGCGGCCATCCATGAACAGCTATATGCGTCGAAAGATCTGTCGAGTATTGAGTTCAGTCCTTATCTTCAGAGGCTGGTGAGGGGGCTTTTCGGATTGCATGGGGCGAGAAAAGATCGGATCACTCTGAACGTGGAGGCGGCTGACGTTGTGCTGAACGTGCAGCAAGCTATGCCACTTGGCTTGATTGTGAACGAATTGGTTATCAATGCGCTGAAACACGCGTTCCCGCAGAATCGTTCGGGAGCAATTTCAGTGTCTTTGAGTTTCGCGCGGGCGAACGGGGCCGGAGAAGATCAGGTGCAGGAGGATCTGGTCCGGCTGAAAGTTCAAGATAACGGCGTCGGTCTCCCACCGGGCAAAGACATTTCTCAGGTGCAATCGATGGGCTTCAATCTGGTCCACTTGCTCGTGCAGCAATTGCACGGTAAGTTAGAAGCCAACAGCGGCTCAGGCCTCGCTGTGATTGTCACTTTTTCGCCGAAGTAGCTTAAGGACCTAACCTGAGGGGTATGGCCGGGAGCCGCATTCTAGTAGTCGAGGACGAGGCTATTGTTACCGCCGATCTCCGAAGTAAGCTGGAGCGCCTGGGCTATATAGTCTGCGCTGTGGCGTTCTCTGGGGAGGACGCCATTCGCCAGGCAGACGAGACAACGCCGGACTTGATTCTGATGGATGTACGTTTGCAGGGCACGATGACAGGCTTCGAAGCAGCAGCGCGCATTCAAAAGCACCGAGCCGTGCCAGTGGTGTATATCACAGCCCACACTGCGGTGGTCGAAGATGCTGTTGAAGCACCCGAGAAGCTCCTCTGCTTGGCCAAACCCTTTTTGCCAGGCCAATTGCAGCGAGTGTTGGAGGCGGCTCTAGTCGGTGGATCGACAGGGTCGGGGGGTTAACGCTGTCCGGCGTTAACGGCAAGTCAAGCGCGTTTGAAACGGCCGGTCATGCCAAAAGTTGCCGCTGATTTGCAGAAATCGACAGGAATGCTTTCTTCTTCTGCCCGAATGTTCAGCTCGGCAATCAACTTAAGTTTCCGTTCTTCGAGATCCGGCGCATAGGTCTTGAGTTTCGGGCACAAAGACCTTTTAGCGAGCTCGAGCAGTCTCTTCACTATTGCTAATTCGGATTGAAGTGAGGAAGCACAACGATAGAAATCTCCGTCTAAATGCCAGGGCGTTCTCACGTCCATCGTAGTCCTATCCTAGTCGAATTTGGACGGAAATGTTAAGTTATCGAAAACCCTAGTACGTGTTCGACTTTGCATTCACCTTAGTTCTTTTCAAGCAACAGAACTGGGGCGATCAAAGGCGAAGTTGCAGCTCCGGTACCACACGTTCGGACCACTCCGGATGCGCCCCGCATTCTGCCATTAAAAATATAAGGGTGCACTGAAATTTCGGCCTGTTTCATTTGAAATTCCCCGTATTGGAAGAGCGGAAATTTTTGTGGAGCGCAGGCCATGCGTTCTTGAACGACGTACGGATTCGTGAGGGCTATGCGAAGCGCTCGCTCCCAAGCAGCCTGATCCAATTCGGCGCCCACAAACACGCGATGCCCGTCCGTGTCCTCGTTAGGGCGGAGCACGAGGCCTTGGCGCCGGCTGCGGATGAACTCCGGAAGGTCGATTTCCTGCTCCCAATATTTGGTCTTCTTTTGTGCCACCACCCTGGTCCATGGAACGAACTCTCGAATGAATTTTCTATCGACAATGGAAAGACGCGCGGTTACCGTTTCATCAGTTACCAGATCGAATAATGCCCTGCGATTGCCGATTTCAGATCGGAAGCTATTTACGACGCAGACGGCGCGATCACGATAGGCGAGGAGGAGAGGGTGAGAAAGGCTAAACCGTACAACCAATTCCCGCGTGTGCAGGCGCCGGAATGCGACATCAATTTCGAAATCGGCTGCACGAAGCTTGCCATTTTTATATTCAAGTTCCTCGGGGGATACGACGCGAGTGGCAAATGCGCGCTCGCTGAATACTTCGGCCAGCAATGCGCCTTCACCCGGGTCAGAGCGCAGGGGCTCTTTGAACTCGACGATGGCGATATTTGGCCGGCGCGTCCCGCCGAACTCTTTCCAAGCTTCCAGAACGGCAGCTAGCAGGTGCTTTTCGGCACCCAACTTTGACAGGTTATACCGCCCTCGTTTGAAGTGCTTGAGAATCGGCAGCCGGAGGAAAACATCGGCCAAGCGGTCGGAATAGGCGAGATCGGAGGCGTTACTCGCCTCAACACCCCGTATACAGAGCGATCCGTTTCGGAAATGAGCATCCATTCGAGAGGTAATGCTGAATCGCGAGTCGCCGGAGGGAATCGCTCCGAGCATTTTCTCGGCAGGGAGCAATTGAATCCGGTCCAACAAAGAAGGCGTTTGAAAAGCCAACCTCTCGATTTGGTCGAGGATGGCGGAAAGATGTTCGGTTGTCCGGGTGAGCCTGCTGACTTCGGTGCGCGAAATGAAATGCGGCCGCAAGACGAGTGCGCCCGGCTGCTCTGCCCGAGCGAGATGCCGTTCCCGGACACGTTCCTGAAATTCCTGAACCCAGGTCAGATCGCGGTACGTGTCCTCATAGAAGAGCTTGTGATAGCGGGCAATCGCCTCGCTAAGCTGCGCCATCAGGGTGGGCTTTCTTTGAGATTCAGTATGGCACGGCGAATCCGTGTCCGGTAATTCTACCAGTTTCTTCTCGAATGTTCGTGCGGGCGAAGGAGTATTGAGGCGTTACTGAGTCTTTCGAGCGGAGACGACCGCCTGCCGAAACTTTTCAGCGCGTTCTGTGATGATCTTAAAATCGGCATTGGCAATGGACTTGCCGTCGATCAATTCGCTTCCAACACCTACCGCGAACGAACCTGCTGCGAGAAAGTCCGCGATGGTGTCGAGGTTCACGCCCCCGGTGGGAATCAGATCTATATGGGGAAATGGCGCTTTGAGAGCCTTGACGTATTTGGCACCGCCAACCGCACTGCAAGGGAAAACCTTGATTCCATCCGCCCCAGCCTCCCAGGCAGTCAGGACCTCAGTGGGGGTGAGGGCGCCTGCAAAGATAGGCTTGCTGTAGCGTCTCGCGATCTCGATGGTCTTGAGACTGAGACTAGGCGCAACCATAAACTGCGCGCCGGCAAGCATACATGCGCGGGCGGTTTCGGGATCGAGGACCGTACCTGCACCGAGCAGCAGGCGGTCGCCGTAGCGATCGGCAACTGCTTCCAAAGCTTTCAGGGCGTTTTCGACGGTCATTGTGATTTCGACGCATTCGATGCCTCCCGCCCCGACTGCCTCGACTGCTTGCAAGGCATCCTTCGCGTTGGCGGTGCGAACGATGGGAATGACTGCAATCTGATTGATTCGGGCCAGGATTTCAGAGTGGTTCATTCAGGTTATTGCTGCACCGGGTCTATGGGCGAGACGCGAGATTAGGCGTCCTTCTTCTTTTTTTTCAACTTGAGTTTCACGAGAACTCTGCTGTCGCTATCGAAAACGCTGATGTGCTTTATCGGGCTAGACATATCACGAGATTCGGCCCGGATCTCGTAGTTGATGTCCGGGCTGAGACCGTAGAAATGGTACTTACCATCGGGTTGGGCAATGTAAGACCGCACCTGGAGCGTCTTCATGTCTTTGAGCAAGACAACCGCGGCAGCGACGGGAGCTCCGCCGTTGTCCACCACGGTCCCTTCAATTGAACGGGTTTTTGGGCTAACGCCTGAGTGATCCTGTACACTTGGCTGAATCTGTGCGAATGAGGGGAACAACAGTGCGGGGACGAGAAGCGTCAATCGGCATCGCAGGTTAACCCTCAGTGCCACTCCTCTTCCTCTTCTTCCTCCTCTTCATCCTCATCTTCTTCGTCCTCGTCGTAGTCGAATTCTTCTTCGTCCTCGTCTTCCTCGTCCTCCAACTCCAGCTCAACCGGATTTACGCTGGCGACCGTCAAAGAAGCCCCGCATTCATCGCATGAAAGAACATCGCCTTCATCCAATTCTTCTTCTTCGGCATCAATGGGGGCATCACACTTTGGACAACTGACCATAGATATTCCCTTTTCTGAGCTAAGTGTTGCAGATTGCGTTGCGAATTAACCTGCTTTACCCGTTCCGTTCTACTCCTTTAGAGTTGCTAGACGGCCGCGGCGCCGGTTCGGAGACCCGTACGACCGAATGGATTAGCTGCGCTGCGGAACTGTTTCACGGTGCAATTGCTCGTCGTAAGCGGTCAGCTCTCGGGGAGAGACCCTCACCAGGGTCTTGTCCATATCTTCTGATGTTTCTATCATGTGCTTCAGATGGAGGGCCGCGAGTCTCATACAGAGCGGGTCAGTGAGCTTCCAGCCACGCTCGCGCGAAAGTTCGAGCAGTGTCGGATGAGGCAGCGCAACCACTTTCTCTTGGGGAGCATCACCGTCGGATGTAATCCAGAACTTTACGTCCACGGTATCGGCATGCCGAATGGAAATGCCCGTCTGGAGCCAGCGGAACTGCACTCTCCACATCCGGCCAAACGGATCCGGACCCGCCTGGAAAAGGCGGTACTGGTCACTCATGACCAGATGCTAGCATGCGGAAAGCCGAACAAACGCAAAGCCGAACTTAGATGGCCGTGGAGCGCTGGCCGACAAGTGAAAGAAGCTCGTTCCGAGTCTCCTTGTTGTCGCGGAAAGCTCCGAGCATGGCGCTTGTGATGGCGCCGGAATGCTGCTTTTCGACGCCCCGCATCATCATGCAGAAGTGGCGCGCCTCGCAAATTACGGCTACGCCTACCGGGTTTACCAGGCTCTGAATGGTCTCTGCGATCTGCTGCGTAAGACGTTCCTGAATTTGAAGCCGCCGGGCGAAAACGTCCACCAGACGCGGAATCTTGCTCAATCCGATAACCTTCTGATCAGGCAGATAAGCGACGTGCATCTTCCCGAAAAACGGGAGAAGATGATGTTCGCACAAGCTGAAGAACTCAATGTCACGAACAATAACAACTTCGTCATACTTAACGTCAAACAGGGCGCCATTCACGACTTGCTCAACGTCGACAGAATAGCCGCTAGTCAGATAGCGAAGAGCCTTCTCGCTACGTTCAGGGGTGCTCAGCAGTCCACCGCGCTCCGGATCTTCGCCCAACGCTCTCAGTATTTCTTTGACGTGAGAAGCGATGGAAGGAGAAGAGGCTTTCGATTGGATATCTATTACCGCACTGTTCTTCTTATCAGCTAATTTGGGTTTATGCATGGGTGTTACGTTTCGGCATGTGAGGCTTGGCTACGCTGCGAGGTCCGACTGTACGAACTTCGAAGCCGTTGCGGTCTGTTTCTTGAATATGTATCCGGTGGAGGCGGGCAGGAACGGCGCCGAGATAGGCGTCCCAATTTTGCTCGATCAATTCCGCAATGACCAACGCCACGTTCTCCGTTGTAGGCACTAGATACTTAAACTGCGGGACGTCGACATTGATATTGCTATGGCAGAAGAGCTGCAACACTGTTTCATTAACCAAGCGATCGAGCTTCGAGAGAGGTAGAAGCACACCGGTCAGTGGGTCCAACTCTCCAGAAGCCGTTACTGCTAGAACGTAGTTATGGCCATGGCCGAAGGGGTTATTGCACTTGCCATAGAGTCTGACGTTTTCAGCGGCGCTCAGGTCGGCCGAGTGCAAACGGTGGGAGGCGGAGAAACGATACAGGCGTGTGATTGTCATGCAGCGCCATCCTCGCGGGCGACCTCCACGTACAGATCGGGCGTTTCGAAAAGGCGAACTTTTGCAAGACTAGCGTTGAGGTTAGAAACGCGATCTTCCAGACGACGCCAGATCTCACGAGCTATATTCTCAGCGGTAGGAATGACGGTGCCAAAAGGTTCTACCTCATGGTTGAGGAAGCGATGGTCCATGGGCGCCAGTATCTCCTCGTTAAGCAACTGCTTGAGATCCTTCAGGTCAATGACCATGCCTGTGACCGGATCCGGCTCGCCCTCCAGCGTAACCTCGACGATGTAGTTGTGCCCGTGCCCGTGCGGGTTAGCCGCTGGTCCGAAGAGCTCTTCATTCTCGGCTTCGCTCAGCGAATCGAGGCGGCAGACGTGGGAGGCTGAAAATTCTGCCCTTCTGGTTACGAACATAGCTCTTAGATAGGATGTCCAGACGGAACCGTAAGATACTTAAATTATCCCGCACTGTGACCATCAATAACGGCCTCCGGGCGTTACTAATCGCCTTCACTATTTGCTTCGTAACCGTGATTAGCTGGAGTTTACGCGACTCCTCGGCTAAGGAAGGCGGCCCGGCACCCGATTTTTCTGTAAAGACAGACCAAGGAAGGCTGGTGACTCCTCATTCGTTCGGAGGCAAAGTTTTAGTCCTGAATTTCTGGGCGACTTGGTGCGCCCCCTGCGTCCAGGAGATACCGTCATTAAATGAATTCCAGAAGCGGTTCGCAAATTCTGGCGTGGTGGTGGTAGCAGTTAGCGTCGACAAAAGCGAGCAGAAATACAAGACGTTCCTGGAGCGAATACATGTAGCATTTGAAACAGCGCGCGACGCCAGTCAGGATGTAAGCGCTGAGTACGGGACATTTCAGTTCCCAGAAACCTATATCATCAAGAACGGGCGCATCATGCGGAAGTTTCCGAACGCGGAAGACTGGCTCAGCGATGATATGACGCAATACGTCCAGAACCTGCTGTAGGTCGTACACTCTATGGCGATTCAAGAAGACGTGCTAGCAGGCCTCGAAACGCAACTCGGAAAAAGTGCGGTGCTATCGCTGCGCAGCGATTTAAATCTTTACCAGTACGACGGAGGCGTAGATAAATCGCTGCCCGATGTGGTGGTGTTTCCGCGGACTACGGATGATGTGGTGGCACTAGTCAAGCTTGCAGCGAAACACAATCTTGCGATTGTGGGCCGAGGAGCGGGAACTGGTCTCAGCGGTGGATCGATCCCGTGCGCTGGTGGTATGGTCATCTCGTTTTCGAGAATGAACCGCATCCTTGAAATCGATTTAGCAAATGAGCGCGCAGTGGTTCAGCCCGGTGTTGTGAACCTGGAGGTTAGCTTAGCCGTCCAAGCTTCCGGGTATTTTTATGCGCCGGACCCATCGAGCCAGCGGGCCTGCACGGTCGGCGGCAATGTAGCAGAGAACGCTGGAGGACCGCACACCCTGGCGTACGGTGTAACTACAAACCATGTGGTGAGCCTGGAAGCGGTTCTGCCCGATGGAAGTGTCCTCGAGTTGGGCGGCCGGGAACTGGACGTCGGGGGATATGACTTGGTGGGTTTGCTTACGGGGTCGGAGGGCACGATGGCGCTGGTAACAAAAATCGGGGTGCGATTAATCCGGCAGCCTGAGGCGGTGAAGACCATGCTCGCCATCTATGATTCGACAGATGACGCCGGCAACACGGTTGGTGAACTTACGTCGCAAGGCATCACGCCTGTAGCGCTCGAGATGCTGGATGGCCCGATGCTCCGGATGGTTGAAGCGGCGACGCATGCAGGTTATCCAATCGATGCGGCGGCAGTGTTGTTGATCGAGCTCGAGGGCCTAATCGAAGCGGTTGAGGAACAGGGAGTACAGATAGCCCAGGTCTGCCGCACTTGCGGAGCCCGTGAAGTGCGAGTGGCGCAATCGGCCGCTGAGCGTGAGTTGTTATGGAAGGGGCGCAAGAACGCCTTCGGAGCCATCGGACGCGTGAGCCCAACCTATTACGTTCAGGACGGCGTAGTGCCGCGCACGCAGATTGCGAGGACGCTGCGCGCCATTGAAGAGATTGGGAAAAAGCACGGGATCAGCATCAGCAATGTGTTTCATGCGGGGGATGGAAACATGCACCCCATCTTGCCTTTCGATCCGCGCAAAGAGGGCGAGCTGAAACGGGCTCAGAGCGCGGGAGAGGAGATCCTGCATTTCTGCATCTCAGTAGGCGGATCAATCACGGGTGAGCACGGAGTGGGAATGGAAAAGATGGAACTGATGCCTCACCTTTTTTCCCAAGAGACATTGGACCTAATGAAGGATTTCAAGTCGCTGTTCGATCCCACTTGCCGGCTCAACCCGGGCAAGGTGCTGCCAACGGGAAAAGGCTGTCTCGAAATCAGGCAGGCGCCGGAATTAGTTCTTTAGCAGTACGGAATCTGCCCGCGGTCCTGTGCGTTCATGCGAGGCACTGTTCAGAATCTCACTTTCCTGGCTATTATCGGATCACTTTCGGTCTATTCGGCTGATCCTCAAACCCACCCGCCTCCTAAGAACGCAATACGGCTGGAGCGTTCAGTGGAGGCGATGGGAACTACTTTCGTCATCGAAATTTACGGGACAGACGATCGTCTCATGCAGAGTGCCGCTGACGAAGCCTTTGTAGAGGTGCGTCGGCTGGATAGAATGCTGTCGAACTATATCCCCAGCAGCGAACTTAGCCGAGTTAACGAGCGCGCCGGGAAGCATCCGGTGATGGTGTCCCGTGAGTTTTTTGATCTCCTGGCGACCTGTGAACGGTATAGCCGCCAGAGCGACGGAACCTTTGACATCACGGTCGGGCCCCTTTTGAAGATCTGGGGGTTTTACAAAGGCTTGGGCCGTCTGCCGAGCAATGCGGAAATACGACTCGCACTCGGCAACGTTGGTCATCAGAATTTAGAGCTCGATTCCACAAATCTAACGGTTCGATTTAAGAAGCCGGGTGTTGATTTGGACCCAGGCGGGGTTGCGAAAGGGTATGCGGTAGATCGGATGGCGGCTGTCTTAATGAAAAGCGGCATTGCTTCGGCGCTGGTTTCCGCAGGCGGAAGCAGCATTTTCGGTATTGGCGCTCCGCCGAATGATCCGAGAGGCTGGTACATCCGCATTCGCGATCCTAAAAGGGAAAACAGCACCGCCGCTGAAGTTTATCTGAAAGACAATTCCATTTCGACTTCTGGAAGCTATGAAAAGTTCTTTTGGGCCAATGGCAGGCTATACAGCCATATTATGAACCCGCGCACGGGCTATCCTTCAGAAGGCATGCTCGCGGTTTCTGTTGTTTCACCGCGAACCGTTGATAGCGAGATCTGGGCGAAACCATACTATATTCTCGGGTCGGCCTGGACGGAGCAGCACAAGGCAGGAGATTTTCGCGTTTTGATCTGCGAGGACAAACCAGGAGCATCGTGCCGTTGGCTGCCGTAATAAAGCCAAGTCTGAGGGCGATCTAGAATCTGAAGAGGATCTGATCACGTGAACCGGCGGCAATTTCTTAACCTCGCAGCGGCATCGCCTCTCCTCGCTCAACACACAGAGCTTCCCTCGTATCGGATTGTGACGCGATTCCAGCCGTCCAGAGATCCCGGTATGCCGGGCCAATATCGCGGACAGGCAGTTCGCGTTCATTCAGAGCGCGCGGTCGATGTTGCAAGTAATCGAGTTGACGCAAGCGTCGTGGGAACAATGCTTTCCGCCGGCATGCGCGAGCTGACAGGTGCACCGGACGATAGAGAGGCCTGGTCACAATTCATCGGCCCCGGAGATATCGTGGGCATCAAAGTAAATTGTTCCGGTGCTCCAGAGATCAACTCCAATCCCGAAGTTGTCGCGGCCATCATCGGGCACGTTTGTTCCGTAGGCGTACCTCCTGAACACATCTACATCTACGACCGGTTTGCGAATCAGATGAGGATCGTGAACTTCGCGCCGCACGTTCCAAAGGGCGTCAATATCGCGACTGCGGAAAGCTCTCGCGGATCGATCGTTGGGTACGACCCGTTCACGTATGTAGAAGTAAAGTTTTTTGGAGAGGAAGATACACGCTCAAATCTAATTCGTCTGGTTGCTGAAAAATTTACCAAGATCATCAACGTTCCGACTATGAAGGAGCATCAGGCTGCTGGGGTGACCGGCTGTCTCAAGAATATTGCCTACGGAGACTTCTCGAACGTTGCACGTTCCCACGAACGGGAAATCTCAAATACCTATTCTTTCATCGGTACGCTTGCTTCCGTAGAGCCGTTGCGGTCCAGAACCGTTTTAAGCGTCATGGATGGTCTACGGAGCGTATGGCATGGAGGGCCGTTTCTGCAAAGCTCAAGATTTCTTTTCTTTCCCAAGCGAATCGTAGTAGGGACGGACCCGGTTGCGTTAGATCACCTTCTCATTGACATGATCGAAGAGAAGCGCCGCCAGGAGGGAGCGCCTTCGATCTTTGATCGTTCGAGAAAGCATCTGCCCTCCGTCCCTAAGCTTGACCCCAATTTCAACTTGTTCATCCGTGAGCCTGGTCACGTAGAGTATGCTTCCCGATTAGGTTTGGGTGTGTACGATAAAGCTCAAATCCGCGAGAAGGTGATCAACCTTTGAGCGTTTTTCTTGCTGCTCTTTTGCTCCCGTCACTGTTTTGGGACAAAGGACCGGAAACGGCCAACCTTCTGCGGCAGGCTCAAATCGACCATATCTCTACGTCTCCGGAGATGGCGGCCTCGTGGAGGGCGGTGCCCGGCATTTCGGCCGACATTGTCGATCCGAAGCAGCTTATACGAGTGTTGACTCCATCAGCTATTTTTCATGCGGAAGAGGCATCTGCCACGCGTTCTCCGTGGGTGAATTCAAATGCCTGGAGATTTCTTCGGCAGCCAACGGGGCGGTTCTACTACGAAGCCCCGGGTTCGGCGGCCCCCTTGGCGGCGGCTGAGGCATTTATGTATGCGGCAAATGCTGTGATCCATACTGATGCCGCCGGCCTCGATCCTTTCGGGAAAATGCTGGCGTTTGTAAAGCAGGTGGGCAGCGAAGATCTGCCGCCGATGGTCAATATTGGATTCGTGGATGACGGCTCGCGGCAATCAGGTGAGTTCATGAACCTGCTTGTGCGGCGTAATCTGCTCTTCCGCGTTGTTAAAAAACCCGATCCGAAACTTGATTTGACGGTATCGCTTGGGTCGCCGCAATATCCCATGTCGGAAGCCGACAACCCCAATTTTTTGGCGGGGAAAGTTCGCAGCAATTTGAGTGATGAAAAACGCCTGCTGAGATTGTATGGAAGTGAGTTGGTTGTGGGGCGGCTTGTCGGTGACACGAATGGTGCGCGCTTGTACCTTCTAAACTATGGGGCTGCAAGGTCCCCCGTTGAGGGTGTTCGGATTCGAATCTTAGGACTCTACACTAAGCAGAACATTGCAGAATATGACAGGCCAAACCCCCGTCTTCTGGACGTCAGCGCTGGTCCGGCTGCGACAGAATTCACGGTACCCGAACTAAAGGTCTTCGGTGTCATCAATCTTTCAAGAGACTAATTACATGAATAGTAAACTCGCGGCACTTTTTGTAAGCCTCGGAGTGTTCGGCGCCGTTGGGCAGACGCGATACGATTTGCTTCTGCAGGGCGGGCATGTAGTCGACGCAAAAAATCACATCAGCGCTGTGCGGGATCTCGCAATCCGGGACGGGAAAGTCGCGGCAGTTGCAGAGCACATCGATCGGGCCACTGCACTTAAAACCGTGGATGCCAAAGACCTATACGTGACGCCAGGGTTGATCGATATTCACGTTCACGTTTACGCGAGCACGGGAGAGCGCAACTCTTATGCCGGTGATAACAGTGTTTTTCCAGATGGATTCACGTTGCGCTCGGGTGTTACTACGGCGGCAGATGCCGGAAGTTCTGGTTATAAGAACTTCGAGGATTTCAAAGAGCACATAATCGATCGATCGAAAACACGTGTCCTTGCGTTTTTGAACATCGTGGGAGCGGGCATGCGCGGTCCCCAGTTCGAAAACAATCTGGGGGATATGGATCCCCAAAAGGCCGCAGACGTGGCGAAGCGCTATGGAGCCGTAATCGTAGGAATCAAGACCGCTCACTATGCGGGGCCGGAATGGACGCCCGTGGAACATGCAGTGCAAGCGGGCACGTTAGCGAATATTCCCGTCATGGTGGATTTTGGAGAGAACCGGGCTGAGCGGCCGATCAGCGTTTTGCTGACTCAGAAATTACGGCCTGGCGATATCTATACACACGTGTACTCGGGCCTCCGCAATGAACTCGATTTGTCGGGGCATGTCAGCTCTGCGCTTTGGGAGGGCCGGAAACGAGGCGTGATTTTCGATGTGGGTCACGGCGGAGGTAGTTTTGCATGGAGGGTTGCGGTGGCGGCCGTTCGCGAGGGCTTTCTGCCGGATTCCATTTCGACTGATCTGCACATAGGAAGCATGAATGCAGGAATGAAAGACATGCTGAACGTAATGAGCAAGTTCCTCGCGCTGGGGCTATCGGTTGACGATGTAATTGTTCGTTCGACTTGGAATCCTGCTCGGGAGATCCATCATCCCGAGCTTGGGAATCTCTCGGTTGGCTCACCGGCCGATATTGTGGCTCTCCGGGTCGAGCACGGCAATTTTGGGTTTACCGACATGTTTGGCGCGCGTATGAATGGAAACCGCAAATTTGCTTGTGAGTTGACGATCCGCGACGGAAAGATAGTGTACGATCTGAACGGCATCAGCCGGCCCGATTGGGGCAAACTCCCATCGAACTACAAGGAGGTGGGTGACCCACGCTGGGATGGACTGAATCCGGCTAGAAAAAAGTGAGTCAGACAGCGACAGCTACATCGCTACTGACAGGTTCTGGTTGAACCCGCAGCCAGGCAAGCGCACCTGCAGCGCACAACGCTGCCGCAACTAAGAACGAGGCGGTCCAGCCGAAATGGGTCGCGATAGCTGGCGTGAGCGAAGCCGTCAGAGCGCCCCCGAGCTGGCCTCCCATGTTCATAAATCCTGATACCGAACCCGCTGATTGCTTTCCTATGTCTGCCGACACGGACCAGAATGAACTTTGCGAAATGTACAGAGCACCAGCGCCGCCCGCGAGTATCACGCTCGCGAGCCGGGCACTTTGAACCTGCGTTCCAAGCGCGATGAAAACTGCGCAAACCGCGATGGCCACACAGGCGAGGTAGCACCGACCCACACGTTTACTCCATTTTTTCGTGAGCCGGTCGCTTACCCAGCCGCCGAGCGGCGATCCAATCGCCATAGCCAGAAACGGCAGCATAGTGTAGTAGGAGCTCTCTCGTATATTCAGTCCTCGCACGGTACTGAGATAAATGAAGAACCAGCTAAAAAAGATGTATGCCGCGTACCCATACGCGAAATAGCTGAACGTCACCGCTTGGACATTGGGGTCCCGGAGAATGGCGCGCCAGGAGAGTTTCGCATTCCCGGATTCGGCGGAAGCTGTTTTTGGTAGGCCGGCTTCAATGAAGGATCGTTCGCGGGCTGAAATCCATGGATGCTGGCTCGGCTTATCGCGCGCGATAATGTACCAAATCACGCCCGCGATTAAGCCGAGTAGAGCGCTGGCCCAGAAGGAGGCTCTCCATCCTTGATGCAGCATGAGATAGCCGATCAGCGGCGGAGTGATACCGGCGCCGAAACCCACGCCAGCAAAAATGATCCCGTTTGCAATACCTCGCTCGGTTGAGGGAATCCAGGCCGCAACGATGCAGTTGGAAGCGGGATAAACCACCGCTTCTCCCATGCCCAGAAGAAATCGCACAGCAATTAAGACGATCAGCAGCCCCGCAGCATTCGCCGAAAGAAAAGTAACAAGCGCAGTAAAGATGCCCCACCAGAGAACGCCAGCGGTTAGAATCCGGCGCGGTCCAATTCTATCCGCCAATGAGCCGCCGGGAGCTTGGAACAGCGCGTAACCTAAAACAAACGCACTAAACACCCATCCCAAACGGACGTTATCGAGATGAAATTCTTTGGCTATCGCTTGACCGGCAATCGAGATGTTGACGCGGTCGAGATAGGCAATCGCACTGACAAGAAACATCCACCAGATGAGCACCCATCGAATGCGACTGTTTTGAGAACTCGACATGGCCGCTCCAGGTAAGGCGGCTCAAATATAGGCGATCACGTCGATTTCGACGAGAGAATCACCGGGGATCCAGGCTGCCGCTATCGTCGTTCTAACGGGCGGTTCTGACCCGAAACGGCCCTGAAACACTTCATTCATCGGTTGATAGTCTTTGGAATTCGCTAGATAGACCTGGCACTTCAGCACTTTGTCCATGGACGATCCCGATGCTTCGAGCTTCTTCTGGATCTCATCCAATACGTGCTTGGTGTGCGCCTTGATGTCGCCTGGAAAATGTGCGCCGATGCCCGATAAGAACAACAAATTTCCGTAAGACACCGCCGGACTAAAGAGCGGCGTTTTGTCTGGCTTCTTGCCGTCGTTCCAAAGGACCTTTTTGGTTGTGTTCGATTGCGCGGCAGCTGTTCCGGATGCCGCGGTTGCTGCGACCGCCGTGGTCGCACTGGTTGCAATAAAGTTCCTTCTGTTCGGGTTTGCCATGAATTCTCCTTCATTTTTGTGTCAGCAGAAAGATTCAGTCCGAGCTAGGCCCGTTTCACGGGACGTACGACTCCCCGCGGTGATTGATATTCGTGACGCTCTGCGCTCCATCGGGCCTCCCCATATTCCCCGAGATTTACATCGCCCCTCATTTTGCCGTTCTCGACAGTGCCGCTAAAATCGAAAGACAACCGGGTGCCCTGGATTTTTTGTGAGCTGCGGAAATGCAGCTGGTTGCCTGCCACAGTGCCCGCGAGATCGCCCGAAACATACTCGCCATGATGAGTACCAAGCAGTTTTCTGCCGTCCTGCTCGAAGATCAAAGTGTGAGTGGCACTGCCCCGGGTAAATTCGAGCCGGGCTTGCCATTGCCCCGCAATTAAGACTGGCTCGGTCTGCGGTACCGGTGGAGTTTGAAATTGCGGCGGCTTGGAAAGCACGGCGTAGAGGCGCTCCGCGACAATCTTTTGATTACCTGGCATCATCATGTAAGGGGTGATAGAAACGGAGCTCGCCATATTATCGGGTCGGCTCCCGGAAGCTGCGCCCAGGACGATGCGCGGTTCCGTGTCCAGCAGCACCTTACTTACTTCCTGACCGGTGATTCCCAAGCGGTCGCCATCCCATTCGATTCTGAGCACCGGCGTCTTGTTCGAAAGTCCTTCTGGTGGTTCGATACGGGTGGTCACACCATCAACTCTTTTGATGCTTGTAGAGATCTGGTCGAGCCAGTTGTGCCACTGGCTCATTTCCGCCTCGTAGTCGCGCTTCTTCCACATCTCCACGGCGGCAAGCATTCCCATAATTTCTTCTTTACCGACCTTCAGTGAGCGTCCATACGCGTGGTGCGGCGCGCTATTAGCCCAGGCGGCCTGCAACAAGTTCTTCTCTCCTACGAGCAAGCCTGCGCTTTGTGGGCCTCGAATGCACTTTCCGCCGCTATAGGCGACGGCCGTAGCTCCGCGCTGTAAGTGCACGTTAGGGATGGTCAGCACTTCCGCTGCAGCATCGACGATTACGGGCACGTTGTGGCGGCGGGCCACCTCCGAAATAGCCTGCGTTCCAAGCGGGCCGGTATCCCCGGGCCCAGCCAGGATATACACCATAGCGGTGCGCTCATTGAACGCGGACTCCAGTTCGGATCTCTCCTTCACTTCGCTGATGTTGACGCCTACCATTCGAATGGCGTGATCGTAGACATTGCGCGAGTACTCCGGAATGATGACCTCGTTCTTGAGCCCGGTAAGGTCAGGCAGACGCTGCATGCGCTCCGGGTTGGTCCCGGCAATACAAGCTGTGGTGCAGTGGGTGAGCGCCGCACAACAGCCGTTGGTCACGATGCCCCACTCGGCTTCGGTCAGTTCGGCGAGATGCTTTCCCACACCGTCCATCAATTCGTCCATCTGAACGTAACTGCGGGACGCCTCGTCCATAGCCTGTTTTACTTGCGGGAGTGTCTGGGAGCCGCTAATGATCGTGAAAGTACCGCGCGCATTAATCACTGGACGCACTCCAATGGAGCGATAAAACTCCGCGCTGTTGTTCACTTCGGCTGAAAGCTTTCCATCCCGAGGAGAGAGTTTCGCCGTCTCAGCAATGGCCGGAAGCACTGCCGCTGCCGTGAGTCGTCCACCCTGCCGGAACAGGTCTCGCCGGCTATAGCCAACGAACGGGCTAAATCTTCGGCGAAAGAAATTCGAAAACCCTTCTTTCATCATCAACACTCCTACTTTGCTACAATCGCCCAAATTTAGCTACGGCCTCGCGAATTGATTTATATCTTTCGATGAATGGATACATGCTGTGCTCGCTGTCGTCGAGCTGCTGTGCTTTCTTTAGAACTTCTGCCGCACGCTCGCGCGGGACGACGACCACTCCATCCATGTCGGCCACAATAATATCCCCGGGGTGAACCTCGACGCCTGCACAAGTTATTGGAATGTTCTTTCCAGCAAAACGATAATGATTCACCGTTGTGGAAGGCACGATGCCGCGGCTGAACACCGGGAACTGCAGCCTGGTGAGCTGTGGAGTATCCCTAATGCCGCCGTCTACGATTGCTCCTGCGAAGCCCCGGTATTTCATCGCGGTACTCATAAGGCCGCCGATTCCCGCATAGTCTAAGCCGTTTTCGAGCACCATTACGTAGACAGATCCAGCGCCAGCCTCATCAATCAAATCCAGCATTCCTTGCTGTGCCTTTGATCCTTCTTTATGCTCCTCTTTCTTCAGCGCTACGGTTACTGCCGGCCCGGCAAATTTGGTCTGAGCGAGCGGACGCATGTCATGCGACATGTAGCCTCTTTGGCCATACAGCTGCTCCATTGCATCCGCGACCGAGGCAGCCTCGACCAGGCGGAATCCTTGTATTAAGCTGTCCTGATCGCTATCTGCTCGCGCTTGCGGTCCGCGCACGATAAAAAACACTGCGGCACTGGCCAGCACCGCGGCTATCACCTTTGGTTTCATGAATCGACTATTCTATATGCCATTGATTCATCCCGTTGCCCGTCCAGTAAAATTGAACTTTCTCATGACGCTCAGTAATCGGTTCGCTATTGCGGTGGGGCTGCTCTGTTGGGCAGGTATTCCTGTTGCCGCACAGATCGGAATGTTTAGTAATGAACAACGTATCGACATTACGCGTGCATGGACAGGTGAAAGGTTTCCCGACGGACGGCCGAAGGTGCCGGATGCGGTCCTTGATCGTTTGAAAGACGTAACGGCAGAAGAAGCATGGGATACGTTGGGCGAGGGCGGTTATCGCATGCAGTTCGAAGGTGGCTGGAAGGAGCTGAATGGAGGAGATCGACTGATCGGCCGAGCCGTGACGTGCGTGTTCATGCCACTACGCCCCGACATGAATGCTGTCATTAACGATCATGCAAAACGAGAAGGTCGCGTTGGACATGGGCAAAATTCCTGGGTGATCGACACGCTTACGAAAAGAGATGTGATGGTAGTCGATCTATTCGGAAAGATAAATGGCGGAACGATTATCGGTGATAATCTCGGAACTTCGATCATGGCGAAGACAGCGACGGGACTGGTGGTTGACGGGGCTGTACGAGATCCCACGGGTCTTTCAGAAATTAAAGGCTTCCACATCTTCACACGTGATTTCCACCCCTCTGCAATCGCAGACGCGATGTTGATGGGCATCGATGTACCGATACGCATTGGACAGGCGACGGTCCTGCCGGGCGATGTCGTCCTGAGTGATCGCGATGGTATTACGTTTATTCCGGCTCAGCTCGCTGAAAAAGTTGCTGATGATTCGGAGTTGACCAAATATCGCGACGAATGGGGCCACACGATGCTGCGCGAAGGGAAGTATCCCCCCGGCCAAATCGATGCGCGATGGAGCCAAAAGATGATTGACGAGTTCAACGCGTGGCTAGCGCAAAAGGGATCGAAAGTACGAATGCGCCAGCAATGAAGAGTGCACTACTTGCGGCACTGCTCAATTTCGCAATCCCGCTCTCGCATTTGAGATCTCAAGCTACTCAGCCAAGGGCGCGCGATGCAGGCTCGCCTCAAGTGGGGCAACAGCTTTTCAGCTCTAACTGTTCCGGTTGCCACGGGCTCGATGGCCATGGCGGGGAACATGGGCCGAATATCGCGACAACCGCGGAAGTACAGCGGTTAAGCGGCCGAGATATTCTCGGGATTATTCGCGACGGCATTCCAGCCACAGGCATGCCCGCGTTTCGTTCAAGGTTCGACGCCACGCAACTTCATGATGTGGCTAGCTATGTGCGTGTTCTTCAGGGCAAGTACGCGGCGGCTTTCGTGCCGGGCAATTCTGAAACGGGGCGCGCTCTTTTCTTCGGCAAAGCTCGGTGTTCAGAATGCCATATGATCGCCGGAGAGGGCGGTTTCATTGGCTCCGATCTTACGGCTTACGGCGAACAGCACTCGCCTGATGTGGTCCGGAGTGCGATTTTGGACCCGAACAACAATTTGGATCCACGCCATCGAGCGGTTACGGCGGTTACGCGTGATGGGCGGAAATTTACCGGCAGAGCGCTCAATGAAGACAACTTTTCGCTTCAGTTGCAGACACTCAATGGCACATTTCATTTCTTCGAAAAATCGAGCTTAGCGCGCCTCGAGCGAGAACCGGGTTCCATAATGCCGTCCAACTATGGGTCAATACTAAGCCCGCGCGATCTGGACGACCTGGTGAGCTATCTCATGAAGTCGCGCGCACCACAAGCGTCCAGGCCAGGCGAGGACGATGAGCCATGAAATGCATGCCAAAAATTTGGCCGATGTTATTGCTTTTGGGTGCGCTCCAATCCGCCGCACCGTTACTGAGCTTCCAAAGTACTGACAAGCCCCGGCGAACGTTTGAACTAGTTGCGCAATCCCCTGAGTTCTGGAAGCTGTTCGATCGTGACGCAAAACTTACGACGGTTGCCTCCGGCTTCGGTTTTACAGAAGGGCCGGTCTGGGATCCGGCTGGGTTTCTCTATATCAGCGACGAAACTCAAAACAAGATTTACCGGGTTCACCTCGATGGAGGGAAGGAATCTGTTGTTGCCTTGGGAGATCCTGACGGGAACACGTTCGACCGGCAGCAGCGCCTGATCGACTGTGCCAGCGTTTTACGCGCTATCATTCTCGTCAATCCGAACGGCGAATACAACAGTCTGGCAGACCGTTTTGAAGGGAAGCGGTTCAACAGCCCGAATGACGTAGTGATTGGTCCTGATGGTGCGCTTTACTTCACCGATCCTACTCTCGACTTGCCTGCAGGACAGAAGCAGGAGATCCCGTTTCAGGGCGTGTATCGCCTGGGTGAAATGGGCGATGTGAAGCTGCTCGTTAAAGACATGTCGCAGCCCAATGGGCTGGCCTTCTCGCCCGATGGCAGAAAGCTCTATGTAGACGATAGCGAGCAGAAGAATATCAGGGTTTTTGACTTTTCCGCGCCGGCAACTCTGGCGAATGGGCACGTATTTGGGGAGGAGAAGCAAGAAGGTGGGGTGCCCGATGGCATACGAGCGGATGAAGCCGGGAACCTGTTTGTGGTGGGACCGAAGGGAATCTGGGCGTGGGATTCGCAGGGGCATCATCTCGGGACTATCGTGGTGCCGGAGCAGCCGGCGAATCTCGCATGGGGCGATAAAGATTATCAAGCGCTATATATCACGGCCGGAACGTCGGTCTATCGAATCAGAACGAGAACTCACGGTTTCGTGCCCTATCTCGTTGCTGCTCGTAAGCATTGAAATGCGATTCTAGGTCAAGCGGAAGTTATTTCATGGACATTCTTCGAACGAGGCGAGGCTTTTTCGGACTAACTACGAGCGTATTGGCGAGCCAATCGCTACCGGTACGTGCGATCGATACGCGAGAGGTTGCGAGCGAGGGTGAAGACTACTACGACAAGTTGGGCGTCACGAAGATCATCAACGCAGCTGGAACCTACACCGTTCTAACCGCGTCAACAATGCCTCCTTTAGTGCAGGCGGCAGTCGACCGTGCGGCAAAACATCCCGTTCGCTTATTGGAGCTGCAGAGGGCGGCCGGCGAATATCTGGCCGAACGCTTGCATTGCGAGGCGGCCATGGTGACGGCTGGCGCTTCGTCAGCCTTAAGCCTTGGCACAGCGGCATGCATCAGCAAGGTGAACAATTCGCCCGCTCAGGCCGTTCCCATGCAGGTTGGCAACTTGAAAAACGAAGTTGTAATTCAGAAAACCCACCGTTACAGTTATGACCACGCGCTCAAAAACTGCGGTGTGCGCTTCATAGAAGTCGAAACCATGCAGGAATACGAGAAGGCCTTTACGAACTCGACTGTGATGGCGCATTTCTTCAACGCGGCCGAAGGAGGCCAGATCAGTCGCGAAGACTGGATTCGAGTCGCGCATCGGCACGGAGTGCCGTGTTTTAATGATGCGGCTGCGGACGTTCCGCCCATCTCCAATCTGTGGAACTACACGAAAATGGGCTTCGATCTGGTTACGTTTTCCGGAGGGAAGGGCATTAGAGGACCGCAGAACGCCGGCCTGCTTTTGGGTCGAAAGGATCTGATTGTTGCTGCGGCGCAGACAAATAATCCGTTTGATGATGGTGTCGGGCGCGGCATGAAGGTTGCCAAGGAGCAGATCGTCGGCATGGTCGCCGCAGTCGACTGGTTTCTCGGCCAATCGGACGAAGGAATGCAGGCCGAGTTCCGTCACCGCGCAGATCGGATCGCCGAGTCTCTCAAAGATATCCCTACTCTGCAATCGAGCATTGTTGTCCCGGAGGTTGCCAATCATGTCCCGCATCTGCTGATCCGTTACGATCAACAGCGCGTGAAAATTGGACCGCTCGATGTGGCGGATAAATTGCGCAAGGGGAGTCTGAGTATCGAGCTCAATCCATCGACGGGCACCAAGGAAGGGTCCAAAGGTTTGCACTCCGATGAAAATACGATTGTCGTCGGCGTTTGGATGCTGGAACCAGGCGAGGACATGATTGTGGCCAAGCGCCTTCGCGAAGTTTTATCAAAGGCGATCGGGGCATAGAAAGCCGAGTGAAGCTGCGCGAGCGACGGCAATTTGCCTGTGCGGCCGCGGTCTGTACCTGCTTTCTTCTTTGGGGTGCGGCTCAAAGCAAGAATGGCGCCGGAGTCGCCGTTTCGATTGATGTGTCTCCTTCCAGTTTGCTCAATCAGCCCACGGCAGAGGACTGGCCGTCCTATAACGGGGACTATTCCGGGCGGCGATATACAAGTCTCGCCCAGATCACGCCAAAGAATGTCGATCAATTACGTGCGCAGTGGGTATTCCACTCTTCAAACTCCAGCAATCTTGAAGCGACGCCTATCGTTGTAAATGGGTTAATGTTCATGACCGCAGCGAACGACGCTTTTGCTCTGGATGCCCGAACAGGACGTACCGTTTGGCACTACTCGCGCCCGGTCACCGAGGGATTGGTCGATGACGCATCTGCCCATCACAATCGCGGAGTCGGTGTATGGCGCTCGCGCGTCTACATGGAGACGGATAACGCACATTTGCTTTGTCTGGATGCGCGCTCAGGTCATTTGCTTTGGGATGTAGCGTATACGGAGGGGAACACCAATTATGGTGCGACCAGCGCGCCCTTGATTGTAAAGGACAAGGTTCTGGTTGGAACTTCGGGGGGAGACGATGGAGTTCGAGGGTTTATCGCAGCCTTCGATTGCAAATCGGGCAAGCAGCTTTGGCGCTTCTGGACCATTCCCGCCCCGGGCGAATTTGGCTCGTCGAGCTGGCCGGGCGAGATGTACTTGAGAGGCGGAGCTACAACCTGGATGCCAGGTACTTACGATCCGGAACTGAATAGTATTTATTGGGGCACCAGTAATCCAGCTCCCGATTTCGACGGGGCGGCACGACCGGGCGACGATCTCTACAGCGCTTGCGTATTGGCTCTTGATCCTGACACTGGCAAGCTTAAGTGGTATTTCCAGTTCACTCCGCACGACAACTTCGACTATGATGCGACTGAAACCGCCGTTCTTGTCGACGCGCCTTATCGGGGAGAACAACGGAAGCTCCTGTTAGAAGCCAATCGGAACGGTTTTGTTTACGTTCTCGATCGGACGGATGGAAAATTCTTATCCGCAGTTCCTTTTGTTAAAAAGCTGAACTGGGCGAAGGGAATTGACAAAACAGGCCGACCGATGCGAGCCGGTGTCGAGCCATCCGAGAACGGGACGCTCATCTGCCCCGATATGACTGGTGCAACGAACTGGTACTCGCCTTCGTATAACCCCTCGACCGGCCTAATGTATTTCATGGCTCATGAAAATTGCCAGCTGTACTTCCTTAAAGCTCAAAAGTTCGCTCCGGGACGGGAATATTACGCGACCGGTGTGAAGCATGCTCCCGGGCACTATGGACAGAAAATCCTGTTGGCCTATCGCCCTGAAACGAACGAATTCGCGTGGCGATATTCGCAGGTCGGCGCAGCCCGGTCCTGGGGCGGAACGATGACGAGCGCCGGCGGTCTGGTGTTTTTTGGCAACGATTCAGAAGCGTTTGAGGCGGTCGATGCTAAAACAGGTGTCTCGCTGTGGCATTTCACTACAGGCCAATCCATGCACGCCTCTCCCATGAGCTACGCGGTAAGCGGCAAGCAGTACGTTGCAATCGCGTCAGGTAGCGATCTGTTTACGTTTGCTCTGCCCTGAAGAACTGCAACTATGCACCGTCACCGAATGGCCTTGCTGTTCCTCCTGCCGCTTGCTGCACAATCACAACAGCCTTGCGTTGTTAATCAGCCGACAGCAATGTTCTCCATCCCGCATGAAGAGGGCAATGCCGAACTCACGCTGGATCCGGAATCGGCCGCATGGAAGAGGGCGGCAGCTGAATCAATGTCGAAGGACTGTAGCCGTCAGATTGACTATCCACACCTCAAAACAGAAATACGCGCGTTCTGGACCGATACCGATCTGTATCTGTTGTTTCGTTGCCCCTACAAGGTGCTCAATCTGTTCCTTCCGGCTAATAACGCAAGTCCACATGTCGGTCTGTGGGACCGGGATGTTGTAGAAATGTTTCTGGGAGACGATTGGACGAACATTCGTCACTATAGAGAGTTCGAAATTGCGCCGACGGCGGACTGGATTGATTTAGCCATTGATCTGGATCATCAGAGCTATGACCATAAGTGGAGATCGCGCTGGCGAACAATGGCGCGCATAGACGATAAGCAAAGGATCTGGTACGCCGCTGCTCGGATCCCGCTCTCGGCAATCAGCAGCAAACCGGTTCAAGAAGGTACGAAGTGGCGTATGAATCTCTATCGGATAGAGGGACTGGGCGCCGACGCTCAGAGGCATTTTCTTTGCTGGCAGCCAACTTGCGTCCAGAACCGGGATCCCAACCATGTTCCTGAGCACTTTGGCACATTGGTTTTTGGCAAATAAACTCTGCGCATGACATTCCGCTGCGACGCTGTGTTGTTCGACATGGATGGCACTTTGGTCGATTCGAGAATCGCGTGCGACAATCTGCTGCGGAGTTGGGCAACCCGACACGGCCTGGATGCCGAATTGATTTCTGCCAGCGCACACGGTCGTACGAATAGGGATATCGCGCGAGAGTTCACGCCCCACCTAATAGCCGACGAGGAAGGCGCGCGTCTGGACGAGGAAGAGCTGCTCTATCGTGAGGGCAATGTGGCAGTGCCAGGTGCTGTTCACATTATTGCGGCGCTGCCGCTCGGAAGTTGGGCGTTGGTGACTTCCGCCAGTAGGCGTGTTGCAGAAATGCGGCTCGAGTGTGCCGATCTACCTGCACCCGCAGTCTTGGTCTCATCGGATGATGTACGACGCGGCAAACCAGATCCGGAGGGCTATCTTATGGCTGCCGAGCGGCTTGGTGTAGCGCCCGAGCGCTGCCTTGTGGTTGAAGACACTCCAACGGGATTGGAAGCCGCTCGGAGGGCAGGAATGGATGTACTGGGGATCACCACCACTTTCCAGGCATCCGAGCTGGCTGCGGCCACATGTATCGCGGATTTTACAGCCGTTCAAGTAGGCCAGACTGAGGGGTCGGGAACGCCTCGGTTGGAACTACGCGTCAGCGCTCACCGCTCGTGAGCACAAGCAAAGACGAATTCGTTGCAGCCAAGGCTGTGTGTCGTCTGTAACCGCCTCAGGTGGAACCCACGTCTTTTAAAGAATTCAAAAATTTCGCCCGGGTCCGCAACCTCAAACGGGTAACCGCCGACCCAGTCCACGAGGTCTCGCCAAAGGGACATGCCTCGAGTTTTGTCCATTTCGAATAGTTGGAGGGGCCGGCCGCGCAGCAAGCCCCGGATGAGCCCGGTTCCATGCAGGCGTACGAACGATACTGTCAGCAGAAGGCCCCGGACGATCGGGAATCGGTTGTAGATGCGCTTAATGGCTGTCCAGCGGCGGCTCGTTCCACCTTGGTTGTTGTACAAAGCGATGAATAGCAATCCCCCTGGTCGCACGAGAACCGAAACATTTTCGAGTGCCTTCCACATACCGCCTGTGTGATGGAGAACGCCCCACGAATATACGATGTCGAACTGGCCGAGATTTGCGATGTAAGCTTCATCGATGGCAGACCCCTCTTCGACCCGCCAATCCGGATCGCCATCGAAATACCGCCGCCTCAATTCCGAAGTGCAAGCTACCGACAGAGGATCGTAATCAAACGAGAAAACTCGGGCGCCGAGACGTCGGGCCGCGAGGCTGAAGAGGCCGCTGCCCGATCCGATGTCCAGAAAAGTCCGCCCCGTAAGATCGGGAAGGTCCAGCATCTTGCATAAGCTTCGTTCAGCGGCTGCAATGCTTTCCGGAGTCACGTCCTGAAGAAAGCGCCGCCAATTTTCGCCGAATGCGAATCGCTCGCGCCGCGCAATCTCAGCTGTATGCGTGTCGGTAAAGGTCATTAGGTCATTCGCTTGCGATCTTGCTGAACGATCCAGCGCTAGGCCAAATGCCTAAAAACAATGAGAGCTTCCTGGGTATGCTGGCAACTGCATTTTGAGTACACGCAGAAACAGTGTTGAAGCGGCTTCAGTTTCTTCTCCTCATAGGGCTGATCGGGTTGGCTCGCGGCCAAAATGAAGCCAGTTTAGGAAGCCGTGCGGCAGAGTTTTCAGCGGCGCTGATTGATGGAACGCTCAAGGTCGGGACGGATTGCTCCGAACGCACGCCCTGCAATGCGCGTTCCGGAAATTTCGTGCATAGTTTTAAGGCGGCCGCTACAATTAAACCTTCCGGTTCGAGTTCGGGGCCAGTTCTCGTTTATATAGATGGCGCCAGCGATCTGATGGCTGGTAGCAACGTGAAGCTTACTTGCCAGGGTTGCGCCTACGCACCCGGGGTGACCCAATTCCCCCCCGATTCGATTCCGCTGTTCAGATGTACCGTCGTGGCTGGCACTTTCCAACCGACAGGCTGTATCGACCTCCGGGCTACTTTCTCAACGAACCGCATTGTCGCTGGAGCAGGAGTACTAATCACCGGGACACCAGGAACTGTGGCCGTATCAATAGATCCCACCCTGGTCAGCTTGCATGTTCTAGCGCCGCCTAAACTGTCTCATGACACCTGCTCGACGGGTCAATTCTCATTCGATACCGACTACTACTACATCTGCACGGCTCCGAACACATGGAAGCGCTTGGCGCTTACGAGCTTTTAGAGAGTGACGAACACGACCGGCCGTTCACAGCCACCGAAACAATTTCTTTGTATAGGTAGCTCAGCCATTTACGCCACCCCTCGGTCGCCTATGCTCGGCGAATGGAATTCTTGGACCGGGCGAGATCATCAATTTCCCAATGCGTATTAGATCCGGAACAGCCCTATGTTCACAGCTTTGCCTTTTCCTGGCCCCGGGCGCGCTGGTCGGACAAAGCAAGCTCCCGATCACCTTCGAGGCAGCGACTCCCACGCAAGCGACCTTCACCTACTCAGCTCCCGATTCCTCGCCTTGCATCGTGCAAGAGAGCACCGATCCGGCGTTTTCGACCGTAGATCATGACACCGATCCCAATTTATTTCCTGGCAGCAACCTGGACACCAGGGCGGGGAACATCGTCAATGGACCATATCGGCACATTGTGGTTGGGTTTCGGGGTACCGCGACGGCATTAGATGGACACACGTATTCGCGCGCTCTCCAGGCCGCAGTTACACATTACTTAAAGATCACTTGCGATGGTCGGTCATCAATAGGCAGCTACACGTTTCAGACGCAAAATCCTCCTTTAGGCAATACAGCGCCGGATTACATTCCTTTCAATCGGGCGAATTTCGGTAATTACGGTTGGCCGACCATTGATTACAGCGCACCTACATCAGATCCCCACGCCAACTCTTATATCGATCCATTGACAGGCGTGCAGCTTGTCCGCTGGACTGGCCCTGGAGATGGCGGTGGAATCACTACGTCATCGGTTTGGTATGGCATCTCGGACCCCAGCAGTGCCTGGACCAACCCGAGCAATGTTCTCGTTTCGAGTGGATATGCCAGTTACTCGGGGCCGGGTGGGCCGACCAATGCCCTTTATATCTGGGGGCCGTCAGGTATTTTTCGGCCTTCCTTTACGGGCACGGAGTTTTTCTCGCTCGACGACCTGCAATTGGGCCTAAATGGGTACGGCGATCAATCGAGCGCTGCAGACAGAACGGTGAACGCGTGTATCTCTGCCGATTTCGGCGCCACATGCCTAGACAATAATTCTATACAGTTCGTATTTCCGAAAGCGACGGCATCTAGCGTTTGGCAGCCTTCCCATTACCCGTCGCCAATTCTTTCTGGGTGGGGAAGTCCGCATGTTACGAACGATATGTTGACGAATAGCTTTTTCGGGACCTTGTCGGCTGTTAGCGGATCGGCCGTCACATGGGGTGGTCAGTCTTCGTTTGGCAGCGCAGTGTACTTCCCAGTTACCGTACTCAAACCCGGGATGAAGGTTGCGATCAGCGGAAGCGCGCCAATTTGTCCGCAGAACCAATGCACAATCGCATCAGTTCAAGATGAGCAGCACCTCACGATAGAGCAGAGCCTCCCTAACTGGACGCCCCTGTTCACAACGCTCACCAGTGATGTCGATGCAGGGGCTAGTACGTTCGCGGTGGGCGCTGCGACTGGCTTTGTCGTTAATCCCTCGTTTCGCAGGGCCCAGGCATACGCAGTAACGATCGATATCGGCACAAACGCCGACTCACCATCGTGCACGACTCTCACTGGGAACACATTTTCCGGATGCAGCGGCATCAACCACTCGCACTCGAGTGGAACTCAGATGGGCCAGAATGCCTATGGATTTGTTAACTTTGGGATCAAGATTTGGAAGACCTCGGGAGCGGGAACGATCTATTTGAACTCGGCGCTCGCCAATTGGGCAGTCTCGAACATGTTCTTTACCGAGTACCAGGGGACCGGGTCAACTGGATGCAACGGAAATTACGTAAGTGTTTCCTATGCGGCGGATGGCGTTACGCCAATCGCTCCCACGCAGGGCTACACGTGCACATTCGTGGATAATTTTTTCGTTGGCGCGGGAGGTGACATCTACCTCTATCTCCTCATCCCAAGCACCGGGGAAACCAGAAAACTATCAAACCTGAATAATGGCGCGGTCGTGAATAACGGGACCCCTCTCAGTGGCTGGGGATATAACCCGTCGTCTGGGTACATGCAATCGTGCGTATATAACGACAATCCCTCGAATGCCGCTCATCAGAAGTTTGCGGCTTGGACTGATAACCGAAACGCGTCCCTCATGAATTCTGCAATTGCTTGCATGAATCCGCAGACCAGCTATACGGTTCAGCAGGAAATTGGGGCTGCATATCCCCAAATAGATTTTGGCTATTTCGGCGTTCCCGGTCTAACGGATATAGAGTATCCGTCTGCCAAGTTCATGATGAGGCCGGAACAGGGAGCCATGGCGTGGTTCTGCGATCTGGACATTTCTAAAGCTCCGGGGCCTTCACAGGTCTTGTCCTGCCATAACAGTTGGGATACTTACCCCTCCCGCTTTGCAGGTGTCCATGGCTTTGAATACTTCATCAACAATACAGGCGCTTACTCGACCGGCTACTCGGACGAATACGCAACCGTCGGATTGAATAGCCCTAGCGTCGGCGGTCTGGAGCGCTGGGATATCGCAATTCATCAGATCTACAACAACGGTGGATCGACGGCTCTGGATGCCACCTTTACGGATCCTGAGACCTGCGAGCAACTCGGCGTTACCGATTCTCGTTGGATCGCACTCGGCGCCACCGCACACAATTGCGTACAAATGGACGTTCAGGATCCAGTCGCAACAGCGCCAGCGTCCAAAGACATGCAGGCGCTTGGCACTCTTCCGGCAGGCTCCCGACCCGCGCCCTGGCGGCACAATTCCACAGCCTGCGGCGGAGACGGGCGCACTGGCCACTGTTGGTCGTTTCTTGAACCTATCGCAGAGGGCGATATGCTCATCGATAACGACCAGTCCGCGTCGCATGAGCTCTTTATAGTGGCAGCAGTCACGGCTATTACCGGGAACCCGAATGCCACTGCGCACATTGTCCTCTCCCGCTACTTCAATCCTTTTGGCCAGTGTGCATCGAGCGGTTCAACCCCACATAGCAGCGGTTTCTTCCTTATTGAGACTCAACCCTGGACCTGTTCTGGAGCCGCCTTTATTCTGTATCCGAACGGGAATCTCTCTCGTGGGAAAGTTGACAATACGACGCTAAATGCGGGGCACATAATTCAGTGGCCCATCAAAGATAAATTCATCTTGAGCGGTCCGTACGTGGTCGATTTCGCTAACGATCTAGGCGGGTACGGAACCGGTTACGGAGTAAGGATGGGTACGATTCCTGACGTTTGGGGCCAAAACATGAGCTGGGGCGTGCAGTCGCTTTTCCCGTTTAACCAAAGCTTTAATAGTCTCGGGATCGATTACATTCAGACTCACGCGGGTGGTCTTACTTCCGGCTGCCCAAATTGTGAGTGGATTGTCGACGGACGCCCATTGGGCGGGGCTGCCGGAGGATCCGGTCAGCTGTGGAACCACAACTATATCCTGATGCCGGGCACTCAGAGCGTCTACAAACTCGATCTGCCTAATGGAAACACTTTGGATTTTAAGAACAAAGCTCTGCGCTTGTTCGCGGGCCAACACCTGATTCAGAATATCAGCAGCCCGACATCGCGAGTCAGTGACTCGATTCCGTGGCAGGGTTGTGCTGCGTATGCGAGCGGCGAGTGTTATCCCGGCAGCCACGCAGGGGACATCTACGAGGTCGTGCCCCAAGCCAGCAGTTCTCTCGGCTACTGCGCCATCGACATGACGATCAACACACCCTGCGCCGTGCAGGTCGGGCCGGAGGTGGCCGCGTACACCCAGCACGACATTTCCGGGCCCGATCCTCTTGGACTAAGAGGGAGAGTGCTTACCATGGGTTTCAATGGTCCCGCCCGAACCAACAACTATGCCAATATGCACGCCCTTACCAACGGCGACTGGGGCATCACAACAGTTGTATGGGGTGACGGCAGACGCAGTGATGTCTTTGGCGTAAAGTTGCCGCCTCTACCCAATAACGATTCAATCATTCGCAACACGTTCGTTCACGTTCCAGTCAGCTTAGGTGGGCAATCCGGGTCTTCAGTTCGCATTCGGTTTGGATATGCGGAATACGGAAGTGATGCCAATGCACAGCCCCTATTCTGTTCTTCAAACCGGCAGGAAGACTGCAGTACAGCTACGGTGAACAGCCAACCATTTGCCTTTGCGAGTGAATCGCAACACTGGGCTGCGTGTAGCACTGACTGTCTTATCGACATTCCTGCTGTCTCTGGACGCGTTCTCTACTACGTCGTCGACAGAAAAATGCACAGCGGATCGATAATAAGCAGCTCTCTTGAAATGATCGCAGTTCCGTGATACGCGGCGGAAGCCGCTAGTGATCGGCGAAATCGTTCGAGTACTACCAGTACAGTTTCATTCCGTTTACTTCTGTTCTCAATTCAAAGTGCCACCTTGCGAATGCTGAAACGGCAGGTATGCTAGTGAGAACGGGGTTACCGGTGAGGATGGCTGAATAAATATCTGATTGAAATGCAAACGTCGCTTCGTTATGGACTAACGGTTTTAGCGCTTCTATTGATCGGTGGGACGATACCGACGTATTTTTATGTAAAGGGTCTGGGTCCTCGAGTTCGCACCCGTGTCATTGAGGCGTTAGAAGAACGTTTCGACGCGGACATTGATATCAAATCTGTTCATCTCTCGTTATTCCCTCATCCCAATATAGTCGGCGAGGGCGTAAGGATTCGCCACAAAAGCTGGAACGATCCGCATCCCGAGCTTTACATTCGGCGCTTTAGCGCAAGCAGCGATTTTTCCACGTTGGCTGGTCGCACAAATAACATTGAGCTTGTCCGGTTGGAAGGACTAAAGATCCACGTCCCTGCCCGGGGGCGTAGCACGCGCCAACAAGGAATCGGCGACCAACCCGAAATAGCGAGCGCAGAACCGGGGCACGATAACACACGTTTCCGCTTTCTGATTGAAACCATCATTGCCGATGGAACTCAACTCGAAATCGAGCCCGGGATTAAAGGAAAACTACCCCTTAGTTTCGATATCCAAAAACTCACCCTCCATTCGGTCGGGCCGGGGCAGCCCATGGCGTTTAAAACCACGCTAAGGAATGTCAAGCCCCCGGCATCGATCGACAGCACCGGCGAATTTGGCCCCTGGCAGCGCGATGATCCCCGCAGTACTCCCGTGTCAGGCAACTATACCTTTCAGAACGCGGATCTTAGCGCGTTCAAAGGCATCACCGGAACTCTTTCCTCCGACGGCAGCTATCATGGCGTTCTGCAGCACATAGAAGTGGATGGAACCACTGATACTCCCAAATTCGCGCTCAAACGCGGTGGAGAGGCAGTGCACGTAATTACAAATTTCCACTCGATTGTGAACGGCAGGGACGGAGATACGATCCTTGATCCTGTTGATGCGCGGTTTGGCCGCTCCGAATTCATCTTCAAAGGAAGCGTAGTTCATGAGCCCGGAGCGCAAGGCAAGACTGTCTCCCTGGATGCGACCACAAAGCGCGGTCGCATTGAAGATATACTAGGGCTGCTGATCAAAACTAAGACGCCGCTTTTAACAGGAGCTGTCAACTTCAAAACCAGACTCGTGATTCCACCCCGTCGCGAGGACGTCTTAGACACATTGAAACTTGACGGCCAGTTCGGAATCGCTTCCGCGGAATTCAGAGAGCGAAAGTTAACGGAACGCCTGCAGACACTTAGCGAACAGGCGCAGGGAATCACCAAAAACGAGCAAAAGGAATTGCCCGAGACTGTGGCCTCGAATTTCCGCGGCCTATTCAAGTTGTCCGGCGGAATCGCTTCGTTCTCGCGCCTTTCATTCACGGTGCCCGGGGCCATCGTCAACCTCACAGGCACTTACTCATTGCACTCCGGTCTCATAAAGATGCAGGGCACGTGTCGAATGAAAGCGACCCTATCGCAAACTCAATCCGGACTGAAGCATTGCCTCCTCAAGCCATTCGATCCCTTTTTTCGAAAGCAAGGCGCAGGGTTCATGCTGCCCATCAAGATCACCGGTACCAAAGACCAACCGCAGTTCGCCGTCCTCTTTTTTCACAGGGAGAGAATTATACATTGAGATCATGCTAACTCCCCGCAAAAAACCAATTCCTGCGAGCAATATGTTCTCTCGCGTGCTGGTGATTACAGCTGTATTAGCTTCTCTTGTGTCGGGGGTGAAAGCGCAATCAGCTAAGAATGTGGATATGCAGCGTTTCGGCAACACTCAGGATGGTCACGAAGTATTCCTCTACACACTCAGAAGCAACTCAGGTATGGAGGTCAAGATTACGAATTACGGCGGTACCATCACGTCCATCAAAGTGAAGGACCGCCATGGAAAGTTTGGCGACGTTGTGCTTGGCTTCGACGCTCTGGACGGCTACGTTTCGAAGACGAACAAATCGTACTTCGGAGCCATCGTCGGCCGCTACGCGAACCGTATAGCGCGTGGAACCCTTGTTTTGGACGGCCGTGAATATCACATTCCTACCAACGATGGTCCGAACTCGCTCCATGGCGGTCTGCGAGGTTTCGATAAACGCGTATGGGATGCGAAGAATGTGTCCACTGGCCACGCTCCTGCGCTCGAGTTGCATTATCTGAGCCGTGATGGGGAAGAAGGTTTCCCCGGAAACTTATCTGTGACGGTCCGCTACTCACTAGGTAACGAGAACGATCTGCGCATCGATTACTCGGCTCATACTGATAAAGACACAGTCCTCAATTTGACAAACCACTCCTATTTCAACCTGGCGGGGCCCGGGACTGGTGACATCCTGAACCATAAGCTAACGCTCCAAGCCGACCGGTTCACTCCCATTGATCGAACCCTTATTCCGACCGGCACGATAGAGAGCGTCGCTGGCACGCCTTTCGATTTCAGAAAGCCCACGGCAATCGGAGCCCGTATCAATCAGGACAATCAGCAGCTCAAGTTCGCCAAAGGGTACGATCATAATTTCGTCCTGAATCGCTCGGGCCATGAGCTTGGCCTGGCCGCAAGGGTCGAGGAACCTGATTCTGGCCGAGTACTCGATGTCCTTACGACACAACCCGGTATTCAGTTCTATTCCGGTAATTTTCTAGACGGAAGCGTTCACGGCATAGGCGGCGCGTACAGTTTTCGATCCGCGCTTTGTTTAGAGACTCAGCACTTCCCTGATTCACCGAACCATCCGAACTTTCCAACGGCTGTGCTGCGGCCGGATGAACAGTTTCACGAAGTGACGGTGTTTCGCTTTGCGACGGAATAGTCGCGCCGCTTTTCTTATCGCTGAACCCGCCGGAGCGTGAATGCGTCGTCACGCAAGGTTGCATTTTTCAATTTCTTCCAGTCGTCGGTCACGTCAATCAATTTGCCCGTGATGTGATTGGATCTCTCCGATGCGAGAAACATGGCGTGCTCTAACTGGAGTTCTGGAGAGACGCCACCAGTTCGCCTGGTCTCTTTCGCGGCGGCGACCACTTTGGGCTCCAACTGGCTCTGCGCTCGAATGATCTCGTCCGTCACGCTTGTATAAGTTGGCCCCGGATCGAAACAATTTATTTGGATATTGTGGTCTGCCAGCTCAGCCGCTAACGTCTCCACAAACCGCACAACGGCCGTTTTGGACGTCAAATAGGCCGAGAAACTAAGCTTCGGGGTTTGGTCGCAAACCAACGCAATGACTTTGCCCCGTCGTTTCTCCAACATGTCCGGCAGCACCGCGCGGCATGAGTGTGCAAGTCCCAGTAGATTGATTTGGATTGTTTCTGCCCAGTCCGTGAGCTGGGTTTGTAAAAACGAGTTCAGCGGGCCGGTAATCGCCGCAGCGCAAATCAAGATGTCAATGGGACTTCCGAACGTCACACGAGCGCGGTCTACTGCCACTACCAGCCGCTCTGCGTCGGTCACGTCCGCACGAATTTGAACTGCGTTTCCGCCAGCCTGTTCAATTTCGATCTGAGCTAGATCAATCTCGGCTTTAGTTCGGCCAACCAGAGCGATCCTCGCTCCTAGTCGTGCGAAGCCTAAAGCCAGTCGCTTTCCTATGCCACGGCCTCCGCCCGTAACCATGATGTTTTTGTTTTTGAATTCGCTGGTAGACGTTGCCACGTTCACCGTCCGCGCTACTGTGCCGCCATCCAATAAACACTGAAAGCGGCCCCGACTAAAGCTTAGAACATACCCAAACTGTTCGTACGCGCGCCCTCGACATTGCGATTCTATTACGAGTCAATTTCGACTGAATTTAAGAGTTTTGCGCTATACTTTCCGTAGCGTGCCGCACGTATTTTGTGCGCTCCGCATATCAAATCCAAAAAGGCGAATGAGTAAAGAAGATAGCATTGAAGTAACTGGAACAGTCGTGGAAAAGTTTCCCAGCGGGCTATTCAGCGTTCAACTGGATCAGGACCGAACCGTTCTCGCTCACTTGGCGGGAAAGCTCAGGCGCAACCGCATCCGCGTGCTAGCCGGCGATCGTGTCACCCTCGAGATGTCTCCGTATGACCTCACCAAGGGACGAATCACCTACCGGCACAAGTAGTCCACCTTTCTCTCCATCCAACCCCAGCAAGCGCGTACTTGTAATATTCGGCACGCGCCCGGAAGCTATCAAACTATGTCCGTTAGTTTCCGCTCTGCGGAAGGATCCCTTCTGCCGACGCTTGGAGACACTCGTGTGCGTTACTGCCCAGCACCGACAAATGCTCGATCAGGTGCTTGCGGCTTTCGAAATCACGCCCGATTACGATCTCGATCTGATGCGACCGGGCCAGACGCTCATCGCGTTGACGTCGCGTGTGCTTGCGGGACTTGAGCCCGTGCTCACGGCCGTGAAGCCATCGCTAGTTGTCGTGCAGGGTGATACGACAACGACGCTATGCGCCACTTTGGCAGCTTTTTACGCGGCTGTCCCGGTCGCTCACGTCGAGGCGGGCTTGCGCACGTTCGATATGCGCGCCCCATTCCCCGAAGAAATGAACCGCGTCATCGGTTCACGGTTAGCCGACCTGCATTTCGCCGCCACAGATTGGGCATCCGATAATCTCTTGCTCGAGGGGATCCACCCTGAGTCGATCCAAGTAACTGGGAATACCGGCATCGATGCCGTCCTATCAATTTACGATCGCATCGAGCAAGGAAAACTCTGCGGACTTTCTCTGCCCATCAACGCCCGCAAGAAGCTGATCGTAGTAACGGCTCATCGCAGCGAGAGTTTCGGAGAAGGTCTGTTGCGCATCTGCGAGGCCATATCTACGCTGGCCGAGCGCAACGATGTGCAAGTGGTGTGGCCCGTCCACCGTAACCCCAACGTTCAGGACACAGTGCATAAAATGCTCGGCTGCCATTCAAACGTCCTTCTGGTTGAGCCGCTCGATTACCTGCCCTTTGTTGACCTCATGTGTCAAGCTTATCTCCTCATCACAGACTCCGGCGGCGTGCAAGAGGAAGGTCCCTCGCTCGGAAAGCCAATCCTCGTCCTGCGCGACAAGACAGAGCGTCCAGAAGCGGTCCGTGCCGGCACCGTAAAGCTGGTCGGAACAAATCGAGATGCAATAATCGGCCAGGCAACTCGTCTTCTCGACGATGCAGCTGAGTACGAGCGAATGGCTCGTCTCCACAACCCATACGGCGGATGGCAAGGCCAGTGGTCGAATCGCGAACCGCATCTTTTCCTACCTGCATCCGGCTTGACGTTCAGCGTCCACTAAAATAGTAAAAAGTTGTCACTTCTCGATTCACTCGGCCACGAGGTCCCACAATCTCTCGGTCGAAGGCATTGGCCGCAGATTTACTTTGGTGTAGCATCGACCTCGCTCGCAACCCTTCTGCTTGAACTCGCACTCACCCGAGTGTTCTCGGTCGTGTATTTCTATCATTTCGCTTTTCTTGCAATCTCGATTGCTTTATTTGGGTTCGGTGCAGGTGGCGTATTTTCGTATATAGTAGCGGACTGGCCTGGCACGCTGTACACAAAATTGGGGGCTCTCGCCGTCCTAAATGCGATCGCAATTGTACTCTGCCTATCGTTTCTGCTCGCTCGAACCGGCAAAATGCAAACTGCGGACTTGACCGTCGCCTACTTCATCGCGGCCATTCCTTTCCTGCTCTCCGGTACCATCCTGTCTCTTGCAATTTCGGATGCGATCGAACGCGTTGACCGCGTCTATTTTTTTGACCTTGCAGGCGCGGCTGCGGGGTGCGCTGTCCTCGTTCCAATACTGAACTGGATCGGCGGGCCAAACACCATCCTCGTGGCTGCCGTTCTTTTCGCGGTCTCGTCCGCCATTTGGTTCCATGTTGCGCATGCGCCCCGAGGGCGGGTGGTCGCCGTTCTTCTAGGGCTGCTTCTGGTGGCGCTTATCACCTACAACGCGAAATACTTCCTCATCGATGTGAAATTCGCAAAAGGCAAGCAGCTGCAAAATGAGGAGTTCGTTCAATGGAACAGCTTCTCGCGTATCGCTTTGAAGCCCGAACCAGGCAGTGGCTTCAAGAGTATTGTTATCGATGCTGACGCGGCCACTGGGATCGCGCGCTTCGATTTCTCGCATCTCTCGTCCCAGCAAAAGCTCGATCTCGCTTATCAGGGTCCGGGATTTCCGTATCTGCTTCGTCCGGCCGCCAAGACTCTTGTGATCGGGCCAGGAGGTGGTTGGGACATCGCGCGTGCGCTTGCATCGGGGAGTAAAGATATCACCGGCGTCGAAATCAATCCGATCATTGCCACCATTGTCATGCGGAAGAAATTTCCGCAGTACAGCAAAAACCTCTATTTTCGTCCCGAGGTCAAGATTGTTGTTGAGGACGGCCGCTCTTTCATCCGCCGCTCGGATGAGCATTACCAAGTGCTGCAAGCGACTCTGGTCGATACGTGGGCCTCGACCGCTGCTGGCGCCTTTGCGCTATCGGAAAACAATCTTTATACGACGAACGCGTTTACCGACTACCTCTCTCATTTAACAAGCGACGGCATTCTGGCTTTCACCCGCTGGGGCTTCGACCCGCCGCGCGAATCCCTGCGCCTCGTGTCCGTGGCCTATGCGGCGCTCACCCACCTCGGGCAGAAAGATCCGGCTCAAAACATCATGATCGTCCGGGAAAACAGCAAAGCCTTGCAAGGCTGGGGAGCTAAGGACACGATTCTGATTGGACGCAATCCGTTCAGCCCTGCTGATATCAGCCGTGTTAAATCGGCCGCGATGACCGCCGCGATGCAGGTCATCTATGTGCCCGGAACAACCGTCAAAAGTCCATTCCGCGATCTTCTGCTTTCTCAGGATCTCAGCCATTTCTATGAGGCCTACAAGTTCGATGTCACGCCTGTTACCGATGACCGACCCTTCTTCTTTTTCACGGTTCAGCCGCGGGATTTCTGGCGGTTCATCACACATCCTTCGCGCGAAACTGAGGATTACAAAATCAATAGCGCGCTTCCGGTCCTCTTTGGGCTGGTTGCTATCAGCGTCCTTGCCACGCTCCTGATTCTTTCTTTGCCACCGCTCCTGCTTCGGCATCGCCTGCCGACTGTAAAGGGCAGCAAGCGCCCCTTGCTTTTCTTTCTTTTCATCGGAGCCGGCTATATTTTGATCGAGGTCGCTCTCATTCAGAAGTTCGTTCTATTCCTTGGTCATCCCACCTACGCGCTCACGGTTGTAATCTTCTCGATGCTTTTATCCGGCGGCCTGGGAAGCTTTGCCAGCAAGCGGCTGGTGCACTCGGATACCGGCCGGTTGCGACGTCTTCTGATGCTCATTCTCGCTGCCGTGCTCGCACTCTCAGCCATCCTCCCCCCCATTACCGAAACTGCCGTCAGTCTGCCGTTCCCTGTGAAAGTCTTGGTTTCTGTTGCTCTGATCAGTCCCGTGGGTTTCGCTATGGGCATGCCGTTCCCAACTGGACTAACGCTGCTTGAAAGAGTTATGCCGGCTTCCGTTCGCTGGGCTTGGGCTATAAATGCGGCTTCAAGTGTGATGGGATCGGCCACAGCCATTTTCCTGGCTATTTACCTGGGCCTACAGTTCACTCTGGTCATCGGTGGCTTTTTCTATCTCGCGGCATGGCTCAGCGCTGTCCGCTCTCATCTCATGCCCAGCCATTCAACCGAATTCGCTACGGCGGGTTAGCTTTCTCTGTAAAGTATTAGCGTGACCACACAACCAGGCAAGAAGGGAGATCTTCATGGCAGTGCCCCTGACAATCACCACACCGCATTGCTCTTAATCGATGTGATCAACGATTTTGAATTTCCCCGGGGCGACGAACTGTTCAGCCAAGCACTCCCAATGGCTTCGCATGTTGCCGAATTGAAGCGACGAGCGCGAGCGGTTGGAATCCCCGTGGTGTACGTGAACGATAACTTCGGACGTTGGCAGTCAAACTTCGATCAACTCGTAAAGCATTGCCTGAACGACCGCGTTCGAGGCCAGCCCTTTGTAGAGCACCTCAAGCCGGATCCTGATAACGACTACTTCGTCCTGAAGCCAAAACACTCCGCTTTCTACCAGACTCCGCTCGATCTGCTCCTGAAGCATTTTGGGGCAGAGCGTCTGATTCTCACAGGCGTCTCTACGAACAGCTGTGTTCTGTTCACCGCTGCTGATGCTTATATGCGCGATCTCGAGTTGATGGTCCCGAACGACTGCTCGGCTGCCTGCAATGCCCGGGAGCACAGCCTCGCCATGGAGCAAATGAAATGCATGTTGAAGGCGAACCTCTCACCGTCGACGCAGATGGATCTTAACGCTTGAACCGAAATCTCCGGTTAAGAAGCGTGCGTTTTCATCCGCCGTAGGTGAACTGTTCTCCGTGACTCACTGCGGCGCTCGAGCCCAGTCCTCTGGACATGACCCGCAGCGCCTCTTCCAGCGCCTCCGCGAAGAAATACTCGCCCCACATCACCGATTCATCTACACCCAAACCCTTGTGAATGTGATAAACGCCGCCTTTCAGCACCCCCTCCCATTTTGCATCCGCACTCGCCAGATACTTCGTGCACAAGGTCCTCAGAATGTGAATTGCCGTTGACCAGTAAAAGTGGCCCTTCATCGGATCGGCGATTTGCCGGCAAAGCCGCAGCATCCCTGCCGCTGTGATCGCAGCAGCTGACGAATCCACCAAAGACCGGTTCTCCGGGGGTGCATTGTAGTCCCATGGCGGCACTCCATCTGCTGGAGTATGCGTTATGTAATAGTCCGCGCACGCCTCCGCCGTATGCAAGAACCGGGGATCACGGCTGTATTCGTAAGAGGTAGAGAAGCCGTATAATCCCCAGGCCAGACCCCGCGACCAGCACGAATCTCCTCGATACCCCTGTTGCGTTGTTTGACGCAAAAATTCTCCCGTCTCCAGGTCGAAAATGCCTTCGTGCGCGGTCGATCCATCGCCCCGAACCAGAAAGCGCCGTGTCGTAATGCAGTGCCTTACCGCGATATCTCGAAGCCTCTTGTCGTTGCATTCCCGGGCTGTGTAAAAGATGATTCCGACGTTCATCATAATGTCAATGAAAATCGAGTCATCCGCCACAAAGGACCGCAGATATTGACCGGTTTCGTTATAGCGGTGTGCCAGTGTACGGCCCGCCTGCAGCACTACTTCGCGTACTGCATGATCTCGTGTGATCTGATACCAGCGATAGTATGTCGAAAGAAAGATGAAGCCGAGATCGTGCACATCGCGGTCCATCTTCCGCTCTTCGAGAGGCTTGCTGTAATGGATCGCTTTCTCCAGCCAGAATTTTGATTCCTGCTTATCGGGTCCCCAATGCTTGTGGAAAATCCACATCATTCCCGGCAGAAAGCCATCGCACCAGTGCGTCCAGGCAGGGCCTTCGTGCTTCCACTTGCCGCTTTCCGTGTACATCGGGTAAAAATCCGGATAGCTCTCAACTAGCCGCTTTACTTGCTTCTGCGCAAACCCAATTGCATGTTCAAATAGCTCTTTATCGGACTCATAGATGAATTGAATCACTGGAACCCTCTGCCAGGACAATTATAGAAAGGAAGTGGGTTGCCTCTGCTACCATCGGTTGAGGCATGGCGGCGAAAGTCACTATTATTAACAACGGACCCATTCGAATCGAGGGTGAATTCACCATTCAGGATTCGGAAGGTAACTCGTTTGGTCTGGCCGGCCGGTCCGTTATTTCGCTGTGCCGTTGCGGAATGGCCGAGAATAAGCCCTTTTGTGATGGTTCACACGGGCGTCAAGGGTTCTCGTCGCAGTGCAAAGCTCGTGATCTTCCACCGCCCGCGCCGAAACTATAAACGTCTTTTCTGAGATGCCGTGCCGAGCGAGAAACCGCGTGTCCGCCTCATTGCGTTGGACATCCTGCGCGGCTTTCTTCTGCTCTGGATGACGCTTACACATCTACCCACTAAAGCTAGCGTCATATCGAACCAAACCTTCGGCTTTGTTTCTGGCGCGGAAGGATTTATTTTCCTGGCCGCCTTTATGGTCGGACAAATCGAGCATCGTGTCGAACAGAAGCGCGGTGAGCTAGCTACTCTGGTCGACCTTTCCAGGCGCACAACAAAAATTTACATCTACCACTGCGCTCTGCTTGCGATCGCATTTACGCTGATTGCCAAACTGGGGATTTTCTTCCACAGCGTTGCTCTTCAGAATCTCCTTTCGTTCTATTTGGAGCATCCCAAACAAGCCACAGTGGCCGCAGTGCTTCTTCAGTACCGACCCTCGCTGCTCGACATCTTGCCGATGTACATCGTTTTCATGTTGCTCACCCCACTCGCTCGTGCAATAGCGCGCCGTTGGAGTTGGGACCCCGTCATTTTTGTTAGCTTTGTCGTCTGGGCAGCCGCTCAATTTGGGCTTCGGCACTGGCTGTACACGCACGGCGATCTCTTCGGCCTTTCTGTTCCCGAAAGCTCGACTGGAGCATTCGATCTTTATGGCTGGCAGCTTCTCTGGATGGCAGGCCTCGCATTAGGGAGCATCTATGCCGACAGCATCGCCGGATCAACACAAACGGATGGAGCTGAAACCGGCATGGGCATTCCTCACTGGCTTCTTAGGTTAAGCTTCATTGTCGCCGGCGTATTTTTAGCGTTGCGCTACAGTCCCACAGATCGCTGGGTCGATCCCGATGTGTACGGTTGGCTCGTCGATAAGTGGCATCTCGGGGCCGCGCGTGTCATCAACTTTAGCGCCCTCGCAATCATTCTCACGCGCTTCGGTGCGCGCATTGCTACATTGCCCTTGCTAAAGCCGCTTGCTTCCCTCGGTCAGGCATCTATCGAAGTCTTTTCCGTCCACGTCTTGTGTTGCATGGCTGGCGACGCTCTCAGCAAAGATGCCGACCCGCAACTGCCCTGGTGGGAGCAGGTGCTTCTCCTAACCGTTACAGTTTCGGCTCTATTCCTTACTGCACGGCTGGCCAAGAGGTGGTCGAGGAAGAAAGACTCTGCACTCGGGCTCGCTCCCGCTACTCGCTAACCACGCAGATGTCTCTCAAGTTCCGAAAGTCTTCCGCGTAATCGAGCCCATACCCGACCACGAATTCATCTGGTATTTGGAAACCGGAATACTTTACTTTCACCCGCTGAACTCGCCTCTCCGGCTTCTCGAGCAGCGTTACTGCTTCCAGGGACTTCGGTTTCCGTTGTTCCAAAAGCCTCGTCAAATAACTCAGCGTAAATCCGCTATCGACGATATCCTCGACGATCAAAACGTGATGTCCCTCGATATTTGTATCCAGGTCTCGTGTCACTTTCACTTGCCCCGAGCTGGTCTTCTCGCGGCCGTAACTCGATATGCCCATGAACTCGATCCGAACGGAATGTCTCGTTAACGTTCGCGCCAGGTCAGCCAAAAAAATGAATGAGCCCTTCAAAATCGAGATCAGATATATTGGCCCGTCTGGATAGTCAGCGTCTATCTGTTCTCCGAGGGCGCGCACTCGCGCCTGTATCTGCTCGGACGGAATCAAAACCCTCAGTGCCGCAGGGGACATTGTTCCAATCATATCCGTGCAAAATGATCCAGAATAAAAGCATGTCTCACGAAACGCGGAAGCTCTGCGATGTTTCACAATTCTTTTACATCGTTGCCTGATACGCCGGATGGCCTGCCCAACTCTAAGAGATTAGGCCGGGCGAAATGTCTCGGCATCAAGAGGAGATATGAAACAGACCATACCAACTGCCTTTCTGCTAGTAGCGGCGCCTTTCGCTTTTGCTCAAACGGACGGCCACACCTTTACTGGAGAAATCATGGACAAACAGTGCGCTCAGATGGGATCGCACGAGAACATGATGAAAGCGGAAGGAGCCAAGACTGCTAAAGAGTGCACGCTAGCGTGCGTCAAGAATGGCGATAAGTTCGTGCTATACGATTCGGGCGCAAAGAAGGTGTACGTCATCGATAACGATAAGAAAGTCCGCGAATACGCTGGGCAGAGAGTTCAGATCACCGGAACTTATGACGATGGCACAGAGATACTTCAGGTGAAAACCATAGCGCCAGCCCAATGACGATGCGCCCGGTGACGCGGTGCGACTCCGGCTCAGTTCGGCACGATCGTCTCATCCGGCGCCCTGACTGTGGACGCCGCCCGCGACACCCAATTCCGCGGCATGGCCCTTCATGGCCTCGATACAGAATGCAATGTGTTGATCGAGAGGAATCCCTAATTCCTGTGCTCCATTGACAATGTCGTCGCGATTAACATTTCGCGCGAAGGCCTTATCTTTAAGCTTCCGCTTTACGGAAGCGGCATCAACTTCGTAGATGCTCCGGCCCGGTTTAACGTAAGAGCAAGCCGCTAGGAATCCAGCCAGTTCGTCGCAGGCAAATAATGCTCGGTCCAGTTTTGAGACCCGGGGAACGCCACTGTAATTAGCATGGGACAGGATTGCCCGGCGAATTTCTTCAGGAACTCCGCGTTCCGCCAGTATCGGTTCGCCCTTCATGGGATGATCGGGTGCCGCAGGATGGATCTCCCAGTCAAAGTCGTGCAGCAGTGCCGTCACAGCCCAGAGCTCTTGGTCTTCTCCAAAGTTTCGGGCATAGGCGGTCATGCAGGCTTCCACGCCCAGAACGTGGCGGCGGAGATTTCCGCTTTTAACGAACTCGCAAACAATATCCCAAGCTTGATCTCTCGTCATTCCTGGGCGTCACGCCTCCTCGATCTTTACAGAATTCAGCGTATCGCCTTGTTTCACGGTATTCACTACGTCTTGCCCCGAACGGACTTGGCCGAAAACGGTATGTTTTCCATCCAGCCACTCTGTTGCGACGTGTGTAATGAAAAACTGACTGCCGTTCGTATTTGGCCCCGCGTTGGCCATGGATAAGGATCCGGCCTGATGTTTGCGCGGGCTGCCCTTGAATTCATCTTCGAAACGATAACCGGGGCCTCCACGCCCTGTTCCGGTGGGATCGCCTCCTTGAATCATAAAATTGGGGATTACGCGGTGAAACGGGGTGCCATCGTAGAATCCTTCTCGCGCCAAAAACACAAAGTTGTTAACTGTCGTTGGCGCCTCTTTGGGAAATAGGTCTACAACAATTGATCCCCGCGATGTCTCGAGCGTGGCCGCGTATTTCTTGCTGGGATCGACCGTCATCGCCGGAGGGGTCGAGTATTGTTTGCTCACAATGATCAGTGTAGGTGGAACATAGCTTCTCGTCGCGATAGCTCTTCGAGAATCGATCCGGTACACTAAACTGTTTAAGTTTTCAAAGTTCTGCGGGTTGGTGATCACAATCGGGGTCGCCTGTGCTGAAACCACTCTGAGGGACGGAACGTCAGGGGAGTTTCAACGGCACGGAATGGAAAGGATTCGCTTTTAGAATGATTCAACACAGGCTCGGATGCCTGCGTGTGCCAGTATTTCCAACTTGTTTCATCTGCAGTGTTTGCGTTGTCAACTTGCTAGGAGCCTCCCGGGGTTTTGCGAGGCCCGAAGCTCCGCGTGCCGGCCAGCACATTGAGGAGGCTACGTCCCCGCAGAACACTCCACGTTCGAATGCTTCGCCCAACTCTTCCCAACAACCCGCGTCCTCACAACAGCCCCAGCAGAAACCCCCGCCGCAGCAGAATCCATTCGAGAACGTTCCGCAAGCTCCCGAAAAGCCGGCTCCGCCATCCAATACCCAGGAAGCGCAGCCCGCCAAAATGGGCGAAAACATTATTGAGGCGGTGGAGTTCCGAGGCCAGCACCGCGTGCCGCAAGACACACTCCGTGCGCTCATCTATACAAAAAAGGGCGACGTTTACGATGAAGAAGCGATTCACCGCGATTTCATCTCGCTATGGAATACCGGCCGCTTTGACGACCTGCGCATCGAGAAAGAAAAGGGGCCGAACGGCGGCATCATTCTCCGCTTTCTCGTGACCGAGCGCCGGACCGTCCATACCATCGACTACACTGGGAACAAATCCATTACCAAATCTGAAATCCTGGACCGTTTCAAGGATCGCAAAGTGGCTTTGTCGCCGGAGTCGCAGTTCGATCCAGGGAAAGTGCAGCGGGCCAAGAACGTTCTTCAAGAGTACCTCGCTGAACGCGGTCACCAGTACGCCACCGTGACGCCTCAGATCCGGCAGGTGCCTCCGGGCGGAGTTGATATTACCTTCGCAATCAATGAAGGACCGAAGGTAAAGGTCGGCCATATCGTCATTCAGGGCAATCAGGCGTTCAACTCACGGGAAGTCATCCGGGCCATGAAGAACCTGAAGCCCATTGGCATTCCTCACTCGATACTGTTTGAGAACTTGTTCGCGCGCACTTACGATTCGACTAAGCTCGACGAAGATTCAGAGCGCATCCGGCAGTTCTATCAATCGCATGGCTACTTTGAAGCCAGGGTCATCAACCATTCAGAAAAGATATATGACGTGTTTGGCAAGGGCATCAAGATTCCACTCATCAATCCAAAAAAGCCGGGCAAGCGCGTCGACATCACCATGGTGGTCTCCGAAGGTGATAAATACTTCCTTCGCAATTTCAACTTCGTTGGGATGAAGCTGTTCCGTACGCCGGACCTGATTGCGCGGCAGGTCTTTGGGATGGCCCCTGGAGACACGTTTTCCACTGAAAGGCTGCAAAAAGGTTTAGATAATTTGCGCAAGCTCTATGGGGATTTCGGATATATCGATTTCGTTCCATCGCCTGATCCCGAGCCGGTGCCCGGCAAAGCCCAGATCGATCTCACAATCGATGTGGATGAGGGACATCAATTCTTCGTTCGCCGAATCGATTTTCAGGGCAATACGACAACGCGCGATAAGGTGATACGCCGCGAACTGCTGATCGACGAAGGCGACCTGTTCAGCAACCGCTTGTGGGAAACCAGCATTCTGAGGCTTAATCAACTCGGCTATTTCGATCCTCTAAAGCCCGAAGATGCTGCTGAGATAAAGCGCGATACGAAGACCAATACAGTCGACCTTCTGCTCAAAGTGAAGGAGCGCGGCAAGAATTCTATCCAGTTGAACGGTGGTGTTTCGGGCTACTCCGGCAGCTTTATCGGGTTCTCTTATTCCACAAACAACTTCCTGGGTTTAGGCGAAACCCTCAGCGTGAATAGCCAGATTGGGACGCTCCTCACCAGCATTTCATTTGGTTTTACCGAACCGTATTTTTTGGACAAACCAATACAAACCGGGTTTACGATTTATTACCAGCGTTTCAGCTACGACCAAGCGCGGCAAGCGTCTATTCTGACGGGCCAAAATCTTATCGGATATTACAATTCGCTGGGTACGCAAAACCTGCTCAATTACGTGTCGAACGGCCGCGGTTTCACAACATTTCTTAGCTATCAATTGAAGCGTTCGTTCGCTCGAGTTGGTCTCACCTACGGATACAACATACAAAGCTTAACGCCCCTTAGCCAGGCTGCAACCGCCTACTTCGATTATCTGAATTTCCAGGGCATTGGAGGTCCCACTTCGCTAACTACAAATTGTGCGTCCGCGCCGGTTAATTCCGGATGCAATTCGCTGTATGGCATCCGAACCAGCACGATCACGCCAAGCTTGTCGTACAACACAGTCGACCATCCAATCATTCCGACCCGCGGCCTTCGCGTCAACCTCAGCGCAGGATTTTCCGGCAGCATCATCGGTGGCAACGTAAACACATTTACTCCTGCTCTCGACATGGCGTATTTTCGTCGCGGAATCTTCAGGCGCAACGTGATGGGCTTCCACCTGAATGGCCGGCTGATCACCGGTTTTGGCGGAAAAGTGGCGCCCCCGTATAGCCGTTTTTACATGGGCGGCGAAGACGACATTCGTGGCTTTGAAATCCTAAGTGTCAGCCCCATCGCTTATATACCGACGACGGCGACTGTTCCTGTCCTAAACAGTGACGGGACTCAACGTGTTGAGAGGATCACGGGTGCGCAAGGTGCGCTCGGATTCTATCCGGTGACACAAACCGTTCCCGCATACCAGCTTGTAGTCCCCGGAGGCGACACTGCTGCGGTATTTAATTATGAGTACCGCATTCCGATTGTCGGGCCCGTCACGTTGGCTCCCTTTCTCGACGCCGGAGTATCCAGGATTTCTCTACCCAGCCAGCTCGGTCTAAATCCTGGACGAGTGGACCAATTGAACGCGCTTTTCCCCCAGGCTAACTTCAGCCAGCGTGCCGTCATCGCACCCGGCACTCAGAAGCCGCGCGTCTCTACGGGTATTGAGTTACAAGTCTTAATGCCGGTCGTAAACGCCCCATTCCGCTTGTATTGGGCGTACAACCTCAGCTATGTGAGTACCAATTTGCAGCCGCCCCTCGCGGTGGATCGGTCGTTTTTCCCGAACCAAGCTACGTTTGACAGTCTGTTTAATCCAAATAACGCTACGGTCAGGCCCTATTTCCAGACGCTTCCGTTTACTGAGAAGCACTCCTTATTCCGTTTCTCTGTCGGACGAACATTTTGACCGGTTACGTTAGGACGGCCCTTAGTGTGTGAAAATATTAGAAAGACCCAAGGAGATTCACGGAGTAGATGGTAATGAGAAGTAGTGTCATTTCGGCGATGGCAGTCTTGGCCCTTGCCTTCAGCGCAAGCGCACAGCAGCCACCACCCAAGGTAGGCGTGATCAACATGCAAGGCGCGATTGTTGGCACCAAGGACGGCCAGAAAGCCTCCCAGGAACTCACAACGAAGTTCGCGCCGAAGAAGAAAGATATCGACGGTCGCCAAGCGGAACTCGCCCAATTGCAGGATCAGTACAACAAGGGCGGCAATCTGATGAACGACGAGAAGCGGAATCAGCTTGCCCGCGATGTCGATGAAAAGAAGAAGCGTCTGGAGCGCGACGTGCAAGACGCTCAAGAAGAGTTGAACGCCGAACAACAGCGCGTATTACAAGGTTTGGGCCAGCGCCTCATGGCTGTTATTGAGAAGTACGCGAAGGATAACGGCTACTCAATGATCCTCGACGACAGCAACCCGAATACCCCACTGTTGTGGGCATCCAGCGGGATCGACATCACCCAGGACATTATTTCGCTATACGACAAGACATCGGTAAACGGTGGCCCAGCCGCAAGGCCCGGCGCGTCCGCAACACCGCCTGCCGGTGGATCTGGTGTTAGGCCAGGCGCGACTCCTCCTGGCAGTGCTGCCGCCACCAAGCCGCCCGCTCCTGGCAGCAGATAAGACTGTTCACCCCACCGAATCTAACGCGCCCCAACGGTACAAGGTAGGGCGGACCAGCGTCCCCCTACTTACGCCCGCACCGCTGTTCCAGGTTGCCAAGATAGCATGGGTTAGTGTTCACCCAGAAAATCGCAACTCTATTTTTCCTGGCCATCGGTGCAGCAACTGCCGAAGTACATTCCCTTACGCTTCACGAGGCTCTCGACACTGCGTCGCGTCAGAATCCGGATGTCGCTCTGGCACGTCTCGATCAGCAGCGGGCCGAGCAAGGCATCAAGGTAGCGCACGATCCCTTTGTTCCCAAGGTCTATGGTGGCAGCGGGCTTGCATATACGTACGGCTATCCGAACGCAATCAACGGTAACGCGCCAAGTCTGTTCGAGGTGCGAACCGACATGTCTATCTACAATCGGCCCCAGAGCTACCAACTTGCTTCAGCGAGAGAGACGGCACGCGGCTCGCAACTGGGCGCTCAGGCCAAAGCAGATGAGGTGGCTTATCAAGCCGCTGACTTGTTTCTCAGCGCAAGTGAAGCCGCCCGGGAGCGGCAGACAATCTCAGAGCAAGTTCCAAGTCTGCAGCAGGTAGTTCAGGCCATGACTGCGGGGGTGAAGGAAGGCAGCGAGCTTCCTATCGAGTTGAAGCGGGCACGAGTCAATTTGGCAGTGTCCCAACAGCGGCTAGAATCAACTGCTCTCGATGAAGACTATTACGAGATGATGCTAGCTGTTGCGCTCGGGTATCCTGCATCCGACCGTGTCGAACCGGTCGACTCGGATACTTCCTTGCCTGTGGCACCTGATTCCGAAGACGAAGCGACCGATTTGGCCTTACGCAATAACCGAGAACTGCGGCAGATGCAATCGAACGTTTCGGCGAAGCAGTTGGACCTTCGGTCCTACAAGGCAGCCCGCCTCCCGCAGGTTAGTCTAGTTGCACAATACGCGCTATTCGCGAAATACAACTACGTCAACTATTTCCAAAAATTTCAGCGAAATAATTTCCAGATCGGTGCTGCGGTGACCATTCCATTACTCATCGGATCAGCCTCGCAGGGTTTGGCCGAACAGGCACTGACGGACATGCAGAAAATCCGAATTCAAATGGCCCAGGTGCGGAACCGCATCATCACAGATACACGACGCAGTTATCAACAATGGAAGAAGGCCCAGAGTTTTCGCGATCTGGTTAGAATGCAACTCGATCTTGCTCGTGAGCAGATGACCGTGTACTTGGCGCAGAATGCCGAGGGCCGAATGCCGATACGCACTGTGGAGCAAGCCCGGTTAGAAGAGAGCGACCGTTGGATCGACTTTTACGTAGCCGAAACACAAGTGAAGCGAACCCAACTCGCTATATTGCGAGAGATGGGGATGTTGGTTGCGGGCATGCGGGCGACTCCCGGAGAGCATCAGTCGACTGGAGAGCGTCAGCCATAATGACCACGGGGTCGGGCATTATTTCTGTGTCTTCGACTGACCCGCCCGGCATAGAGATCCCCGCCATAGAGATTATTGATCTGCACAAAATCTACAACGGCTTTCATGCCGTGAACGGGCTTTCGGTCACCGTACCCCAGGGATGCTTCTTTGGCTTTCTTGGACCGAATGGAGCGGGCAAAACCACCACAATTCGGATGCTAATGGGCTTGGCTCAGCCGGACTTCGGAACCATGCGCGTGCTCGGTATGTCTATGCCGGAGCAGTCGCTCGAGATTCGCAAGCAAATCGGGCTCGTGCCCGATGACACGCTGCTTTTCGATTACTTGACGGGCTCGGAATATGTCGAATTCATCGGACGACTATATGCGCTGCCTCGCAGCGTTGCAAAAGAGCGTGGTCGAGAGCTGTTGGATTTGTTCCAGCTGAATGAAAACGATCGGAAGCTCATCGGCGAATATTCGAAGGGCATGCGCAAGCGCCTGGCAATGGCGGCCGCGCTCATTCATCGGCCGCGCTTGTTCCTGATGGACGAACCCTTCGAAGGCGTGGACGCAGTAGGTGCTCGCCTGATGAAAGACATTTTACTCGAGCAGGTGCACGGGGGGATCACTGTTTTTTTAACCTCCCATGTACTCGACGTTGTGGAGCGGCTCTGCGACCAACTCGCCATCATTAATCAAGGCAAGATAATTGTGCAGGGAACTATGGCGGAGTTGCAGCAACAGGCCGCGGCGGGTACGAGCACCCTCGAAGATATCTTCGTCAGCCTAGTAGGTGCCGAGCGCTACAGCGAAAAATTAGAGTGGCTTTAAACTGATGTGGCCGCAGATCTCTGCCATCGCATTCGCTCAGTTCTGCATAATGCGGAATCATCTGCCGCGCACCGGTTTGGGAAGCGTCTTGATGTGGTTGATGTCGACGCTGTGGTATGGTATTTTCGCAGGCTTCGGGGCCTTTCTCGCTTTTGCTGTCCCAAGAACTCCTGTTGTGGTCGTTCGGGAATGGCTACCCATTGGGCTCCTTTGCGTTTTTCTGTTTTGGCAGCTGATTCCTCTATTTACGTTGAGCACCGGATGGTCGCTGCAGCTCAATAAGCTACAGATCTACCCGGTTAGTAACAGTGCGCTGTTCGGGATGGAGGTTCTTCTGCGCTTGAGCACCGCCCCGGAAATGGTTCTTGTGCTTGTGGGGGCTATGATTGGGCTCCTGCGCTATCCTGGCGTTCCTAGTTTTGCTCCGTTCTTTTTGCTCCTTTATATTCCGTTTAATCTATTTCTGTCGTTGGCAGTTCGAGACTTGCTCCTGCATTCATTCGAACGCAATCGTTTTCGTGAGCTTTTTGCCATTTCGCTGATCAGTATTGCCGTGCTTCCGCAGATATTGCTTCGCACCGAAGCGGGTCGTACCGTTCAGCCGTATTTACTGTTATCAGCGAAAGGGAGGGGAACGCCATGGCGTGAGCTTGCTGTCCTTAGCTCCGTGCAGGCTTCGGTGCTTCCCTTGGTTGTTGTCTTGTTTTGGGTAGCAGGCGCTTACGCCATTGCCAAATGGCAGTTCCAAAGGAGCCTTGTCCAAGAGGAAGGGTTCCGCAATAATGCTCGCCTTTTTACTATCCCGGTAAATCAGCGAACGAAACCGTCTGCCTTCCAACTATTGCTTGATTTGCCGGGTCGTGCATTTCGAGATCCTATTGCTGTCCTCCTTGAAAAGGAATTGCGATCACTGTTGCGCATGCCGCGCTTCAGGGTCATATTCGGGATGGCGTGCATCTTCGGTGTGTTTGTCTTTCTCCCCATGAGCTTGGGCAGAACGGGCCACGGCTTCATCGCGCACAACTTTCTCCCCGCGGTGAACGTGTACGGACTGCTGCTGCTCGGAGATGTCCTGTTATGGAACGTCTTCGGCTTCGATCGCAACGCTGCCGCGCTGTATTTCGTAACCCCGGTCCACTTTGGCATCGTCTTGAAAGCGAAAAACCTGGCCGCCATCGTTTTCATGCTCGTCCAAACGGTGGCTGTGTGGTTGCTTGCCGCAGTGCTTCAGCTATCTGTCACCCTGGTAGCCCTCCTCGACGCCTTTGCAGCCTCGGCTGTCGTAGCTATCTTCTTCCTCTCGATTGGGAATTTAAGCTCTGTTGCAAACCCCAAACCAATGAGTCCAACTCAAACTTTTCGAAAGCAGGCGAGCGGACGGATGCAGCTTCGGGTCACCGCGACGAGCATAGGGATGATTCTGTTGCTCGGTTTCGCGTTTGCCGCCGAATGGGCGCTGCAGACGAATTGGGCTCTCTTAGCAGTGCTGGCATTCGAGTTTGTCATTGGACTGATTGTTTATCGGCTGGCGACGGAATCTGCCATTGCACGTGGCACGCGGGAGCGGGAACGAATCTTAGACGAGCTTTCAAAAGGGGCAAGCCCGATCAGTTACGGCGGAATTGGTCTTTGAACGCTTGAGGAGAGCTTTTGAATCTCGTTCTGAATCGCATCTCGCACGGACTCACGCGCAGCGTCATCGCGGTACTGCTGCCGTGGCCAGAAAAACCCCCTCAGCCCATCACGCCGCTTTCGAGGCACGACGTGTATATGCAGATGCGGCACGGTTTGGCTAACGCGATTGTTAATTGCAACAAATGTTCCTTCGGACCCCACGGCGGCTTCCACCGCCTTAGCAAGCAATTGTGTCGCGGCAAACAGCGGACCTGTCAAGTTAAGCGGAAGATCTACGAGGGTTTGATAGTGCTCCCGCGGGCAAAGCAGCACATGGCCGGGGAAAAGCGGATGGCTATCCAGAAAGGCGATCGAGTTTGTGTCTTCGTAGACGATGTAAGCAGGAATTCTGCCGGTCGTTATCTTGCAGAACACGCACTGTGGATCTTCCACCGTCAACATGGTATTCCATCGCCGGACTACAAGGGGACCGTTTCGATGTTTCCTACCTTGCTTACCTCTAGCCGCATCTCTCCGGTCGGTTGTATCTCGAATGCGGGCGTGAATTTAGCGCCCCAAATTATTTCGTCATACCGGTATGAATAGCGCACTTGCACAGTCTGACCGAAGGTATCGTCGAAAGCCTTGATCATGATCAATATTTCCGCCTGAAGCCGCTCCAGGTTCTCGGCAGTTTTGCCGTATAGCGGGCTATCTTCATCAATTGGGTGCACGACCGTCCACGTGAGTGGAAAAAACAGCACGTTCTCCCGCTCTAACTCGAGTGCCGCATACTTGCGTTGCACATTGCCATCGACCAGTTCCACGGTCATTAGCAGCAGTCGTGCCTGCAGTTCGACGAGATTGTTCGAGCGTCGGTTCACGATACGGAACTGAAGGCTTCTGCCTTCCATATAGGGAGCGACCAACATTGCGTTGCTGAACCCGATTCGTGCCGACGGACGCGAGAACCGGCCGAACACTAGCCCGGTAGCAATAGCAAATGACAGCAACCCGAGTAAAGCCTCAATTACGGCGATTATGTTTGCACCCGGACCCTTCGGATATATGTTGCCGTAGCCGACCGTTGTCAACGTGTGCGCGCTGAAAAAGAACGCATTCCAAAACTCAGACGAAGTGGAAGGCCCCTCCGCTCCCTTCAGGTGCTCAATGCCGATCCACATATATGCCGATGCAAAGACCACATTGGCTATTAAGAACACAAGGACAACAATGCCGATGAAGACTGGCCACGATGCGTTAATGAGGTAGAGATACGGGTGAAAATCGCGCCACGTCAGGCCGGTACGCCGTACGTTGAATTGCCCATCTGGATTGATGGCGCGTTTTAGAACGCCTGTGTATTGCTGGGTGAGTCCTGGATCGAAGGTCGCGGTCTGCATACCACGAGATGATAGCCGTTCGTTGGCCGGCACTGTCGCCCAGATGAGAGGTTCGGATGCCGCTTAGCCGTGCGCAACCTTCGCCGGTTGGCGCTTTGCGGCCGATTGCTTTTTCGTTGTCGTGCCCCCCGCCTCGTGTGCTGGCGCCTTGGAAGCAGGTTTGCGCTGCGGCAATTCGCCTAAACTCTTCTGCAATGCCTGCATCAGGTCTATAACCGGAGCACGTTTCTTGGGTGCGGCAGCTTCTACCGTTTGGCCTTCGCGCTTCGCCTCAATCAACGCTTTCAAGCGCTCCTGGTACTCATCGTGATACTTCGAAGGATCAAAATCCGCGGCTAATCCCTCCACTAGCTTTTCCGCTAAGGCGACCTCCTGAGGCTTGACCCTTACATTATCATCACGGCCGAACTCAGGAACCTCACGAACTTCCTCCGGATAGAACATGGTGTGTATCAGCAGCCCGTTTGGGTTCGGCCGCACGACAACCGTGTACTCGCGCTGGTGCATAGCGACCTTCGCAATTGCACTATAGCCCGATTTGCGCATCGTTTCGAGCAACAGGTGATAGGCTTTTTTGCCAGCATCCTCAGGGACCATGAAGTAGGAAGCGTCGAAATAGATCGGATCTATCCCTTCGGCCTTTACGAATTCCAGGATCTCCATATTGTCGCTGGAAGCCGGCGCAACGCTCTTCACCTCTTCATCAGTGACAATAACGTACTGGTCCTTTTCAACCTCATAGCCTTTGACCAGTTCACTCCGTTCCACGACGCGCTCGCAGTGTGGACAAAATACCTGCTGCTTAATACGAGTCCCGCACACTCGATGAATCTGGTGAAAGCTGACGCGCTCTCCACGCGCGGCGGCGAACAGGCGGACGGGGATGGTGATCAGGCCGAATGTTATGTAGCCCTTCCAGACCGTTGAAGCCATGCTGTCTCCTCTGGACGCGACGATTTAGATCTCAAGAGGCCGCGCTCAACTCTATTAGAACAATATCGTTTAGCTATGTTCTTTGCAACCTGGTACTTAGCAGTACTATATGAGCGTGAAAGTTTCGCTTTACTACATCGGTAAGCCCCGCGATGTGCATGCAAACGCCATCGCCGGTGAGTTCATGAAACGAAGCTCACGTTACGCCGATTGCGATATGCGTGACATTGTCCCGCAACGGTTCGATCTTTTTGCGCGACACGCCGCTTCGCGGAAAATCTTCCTCGACCCAGGTGGCCGCAGCGTCGACTCGGTGCAGTTCGTACGAATTGTCGAAAACGCTGAACGTGAGGCCCAACATCTGGTATTCCTGGTCGGGGGTCATTCCGGAATTCCGCCGGACTGGAAAGCTCGCGCGGATTTGCTGCTGTCTCTTTCCCCGATGACTTTTCCGCACGAGCTTGCACGCGTCATATTGGCTGAGCAAATTTATCGCGCCTTCGCTACGCTCCGCGGGCATCCCTACCCAAGATGAACGGTGGGCGAACTTACGGGAATTTTGATTTAATATCAGTGCTCCGGAGGAGGTGCTTGATTGCCCAAGAACATTGTGATCTGTTGCGATGGGACCGGGAATGAGTTCGGCGATTGTAATTCGAACGTAGTAAAACTCTACAGCACGCTGGTTATCGATGCATCACAGCTCGGTTACTACCATCCAGGTGTGGGCACGATGGGCGCGCCTACAGCCCGAAATCGCCTGGAGAAGGAGTGGACCCGCTTAAAAGGCTTGGCATTCGGGAATGGTTTCATCAGCAATGTCGGCGACGCGTACAGATTCTTGATGGATGCCTATGCTGAGGGCGACAATGTTTATCTGTTTGGCTTCAGCCGAGGCGCGTATACGGTGAGGGCACTGGCTGGCGTTCTGTATATGTACGGGCTGCTTTGTCCGGGAAATGACGGACTGATTCCCTACATTACCCGCATGTTTGCGCAGCACAGCCGGAAGGGCGGCGGCATGAAAGAGAGTTTCGATGTGGCGCATAATTTCAAGCAAACCTTTTCGCGAGATTGCCCGCTGCATTTCGTTGGTGTTTGGGATACAGTGAGCTCCATTGGATGGGTTTGGGATCCTGTCGTGCTCCCGTATTCGGCTCGAAACCCGGAGATGCGAATCGGTCGCCACGCAATCTCGATTGACGAACGGCGCTGTTACTTCCGCGACAACTTGTGGGGGGTGCCCTTTGCAGGGCAGGATATTAAGCAAGTGTGGTTTGCCGGAGTTCATTCCGATGTGGGCGGCAGTTATCCAGAAGCGGAGAGCGGGTTATCAAAGATCACGTTTGAATGGATGTTGGTCGAGGCAACTGCGGCAGGTCTCCTGGTCGATCCATATCGGGCAAACGTTGTGCTCGGCCGCACTCCGCCCCCCGAACCGTGGATGCCATCTTATGTTGAACCGAATGCCACAGCCCCGATGCATCAATCGCTCCGTGGCGCGTGGTGGATTCTAGAGGTACTGCCACATCGATACGTCGATAAGAGTTCAGGTGGGCCCATTGTGCACTGGCGCATTCCGATGGGAAGCCGTCGCACAATCCCAGACGGATCGATGATTCACAGCAGCGTATTCGCTCGGGGTGAAGGCTACAGAGTGCCGACTCAGCATGAAATCGAACCCACGGTGCCTTTTCCAGAGTGGAACCACGGCAGAGCTGGCGCGACGACAGCCTGAACTGCCTCGAAAAGCTAGTAACAACACCAGCAGTGTTTACTCTTCGCGGTCCGCTCGACGGACGAATATAGGCGTAAGGAAACAGAACAAGCAATCCGGCGTCCACTTCAAGAGGAGCAAGTAAATAGGATGCCGATGTTAGAAGAGTTGCTAGTCGAGCAAATGCAAGATGTGCTTCATGCAGAGGGCCAGTTGGTAAAGGCGCTGCCAAAAATGGCAAGGGCCGCACATGATCCAAAACTGAAGCAGGCATTTGAGAAACATTTGGAAGAAACCAAAGGGCAAGTCGAGCGCCTGAAACAAGCGTTTGAGCTGCTTGGTTCAAAAGCAAAAGCGAAGCCCTGTAAAGGAATGCAGGGGCTGGTGGAAGAAGGGCAAGAGATCATCACCGAAGGCAAAGAGAAAGACGAAATTGAAGCCGATCTGGGCCTGGTTGCAGCGGCTCAAAAAGTGGAGCATTACGAGATCTCGACCTATGGCACCCTCCGGACCGTGGCCGAGAAAGTAGGACAAGCGAAAGTGGCCAAGCTGTTGGCTCAAACGCTCGCCGAGGAGGAGAAGACCGATAAACTTCTAACCCAACTCTCGGCTCCGCTGTTAGAGCAGGGAAACCACCAGCTGGAAGAAGAGGACGAAGAAGTAGAGTAGAAGCGTTTTGCTGAGGCGCGGCATTTGTTGCTGCCGCGCTTATTTTCTCCGCAGCGCTCCCTTGGGAAAGGCTTTCGGCGAGGGCACTCAACGCACCGTCCAGCCCAACATTTCCAGAATGGTTGGGCGGAATAACGCAACAGCTGCCGCACTCCCCTAATCCAGTTGCGTATACTCAGGAACGTGTTCGGCGGGATCGAAGCAGGTGGTACCAAATTTGTTTGCGGCCTGGGAAGCGGGCCGGAGGATCTCGAGATCGCTCAGTTTCCGACTACGTCGCCCGCAACCACACTCAGGAGCGTTACAGCATTTTTCAGGGAACGTGGCGGGAGCGCCCTGAAGGCTCTGGGTATCGGGTCCTTCGGCCCGGTTGACCTCAACCCGGAGTCACCCTCATTCGGGCATATCACGTCCACCCCAAAACTCGGCTGGCAAAATTACGATCTGGCGGGAAACATAGCGCGAGAACTCGGGGTGCGCGTTGCGTTCGATACTGATGTAAATGCGGCGGTACTCGGTGAGGCACGCTGGGGGGCCGGAGGAGGCTTGCCGGATTTCATTTACCTGACTATCGGAACCGGGATCGGTGGGGGTGCCTTGGTAAATGGGCAGCTTTTGCACGGACTAGTGCACGCCGAGATGGGTCATCTGCGTATTCCCCACGATCTGCTCAGAGATCCTTATTCGGGTTGGTGTCCGTATCACGGAGACTGCCTTGAAGGATTGGCATCCGGTCCAGCGATGGAGGCCCGTTGGGGAGTGCCCGCCCGAGAACTCATGCCGACGCATCCGGCGTGGGCTCTGGAGGCACATTACCTCGCGCTCGGTCTCGCGAACCTTGCTGTGGCGTTTTCACCGCGCCGGATTTTGCTAGGAGGCGGCGTGATGCAGCAATCCCATTTATTCGGCCTGATCCGGGACGAGTTTGGACGCCTCCTGAACGGCTATGTCCAGCACAGCGACATTACCGATCATCTCGATAGGTACATAATGCCCCCTCAACTCGGGAGCCGGGCAGGAGTGCTGGGTTCCTTGATCTTGGCTGACCGGGATTTTTCAAGTAGAAGCGAACCTCGGGAATCTCAGCCTAAAGCAAGCCGGGGCGAGAGCGCGTCTAGGTGAGCGCTCCGCACCGGCAAGAGAACTATTGGCCCCACATGGAGCGCGATAGGTTTGCTGGCCCTGTTCGCGAAAGGGTGCGTATGCCCGCGACCAGATAGGCGGTCACGGCAGCGCTTGCTTTATAAGAATCGCCGATCATTTTGACGCTGGATCGAGAACAAATGCTTTCCAGTTCAGGAACTAGATTCGATCCGTGCGCACAGGTTATCCCGGCAAGCAGAAACAATGGTAGGGTTAGCCAAGCGAGTTTCATTTGCATTCTCCTTCAGCGAATCTCTGTTTGCGTTGCAGAATGCAATTATTCTTCGCCGGTGATTGCGATGTTAGTGGCGTCCACTGAGCTTGCGTCCGCACCCCAGAGTGACTTCGAACCCCACAATGATTGCGAACCCCAGAGCGACTGTGCTCCCCAAACAGACTTCGAAGCCGAGTCGCTACTTGCTCCCCAGATGGACTGTGCTCCCCAGAGACACTTGTTCCCATCAACGACCGAAGCACCCCAGAGCGATTTTGCACCCCAGAGCGACTGTGCACCCCAAAGCGATTGATTGGCCCACAGCGATGAAGGATCATAGCTCAGCGTGACATTTCCAGTTGCCGGATCGTAGTTGGCACTCGGAGACATGGCCGTCGCGCCCGCCGGCACCGAGTTGATCGAGGATAGAGCTGCCGCAAGGTCTAGATAACCGGCGCCCACCGTAAAGATGTCGTAATAGTCGGTATACGAGCCGGTGAAATCCGTAACGGTGCTCGATTGCGGGAAAGTCTTGTAAGCCGTTTGCATGAGGAGAAGCTTCACTTGATCCGGCGTAAGACTCGGGTTAGCCTGGAGCAGGTCGGCCACAGCTCCACTAACAACAGGGGCGGCCATACTCGTACCGCTCAGAGTGAAGTATTTGTTTGAGAGCGGACTCGGTGATTTGACCGACTGGTAATACGAAACAAATACGGTATTCCCCGGATTTTGTTTTACGAGCGTCGAGCCGCCTGCCAATAAAGAGACAATGAGATTGCCGGGCGCCAAGATGTCGGGCTTCACAATGTGGTCGATCTGAGTCGGGCCTTTAGAGCTGTAACTGGCCATCAGATCGTCGGTGCGCGTATAGGTGCCTTCCGTTTTCATTGCTCCCACGGTGATGACATAAGGATCGTTGCCGGGAGCGTTGATCGTGCCGTAGCCTTGTTCTCCGAAACTGTTGTCGCGCCCGTCATTGCCTGCGGCAACCACGACGACAATTCCTGCCTTCCAAGCGGCTTCAACGGCTTGGCACAGCGGATCTTGCGTGTAGCTTTCAAAAACAGGGCGGCCGAGTGATAAGTTGATCACGCGAATGCGGAGAACGTTCTTCAGGTAAATCGCAGCATCGATCGCAAGGATAACGTTGCTGTCGTTGCCCTGACCGTATGCATCCAAGACTCGAAAATCAACCAGGCTTACGCCACCAGCTAGGCCCTTAAACGTCTTTTTGCAGTTATCGCAAGAAGAATCATGCCCATTCGAGGCGATGATACCAGCAACGTGTTGCCCGTGCCCGAATTGATCCGGAGCGGAAACTGGCCCCGGCCCAGCAGCGTTCGCAGGCAGTGGAGCCGATGCATTTGCTACAAAAATCGCCATATTCGCCGCAGCCTTGCTGTTCGTGAAGTCATAGGTATAAGCAAGCTTCGGCAAATTGGTATCTCCATTCATGCCGCTGTCGATGACCGCCACTCCAATACCTGTTCCACTGAGACCGGCGCTCCACGCCGCAGCCGCGTTCACGGCAGCGGCGGCGTTATCCAGCTTGGTCGATACCGGTCGGTCAGGCGTGATATATGCCACGTCGGGATCGCTTTCCAAGTCGTGCACTGCCGAGGCCGGAAGGGTATAGGTGCCGGCCTTGAGGGACCGGAAACTCGCGTGGACATGACCGCCTCTGCTCAGGATTTTCTGGTCTTTGGCAGACCCCGGAGCACTCTTCCACTGAACGATGACACGCAAGTCGGAGTTTGGATTACTATCTACCTGATCTTCCAAATCCTTTGCCAGCTTTGGCCCATGTGCAGCCCACGCGATGGACGCCAACAGCCCGGACAGTAAAAGCGATGCTATCTTTTTCAACTCTGATACCCTTTCTCCGACAAAACGACCCTTTTCCGGCAGCCACGCCGGGCAGGCGAATTTCGCTCGCAGAACACTTATCGGAAGCGATCGGAAAGGTTTAATGTTTTCGGACCTATGCCGTGCGGGAGTACGCGCGGCAACAGCCTGAGCATTCCCCTCATTTCCCCTCACGTTTGCCCACCCCACTCTCGTGACGGTTGTTCATGCCTTTCGCGATGGCCTTGAGCAGCTGCCACGGTGTCGTGGTAGCTGTGCTCGGAATTACCCGGCCACTAGATGGGCTCGAGAGCAATCCTGCTGGGTCGCTGACTTTAGGCGATCGTGCCGCCACACCGGCGAGCGACACGACCCCGAGGGTATCAACTGAACTTGGTGCGGAGACGGGGACTTGGTATCCGAACCCTCCCATTTGGGTCGGGAACCGGAGCCTGTGGAGCTTGTCCGAAAAAACCTGCAGCAGGCGATTTATCGCGACCGTGATTTCCGGGAAAGCGACCTCGTTGCAGCCATGCAGTCGCCTCTTTGCCAAGATCTGGTCGCAATACAGCCTCTCTCCCGCAGGACGACACGCATTTCCCTGTCAAGCAGCGTAAGCTCGGTGAATTCGTGCTCGACGCGCTTGCTTTGCTGTGGCCGGGCGGCACGTTCGTGGAACAATGAGCAGAGCTTGAACAAGGCCGCGAACAAGCTGCGCGAGGCCTTGGGAGACTCGTCCGACCACCCGTGTACATTGAAATTCTCCCCGGCGGGGGTGCCGATTTCTGGCGCCCGTTCCGATACATCCCACGCACGCCAATGCCTATCGCCAAAAGCACGGTGCCTATAGGCCGCATGCTTCCGGGCTTGATCGGAGCTTCCTCGTGGCCATCCTTCTCGGCATAGGGCCTGTGGCCGGTCCGTGGGCCCCAAGTAGAGAGACTGGTATGAGCTTACGATGAAAGTCGGCACGCGGCGTTTGATTTGTGATTGGAGCAGAGTGCTATACGGGATGGCCGCGAGGTGCGGTCAGTGCCTCCAGAGGCGAGCCGAAGAGGCTATGCCGACTTTAAGGTGTTGGCGGATTACTCGTCTGTCCGGCAAGAGATCCTGCTCGTCTCACCCTGCTACGGGCAAATCCGGCCGAACCGAGCGGTGGCTAACCGGCACGGAAGGCGAGAGGCCGCACAAAATCGCCGAGCTCAAATTGCCGTTCATGTGAAGGATAGCAAGAGGTTTGCGGATAGCGGCGGCTGGGGATATGCGGTGTTCGATTACGATCCGCTTTCGATGCGTTCAAGCCCGGCACCTTAGCAAGCACGCCACCTCAGAAAACGACGCCACGAGCGGGTCGCGTGCCACACGGCGGTCAAAGCGAGAGATTACGTGTTCACCGATTACGGTCGCAGGTGAAGCGCTATGCTAGCGAACATTCGAAGGTGCTAGCTGCAAAATCACCTTGCACGATATTCCGGTCGAGTTATGGAGGCGCGCTCGATGCCGGATCTGGAAGCCGTTGTGATGCGGACGAAAATAGCTTGGAGCGTAATTAATGATCGAATCTTCTGATCTGCGGATGACGAGCATTCCCCTCAAGCACGGAGCCGGCCATATGCCTGCCCTCGGCTTTGGCACCTTAATTCCCGACCTAGCAGTAACGATAACTGCGACCAGAGAAGCACTGGATGCCGGATTTCGACACTTCGACTGCGCGGAACGATACCGGAATGAGCGTGAAGTGGGCGAGGCGTTGCGGGCAGGACTTGCCGCTGCAGGGATTGCGCGTGAAGATATCTTCGTTACCACAAAGTTGTGGAACACGAATCATCGGCCCGAGCGCGTCGAGCCGGCTTTTGAGGCGAGTCTGGGCAGACTCGGGCTCAACTATCTGGATCTCTATCTCATTCACACTCCATTTGCGTTTGCACCAGGGGACGAGCAGGATCCGCGCGATCAAAGTGGCAATGTCCTTTACGACCGCGGCGTGACGTTGCTCGATACTTGGACGGCGATGGAGAGTTTAGTAAACCGTGGCAGATGCCGGGCCATCGGACTGTCTGACATCACCTTGCATGAACTGTTGCCTATTTACGAATCCGCAAGAATCAAGCCAGCCGTGATCCAAGTCGAAGCGCATCCATATCTACCGGAAACGGAACTTCTAGAATTCTGCAAGGAGAACGACGTCGTGTTTTTGGCTTTTGCACCATTGGGTCACGGAATAAGGCCGGGGCCGCTCGAAGATCCGGTCATCTCGAGAATTGCCGCACGAGTTGGAAAGACGTCAGCCCAGGTGCTGTTGGCTTGGGCCGTGCAGCGTGGCACGGCTCTGCTTACCACGCCCACGACGGCGGCTCGCGCCCGGGAGAATCTCAGCATCTCCACACTTCCGAAAGACGCATTTGAAGCAATCAATCGGATTCAGACCAGACAGCGGTTCAATGAAGTGGTGAAGACCGGCAGCCCGGGTTTCATTCCGCACGGTAGATGATCATGACACCAAAACCGCACCTGGAGCAGTCTATGCAAGAGAAACAGATACGTGAAACTCTGAATACGCACTGGCGCGCGTCAGCAGTCGGCAATGCAAACGCCGAACACGATATTTACGATGACGATGCCGTTTGTGATTATCCTCACTGAGGTGAACGAATCCTCGGGCGGAGCAATTTGCAGGCCTTGCGAAGTCATCATCCAGGCAAGCCGTCGGGTTTCAACGTCAAGCGAATTCTCGGAAGAGGTGATCTCTGGATCACGGAATACACAATCACCTATCAGGGACGACCAGCATACACAGTGAGCATTATGGAGTTCTGGAACGGTAAGGTCATGCACGAGACACAGTATTTCGCGGATCCCTTCAATGCCCCGGCCTACCGGAGCCAATGGGTTCAGTGCATCGCGTGACGCCGCATTGAGGCCACATTGAACTCCCATGTGCCATGTCGGGCATTTCGGGCATTTTTGGGAGTGACCGCGAACGCAAGCGAGAACTCCGCCGGGCAAATCAATCCCGGCTGCTGAATCAGATATTCGCCAGATCGGGCGCACGAGGGCTGGCCACAGATGTAATCCGGTTGTCCCTGGACCTCGAAAATCCATCTGGATCGTGACATGCGGCACGAGACCGCACAACCCGCTTCGGCAGTGTTCGAACGTAGGCTCAAATCCCGTGTTCCCATCAAAGACTCTAAAGCCTTACTGAAGCTCCTGCAACTCGGATCTCGCCGCACACAATCCCGGCGCTCCGGTAAAGAGTGTCGCAATCGAAGCCATGTCGGCCAAGCCCGCCACACGCTGTGGTCGGAGAAGCTGAGGCCTTCCAAAGAGCGCAGGCGCCAAATTGAAATCAAGTTACGCGCTGGCATGACACAAAGGAGATCTCCCGGCAGGACCAGAAACAATTGTGCACGTCAAAGCAGAACGAATAATGCGTCTCAGCATCAGTCTAGCAGGCTCCGATTCGCACAATTTTCAGTGAGTGACTTTACAGCTGATCGGAGTGCGCCCATTGGTGACATCCGGAAACCTCGCCTTCGAATCTGCGGTACAGCTCGCTCAACTGCGATGAGATCGCTTTCCATCCCTCTGGTTCGGTCCACAATCTTCAGATGCTCATAACTGCGTTTCATTAGGGCGATTCGCAGATGGGCGTCGAGTGCTGGTAGTATCCAGCGGGTAAGTGGAACTATTCCCATGTGCAGCAGGCTCCTGTTTGTTTCAGTGGTACGGCTGACCGCACTCCGGCGAGATCAAGCTGTGTGATGTGTTCGTTGTGAATACCTATCAGAACTACTCGTGCGCTGCTCCGAACCGAATTTGCAATGGCGTGTCCTGCACCAACACAATATTATGTCCTCGCGCAACAACGTGGTTGAATACTGACCAGGCTGCGCCGTACAGTCCGATTCCCGTTGCGGCCTCCGAAGAAAATTGGGCGGCAATACTGCCCACGAGCCCGAGTCCCGACGCGCCGGCGATCGCTCGAAGAACCCGGTTTGCACTTTGCGATTGGGCGTTGTTGTTCGTTTGATCGAGCATTTGGAGGCCGAGGAACATCTGGACCGCCGGTGCGATAAAACGCGTTCTGGGCTCAATCGATTTCATTCCACCCTCGTGGTCGACGGTGATTTTGACGTCTTGAACAACACCCACATGCGCCACCGCCGCCCCCACACTCAGTTGGCGATTGCTCATGGGAATGGGCGCCGGCAGTTCCATTTTCTGGAACCTCAACCGCAATTTTCCCGAACGCCGGAACCACCGTGCTGGCTGTGCTTGTGTGACTCGGCCTATCAATCGAGTGCCCTCGGGCACAATCAAATGACCATCCGCGGAATAGAACGGCTCCGACACAATCGCGAACACCTCGAAACCTACGTCCGACTTGGAGCTGACGCTCGAGAGTAGACGAGCGGTCACTACCGTATCTGGCGGCGGCAGCCCCGTTTGCTCCATCTCGGCTGCGGCAATGGCCTCTGTACCGAACGTAAGCGGCACTTGGAGCTGCGCGGAAAGCCGCGTATTGGCAGGCAGAAACTGCGGATGATATGGCAAACGCGAGTATGCCTCTTCCTGCAAACGGTCCCATTTGGGCTGTGAATTGATCTCGGCGTTGATGTCTTGGCGGGCGTTCCATAATGCTACACGCGTTCGCTCAAAGGTTGTGCTGATGAACGAGTTCTTCTTGCGCGCTTGCATCCGCTTCCCAGAAGGCACGATCACACCCAACTGCGATGCCATACCTGTTTTGACGCGCATTGTTTTGCCATTCAAAAGTTTCAGCGCGTCGAATTCAATCGCCGGAGTGTGCAGCGGAGTTAAGTCACCGTTCAGGACTGCCTTGAATCGCTTCTGTCTGTTGATCGGGTTGAACCCTGCTATATGCCCGATCACCTCGCTTCCCGCAGGTATGACTTCTCTGTCGAACACAAAAACGGGCTGTACCACGCGCCCCTGTATTTGCTGGCCTACCCCCTTCATCCGTATGCGCTTCTGAATCTGTACTTGCAGCGGCGTGCCTGCGGGTAACACGAGAGGAACAATTTGGCTGCATGCCGGCAATCCAGCCGTAAAATAGAGCAAAACTCGGAATAGAGGGCCAACAGGCATACGCCTTACTTTAATAATCGTCGATGATGGCGATGGGAGGCCGATTTGTCTCACCAGTGCTGCACGTCTATGTGTTTCTGCGCGCGGCTGTGCCAGTACGCCAAACTAGAGCTTGAGACAGATCCAGTTCCTGCTTGGGTAGGTCAGCGTTCAGCCAGCAGAGCACTACCTCAGCTGCAAACAAAAGCTGCGCGATGCGGTGAATAATCATCTTGGCATCAAACCCCATAGATGCGAGAACCAGTGATGCCGATGTTTAAAGGAGTAATCCGCAGCCACATCCGTTACCGCCGCTTGGGTTCTCAGGTTCGTGTCAGACGTTTACGGGCAGTTCATATCGACGTTGTCGAGATTCGGGAGGTATAAGATAAGCCGATACGTGCAGCGTTTTTCGGCGCAAAGAACGCATTTGTAGGGGAACCGATGTATGTGTGATCAGGACCATTTCGAGAAGGATCTGGGAGAGTATGACAGGCTCGGCAAGGTGACAAGGAAGCAGTTCGGCATGATGTTGGGTGCGGGTATGACGATGATGTTGCCGAAAGTTGTCAACGCCATTGCAGTGACCGAATCCGACGTGAATGTGACCACCCCGGACGGTACGGCGGACTGCTATTTCGTGCATCCCGCAAGCGGGACAGCTCCAGGCGTTCTCATATGGCCGGACATTTTCGGTTTACGGCCAGCATTTCGACGAATGGGCAAACGACTCGCCGAATCGGGGTACTCGGTGCTTGTAGTGAACCCGTTCTACCGAACCAAGAAAGCCCCGACTGCCGACGCGGGCACCGGAACGCCGATAGACCAGGTGAAACCGCTTGCGCAAACTCTCAATGAGCGTACCCACAACGCCGATGCCAAAGCGTTCATCGCGTGGCTGGACGGGCAATCATCGGTCGCAAAGAATCGCAAGATGGGTACCCAGGGTTATTGTATGGGCGGTCCAATTGCGTTCCGGACAGCTGCCGCCGTTCCCGAACGTATCGGAGCCGTCGCATCGTTCCACGGCGGTGGACTCGTCACAGATCAACCGAACAGTCCACATGTCCAAGCAGCGACAAGCAAGGCGTACTTCCTGATTGCGATTGCGGCTAATGACGATGCGCGATCGCCAAACGATAAGAACATTCTAAAAGATACGTTCGCGAAAGCGAATCTGGCTGCGGAAATCGAGGTGTATGCCGACGCTGCCCATGGCTGGTGCCCACCTGACTCAAGTGTCTATAACGATCAACAGGCAGAGAAAGCATGGAGTCGTTTGCTTGTGCTATACAGCAAAGCTTTGGTCTGAAGATCGATAGAGAGAAAGTCGTGATCGGGCCGGGGCACGTCTTCACAGCTTGACGATGCTGCAGGCGGAGACTCAACCGAAAGCCGAATATGGGGAGTGATAGTGCAAGCCACCTCTCCCACTCACCGACATTACCTCCAAGTGAACGACATTCGTAGAGTGAACCGTAATCGCCGTCGGCACCGAGAGGGTACGGCGTTGCTGGTTTCACCCCAGCCTTGTACCATAAGCAAAAACGTGATGCTGCATTTCTCTTCTAGTCCCGATAGGTCTTCCGGATTCGAGAAGGGTAGGACAATTTCCAGTTACTCGGACGAGAAACGTGCTAGCCGTTCTTGGACTGTAGCGTCCGTAACTCGGCGAGGCACAGGGATGCATTGCGACTACGCGGAGATGTGAAACAGGCAGGTAAACACTTCGCCGTTAGGGCGGATCTGCCCCTATCAGGTTGGATCCTTCTGGACAACTGGAGTCTCATATCGCCATGGTCCGCACCATCTCTCTCTGTTCACTAGCGGCCCTGGTATTCGATGGCGAAATAGGAAGGTATAGGATGCGAGCCTTCAACGATGGAACGTGGCTTGAAAGTCGAAAGGAGATCAATCCTAGGGCTTGAACTGCTGGCTTGCGGTCGCTCTTGGTGCGACCAACACCTTCGATCATCAACACGAGCCCGTCCGGTTTGAACTGCGCCGACTCGATCTGCGCCATCTCGGCAACTGACGGGTAATGGGCCGGCCGAATCGATCGCCTTCTCAGATCGCCACTTCGCCATTAGTCATGTGCTGTAAGAGCGCTGCCTACAAGGGAACTTCGGGAGCGTTCAGTCGCGGGGCAATGGCGCCTTCCGGCTCGTAGCTAGGCAATCGGGTTAACGATTGACTCATCGGGCGATCCCTCTCAGTCGAGAGGCGCGATCCACGACGTAGCTCGACACAGATACCTCGGCTCGCCACTCACCTGTTGCATTAGCACGCGTGTTCATATAGGATGTCTGTAGGGGACCTCATACAGAGAGTCTATACGGATGCCGCCTTCCGCCAATATCGCTTTACTGCAGGGGACGCTCGATGTTCTTATCCTTAAGGTGCTCGCGCTGGAACCAATGCACGGGCTTGGGATTGCCCGGCGGATCGCCCAGGTGACGAACGAAACGTTTCAAGTCAAGCCTGGCTCGCTATTTCCCGCTCTCCATCGGATGGAAGAAGCCGGCTGGCTCACAGCGGAGTGGGGCGAATCGGAGAATAACCGCCGCGCGAAATTCTACCGGCTCACAAAGCTGGGGCTGCGACAACTTAAACAGGAGACCGAGAATTGGGGCCGCATCTCAGCTGCCATGGCGGTCGCGCTTGAAATCTCGTAGGAACTCCCGATGCGGTGGCTGAGAACGACCTGGCGCAATCTCTTTCGCAAGCATACGGTGGAAAGCCGTCTCGACGATGAGATTCGTGAATACCGGCAACTCCTGCAGGATGAGAAGATCGCCGCTGGCTTCGATTCAGAAATCGCGCGCCGCGAAGCAGCCATCGAAGTTGGAGCGATCGAAGTGATTAAAGAACAAGTGCGCGATATCCGTCGGGGTGTTTTGCTCGAAGGCATGTGGACCGAAGTCCGGCAATCGATCCGGGCAACGCGCCGCAATCCCGGTATGGCCGCCATGTGTGCCCTCATGCTCGCGCTCGGCATAGGAGCCAGCACCGCTATCTTCAGTGTCTTCGACGCGGCGCTCCTGCGGCCGCTGCCTTTCCGTGACAGTAGCCGCCTGGTCGAGCTTCACGAGACGTGGGTGAGTCTCGGCGTTAAGGAAGCTGCGTTCTCCGAAGCCGATTTCTGGGATCTGCGTGATCGTGCAAAATCCTTCGAGCACGTTGCCGCGTACCATGGCGATCAAGCAAATCTCACCGGCGGTGGGCAACCGGAAAAGGTTTCAGCACCGCACGTGACGGTTGAATTCTTTCGCACGCTTGGCGTTGCTCCCGTTTTAGGTCGCGATTTTTCGCCGACTGAAAGCCGCGCTACCGTCGCGATCCTCGGCCATAGGTTCTGGAAGGCTCGGTACGGAGGTGACGCCAAGGTTCTCGGCAAGGTACTGCGGCTGAATGATGCCAGCTACACAGTAATAGGTGTCCTGCCCAGGGGTGAACCTTGGATCGACGATCAAATCTATCTGCCGTTCGCGCAGCATCCGAACGCTGACCGCAGCAGCCGGGAATTTGACGTGATAGGGCGTCTCGCGAAAGGCGTTATCGTCGAAGCCACGAAGAAGGAATTACAGAGCCTTGCTGGATTACTTGCCGCAGCCAATCCCAACGACGATAAGGGAATCGGATTCATGTTTTCTCCGTCCCGCGGTTGGATCGCCCCGGAATCGACACAAACGGCTCTGCGGTTTCTATTGGTAGCGGTTGGGCTTCTGGTGCTGATCGCGTGCGTGAACGTGGCGAATCTATTGCTCGCACGCGGCTTGGCGCGGCAGCGGGAAATCGCCGTGCGCACCGCCCTGGGAGCCGGACGTGCACGCCTGGTTCGTTTCGTCATGCTGGAATCGCTGCTGCTTAGCGCGTTGGGTGCGGTTCTTGGGCTGGCCCTCGCTGCTGGCTGCGTGCGCATTATTCGCACGGTAGAGATCCACGGGGTTCCGCGTCTTGACGAAGTGAGCCTTAATCCTTGGGTGCTCTTTTTTGCCTTCGGAGTGACTCTGCTGACGGGCCTTCTCTGCGGCCTTGCGCCCGCACTCCAAACGCCCCTACAGGGAATTGGCACCACGCTTCGTGAAGGGGACCGGCAAGCGGGTCCGAGTCGCCGCCAAGCCCGCTTGCGCTCGACGCTTGTGACCGCCGAGGTCGCACTTGCTTTCCTTCTGCTTGTCGGCACAGGCCTTGTCATGCGCAGCTTTCAAGGCCTGATGAACGAACGCCGCGGTTTTGACACTGCGCACCGCCTCATGTTTTCGGTTAGCTATCCCGAAAGCTACTACCAAAACGGCAGGGGTAAGGAGTTCGTTGATCGCTTCCTTGAAACACTCTCGGCCAACCCCAACATCGTGTCGAGCGGCGCAGTCAATGTGCGGCCCGTGGAGGGTCCGAATATCGGGATGGTCATTGATAGCGCTACGCACTCGTTCGGCTCCGGATCCCTGCCCTGGGCAGGGTGGCGCGTGATCACGCCCGGCTATTTGCACGTGGTAGGGTTGCCGCTGTTGCGTGGCCGGAGTTTCAATAAGACCGATAAACCCGTATGGTCCGAAAGCGGTCAGCCATCCCCATCGCATCGGACCGTGATGCTCAGTTCGGCGCTCGCGAAGCTGCTGTTTCCGAATGAAGACCCCATCGGCAGACACACGCTCCTGTGGGGTAACCTCCACGCTGAAGTTGTCGGCGTAGCTGGCGATTCCGTCGAGCGCGGCCTGGACCGCCCACGAGCGCTTACCGTCTATCTTCCTTATGGACGTGTGGGCGTCCCTTCCGAGTTCGTTCTTTGGACGCGAGGAGATCCGATGAGTGTTGTCCCGGCAGTTCGCGCCGTTGTGACGAACCTCGATCCAAACCTGCCTATTGGCGACATACGGACTTTCGAGCAAGTAGTGAGCCGTTCCGTGTCTTCGCAGCGCATGAACTCCGTTGTCTTGATGACCTTCAGCGGATTCGCCCTGCTGCTGGCGAGCCTTGGGATTTATGGTGTTCTTTCCTATACGGTGAGCCGGCGCACTTCCGAGATTGGACTCCGCATGGCGCTCGGCGCGAGTGAGTCGGGCATCTTGCGCATGACTGTCGGACAAGGTCTTGTGCCGACTCTTGTCGGCATTGCTATGGGAGGTGTGCTCGCTGGTTGGCTGTCGCACTATCTCAAATCGCTGCTGTTCGGCGTGCAACCATTCGACCTGTTCACCTATGCCGCGGTTTCGGCTTTACTATTAGTGATCGCGGCGCTTGCCTGTCTTGTACCAGGTCGTCGCGCCATGAGGACTGATCCGGCTATGGCTTTGCGGCTGGAGTAAGATCGCAAACCGTCCCGTTTTCTCGCTCTTTTCCGACTCTTTGAAGTTTCTTGCGATCAATGTTAAGAAACGGCCCTTGCGGCTCCAAATCGAGTTCTGGGAGATGAGTCGCGAGTAGTCGTTACGAGCGCTTACTGATGTGAGCAAACGGCACACGATTCCTTTGATGCATACTCCGTCTGATTATGCCGAACGGAATGACGCTGGATGCAGCGATACCAACTCTCCTGAACGCCCTATACGGCACACTTCGACATTATTGCGGCATTCAAAATTTATTGCACTCCGAGAGGACAAGGACGCGAGAGAAGTGTGGCGTGAATAGTAGATATTAGAACAATCGAGCTTTACACCGACAGCGGTGCTTGATCTCTTTTTGAAATCGAAAGAAACGGGTATAATTTCGTGCCAGGAGCAAAGACCTGTGATTGCCATTCGAAAGTCAATTCCCCTTATTGTGCTGCTTACATTGGCCAGTACGCTTCTCGCCGCTGCTGATGCATTTGTTGGCAGCTGGCGCCTAAATGCCACGAAATCCAAGTACTCCGGTGGTCCTCGCGAGATTAAAGACGCCACCCTTGTTATTGAGGAGCAGGGCGGCAACTATCAAGTGACCGTTTCGGGTACGTACGCTGATGGTTCACCTCTTTCAGTCAAATACACTGTCCCCACACGGGGCGGCACTGGACAAGTACAGGAAGGCGGCAACGGGATGTTTGACGCCGTAGCCTCGAAGCGCATCAGTTCGACCGAACACGAAACAACGTATATGAAAGACGGCAAGTACGCAGGAACACGCCGCTCAGTAGTTTCGAGAAGAACGAGAATGACGAATACATTGAAGAGCACGAACGCTGAGGGTATTCCCGTTACTTCGGTTCAGGTGTTCGAGAAACAGCCGTATTAGCACATGCAAAGTGGCACCTCCGCTTCGACCCGTAACGTGGCTGACGGGGACACTCTTTAGTCGATCTGGAATGCAGCGGAACCGGATCTGTTGCAAATAGCCTGGCCACGACCGAGCCAGCAGCGGCTTGCTTGTGGCTGTGGCGTCAGGCGGCGAGACGGACGCTTCGTAACCTTGAATCGTTCTTTGCGCGCCATCGAAGGAACGAAAGCCGAGGCAAGCATTGACCCGCCGTTTGATCGCACAATGATCTTGTTCCACTATGTTGTTCAGAGACGGGACGACTCGGCACTAACACCTTCGACCGAGAGCACGTTGATGTTTCAGTCGGTCGATGACGGTCGGACATGACGGGTTTCCGTCCACAGTGATGACCCGGGGCCAAGAATGACCCGTCGAAGCAAGTGCGTTGTGGAAGAACTGTCGATCGGCAGTTAGGTCGCGAGTCTCCGCAAGCAAAAAGTGGACCGTGGCGCCTGTTTGAATCAACAGCTTTATACGAATAGATCCAGCGCCCGGCCACGCGTCCATAGGTCTCATCTGTTCGGCCGAACCATTGTTCCGCTTCAGCTCTCGGCGGGAGGTCCGTGGTTGCAGGAACTGCTGAGCAACATCGCGGGATTGTCGCCACTCCGCTGTGATAGAAGCGATTCTCGCGTTGCTGTGGATGATGCGGTCGAACCCATCTTGAGCCTATGGTGGGTAGGGTTCAGGTTCACTGCGCTTCATTGCGTAATCGGTCCCATGAGATGTTACTCACACCAGTGGGCTCTAAAAACCTCACCATGTCGGCTCGACCGTAGAAGGTGGGAGTGCCCTGGAAATCCTGAGCCGTTAGCACAGCCGCGCCTTCATGGACTTGGTCCTGAAATCGAAATGGATCGTCTCGTAATAAAAGGAGCTACCTAACGCGAAAGAATAGTTCATTATTACGGTAAGTTACTCTCGAGTGACCGGCTTGGGGACGTGGGGCTGAATAGAGCAGAGAGCAGGCGAGTGTAGCCTTGCAGGCTGGCTTTAGCCCAATCCAGGCTTGGGTACGACGGTTCATGAATCTGTGGCGAACAAAGAGGGTGCACCCGCGAAAAGGAACGTTTGGAAGGCGCGTGCACCCTTCCGGGCGCGTCGCTGGTGGGGCGCCCTAGGAGAAACTACGTAGATAGAGCCATCACTTGATCGCGCCTGCGACAATAACATACAACTGGCACGGCAGCCGTTAAGTGGATTTCACTCTTGGAGAGGCGATGTTGCCGCATCTCCCTAAAGCACTGACGTTAATGGCGAGAGAGAAAACTATAACGTTCTTTCGCCCTGGGAGTTAGTACTTTTTCACCTTCACCGCAGGTCGCTGGCCGCAACAATCACGCCCACCATTTGGTCTTGTTCTTCGCGCATGGCAGCCAGTGCGCGGTCACGCTGTTGGGCAATCAGCGGCATGCCCTGAACCTTGAGCATGGCGTCATCTAACTCAGCCCGCCCTGTCTGAGCAAGAAACACGAGGCTCGGGTACTGCTGAAGATCGTTCAGCGTTTGCAACTCGCCGTTTACGTCGATGCTGCGGTTGTGTTGTTCAGAATCAATCATGAGCCGGTGCAACTTACAAACGGCCAGCAACACGTATGCGCCAACTCCGAGCCCGGATGGGAACCGGCTCTTCGTTGGATGCTATCGGCCGCGCAGCGCGATCGACGGCGAGCAAAGGCTCCAGCTCACGACCGCTCCCCATGCGCGTCGGCCTGCCTCGTTGGTCGCCTAACGGAAGACGGGTTGTTTTCATGGGTAAATATGCGGAAAACCATAATGCATATTTGTGGTGGCAGCGGAAGCCGGCGCGTGTGGGCAGCTTACTACTGAGAAACCGGCACTATTTCTGATCCCACATGGTCACCGGATGGGAAGTCGGTTGCGGTAAGCGGAAGCCCAGTCGCCGGGATGATGATTCACATCTTGGATATGACCACGCACCAGCTTTCCGTGTTGCCTGGCTCCGAGGGATTGTGGACGCCACGCTCGTGTCCCGATGGCCGTTATATAGGGGTATTCCATTCACTCGGCGAGACTTCTGCTCTTTAATCTTCAATCCCGAAAGTGGACGGAACCTCAAAAGCGAATTTCGGGTATGAGACGTGGTCTCGCGATAGTGAGTTCATCTATTTCGATACGCTGGGTGCTGATCCGCGTCCTTCCGGGTGCGGGTTCGTGTATCGAAAGGTGGAGCGAATATTCGGGCTTTGGGATGTTCCACGAGATGTCGGCAGATTTGGCCCTTGGACCGGCCTCGCTCCGGATGGCTCGCCTATTTCGAGCTTGCTCTAACCCTGCTAGTCACCGGCGTGAACCGATGTGACGGTCGCGTGATGTCACGGCTTCGATCCAGTTTTGGAAGGCTCGATGTGGTTCGGCCGCTCGTGCGTCACTGATAGGAGAGCGCTTCAATCGCGTTTTGACGCGCAGCTTTGAGCCCTGGACAAGCAGCGCCAAGCAATGCACCTCCTACCGCGATGGCAGCGGAGATGGGCCACCAATCCGGCGCATCCACCACGTGCAATGAGGCGGGCTTGAGGCCCATGATTAGTGCCTTAGTGCCAAACGAGAAAGCAATGCCGATGACGCAACCAGCCAAGGCCAGCGCGATCGCCTCTCGCACTAGAATGTCCAAAATCGTAACCGGCTTCGCCCCAAGCGCCTTCAAAATACCAATCTCACGTTTCCGCTCTACTACGGCCATATACATTGAGAGGAATACGACCAAAAACCCAACGATCAGCGCGATCAACGTGATGACGTAGATGAAGGCCTTTAACTGCGGAATATTGTTGGCGCTGAACTGTGATATCAAGGCTTCGGTCGAGATCGCCTGCAGATTGTCCCGCAATAACTGATTGAAGTGTGCGACTTCCTGATCCGTGAGCGCTGGGTCATCCAGCTTCACCAGAATCTGTGAGACACGTGGCGGATTGGCGGTTCCCGTCAAACGTTGAAGCGTGGGGAGCTGAACGATGAGTCGGCCAAGCATCCCCCCGCGCACGATGCCGCATACCTGCCAATCGTGGTTCAACAGTTTGATAGTCTGGCCAACGTGCAGCTTGTTTTGCGCCGCGTAGTATTCGTCGACTATCAGATCGTCGGGGCCTTGCGGCGGTCCTCCCTGTAAAAACCGCAAGCCGCCACTCATCTTCTCGAACTCCGGGATATTTACCCCATTGATTGGCGTGACCAGTTCCACCGGGATCATGAGAACTCCGACCACCTCCTTGACGTGCGGCTGTTTTTGGACAACCTCGACGAACCTCTGAGGCAGTTGGCCGGTGGAGAACGTAAAGATACCTTGCGTGTCCGGCTCTAGAAAGATATCTGCTCCGGTTCCTTTCGCCTGCGAGGCTGATTCTTGCAGCATGCCCCGGCTGAGGCCGATTAGCGTGAGAATCGACATTACTTGAACGCCCACTACCAATGCGCTCAGTACAGTCCGAACCCAGCGGTACTTCAGATTCTCCAGAACGAGCTTGTTGATCATTCCGACGGACCAAACTGATTATAGCCGTGAAATAGCGCGGTAGCGGTCAAGCGTCAGCTCGTATTCCCAGTCATCACCTTGATCTTGACGCTCTGCACAGCTTGACGCTTTAACGTCGCATGCACGAATGCCGGTACTGATGCCGGTATTATTCACAACACCATCCGAAGACGCTAGTCTCTTCGAAAACGATCCTGAGAACTGAGGCGACTACTCACCTCGGTGAAGACACAAAGGACGTAAATGGATTAGCAAGATTTACCGAAGACGCACTCGGAACCTGACGCATGGGAGGACATCGCGAAGGAACAGTCGCGCGCAGCATAGAACCGATGACTGATGGCAAAGGTTCACGGGGGAACTGAATACGCTGTTACGGCTTGGGTGCATTAATTCGGGCACGATTTGGGCACAAACCCAAACCACACCGTCGCGGGGAGCTGCTGTGACAAGCCCGATCTGGTTGCCCTTTGCGAATGAATTTGCGAACGGTCAGTGGACGTAAATGAGGGAGCAATTATGTGACTGGGGTAAGTGCAGCGGGAGACCCCAAAAGGCACGCCGTATAGGTGCAATAGGTCCCATACGGCACCGCGAGCTTTCGCCAGCCCTCGTCGTCAGAATCGAATGGCTATGGTTGACACTTGACGAGGTGTACGCGCAAACAATAGCGGAGTGCGACCAATCCTCTCATGGCTGAACTAAAGGCAGTTGCGACGATAGCTGCAGCTCAATCATTAGGCCGACGCGCCGATCGATCTGGAAGAAAGCGGCGGTCTTTTTCGGGCCGAGCACTTGCTCGAATTTCGGGATCCACTCTAACCGTAGATTTGTAAAATCGCCATCCACTTGGTTCCAACGACGGATATAGCTACTTGCCTGGCCGTCTGCCATCGTGTTGTAGTTGGCTGCGTATTCTTTGAATAACGCATACCTGCGGTCGTTGATTTTCATCGTCTCCTGCGTGTAGGCATCGTACTCGGGCCAGAACTTTGCAGCTTGGTCTCCAGTGAGCGGGAGGTTGGCCGCAACCACCTGCTTCTTCTGGTCACGCAAATCTTTGCGCATCAGGTTAACTTCCAGGTCAGTGATCTTCGCTTTCTGGTTGCTCGAGCTTTCAGCCTGAGCACTAATCTTGGGAGCAAACAGCATGGTGGCGCCGAGGGCGATCAACGTGACGATATTCTTCATGGTCTTCTTTCCTTCCGTCATACGGGAGTGATGATTCTAACGACGATATGATGGATCCGCCGAGTATCGAGACTTATAAACTTTTTGAGGCCCAAAGCTCCGTTACAGGTTTGACCTTCCCGGAAACGTATAGTAAGGCCGGAAAGACGTTTAGTAAAGGCAGAAAAATGTTTTTGTCCGTTGCGCGCCCGTATCCGAGCAATGCCCATGATTCGCAAAGGGCAAGTGCGGTGGTTAGCAAAGGGCGATACTACAGAACAAGCCCGATTCACCAAAGTCACATTGGGTCTCGCCGCCTGAGGTAAAGTGGATCGGAATTTCAGCGGGTGCTCGCGTTAACAGAAATAATGATCAGGCGGGTTGTCGCCGCATCCGACAACAAATTACCAACTTCATTTAAGACTTGCTCCAGCAGCTTTCTTTGGCCAGTATCTTTCGAGGTGGATTTGCCCGGGTTTCTTTTCTCTGATCTCCGCAAATTCATCCCGCAGTAAGATCGCCACCATTCCTTCGATCATTTTCGGGGCTACCGCACAAGAAGATATGAGTATTCTCTGGATTGGGCATAAGTTCCATGCCCGCTCGAGGGCGCCATATTTCCAGAGATCTTGGACATGACCAACATCCGCGGTCCAGGGTATCTGCTCGTCCTGGGGGCGCCTGATGATCGGCAGATACGCAAAATTTCCGGTTTGGATCCTGCTTGTCGTACGCACTGGCGTTTTTACCGGAGTTACTTTTCGGCCGGAGACAACCAAGCCGGATTTGGGAGCGCAGTTCGGGGCTATATTGGCCGTGACACTGCGCAGGTTAAGATCGCGCCGGCATCTGCTCTGAAATGGTCACAAGCAGCAGAGTGTCTTGTTGTGCGCTCACGCTGTGGGGGACGCCCGGCGCGAGACTTGTCAATAGGCGAGGTGTCATTTCAATGCGCTCGTCACCGGCGACCAGGGTGGATTGCCCGGTAAGGCACTGGATCACGATCGCACCGCGCGTGTTGTGTTCGGCCAGCGTTTCACCACCCTTCAAGTGAAACAGCACAGTGCGCAATCCACTCTCCTGCAGCAGCGCTGTCGCCCGCGGCAGCCGGGCCACACCGTCTAAAAGGGGTTTTAGATCTACCTGGTTCATATCTTTAATCGTCCAAAAACCATCGCGGTGAATGTCAGCAGCAAGCATCAGCCGCGTTGCGTTCGCCGCGGCGCATCGCAGTTACAAAACTTTACACGTTTGAAGCTGTCTAGCTTGTAATTGTAGCGACAGGAGTGCGTTTGCGCGTCATCCGAATGAGTCTTGTGTCCTTGAGAGAGCGTACCGACGTAAGCCGGAACGCATTTCCCCGGCCATTTTTGAAGGCCACCCGCCGAGTTGCGGTGCGGTGGTGGTTTTGCTTTCGTGGAGCGGGCACTCGTGCGTCGCTCATCGTGGTGGCCTCGGAGAGGCGACGCACCCTGATGTCCTGCATCGGGGCTCACTGAAGAGCCGTTTGTATTCGCGGTTGATGTGAGTCGAGCTCTCATATGCCTCCTCGGCCGGAAGTCGTCGCGCGTGACATCATCGAACACGTCCGAATTGAGCGATAATGGAGCACCTATGCGGAAATATGCCTTGTCCGTGGCTCTCATTGTCTGCGCGGTGACTGCGCATGCCCAGAAGGTGAAAGTGGACTGGGACAGAATGACGGATTTCACGCGCTACAAAACGTATAAGTGGATGAAAATCCCCAGCCCCAGAACCCCCACGCCCGAGATGCAACAGCTGATTTACTCCGACGTCGACACGCTATTGGAATTCAAAGGCCTCAAGAAACTTGAGAACGGCGAGCCAGATCTGTACGTCGGCTACTCGGTCACGCTGGCGCAGCCCAAGGGACAGACTGCAGCGGCGCCGGTTGCCGAGAGTTCCGCATGGCAAACGGGGAGTTCCTGGAGCGCGCATTCCCCCTCCGACAAAGCGGCGCGGAAAGGTACTCTGGTCGTCGAAATCGCTGAGGTAAAAAGGAATCTTCTCGTGTGGAAGGGTTCCGTTATGGCCGAGGTCGGCGATAGTGTGAATGATGCGAGAGTGAAGATCTCAAGGGGCTTGGGCAAGGCTTTTGTTCAATATCCTCCCCCTGCAAAGTAGCGGCAAGAGGGCTGATTCGAACTCAGCCCAGCTTAGGCGAGGTTCGCCGTACAGGAAGACCTGAAGGGGTAACCTGTTTGCCCCGAGCAGTGTGCAGGGACTGCGCCCTGAACAAGGTTCAGGCGGCAAAGGCCTATGTCGCCTTCACGCGCTACAAACGTATAAGTGGATGAAATCTCCAGCCCCGAAGCCCCACGCCGCAGGTCGAACAGCTGATTTACTCCGACGTCGACGCGCAATTGGAATTCAAAGGCCTCAAGAAACTTGAGAACGGCGAACCAGATCTGTACGTCGGCTACTCGGTCAGGCTGGTGCAGCGGATTTGAAGTCAATGGAAACGCATCACGGAAAGCGGGCGGCCCAGATGCACGGCCATTGCATGTATGGAATGTGCTGGATGCGCCGCGAAGCGATGCAGATCACCAGCGATCGGACCGAGGCTATTTATGAAGCGGTACGAAATCAATTGACGTACTTAGCATTGGTGCGGATGGGGAGACTTGAACTCCCACGCCCTTGCGGGCGCTGGATCCTAAGTCCAGTGCGTCTGCCAATTCCGCCACATCCGCGCCGTTCGAAATCCCTATTAGCGTAACATCGCAGCCTGTGATTTGGGTGCGGGCTTGGTCTCGAGGAAACTCAGGAACTCGTGAGAATTCCGGGTTAATTGTGGGAATGTCGCGATTACCTTTTGATCCGGATCCATGAGCGCATAGAAAGGTATGGATGCGGTGCCGAATTTTTGATCCTCGAGCTTCTGATTCTTCTCCGATTCCGAATCAGTGCCATCGGTGTAAAGATCTACGATGATCAAGTCCTTGAGGGCCGATCGAATCTCCGGACGGGGGAACATATTGGCCTTCATCCAGTGGCAGTTCGTGCAAGCGTAACCAGTGAAGTTCACGAGCACTAACTTGTTCTGCTGGCGAGCAGCCGACAGCGCCGCGCTCAAGTCGTTTTTGAAATACTTTCCAGCACCGGCTTCGGCCTCTGCCGGCGCAGCGCCAAAAACACCCGTTGATCCTTCCGGGATGAATGCATCGAGATCGCCGAGACGCGCGCCGAATAGACCCGGGACCAAGCTAATCGAAAAAATCAGAAATAGCGCCGCGGTAAGAGCGCGAGCGGTGCCGAGCGACTCGTCTGGCTTGATTCCTTCCATGCGCAGAAGCCCGAGCAGATAAAGGCCAGGTAACGTGAACAGCACGATCCACGCGGCGAGAAAGCGCTCCCGAGTGAGCCAGTGTAGCTGAAGAACCTGGTCGACATTGCTCATGTATTTCAGCATGACGGCGAGTACGACAAAACCGAGCACGATTTTGATGCGCGCCATCCAGGCACCGCTGCGGGGTAACCTGTTCAGGTAAGCAGGGAAGAGAGCGAGAAAGAAGAACGGCGCCGCCAGTCCGGTCGCAAATGCCAGCATCCCCAACACGGGAAGAGGACCTTTGGACTGAACGGTCGCTATCAACAGAGGTCCGACAATCGGCCCAATGCAGGCGAAAGATGTCAGAGAGAAGGTTAGCCCCATGAGCAGAGTGCCGGCGTAACCGCCACCTTGTGATGCACGGTCGAGCTTGGTAAGCAGCCCAGTGGGCAAGCGAAGCTCAAACGCACCCAGCAGGCTGATGCCAAATATGCAGAAGACGATGGCGATAAAGCCGTTCACCCAGGGATTGGAGCCTAGCTGCACGACACCAAAGGGCCCCGCGATTGCAGTCACCAAAAACCCAAGACCAGTGAACAAGCCGATAATTCCGAGGCAAAAGACTAAGGCTTGTGTCCAGCCGCTGTGCTTGGCTTGATTGCCGGTCCTGGCGCTCTGGTTTAAAAAGAACGAAACAGTGATCGGGATCATGGGAAAGACACATGGGGTAAAGAGCGCTGCCAGGCCGAACCCAAATGCGGTTAACAGGAAGGGGAACAAGGCGTCGGTTCGTTCCGGGCTAGGTGTGGGTTTTGCAACGGGGGCTCCTGCAAATGTCTTACCTGCATGGACCAGAGCGTAGCCCGATGGGATTTTGAAGGTAATTCCGGGTGCGCCGGTGTTGAAAACGACCTCAGTAGTCGCTGCCTTCCGAACCGGATTGAGGCACTTGGTATCCGAACAAGCCTGATAGCGTGCAATGGCTTCAACCCTCGACTTGCCATTCGCCGACTTACTGGTCTCGGCTTCGATCAAGAAGGTTGCGCTGTTTGTATAAGTTTCAGTTTCGAGCTGAAAGTTGGGATCTAATTTGCGGACGGGTTGAGGCCGGTAGATGCGAGACCCCTGGAGAACCGGATTATCGGCCAGCTTGATCGTGGTAATGATCGGCCCCCCTGGAGGTGTGGTGGGGGAGTATAGATGCCACCCTGGCTCGACGCTCGCCTTCAGCTCGAAGTAGACTTTACTGCCGGGCGCGATTTGAGCGGTTCCGGAGGCGGGCGTGAGGGTCCAATGGACCGGGTCCTCTTTAGCAGCGGTTAGCGAAGCGACGCTCAGAGCCCAGAGCGCCAGAGGTGCTAGTCGACGGCAACGGCGGCGCATAGGGCTACCCTGCTTGAGCTGATGCCCAGTCGTTGAGTTCCGTTGCAATCCGCTCGTTGATTCTGCCCTCTGCGAATTCCTTTGCGACACGGATGGCATTCTTGATGGCCTTGGTATTGGAGCGACCGTGGCATATCACGCAGATGCCGTTTAGCCCCAGAAGCGGGGCACCGCCGGATTCCGAGTAATCGACACGCTTTTTAAACTCGTTGAACGCACCTTGGGCCAAGTAAGCGCCAACCTGGCGCGTGACGCTCGCCTTGAGAGATGTCTTAAGCAACTGCCGAATGACGTCGACCAATCCCTCGCTCACTTTTAGGGCGACATTGCCGACGAAGCCGTCGCAAACGATAACGTCGACCTCACCGGTATAGACGTCTCGTCCTTCGACGTTACCGATGAAATTCAGGTGCTTGAGGCTTTTCAGCAAAGGGAGCGCATCGTGCGTGAGGGCGTTGCCCTTGTGTTCCTCCTCGCCAATTGAGAGAAGGCCGACGCGCGGCTCTTTGGTGTGGAAGATAACGCGGGAGTAAATATCACCCATCACTGCGAATTGAGCGAGCATCTTGGGGCTGCAATCCACGTTCGCACCAACGTCGATCATGACCGCGGGCGTGCCACCTAAGGTGGGAAACGCAGAAGCGAGAGCCGGGCGGTCGACGCCGGGGAGCATGCCTTGAACCAACTTGGCAGTTGCCATCACGGCGCCCGTATTTCCAGCTGAAACAAGGCCCTGCGCGACCCCTTCACGTACCAGGCGCGACGCAACGCGTATGGAACTATCTTTCTTGGCCCGGACAGCCTTACCCGCGCTGTCTTCCATCGTGACCTGCTCACTAGCGTGCTTAATGTCGATGGGCAGCCCTTTCCAGTTGGAGTGGTGGTTCAGTTCCTTGTAGATGACGTCTTCACGTCCCACGAGAATCACCTTCACGCCAAAGGAAGCAGCTGCTTCCAGGGCACCTCCGACTTCCGGCTTCGGAAACTGATCACCTCCCATCGCGTCGAGGGCTATCGTGACCATGGGGAAGAGGTTTTTTCAGTCCTTCGTAGATGCAGGGGGAATCAAGCGAACATCAGGAGCTTAGCAATCAGCTCTCGACAACTTCAAGCACTTCGCGGCCTTTGTACTTGCCGCAATGAGGGCAGGCACGGTGAGGACGCACCTTCTGGTGGCAATTGGGACATTCGGCAAGCTGCGGGATGCTCAAAGCGTCGTGCGCGCGACGGGTCGACGTTCGGCGCTTCGAATGGCGGCGTTTTGGATTCGGCATAGTAGCTCCTAGTTTCTCAAGTGCGATTCGAGATCTTGGCGGCTCGGGCCCCAGGTCAGTTAGGCGGGGCGAGCTCAGCCCGCAAATTCTTCAGCTTACTCCAGCGGTCGTCGACTGGTTTGGTGTGGCAATCGCAAGGCCGCTGGTTCCGGTTTTCGCCGCATTCCGGACAGATGCCTTTGCACGCCTCGGCGCAAACGAGCTGCATAGGGAGGGCCAGGAGGACGACCTCGCGAACCACGTCGTTCAGCGCCAGCCCGGCCCCCTCATAGTAGCCCACTTCGAGTCCCGCCTGGCCGATCTCGTTTTCAGAAGCGGTAGCCGCTTCCTCAGCCGGCATATACACAAGATCAAACTGCGTGTCGATCGGGAAGGTGGCCGCTTCGACGCACCTGTCGCAGAGGGCCTGACCGGAGACCGAAAGCGTCCCTTGAATTCGTATTTCGCCCAGCGAGCGGTTCAGCAACTGGGCCGTTCCCTCTGTATGCAGCACGGATGACTGGGTAATGTCTTTGCCGTACTCAATTTCGCCAGGGGGAATATCTACTCGAAAGCGAACAGTGCGTAACTGCAGCTCCTGGAGGCTTATGAACATTTCTTTACGCTCAGGCCACCGACGTAGAGCCGGCCAGCGTTCGACGACACGACAAGTATAACAATCGAGGTTGGAAGAATTCCGGCACCCCTCTTTTTGCGAAACGAACCAGGTGTTAAGTGATTTACGTTCAAATATTTACAATTTCGGTGTTTCATAATGAGAAAAGGAAAAAGCTTTAGAGCACTTATGTACGGTGGCGAACGTAGGGGAAAGCTCCGAAATAGCCGGAGCGGACGAGAGATCCCTTGCTTGGAAGATCATCTCGTTATTGGGCCGGCATCGATGGACGCTGGTCGGCCTCTCGGCGCTTATCTTCATTACGGCTGGACTGGACATAGCGGTCCCTTTCTTTGCACGCCGGCTGATCGATGAAATCGTAGGCTCGCTTTCCGGCCGCCAGGGGCAGGCCATACGAATTCTGATCATTTCGGGTATCGGCATCTTTGCCGTGACAGCCACGACCAGGCTACTTCGCTCCTTTTACAACTACCGGCTGTATCTCGCGGCGTCACAGTGCGAAGACGAAGTGAAGAACGCCGCATTCTTAAATTTCCTGCGCCTGGACACCGAATATCACGGAAGGTGCAACACGGGCGAGGTAGTCGGGGCACTTGACCGGGGCGGAACGGCGATTTTTATCGTGCTGTACGAGATTTTGGGGCAGAACCTGGTTCCGCCGCTTTTGGTTTTTGTAGGAGTGCTGGTCGCACTATTGGCGAAGAATCCGTATATTGCGATTGCGGTGTTTCTGCCCCTCCCCGCCTATGTGTTGACAGTCGGACGCCTCGGCCGCCAGATGCACCGGGTCGAGCGAAGTGTGAACTCCGCGTTCGAGGCGGTGAGCAAGGAATCGTATGACATCGCGAGCAATGTGAGAGTTGTGAAGAAGTTTGCCCAGGAGAAGCGGGAGGCGTCGACACAACGCAAGCTGATGTACATCGCTCGGGTTAAGCAGTATCGGGGCGAAAGGCTCTGGGCGGTGATCGAGAATGTGCAAACGTACATCGCGACTGCAGGCCGGGTAAGTGTCATCGCGCTGGGCGGCTACTTTGTCCTGACGCGACGATGTACGGTAGGCGACTACGTGCTGTTCATGGCACTACAAGACATGGTGTACGGGCCGATTTCGCAGCTCTCGATTATTTTGCCGAAGCTGCGGCGGAATCTATCACGCACCGAGCGGCTATTCGAAATACTTGAGCAGGGCTCGAGTATTTTCGATGCTCAACACGCGAGAAGGATAGCTGGGGGGACACCTTCTGTGGAGTTCCGCAACCTGTCATTCCGGTATGAAGGCACATCACGATGGACATTGAAAGATGTGAATTTGTATGTCCCTTCGGGAGCCAAAGTTGCGCTTCTGGGCGCTAGCGGAGCAGGGAAGAGCACGCTCATGAGCCTGCTGCAGAGATTGTATGATCCGCAGGACGGCAGCATCTTGGTGGACGGTGTAGATATACGCGAGATAACCCAGGAGAGTCTTCGTGAACAGATCGCAGTCGTGCCGCAAGAAATAGAACTATTCTCACGGCCCATTCTGGACAACATCGCCTACGGACGCGAGCAAGTTGCGCATACCGAAGTGGAGGGGGCAGCGCGAATGGCTCAAGCCGACGGTTTCATCCAGCGCTGTGAAAAGCGGTACAGCACGCCGGTGGGAGAGAGAGGCCTCAAACTTTCGGGCGGTGAGCGCCAGAGAATCGGGATTGCGCGAGCGATCATCCGCGACCCGAAAATTCTCATCTTCGACGAGGCGACCAGTCACTTAGATGCCGAGAGTGAGCGGCTGATCCAAGCGGGAATGCAAGAGGTGACTCGCGAACGCACCTGCTTCATCGTCGCTCACCGGCTCTCTACGATACGGGATGCAGACCTGGTAGTCGTGTTTGCGGAGGGCTGCATCGAGGCAATCGGCAACCACGACGAATTATCGAAGACGAGCGAGACATATCGCAAGCTCTATGGACTGCATCTGACCGAGCGGGCCGCAACCGTTCCAATCCGGGATGGGGCACACGGGGATTACCCTATGGCGGTGGGGCAGTAAAGATTAGCGCTACGCGACTTCACGACGAGTTCCAACGCTCGGGTCTACCTTAATGTCAGGCGCTGTCGCGTCACAGTTATCGCAGTTGTTGCAAGGGCCTGTGAATTCGTCGCCGAAGTAGCGGAGCAGATGCTCGCGGCGGCAACTGCTCGTGTCAGCGTACTCTTGCATCTGGCGCAAGCGCTCTTTCCGGATGTCTTTTCGATGTTCCTGTTCTTCGGCGGCGGCCCGGGCAGCCTCGGTTACGTCTGCTTCTTCAGCCAATTGAACCTCGCCAGTGGGTAGAACTTCAAGGGCACCGACATCTTCGAGGCGGTGGATAACGGTAGTGAGCTTTCGCTCCGACAGGTCGGTCTTATCCGCGATCTCTTCCGGCTCTACCGGGCCTTCCTGATCGGCGATAGCGTCGGCGACTTGCTCGATTTTTTCTGGTTCGAGCTTACCTTCTCCAGCCCGGAATTTTTGTACGCCGAGATCTTCCTGGCGGAAGAACAGCACTGCTTCCGCTCTCTCCCCGTCGCGGCCAGCGCGGCCGATTTCCTGGTAATAGGAATCGAGCGAATCGCTGACCTCGTAATGATAGACGAAGCGGATATCGGCCTTGTCGACCCCCATGCCGAAGGCGTTCGTCGCGACGATGACTTCAGCATGACCGGACATAAAGCGCTCCTGGATTTCGTCACGCTCGGATGCTTTGAGCCCTCCGTGATAGAAAAGCGCTTCGACGCCTTCTTCGCCCAGCATGCGCATGATCTCTTCTGCGTTCTTTCTGGTCGCGACGTAGACAATGCCCCGCTTGTCGGCCCAACGGACTCGATGGACAAGGGCCTGCAATTTTTCCGCTTCCTCGGGGAAGCGGTCGACTCGCAGATAGATGTTGGGGCGATCAAAGCCGTGGACGAAGATTTTCGGATCACGCATGCCGAGGCGCTCCGCAATCTCTTGACGGACCTCGGACGACGCGGTAGCTGTCATGGCAAGAACGCGGGGATGACCGAGCCGTTCGATGGCTGGCCCGAGTTGGAGGTAGTCGGGGCGGAAGTCGTGGCCCCACTCACTGATGCAGTGTGCTTCGTCCACAACGAAGAGCGAAATGTCAGCGCGGAGGAGTGTCTCGATAGTTTCTTGCTTGCGCAGTTGTTCGGGCGCGAGAAAAATGTACTTCCCGCTTCCTTCCTCGATTTTTTCCATGGTCTCGCGAGTTTCTGAGACGCGCTGAGTGGAGTTGATAACCACGGCGTCGGCGGCATTCTGGGCGTTAATCGAGTCGACCTGGTCTTTTTGCAGAGCGATGAGCGGCGAGATGACGAGTGTCGCGCCCTCTCTCATCAACGCGGCGATTTGATAAATGGCGGATTTGCCAGAGCCTGTCGGCTGGACGACGAGCGTATCCCGGCCGGCAAGAAGGGCACGTATGGCATCTTCTTGTCCAGGGCGAAGGGAGTCAAACCCGAAATTTTTCTGGGCTATCGAGAGGATGTCGTTCTTCTGCTTCGGCGTGCTTTTTTTCCGTGCGGGAGATCGTTTCTTTACTGCTGCCATTCACCCGTGTGATTGTTCGTTGCCGGGGAGTGTTTCAGACGTGTTTACTGGGCGTTCTCGGGTAGTAAGTATTCTGGCCGAAACAAGGCTGCGCAGAGCAGGAGCCCCGCCAGTTCTGCACATGTAGCATGTTACGCGCTCTTGTGGGGTGGCTACAATCAAGACGCGCGTATGGAAGACATCAGCAAACTGCCTCATGAGCTTGATCGCGAAAAAAGGGAATGCAAGGCGATTATCGAGACGCCGCAAGGGCGGCGAAACAAATTTAAGTACGAGCCTGATTCAGGATTGTTTTCGCTCTCGAATCTACTGCCGCAGGGTTTCAGTTTTCCGTTCGATTTTGGATTTATCCCCTCGACACTAGCAGAAGATGGAGACGCTCTGGACGTGATCGTCCTAATGGATGAGCCGGCGCATGTAGGCTGCCTGCTGCAGGTACGGCTGGTCGGTGTGGTGGAGATCGTGCAGAAAGAGGAGGGAAAGGAAGCGAAGAACGACCGCGTCATCGCCGTGGCGCTGCGGTCTTTTGATTATGCAGAGGTGAAGTCGATCTCAGATCTGCCGCATTCGCTAGTCGAACAGGTGAAGGAGTTTCTGGGGTTGTACAACAAAAATTCCGGGAAGCGGGACGAGGTGAAAGGGGTTGCGGGCCCAGAGCGTGCGATGGAGCTGGTGGATTCTGCAATTCGCCGATTTGAGCGCAAGCAGAAAAAGTGAATTACAGTTTCACTTTCCGCAACCGGAGCGCGTTCGTGATCACGGAAACTGAGCTGAAGGTCATGGCGGCGCTCGCGATCATTGGACTGAGCAGGACTCCGAAGAACGGATACAAGACGCCGGCCGCGATGGGCACGCCCAGCACGTTATAGACGAACGCAAAGAAAAGATTCTGGCGGACGTTCCGCATCGTGGCGCGACTGAGGCGCAGGGCGCGGGCGATACCGCGCAGATCTCCGTGCAGAAGCGTGATAGCTGCGCTCTCGATGGCGACATCGGTGCCTGTGCCCATGGCGATACCGACGTGAGCTGCCGCGAGTGCCGGGGCGTCATTGATTCCATCTCCTGCCATTGCGACGGTGTGGCCTGCGGCTTGCAATTTCCTGACAACGTCCGCCTTGTGGCCGGGGAGTACTTCGGCTTCCACATCATCGATGCCCACACGTTTGGCGACCGCAAGCGCGGTGGTGCGGCTGTCACCCGTGAGCATGGCGATTCGGACATGCTCCTGATGCAATAATTTGACTGCTTCGAGTGTGGATGGCTTGATGGGATCGGACACTCCGATTAGCCCGGCGGGTCTTCCGTCGACAGCAGCGAAGATGATCGATTGACCATCTGCGCGCAACGACTCTGCACGAGCGGCGAGGTGCTGTATCTCGACCGCTGAGCCGATGCCCGAGTTTTGGAGCCACTCGCGGTTGCCCACCAGCACTGCGTGATTATTGATGTTTCCTTTCACGCCCAACCCTGTCATGGACTGAAATGCATCCACTTTTTGAAGAGCGATATTTTGGGCGTTAGCTGCTGAGACGATGGCAGCAGCCAGTGGGTGCTCACTCGGTTGCTCAAGGCTTGCCACCAACTGCAATAGCTCAGATTCAGAAAAGCCGCTGGCGGGCTCAATCGTGGTTACCTTTGGCTTGCCTTCGGTGAGGGTGCCGGTTTTATCGACGACCAACCTGTCTACTTTCTGGAGTAGCTCTAGAGCCTCGGCATTGCGGACCAAGACTCCCGCCGTTGCACCACGGCCGGTACCGACCATGATGGACATGGGTGTCGCGAGTCCAAGAGCGCACGGGCAAGCAATGATCAACACTGCGACGGCATTCACGAGCGCGTGACTGAGGCGCGGCGCTGGCCCGTAAACAGCCCACACAATATACGTGACGATTGCGACAAGCACTACGGCGGGGACGAAATAAGATGCGACTAAATCGGCCAGACGTTGGATGGGAGCGCGAGTTCGTTGCGCTTCCGTGACGAGGCGAACAATTTGACTGAGTAGGGTGTCATTACCGAGGCGATCTGCTTGCATTAGGAAACTTCCAGTGCCGTTGACGGTACCTCCGGTGACGCGCGCGCCAGCGGTCTTCTCGACGGGTATCGACTCCCCCGTGAGCATAGATTCGTCGACTGAGCTGGTCCCTTCGAGAACGAAACCGTCGACCGGGACTTTCTCGCCGGGACGGACGCGAAGGCGGTCTCCTATGTGAATTTCTGCTAACGGGACATCGTGCTCATTTCCGTCCTCAACAAGCCGCGCAGTTTTCGGGGCCAAACCGAGGAGAGATTTGAGAGCGCTACTCGTTTTACTGCGGGCCTGAAGTTCGAGAACCTGGCCGAGGAGGACGAGCGTGGTGATAACGGCGGCGGGTTCGAAATAGAGAGGCAGCTGTCCGGCTTGGTCGTGGAAAGACGCAGGCACGAGATGCGGGAAGAGCACGGCGAACAGGCTGAATAGGTATGCCGTTCCGGTGCCTAGCGCGATGAGGGTGAACATATTCAGGCTGCGGTTTACGAGGGAGGCCCACCCGCGCTGGAAGAACGGCAAACCTCCCCAAAGCACCACGGGCGTGGAGAGAGCGAATTGAACCCAGGCGCTGTTTGTCGGGTTGAGCCATTTGTGGCCGTGCAAAACTTCCAGCAACATGAGTGCAAGGAGTGGGACGGTGAAAACCACGCTAATCCAGAACCGGCGCTTCATAGCAGGAAGCTCAGGGTCTAGCTCGTCGCCTGTGATGCTGACCGGCTCGAGCGCCATGCCGCACTTCGGGCATGTCCCGGGTCCCATTTGGCGGACTTCGGGGTGCATCGGGCAGGTGTACTCGATGCTGGTTTGCGCGGACGAGGAAATGGGAGACTCCGCCAAGACCTTAGCGGGCGGCTGCGGCTCGAGGAATCGACCGGGGTTGCTTTCAAATTTATTTAGGCAACCGGTGCCGCAGAAATAGTAAGTCTTCCCGTGATAATCGCTGCTGCCAGCGGCTTTTAGAGGATCCACTTGCATTCCGCAAACCGGGTCTTTCTCGGCAGTGCTCATGGCTCTTTGATGTGAATCGGGGACCTTAAGTGGCGATGCATTGAAACATGGCCAGTGTGGGTGCATCCAGTTTATGAGGCGATTGTTCGCCAAAGGGGGCCTACATGGCGCTGTTTGCTACAGGCAAAGCTGATTCGAAGACGGTGCGATATGCAGTGGTTGGATTAGGTTGGATTGCGCAGGAAGTGGTGTTGCCGGCGTTTAAAAACGCCAGGAATTCAGAGCTTGCGGCCTTGGTCACGGACGACCGGGTAAAGGCGGAAGAGCTCGGGAAGAAGTACCAGGTCCCACAAACGATCGACTATGGAGGTTATGACGGCCTTCTGCGCAGCGGCTTCATCGACGCAGTGTATATTGCGTTGCCTAACAACATGCACAAGGACTACACGGTTCGGGCGTCGCGGGCAGGTATTCACGTGCTTTGCGAAAAACCCATGGCGGACAGCGTGGCCGAATGCGAAGAGATGATACGCGCTGCCGAAGAAAACGAGATCAGGCTGATGATTGCGTACCGGCTGCACTTTGAGCCCGCCAATTTGAAGGCAATCGAAATGATCAAGGACGGCGAGATCGGCGAGCCAAGAATCTTCAGCTCCGTTTTCAGCCAGCAGGTAGCCGAGGGCAATGTGCGCCTCAAGAGAGATCTTGGCGGCGGCCCGCTTATGGATATGGGCGTGTATCAGATCAACGGGGCAAGGTATCTGTTCCAAGATGAGCCGATTGAAGTCATTGGCGTGGGAGCTAGAGGCGGCGATCCGCGCTTCACCGAAGTACACGAGATGGCGACAGGCATTCTGCGTTTTCCCGGCGATCGGGTAGCGGTTTTTACATGCAGTTTTGGCGCCGCTACGGCGGACGCATATCAGGTGGTTGGCACGAAAGGGGAGCTATCGTTGCAACCGGCGTTCGATTATCACTCGGACTCCAAGTTGGGTATGAAGGTCAACGGCAAGGAAAAGGAGAGTTCGTTCGACAAAGTGGACCAGTTCGGGGCTGAGATCGAATACTTTTCCGATTGCATCCTGAATCGTACGGATCCGGAGCCCTCGGGATATGAGGGATTGGCGGATATTCGAGTAGTTGAAGCGCTTTTGGAGTCGATGCGATCCGGTCATCCTGTGAGGCTTGCGCTTTTCGATAAGCGCGAGCGACCCGGAAAGCAACAGAAAATCGAAAAGTCTCCCATCAAGCCGCAGAAGCTGGTGCACGCGGAATCGGCATCGAGCGGCCAATAAAGAAGTGGATTTTGATAAACTCCCAAGAACCAAAAGGGAGAATCGATGTCCACAGTCAAACTTCGTGACGGGTTCGGACTCGTCGTTGATGTTTCCCCTAATCCGCTATCTGTATTTCTGAAATACCTGAAAAACCCGGGCGTGGTAACGGCAACGCTGAATAATAAGAAGCCGATTCAGGGTCTTCAAATTGGGGAAGATCCGTTCGCCTCGCAAGCGGCTGGTTTCTCTTTCGACAAGTCGATTGAGTTGGGCGCCACCGGTGTAGACCTGAGGGTAAAGCCCGAATTGGCAGGCATTGTCGAGATACATAAAGGGGAGGCGCTTTTCGATGAAGATGACGATCCTTTTCGCGACAAGATTCCGATACCGGATCAACAGCACGCGTTTGTAGGCGCGGGCATCCAAGCGAGTGTGGACGTCGGGCTGTCAGGCGACTCCGGCGACCTTGGGTTCGGATTTAGCGCCGGAAGTGAAACCGTTCTGAAGAATTATCGGCTTTTCGCGTTGAATGATCAAATTGTCCCGGCGATTCAGACGCTATTTCAAAACTTTGTTGCTCCAGGCGATTTGCAAGACATAGAGAGCATGCCGCCGGGCAGCGTGGCAACCGTAGAAGGGACGGGATCACTGACATTTTCGGCCAGCGCGAATCTTCTGAGTGCCGTGAATCCACTGGCGACGGTGAACACGGTGGTTGCAGAGGGCATGCTGCATGTAAAGGAAGGTGGTTCGTTGAGTGTCCGCGCAGCATACACGGTCACCGGCGAATACCAAGTGCGGATACGGCGACTGGCTGGTCGCACATTTCAGCTCGGGTATGAAAAGAAGCGCGGCTCGGATTTCAGTGTCACCGCGGCTGCGGAGGTCGGCGCATCCGCGAGCCTGGGAGCATTCGATCTCATACGGGGCGTGCTAAGAGCGGTGAGCGCCGATCCGGTTCCGGACAAAGAGGTGTTTTCTAAGGCGGGACTCACGGATGAACGAATATCGACGATAGGAGCAGCCGTCAAGACCGCGATAGAGCGCAGCCTAGAGCTGTCCCTGAAAAGTGAGTTTGATTTTCTGGATACGACTTCGACGGCCTTCAGCTATGAGATTGATCTGGATGCCTTGGATGCGAATGGAAGGCAGGCCGTACACGACGCGTTAGACGGCGATTTGAGCAGGATCGAGCAATCCACTTTGGCCGGAGTCAAACCGCTAAAGAGTGTTTTCGCGACATTGCGGGAAGGAAAGAAAATCCTCAAGGTAAACCTGCTAGGAATCTTCAATTATGGATCCGTCAGCACTTTGTTCCAGAAAGGGACCATCATTGTCGACCAACAGGTGGGCGATATCACGATCACGGACGAGGTGGGCGCGAATCGCATTCAGTTTGACAGCAATAACTTCGCAAGAAATAGCGGTAAGCTAAGGAAAGTTCTGGCGGAAAGTTTTCTCGTAACGGTAACTTATCGTGCGAGTAAAACCGTGTTTCAAGCCCCGACAATTACTACCAGTTACTCGGTTTTCGAGCTTCACCAGAAGGCGAATTTTTCAAACATTCGAGACTACCTTCAAATTGCCGAGGCGTTGAAGCTGATTTCACCTGAACAGTTGCAGAGTAAGTTGGCACAGGTCAGCAAGGTGGCGTCGTTTGGCCCTGCCACTCTGTACCTTGACTCGCACTACGATGATGAGACATTTCGAGCTCTGTTCCTGGATTTGCAAGGCAATGCACGTCCGCAAAGCGAATACGAAGATTTGGGACGGCAAGCGATGGCTGCAACGATCATTCCAGATGCATCGGTTGGGGATGCCCGTCTGCGCCCCTTACGGGATGATGCGCTTTGGGGAGCGATGCAGGAAGGAACGCCAACGTTTCCGACTGTGCTCGGAGCGCATGGGTTCGCTTCTGAGTACATCCCGGCGATTAGCTCGGATTACACCGCGATCAAGTGGTGGGCTGGCGCGATGCATGATGTAGGGGAGGCGCTGGCCCGAGTGTTGGAGTTTTTTGATAAACAGCCCGCCGCGGATGCAGGAAATCACGAAGTAGCGCAGCTACGGAAGGAGCTGGACAAGAAGCTGTCTGGTGTTGCCGCTAATACGCACGATCATTTCGCAGAGCCATGGGGTTTCCTTGTGATGGACCTGGCCTCCGGGCGGAAAGCTGCGATAAAGTTGCAGATCAACTGCTCAAAACTGACGCTTATCGCGCCGGAAAACGCAGCTCAGACGAAAACAGCCTAGAGTTTCATCGAGAGAACGGCTTGTGCCGTTCTCTCGATGACCACCACGGCAATTACTTGGATTCCGTGCTATTTTCGTTTCGGTCCTGGTGGTGCTCCTGCATCCGATCACGCCTCTGCTGCTGCATCTGATCGTATTTCTGCTTTTGATCGTCATTCAGCACTGCTTTGATCTTGGAATTGCTATCTTCCCAGAGGCTACGCATTTTTGTCCTGCGATCCTGCTGTGAAAGCGCGCTGTCCTCATGGACGCCTTTCATCTGTTGTTGCCGGTCTGTCAAGATGGGCAGAATTTTGTTCTTCTGGTCTTCAGTGAGGTTCAGCGTCTTGCCGAGCCGGTTGACCTGCTGTTGCGGGTCGGCTTGACGTGTGTGGCGGGATTCCTTATGCTGCTCTGTGTTTGACTGATCCTGAGTCTGAGGAGCGGCAGCCAAAACTCCAAGCCCAAAGAATGCCGATAGGACGGCTGAAAAGATTTGTTTTCTCATTGTTTTTTTCCTGTAAGAGACGTTGTCTCTGGTTAGAAAGACGGATGGCAAGCCGCAGCGGTTATGCAAAGCCCGTTAAACTTCATTTATGCTGGGTGCTGCTTTAGCCGATCCCAACATTGCATTCTTGCTGCTGGTGCTGGGAGCACTTGCCGTGTATTGGGAATTGCATGCTCCGGGGATGGTTCTGCCGGGCCTGTTGGGCGTGCTGCTGATCTGCACGGGCGCATATGGAATCTACCGAGATTCTCCTACCTGGTATGGTTTAACGCTTCTTGTGCTCGCGGTCATGTTGCTGACGATCGAGCTGAAGTACTACACTCACATGATTTCGGGCGTTGCGGGCACGATATTGCTCGGGTTCGGGGCGCTCGCGCTGCTACAGGGACCGCGGCGCATCACGCCTGGGGTGGCGATTGCGATCTCGGCAGCGTTCGGTACTATCACGATCTTTCTTGGTCTGCTTGGAATGCGGGCACGGAAAAGCAAGCGCCTGACGGGTATTGAGACGCTGGTGGGTGAGATTGGCGTGTCACGAACGGAGATCAATCCAGAGGGCACGGTGTTTGTGCGTGGTGAGTATTGGCGGGCGCGAAGTGATCAGGCGATCGCCGCGGGTCAACGCGTGTCCATAAAACGCGCTGAGGGGAATTTAATTCTATACGTGGAGGCGATTTAAAGTATGCCAAGCCAGCTCTTCTCAGGCGGGTTGATTATTCTGCTGATTATTTTAGTCTTCTACCTGATCTCGTCCGTGAAGATCCTGGCTGAGTATGAGCGTGGCGTGATTTTCCGGTTGGGCCGAGTGTTGCACGAGCCGAAGGGCCCAGGCATCATTCTGGTATTTACGCCGCTCGATCGCATGGTGCGAATGTCTCTGCGAATCGAAGCGTTTGAGGTTCCGCCGCAAGATTTAGTGACACGGGACAACGTGACCGTGAAAGTGAATGCAGTCGTGTATTTTCGTGTTATCGATCCAGTGCGCGCCGTTATAGAGGTTACTAACTTTCTCTACGCCACAAGCCAGCTTTCTCAGACGACGCTGCGCAGTGTTCTCGGCGAGGTGGAATTGGACGAATTGCTGAGTCAGCGAGAAAAGATTAACGTTCGGCTGCAGGCAGTGCTCGATCAGCATACGGGGCCTTGGGGCGTAAAGGTGACGCTGGTGGAAGTGAAGCAAGTGGATTTGCCCGATCAGATGATACGGGCGATAGCCCGGCAAGCCGAAGCGGAGCGCGAGCGCAGGGCCAAAATCATTCACGCCGAAGGCGAGTACATGGCGGCAGAGAAACTGAGCATGGCCGCGGAGCAGATTCAAAAACAGCCGGTCGCGATTCAGTTGCGATATTTGCAGACGCTGGTCGAGATCGGCGCCGAAAAGAATTCGACGGTCGTCTTTCCGGTACCAGTTGATCTCTTGGCATCACTTACCAGGTTGGTAGACAAGGCGGCGGAGCGGGAAGGGAACACTCCCTAAATTGCTTGGAAGGGCAGCGCTTTATCCTTGTTTCAGACCCGCTGATTTGTAAATCTCGGCCATCCACCGCATGTCGCGCAGACCTTCTTCGCCGTTGGCCTTTGGTTCTTTGTTCTGCGAAATGCATTCGGCGAAGTCGTCGGCTTCCAATACGAACTGATACGGGTCCTTCTGGTTATTGGGTTCGTCGATAGGCGGCTCACCTTCAATTTTCGCCCTAAGGTGCAGGCCTTGGTAGGAGAAAGCAGGCTCCATATGAATCATGCCTTTCGAGCCGTGCACGCGGAAGAAGCCGGGCATCTCGGCGCCGTACGTTGTGTTGCAGCTTGCGACAACGCCTGACGGAAACTTGATGGTCCAGGACACGTTTTCTTCGACCTCTTTGAATCGGCCATCGTGATCGATCACTGAAGCGTAGCCCTCGAGGTGGGCGGGTTCTTCGCCCGTGAGATAACGGCAGGCATTCAGGGAATAGATACCGACGTCCATCAGGGGACCGCCTCCCGCTAATTTCCTGTGGAGCCGCCACTCGCCGGCATGTTCCGTGAAGCCGTTTGCGCTTTCAATCGCCTGGATAGTTCCGAGTTTGCCATCCCGGATGAGTTGGATGGCGCGGAGATTGGTGGGCTCATACTGGCATCGGTAAGCAATCATGAGCCTCTTGTTTGCCGCCTTACAAGCGTCAATCATAGCTTGGCTTTCTTTGACGGTCGTTGCCATCGGCTTTTCGCACAGCACGTGTTTTTCAGCATTTGCCGCGCGAATAGTGTACTCGGCGTGCATGCTGTTCGGCAGAGCGATGTAGACAGCGTCGATATCTTTGTTGTTGGCGATCTCGTCGTAGTTTTCGTAACTGTAGATGTTCTTGGTCGGCACGTTGTACTGTGATGCCATGTTTTCCGCTTTATCGCGATGGCCGCTGACGAGCGCGGTCACCCGCGAGTGCTGAGACATTTTGCAGGCGGGCATGAAATGATCCATGGAAATTCGCCCCAGACCAACAATGCAGTAGCCGACCTTCCGCGGCTGTCTGCCGGGCTGTTGCGTATCGGGCGATTGGTTCAGTGAGCGAGCGGCGGGAGTGAACGATGATGCGGCAGCACCGACGCCGATAACGCGGGCAAATTCGCGGCGAGTGAAGGTCATAGAGTTAGTTTATTGAGCGCCGCGATGGAATGCGCGAGGAGTTTGTCAGCGCATCATGCAACACGGCGATAGTAGCCGACACCGTCCCGCTCTTCGACAAATGTGACTCGGTCGCCGATCCGGGCGCGCTCATGCGGCTCTTTGCCGAGAATGCGAACTGTCACGCGGCGGCCTCCTTCAACATCGATAATCGCCACCTGGTAGGGGACATCAGCAGCGAATTGTTCGGGAGGCGAGTGGACGATCGTCTCTGTGTAGACGATGCCGTCACCTGGTTCTGCGCGGTCCACTTAGGCTGCCCCTAGGATCGTGACTACGCAGGTTGCGCCTGATCCGCCAAGATTTTGGGCTAGGCCGATGCGATGGCGACGGACCTGACGATCGCCGGCATCGCCACGGATTTGCATGGTGAGATCACAAATCTGGCCGACGCCGGTTGCGCCGACAGGATGACCTTTCGATTTCAGGCCTCCACTGGTGTTGATGGGAAGGCGGCCATCGATGGCGCTGCAACCTGCCGCGGCAAATGGTCCGCCATTGCCCTTTTCGACAAATCCGAGATCTTCGCTGGCGATGATTTCAGCAATTGTAAAACAATCGTGGATTTCGGCGAGTTCGATATTTGCCGGTCCGAGTCCCGCCATTGTGTAGGCCTTCTCGCCGGCGGACTTAACGGCAGGGAAACAGGTGATATCGTCTTTGCTGTCAAGAGCGACGTGATCGGACGTTTGCGAGACGCCCAATACGCGTACATGCCGTGTAGTGTATCGACTGGCGTGCTCGAGTGGAACGAGAACCAGGGCGGCAGCGCCATCACTGATGAGCGAACAATCGTAGACCGTGAGCGGCTCGGCGATCGGCCTGCCCGCGAGTGCCTGTTCAAGGCTGATGACCTTGCGCATGTGGGCCAACGGATTCTTTGCGCCGTTGGCGTGATTTTTGACGGCGACAGCGGCCAGTTGTTCACGAGTAGTGCCGTATTGGTGCATATGCCGTTGGGCGATCATCGCGAACAGGGCGGGGAAGGTGGCTCCAGCGCGCCCCTCGCCAGACATGTCCCCAGCACCTGCGAGGATTTCGGTCACGCGCGGCGTAGTCTGGGAGGTCATTTTTTCCACACCGGCCACGACGACCACGTCGTAAATGCCAGCCGTTACGCTTTGCCAGGCATGGAAAAATGCCGACCCGCTAGAGGCGCAGGCGTCTTCAATACGCGTGCAAGGAATGGTTTCAAAGCCCGCCGCGGTGCCGACGTAAGGAGCCAGATGGTTTTGGCCCACAAACGAGGGCCCGGCGAAATTGCCGAGATAAAAGGCTTCGACATCTTTGGGAGAGAGGTTGGCGTCGGCAATTGAGTGGCCGATTGCCTCGACGGCCAGAGACCGAAGATCGCGGTCCGGGAAGGCGCCAAAAGCGGTTTTCCCAATGCCGATGACGGCCACAGATCTCATATATATTTAAGATAACGTCCCATGTCACCGCGGTCCTGCACGTTTGTGGTGGTAGTTCGTCATTCCTTTGTAGGGGAATGCAGCAGCGGGACGGAAGGAACTCCGGGGCGCGACTGGACGGCCCACGCTATCCGCGGGTTTTGGAGGAGTGCGTGAGCGAGCCTCTGCCTCCCATTTCCGATGCGCAGTTTCAAACCGCGCCGGACGCCCAGACGCGATTTGTGCAGGCGAATCTGCGTCGCATCTTTTTACTGATCTACCGCATCGTCGGGAATGTTGACGATGCTCAGGATCTGACGCAAGAGACATTCATTAAGGCCTTACAACGACAGTCGCAATTAAAGGACCTCGACAGGGCGGCGCAGTGGCTGTCGAGAATTGCGAGCAATACGGCGATTGATTTTTTAAGGCGGAACAGGAAATGCGCTTTTACGGACGTTACTGAGCTAGCAGAGGGCAGGCTGGCGGGGGCAGATAGTCCTGAGCAGCTGTTGCTTCGAGGAGAGCGGAAAGTGCAGTTGGATGGCGGGTTGGCCATGCTGACGGCGCGGGAGCGAATGGCGCTGCTGCTGCGCGACGTTGAAGATATGCCCGCCGACGAGGTTGCCAGGCAGATGAACTGCTCTATGGCCACTGTGCGCTCGCATATCGCAAACGCGCGGATCAAGTTCAAGCGGTATCTGGAAACGAGGAAATCGTCATGAGATCCAAAAAGGCGCGCAACGCTGGCCATCCGGATTTGGAGACTCTGGCGCTCTATTCGAAAGGCGATATCGCATGGATCAGGCGTTGGCGGATTGGCCGCCACATCGGGAGATGCGCCGATTGCGAAGAGCAGGTCTTACGTTTCCGTTCCGCAGGTGACGAACTGCAGCAGGAAGCGAATCGTCAGACGCTCACGGCCTTTGAGGCAACCGCAGACTGGGCCCGCTTAGAACGCGAGATGCTCGGGAACATCGCCGTCGGGGTAGCGGCCGCGCGGTGCATCGAAAAGGTCGGGCGCCGCCGAATACTGAGGACGCCGGGCCTGTGGGTGACGGTGGGTCTTGCGATGTTATTTCTCGCAGGCTGGTTGACGAATGTTCCCAGCGAACAGCGAGATCATCTCACGGCTTCGATTCGGCGATCGATAGGGATCGAGGTTCCCCAGATTATCGGCAGTGTAGTACGAACAACGCCTGAAGGCATCGCGGTCCGGGCTCAAGGGGCCACGCTGACCATACTTCATCCACCTTCGGCCGTGATATCGCTGGCAGGCAGTTCTTCCTTGGGCGCGCGATTCGTGGACGAAGACACGGGTGAGGTCACGATCACGAACGTATATGGCGAGTAGCGCGAGACGAGTGGGGCTGGTGCTTGCGCTGGGCACCCTGGTAACGGCGTGTGCGCTTGCGGAGGATGCCAGCGGGCGTTGGGTGGAGGTTGAGTTTCCACATGACTCGCCGGTGCTATTCGTCTCCTTTAGTCTCGGATCTACGACCGCACGGGTACTTCGGGCCTCGATGGCGCTCGATCTTCATACGTCGCTTCAATTGAGGAACACAGGAAACAAAACCATATGTGGCCTGACGCTGCGAGTGGAAGCTCAGGACCTGACGCCTTCCGGTAAGGGATCGGTTACCGTACCGAGCTTGAACGTTCAGCCCGGAGAAGTGTTTCCGGTGCGGATCGATATGGAGTTGTTGCGGCCCTTAAACGTTGCCAAGAATGAGGGTGCAATGGTGCAAGTGACACTCGATTGCGCACTATTCAGTGATCTCTCGTACTACGGCCCGGACAAGCTTGATTCGCGGCGAGCGTTAACGGTGTACGAATTGGAGGCCCGGCGCGACCGCCGCTATTTGGCCGGTCTGCTGGAGGCCGGGAGGCTGGCGCAATTGCGGGAAGAGCTGAACTTTGGGTTGCAGGACAGAAGTCCGCCGCAGCTTGGATTGGAACTGCTGCGTGCACCGGCGTCAGTACCGAAAGGCGAGCAAGCCGTGAATGTTGGGGCGGTCTTGTTTCCAAGTTCGCCGGTGCAAGCTATGGGCGGGGCGGCGCGTGTGTTTGGGAATCAAGTGAGAGCGCCGCGAGTGGAAGTGAGAAACCGTTCGCAGAAGGCGGTCCGGACTATCGAGATGGGTTGGATCGTCCGCGATGAGCGGGGCAGGGACTTTGTGGCGGGATCAGTTCCGGCTTCGATGCAGCTTGGTCCGGTGCAAACG
>JBJMGM010000213.1:0-5014 GCA_045807905.1 Bryobacteraceae bacterium | reverse complement strand
TAAGCGCGACCGCCGCATCCGCTATTACCGAAGCGAGAAGAACATGGGTGCGGGCTGGAATGCGCGCCGCGTATACGAACTTGCTACGGGAAAGTATTTCAAGCAAGCCGCCGTCGATGACCTGATAGAACCAGACTTCCTGCGGCAGTGCGTTGAGGTCCTGGAGAGCGACCTCAACTGCGTGGTGGCCCACTCAAGGACAAAGGAGGTCGATGAAAACGGAACGTTTATCAGGAACTACATCACGCCGATGAAGACTGATTCAAATGACCCGGTCGAACGTTTCCGGGGAATACTGATGACGGGTGGCGATATGTGCTACCAGATCTTCGGCGTGATGCGGATGTCTGCTCTGCGCCAACTCCCGCCGCAGGGCAGCTATGTCAACGCGGATGGAGTGTTGCTGGCGCGAATGTCGTTGCTCGGCCGGTTTCACGAAATTCCCGAATATCTCTTCATCAGTACGCGTCACAGCAAGCAGTCCATGGCAACCCTTCCGGTCCGCCTGACGCAGCAACGGCGGTTCCGGCTTACCAACCGATATTGCACCCTTCCGTCTCCCGAGTGGTGGGATCCAGCGAAAACACGAGCGCTGACATTTCCGGAGTTTCGCCGGTTGCTCGAATATTTTCTGTCTATCTATCGCGCGCCCATTGGCCTTGGACAGAAGCTTCGTTGTTACTGCAGTTTGTTGCCTTGGATAAGATGGCAGTTCCTCGGTATGGTGAAAGACTTGCTCGTTGCAGCCGATCAGGTGCTCTATAACCTGCAAGTTCCGAGAGCAACACCCGCCGAGCGCCTCAAATAACCGATTTCGGGCGGAGGTTACACCCGGCTCAAATCCAACCTTTGAGCGAGGCCGGGCGATTGGCGGGTGGAGTTGCTGGAGGCAAGGGCCGGGCCGAAGCGAACGCGAGACTGCACAGCACACACTGGCGCCTTGCCGTCACGCGCAAGAGAGTGGAACCGCGAACAGGAGGATGCGTCTTGATAAAGGCAGTCGACGGGCTCCCAGCGCCGCAAGGAGACGCAACCACCGGCTTTCCGGCCGGGGCAGCCCTCGGAGGCGCGAAGCGGGCTGAGATCGCACCACAAGCTCCGAAATCCGCGGAAGGTCGATTAAAGGGAATACATTATTGCGCGTGTCATCTGGTGGTATTTTCGATTCTTCTGCTGATATCATCGGCAACTCGGGTGGCTAATGCGGCATCCGGCCAGTGCGGCCCGGCTGCTTCGGTCCGTGTCTTTACGGCTCCGACAACCGGGCTCTGCACCGCCGGCGCAGCGTCGGCGGTCTCAGGCTCCGGGGTCGGTCCCTGGAAATGGAGTTGCACTGGCAGCGACAGCATCAGCGTATCTTGCTTCACAATTTCCGGCTTGCCGGTAACCGATGATTTCACAAATGATTCGACTATCCGGCGCAAGTTGTGGCAGTCTTTCCCTGCTAATGGAGGGAGTATAATATTAGAGCCCACTTCCGCCGGCAACGCCCTTCGCCTTTTTGTGCCGGGTGGAACCGAGGACCATTCGGCGGCTACTCCAAATAACTCCACTCATATCATGCAAAAAATCGACAATGTAGATTTTGATGTGGAAACCGTGTTTACGTCGATGGTGTCGCAACCCTTTCAAGGGCAAGGCGTTATCGTGCAGCAAGACGACGCCAATTTCATAAGATTCGGCATCTATACGACTGGCTGTCAAGCCTATATATACGGGGCTAGTTTCGAGAACGGCGTTCCGTTCACTTTTTTCGAAGAACCAGTCAAAAATGGACCTGCTCTATATCTAAGAGTTAGTCGATTTGGTGGTAATTGGTATTTTGATTATTCTTACAATCATAACAAATGGGCTTATGATCCGAAGAGAACCGGCGCTTATACTTATGACGAGAACGGGCGCACGTCTTTAAGCTTTACGCGGAACCTCAACACCTCCTCGATAGGATTATATGCGGAGAATGGGGTCATTGACGGCGCTGCGCACGCGTTCGTGGCGAATGTCGCCTACTTTTTGAACTTGCTTCAGCCTCCTGTGTTTTTTCAAGGCGCACCTTATCCCCCGCCGACCGCTCCCCCACAAATCGTTCTTTGGTATGGCAATAACCAGACATTTGGCGCCAACGGGGTTCCGCAGCAATGGATTAATATTCTGGGCAAAGTCACCAGTCGTGTTGGAATTGCGACGCTCACTTATTCCCTTAACGGGGGCCCCGAAGTCGACCTGAGCTGGGGAGAAACGGCTGACCGTCTGGTTGCGCCAGGCGATTTTAATGCCGATATCGATTATTCCCTGCTGCACCCCGGACCGAACAACCGCGTCGTTATTACTGCGACGGATTATCAGAATCAAACAGCGCAGCAGACGATCACCATAAACAATGTCGGCACTCGTCTTGCCAGTGATGTTGGCGATTTTGCTGTGGATTTTCGAAATATCACGAATGCAACCCTTCAGAATTGGATACAGATCGTCGATGGAAGATGGCAGATCGGACCTGACAACAGGCTTCGAAACATGCAAGTCGGTTATGATCGCGCTTTTCTGATAGGCGACACGAACATTTCAGGAAGCTACGACATCAAAACGGAATTTGTTCTGCACAGCTACAGCTGTGCCGGGTGGGGGTTTGGTGCCGCGTCGGGATGGCGGGGACATACATCGGACAATTACGGCGTTGCTCTGCCCTATCAACCCTTCATTGGGCATCCATTTCCGGCCTGGGGCGTTGTCGGTACCGACTTTACCGGCGCCAACTCGTATATGATATACGAGAATTTTGCGCCGTTTTATGAAACAATACTCAGCGGAAACACTACGGCGCCCCCAGTGGCTCTCGAAATCCCCTATATGTATCACTATCGAGTGACAGCGAATTCGGACGGCCGTACCAACCGCAATAGCCTCAATATCTGGCCAAAGGGGACGCCTGAACCGGCGGAATGGATGGTCGAAGCGGACACTCCGGCGCAGGCAGGGTCAATTCTAATTGACGCACATGAACTCGACGTCAGCATCGGCCCGACAATTACATTTACAAGACCCGCGGGTCTAGGCCCAGTGCTATCGGTTTCAGCGTCCCGGCGCTGATCCGCGGCGACGGGACGTCGAGGGCCTCCGCCCCATCACAGGCATACTCCCGATGCCCCCGATGCCCCGATGCCCTTAGCCGAGCGGATTCTGTCCGGTGGTGTTCAGCGACCGCTTAGCCGGGTTAACCGGGGGAGCTACGACCTCGGGGTAATGTGGTCCAACGTGTGGTCTGTCCCGAGCATGGGTATGAAACTGCCTAGCACATCAACGCCGTTGCCATAAAAGTCGGGCGGACATCGGCTCATGCGGTCGGTGCTAATACTGTCGAAATAGCTTTTTGCCGTTTGCTCGTCAGGCAGTGGGTAGGTCTCTTTGCGGCCAAAGTGATACACATAAAGCCGGTTGAAGGGATGTATAACTGGTCCCAATATGAGCCGAGCAATCAGCCCGTTCGGCCCTACCGTCAGCCGTCGCGACACAATATTGGCGTTGATGTCTGGGTGGCCATAGTAAATCGTCAAAGCAAAAGCGAGATCCCAATTCGTTTCAAAGACCGGCGCGGGACCGATATACGGGCAAACTCCATCTAATATTAACGTCGTTCCAGCGGGTATCTCAGCGATATGGCTGCGAATATCGGAAAGCAATTCAATCTGTCGACGATAACTTTGCACCCAGAAATTCCCGATCACATCAATTATCAAGGCGCCGCTCATGCCGATGAAGCTGACAACAGCGCTGAACAGCACTGTTCGCCAAGCGACGGGCGCAAGCGACGTAAGCATGCCGAGGACGCCGACGGTAGACACCGCAACACCTAAGGTGCCGGCGATCGCGCCCCTGTTGTTGATACCATCCTTGACCGGGTTGAGGGGAGCCAACGAATACCCTGCAATAAACAGTATGATACCGAAGCCCAGATACACCAGCATCGCAGCCCGCGAGGTCAAGGCAGCGGCGCCGAGCCGATCCCATGAAGTGCATAATCTGGCAAAAATAACGATGCCAATGAGGCTTACCATGATAATCGAAGTCGAATCGCTATAGTCCCTAAGTGCATTCCAAGCTGTAAGGGGGAGTTCGAGCAGGTGATATCCATAACTATAAACGAACGCTTTGACGACGGTTTTGCCGATCCATAAAATATAGCTTATTATATCCATCTTAGCTACAAAACCCGCACGCGGCGCCCACAATGCTTTAGCAAGTATGACTAGGGCGACTGCAAACAACATGGCGGTTTGACGAAGCACCGCTCTGGCGACGGACCGCCTATTTATGGAATGCGGCCAATCCGCTGATAGTTCGGATCCGAGCAGAAAGATCGTTGTTGCCACAACCAATGGCAAGAACACTTCGTAAGTTAACCCGCTGACGATAACGCAGATTACCGCAAATGTTTCCCATCCCCAGCGTCCGTTGTGGTGGCACCGAAGTGCTCGCAGGTGACTGTAAATACCAATTAAAGTAAAGAACATGGTGATATTAGTCGCGTGTGCGGCCATCCAAAAACGATCTGTCGAATAGTCAGGAAGCAGCATATATAGAACAGGAATCGAAAGGGCAAATGAACGGGCTTGATCGAGGGTGACCAAAACGATGTAAAGCGTCGCCATGCCTGACACAAAGAAAATTCCATTGAATATATGATAGCCGAGAGGATTGAGACCAAATAATTTGTAGCAGAGAGCATAAATGAAAAACTGAACAGGTCGTATCTCAACGTCCCAAGAGGAGCTCACTGCCGAGAATACAGAAGCCAGAGACTGATCAGCAGAGAATTTCATATAAGAGATAAGAGACCAATCGTCGCTGTAAAACCCCAGGTTAGCGATATAACCGGACATTGATAAAATAGCGATGACGATAAGAAATAAACAATCATGAACCACAGGCCGGGACAATATGTTAACCGTTCGATACATGCGTGGCGAAACACTCATTAAATTTCAGCCTGCGAAGTTGCCGCGGTTAAGCCGTG
>JBJMGM010000212.1:0-12460 GCA_045807905.1 Bryobacteraceae bacterium | reverse complement strand
GAGATGATAATTGCGTAACCATGTCACAGCGGGAAAAGCCATTTCCCACCAGGTCTTATCGTTAGGCCTCATGAGCTTTCAGCCAAATCGCCCTTCCAGACAAACTTGTCCACGGTAAGTGTATCTGGTTCGGTTTGACGTAGCCAGCGTCGATAAGAATAATGTCATGAATTTGTAACGCGCGATTCTCTTCGGATTCTGCTAGAAAAAATGTCTATGCAAGCGACCGTACAACAGGAAGAGGAGGTTTGTTCGGTTTCAATCGACCTTACTCCGCCGGTGCGAGCTGAATCAATCGACCTGCGCGTTCTCATCGGTCACCGCACTGCGACACCGGCTAGCGCGTCAGTTGAAAGCGTCGCCGACACATTCAAAACCCGGACCGTAAACTTTGTCGCGGTACTCGAAGGGCATCGTCTCCTTGGGACGTGTTCCCGACAGGAAATCGCAGCCTTACTTGGCGGGCGCTACGGTTTTTCGCTATGGGCGCGCAAGCCAATCCGGGACCATCTTTGCAAACAGGAAACGCGCATCAAGGTCACGACGCCAATCGGCGATGTCTTGCACACCGTGTTTGCGCGCCCCGAGGAAAATTTCTACGATGACGTCTTGTTGGTGGACGAAAATGGTGGGTTTCTTGGGTTCATCGGTACCGAAACGCTTTTCAAAGTTCAAAATGCACTCTTACTGACAAACATTCGCGAACTGGAAGAGCGCGACCGCGAGATTCGCCAAAAAAATGAGCAGATGGAAACAGATCTGCGAATGGCGACGGAATTGCAGCAGGCGCTAATGCCGAACACGTATCCGACTTTTCCGGCGAACGCGGCCGCAGGCGCAACCAAGCTCCGCTTTTGTCACCGTTATCTGCCGGCTACCCAGATGGGCGGCGATTTCTTTCATTATCGCACGGCTTGACGACGACACGGCCGCTATTTGTGTTTGCGATGTGATGGGCCATGGCGTCCGCGCGGCGCTGATCACCGCGATGATGCGCGCAATGATCGAAACTCACGCAACTGAAGCGCCGGATCCCGGTCGCCTCCTCACACAATTGAACAGCGAGTTCACGGGAATTTTGAGACAAACCGGCACGCTTGTTTTTGTGACGGTGCTGTACTGCGTGATCAATGTCAGAGAGGGCATCGCCCGTTTTTCTCGCGCCGGCCACCCACCGCCGTTGCAAGCGCGCCGAAGTTCCGGCGAAGTGCAGACGATCGTCATGGGCGCGGATTCCGCCGGACCTGCGATAGGGATCATTCCGAACGCTCAGTTTAAGACCATAGAAGCCAACCTTGAACGCGGCGATTTCCTTCTATTTTTCACCGACGGCATCATTGAAGTCGAGGCGCAGGATGGCAGCCAGTTTGGCATTGAAGGTTTGCAGGAAAGCATTCGTTCCCATCTCGATCAGCGCACCCACTCTCTGATCGATGCGATTGTCAGTGACGTTTACAAATTTGGCGATTCGGCAATCCTGACGGACGACGCTTGCCTGGTGGCAGCCGAGTTGTCGGTTGACTGAGCGCTATTCCTTTTCGACCAACAGAGGTCGTCTTCATTACGGCAAAAACGTTGTCGCCTTCTTTGAGATTCATTCGCTCCACTGAACCAGTTGCACTAATCGACGTGTACGCTAGCTAGGTTTACATAGTGGTTTCTTCTCGTTAGGAATGTTTGGGTCTAGCGTTTGGTATTGAGGCTTCTCTCTTGGCAAATAAAACGCTGAACCACAGGCTAGGTGCGACAATACCTTCTTTTCTTGCTCTAGGTCGCCGTTGCCTGCGGTAAGCCAAGCGACCGGAGTGTATCGGGCGATAAACTCCCGGTTACGTTCAGCTGATTGGCGATTTGATACTTAGCCACCGCATCACGGGTGGACGGTCCAAAAACGCCGTCAATGGAACCATTGTAATAACCAAGCCGTGCCAGCTGCATCTGGACGGCTTGGATCTCGGTGCTGTCCGCCTGATCAACGTTATAGTTTGCCCCGTTGTAATCGTACGGGTCAATGTCTGTGTAATAATCGTACGGGTAATAGTCGTTCGGATAGTATGGCAGATAATCCCACGGGAAATATCCGGCATCTAGTCCGCACCAAAACCCGCCGATAAAAACAAAGAAGCGATTATGGTCAAAGTGGGCATGCCGCCTGTCCCAATCGTTATGCCAGTTTCCATCATGCTGCGACACGACGTGATTGCGAAGATTCGAGAAACGCTGATCCGACTGCCTTGCAATCGCCGGACGCGAAGCTGAAGAACTGCCCGGCTGAGGCTGCGCGTGCGATGGATGTCCAAATGAAGAGAAGCGTGGTCCTGCGCCCTCAAAGCTTGGAGCACGACCCGGGACGCGCATTCCGCCAAAGCCGACGCCGCCTCCGCGACTGCCAGCTCCGACCGCGACGCGTCCGCCGCTGGTGAACCCGCCGCCGCGGAAACCGCCACCGCCGAAGTGACCGCCACCACCAAATCCTCCACCCCCACCACCACCGTGGCCAGCCGCCCATGTTATGGGGCTTAGCGCCACGAATGTGATGCCGGCTGTTAAACTAACTATTTGTCTAATTTTCATACCTTTAAATTCGATCGCGTTTTCCGCGGTAGCCATTGCGCGTCCGCGAGATTTTGCGGTACTACTTAAGAGTTAATTTCGCTCCGCCTTTAGAGGTGGCGGATTTGAATTCTTCAGGCGCCTCCATGTTATCGTCGTCCTCCAAAGATCTTCGAACGGGTTGTAGACCTGAATTGCATAGTAGGTGACGAGACCATCGGATCGGCGTTCGATATTCTGTGGTCGGCCAAAGATTGCTTCCACGTCGCGTGAAGTGTTGCGGCTGGGAATTAGAGAACCTAGTCCCACAGTGTAAAATCATTCGGCTTCGCTTGGACGATGTAAGCTGGCGGCGCGGACAAGACACCAGCGTGATTGAAATGGAAGGCGAGCGCGTCCGCTCCGTATCCGTGGCGGAAAGGATCGGCGGTATCGGCGGTAGGAGCGGCTTCAACGCCGAGTTGATGGCTTAACCGCGAGTCAGGACGAACGATGTAATACCCCGAGCGCGGTCCAAGCGAAACGAACTGTGAATCGTCGTCCCAGGAAGCCGCGGGAGCTAACGTGGCAATCGTGAGTAGAGCGAGAGCCGTGAACCAGCGAGCTGATGCCGTTAAGTAAACAGCAGGAAGTCGCCTCGGTATACCGCGCACTGCTTTGATAAGCCGCCGCATTGTACGAATCACCTGTTGCCTCGCGAGCCACGGCTGTGAGAGCCACTGCCATGAGGGCCGCGCCCGTGAAAACCGCCGCCGCGAAAGTTACCGCCGTGAAACCCGCCGCCGCGAAAACCACCATATCCATAGCCGTAAGGATAATAGCCATACGGATAATATCCGGAGTATGGATAGGGATAGTAAGAGAACGGGCCTCCGAAGCCGCTAAAGAAGAAAAACCGATCGTTGAAGTTGCCATGGTGAAACCGATCTCCGTGAAATCCACTCCCGTGAAACCCGCCGCGGTTGAAGCCACCGCGAAACCCACCGCCGTCGAAGCCACCATGAAAGCCACCACCGCGAAACCCAGCGCCGCCGAAGCCGCCGCCATGAAAGCCACCACCGCCAAAGCCGCCGCCGCGAAAGCCACCACCACCGCCGTGGCCGCCACCAAATCCACCACCACCGTGACCAGCCGCCCATGTCATGGGACTTAGCGCCACTGAGATGATGCCAACTATTAAAGTCACTAATCGCCTTATTTTCATACTCTCAAGCTAGGTTGTGGCTTGCATGGTAGCTATTGCGCGTCCGCGGGATTTTGCGCTGCTACCTAAGAGTTGATAAGCAATCCCTCCTTCGAGACGGCGGCTAAAATGGATCAAGGCTCCGCCCGGAGAGCTCTATTGTTCTTAGCGCAGCGGACGCTTCACTGCGCAGCGTATGACTATTCCTTTTCGATGGATACTTCGGTCGCCTTAATTGTCGTAAAGACGGTATCGCCATCTTTGAGATCCATTCGCTTCACTGAACCCGTTGTGATAATCGAGGTTACGTTTCCAGCCGCAGCTCGGATGACAATTTCCGGCACAACTTTGCCAGAAACTATTTTCTCAATTGTGCCGGGTAAGCGGTTTCGAATGTTTGTGCTCATGGTAGTTAGTGTTTAATAATCGCCAGAAAATCGGCTTGGGCTGGTCTTTCCGAGTCAAGGGGATCGTGGCGCGGGTTTGACCGACATCGCTTCCATTCCCGTGCCGTAGCCCCGCCCACGAATTTAACGAATGAGCGGCCATTTGAAAAGCACACCGGTGACTGCCGGCGTTAGGATCTCCTCCTCGTTCAAACGTCCAATTTCACTGTAATCGTTTGTTGTTTGCAGCGGCAAAGCGCAAAGATTCCTGCCGCGACGCCGACCGTGGTCATCGCGGCAGGATAATGCTCCCTTGGAGCACGCGAGGTCGCCATTAGTAGCAACCGAGAACGCTAGAACGCATACATCTCAGCCTGGGTTGCTCGGTGTGACGATTCGCTTGGTGCTGCCGTTCCTCTCGAGGTAAGCCCTGTAAGAGCTTTTCCAAAACGCTGTAAATGCGTAGGTCTCGCCGGGTTCTGCGGTAACGCGTCGTTGAGTCGCCGGTGTACGCCGATAGACCTGTGGAGTCGTGCTTACCGACAAGACATGCTGCCCAGGGGGCAACAGCGCATCGTAACTCTGACCAAGCCCCAAATCCGCAACGTGGACACCGTCGACGAACAAGTTGAGGTACTGGAAAGTACCAAAATTGGCTGCCCTGGAAACAACCAAACGAGCGTCATCCTCGGAACGGGCCGAGGCAGAGGTTGATCTGGCCACTCGCGCCTGAATGGGCGTGCTTGCAGCAAAGGTGCACGCAATTGCAATCATGATTAGTTTACCTGAAACGTGATTTAATATTTTCATAACTCAACTTTCAGCCGGCACCCTATGGCGGCCAGTCCGCACTCGTGGGATTTTCTTCTGCTGCGACCGAGAGAAGTGGGCTTGCCCCCTTTGAGGGAGACTCGGTGGGTAAAACGTCGGGCCACAGCTAAATCACGGGCAGGAGATCCGTCGGCATGCTCTTTCAGGAGACTCGTCTGTAAACTTGTTTGTAGGTGATAGTTTGAGACAGTCGGGGGCTCGTTTCTGTCACTTGCATAGTCAGCGTCCGCCCATCAGGACTTAGAGTGTAATCATTAAATCTACGCCCGTCTGCTGACGTGAATGTTTGCGCCAAAAGCCGGCCTGTTAAGTGCATGCTAGCGTTCACCTTTCCTCCGTCAGGACCAACCCAAGCGACAGGTACACCCTTCGCCGGTATCCGTAACGGCGGCTGGTTATCCACGGCGACGCTGATTTCATTCGGAGAAGAAGTGATGGCTACCTGGCGGTAAACGGGGTTTAGTTTCTTGAGGCGCCCTCGAGCGATATCTCGCGTCAAGAAGTTCAGCTTCTCCACCGCGGTTTCGATCACCTCATTTATATTGTCGCTGTCGGTTTGGTCCAGGATGTAGGTTCCGTCCAGGCCGGACTCCTGTGCTGCAGCTACTGTGCTTGAGCCGAGAAAGATCGTACTGCACAGCAGGACGAGGCAAAGTGTCGACACGAAATTAGTCATAGCCATTTTTTCTTCTGCGCCGGTGACGAGCGATATTCTGCCGTGAGTTTTCATCATTCGAGTATCACAAGGTATTCGCGGGCGCGAACCCGCCGCTACTACGCAAGCGGGGGATTTTGAAATGCCACTCGTGAGGCGATTCGTGCTCCCTTGTTCGAGGTGGAATCAGACTGCTTATTGCTGTCTCACGCACCCATGACGAGGACAACGCGGAAGCGCACCTTGCTACTGTGCTATATAAGGGGCGTTATAGAGATCGAGTTTCGAAACAACTGCGAATCCGGTCGGACCATGTAATACCCGTCTTGCGGGCCTAACGAGACATAATGTGAATCGTCGTTCCAGGAAGCCGCCTATGTTTTGGGACTGAGCGCCACGGTTGTGATCCCAACTATCAAAGTACGTATTAGTGTAATTTTCATGCCCTCAAATTCGAACGCGCCGGCCTGCGAGACTTGAATTCCGGCGTGCTAGGGTCCAGTTGTGATCACTCCAAATATCCGCGCCAAATGTACCCTCACCGGCTCACGAACTGATAAAGCCGCTCATCGTACGGCGCACCCAAGAACGGCGCCGTAGCCGTCCGAAAGTCCACCGTATGCTGCGCGCTCACGTGGTCGTCGAATGCCTCCAGGGTCTTCGAAGGTCTCGATGAGCTGAAAGTGGTTCGGGGTCGGCGTTTGGCTGAGCAGGGCGAACGTCTGGACGCCGGGATTGTTCAGGCTGTCGGCCACGAACGTATTAAGCAGCGGTTGGGCTTGGGGGACGAACTGGGGGTCGATGTCGACGTGCGTGATCACAAAGATCTGACGCGCCTGCGCGTGCCGACTGCGAGGATTCACGGTGCCCGTGAGCAGATTACCGGGCCGTTGATCCAGCGGAGGCTCCAGCAGAGGCGTTAGCTGGGTCAGGATGGCCTGGGTCTCGGACGAGTTCTGGAGTCCTCGAAGGTCTGCGCGTTGCTCCAGACCTCGAACAGAGCGAAGAAGTTCGGGCGATCGATCTGCTGCAGCACATCGAAGCGGATAACACCGGCACTGTCCTCGGCGCGCGCCTCCAGTTGTTGGAGCACATCGCCTCCGGCCCTCGCGTTCGCGGGTTTGAACTCCACGTAGACGACGACGAACTGCTGTGGCTCGGACTGAGCCACAGCAGTACCAACGAGGCTGGAAAACGCTGCAAGAAGCAGGAACACGAATACCAATCGTTTAACAAACATATAAATCCTCTTTTATAATCGGAACTGTAAGAATTTTCAATTTCATCGATCGGGGCTAATCGAGCTTCGGGATGCCCGCAGCAAACCAAGCTCCGCTGGGCGACACACGGATTAGGAGCACGGGGCTGCCGCACTCGGCCGGCGGCGCCGGCATCAGCATATCGTCAATCCGGAAGTCGCCGTTGGCCGCCAGCGGGACACCCGTAATGTTCGTACTGAATTGGGTGACGGGCGGCGTGGCTTCACAAATCAGCGCCGCGAACACGCTGGCGTTGCCGTTCGTGCCAATGGTATTGCCTCCGCCCAGCAGCAGGCCTCGGCCGTCGACGCGGATACGCCCGTCGACCTTCACGTCCGCTCTGAAATCGGAGATCACCCAGATTTGACCGGCAGGGTTGACGCCGCGGACAATGTTCCGAATCACGTCAGGGAAGCTGCCGTCAGGGTTGGGGGTACCCGCCACGTTCGCTACAGGAATATCATCGATGGCTCCCTTGAATCTCACCAACGTATCATCGGCTATTACCGACGAAGCAAAGGATCCTCCTATGAGGACCATAAGAATAGATGCAAATAAACTCTTTTTCATAACTTCCCCTTCATTTCCTTTCCTTTATACCAGGCTCGCCACTTACGGCTGGCACATCCTCTTTGGCTACGACCGTCGTCTCACATGCGTTGGGCCGCATCCGCTCTGTGCGCAAGACGGGTCAGAAAGGTAAAAAACGCCGGCGTTTGACCGATGAACAGCCCGTCCGCGGTCAAGGCATCGAGCGCGGCCATTGCAGCTCCGGCTGTATTGGTCGGACGAACGATTGAGACGATCGGGAACGCGCGGCGAAGGAATATGGTGGGTTCGGGCATGATCAGGTTGGTCTGGAACGCCTCCCCGCCAAACGGAGGGGCATTGAGGTCGGGAAACGTCAACCCATTGGTGGGGTCGGTGAGCGGAGGCGCATTGCCGGCTTTGTCGTGCCACGTCTGAAAGTGCATTGCTTCGGTGGGACCGATACTGAGCAGGACTCGCTCCGCTTCCGGATCGGTGACCCGCTGAGCCAGAGATGGATACAGGCTGGTGCCGCCTTGCTCGATAAACCCGAAGTGGAAGCCGGCCGTGTTGGCGATCGCTTGTAGATGCTTGTGGGGACTGAGGTCGGCGTTGTTGCGCGGAATCGCTGGAAATTGCCCCTTAAATAAGCCTGGGATGGCTTGCCCGAAAGTATCTCCGAAATCGGGGTTTTTGTTGTCGCTGCGGTAGCGCGTCCACCAACTGGTATCCACGGTAAGCTGCATCAGGTTGGTGAGCCGTCCGATTTGCTGGGCGCCCCTTGCCTGACTGCTGGGCAGAGTACGAAACTGATCCAGATTGACGGGATTGGCCCCTTTTGAACGCAGATAGGCGTTAAGGAACGCCGCGTGGGTAATCTCATCGTCGGTGTTATCATGGATATACTGGTCCATGTCCTCGTCCAGCACCGCAACCGCTGCGGTGTAGGCTGGATTCCCGGTCCCACCTGGGACTTCGGCGTCTTGGATGCCGCCGAGTTCGTTGTATTGCTGCCACAAATCGGCTTCGATGAGTTCTGCTGCCGCCAAAAATCGAAGAATGTCAAAATCTCCCTGCGTGGGGGCGGCTTGCTGCGCTCTCGCCGTGGGGGCATTAGCCAACAGTCCGGCGCCGATGGTTCCCGCTCCAACGGCAAGTGACTTGCCTAAAAAGGAACGGCGACTGAGAAAACTTTTTAAAGGTTTAACTCTCTCTTCCAAGTTGTCCTCCAGAGTCTCGACTCTATTAATGGTCGGCTCCTTTATATTGGGATTCGATTTCGAAGTGGTGAATAATGACGCTGTGGATCCGTCGGTTGATTTCATACGAGCACTAGCGACGCCGGTTGCGTCTGCAGCAATAGCGCATTGGTGAGATTTTGTTGTGCTACCTATGAGGTAGCGCTTGCTCCCTCTTTTGGGATAGGGATGTCATCCTATGTTCTTCGCCGCTTTTCGACATCTCTGAGCGCGGCGGCCATCTTAGTCACGCCTGGGTCTGCGTTGGCCACGCTGTGTCGCCATGTTATCCAGATCGGTTCGTTAAACGAAAGCCACGTTTTGCCCGCGCCATCCTACCAGACTAGCGCCTTCGACGGCAGATCGATCCCGGCGGTCTGCGACCCTTGTATCGATGGCGTTCCGCCTCGCGCGCTGCTGCGGGTAACGCAGAGCCAAGGTCCGGACAGAGCAGGGCCGATGGAATGGCTATTCCTTTTCGACGGAGACTTCTGTTGCCTTGATTATCGCAAACCCGCGTCGCCTTCTTTCAGATTCATTCGCTCCACTGAACCGGTTGTAATAATCGACGTCACGATTCCGGCCGCGGTTCGGATGACAACTTCTGACACAACTTTGTCCGAAGTGATTTTCTCAATTGTGCCAGGTAGGCGGGTTCGAATACTTATGGTCATGGTGATTGTGACTCCTGTTCACGGTTGCTCGATGCTTTGGTCTGCCGCAGCACCACTTGCGATGAATCCTTGAGATCGGTAACGATTAGAAACCGTTGTGAAGCTGAGGAGTTTGAATCACTGCCGCCGAGCACCTTTAGCGGCCCAATCGCCTGCACGATTCCAGCGCCGTCGGGATTTGTTTTGAGAACAGCAAGTGGCTCAAGTTTACCGACGGGTGACTGATTGGATTCGGCCAGATAGACTTGGTATTGCGTTTGCGGAGCAAGCCCTTTCGCCGCGATCTGAATCAGATCGAGTAGGCCTAACGAGTTCACCGCCACGGAAGCGTCGGCTTTGGGCGAGGTGGCGCCACCCGCCTCCAAATGGAGACGCGCCGTATTCGCTGCGAGGCCGAGCGGCGTCAGATTCTCTGTGCCGGAACCATTCGGCACGGCATTCGGCACATAGACCAAAGCCTGCGTCGTTTGCCCAATCGGGATATTGGCGATGACCTTATTGGTGACAGTATCGATTGCCACGCAGTGTTCGCCGTTTTCTAATGCGACATAAACTCGCGAGCCATCGCCCGAAGGCCAGATTCCGTGCGGAAGTTCTCCCACCGGAATAGTCGCAACTAATTCCGGTGTCGCGCCTCTACGGAACGCCTTCACTTCATTTGCACCGCCGATCGTAACATACGCGAACTTGCCGTTGCGATTATTTGCAAAGTTTACATGATTCGTAATCGGCCCAGTATCCAGAACAGCCTTTTGGTCAAACGGCGGCTTCGCGCTGTAGATCTGTACCTTGCCCACATCTTTCAACGTGATCCAAACCTCATCGTTTTCGGGGGTGACTGCGACGTTTGGTGAAAAGGGACTCACTTGCGGCAATCGTTTAACGATCTTATGTGATGCCACGTCGATGACTGCGAGTTCCGGAGTGAAGCTGGAACATACAAAGGCGTACTTGCCGTCCGGGCCGAACATGGTCATGCCCGGGCCATTGGCCACTTCGATACGGCGCGTCTCTTTCATTCGCACTGGATCGATCACTGACACGTAGTTCTCGCCGCGAACGGTCACCCATAGCTCTCGTCCATTCAGAGTGAAGAAGGCTTCATGCGGTGAGCGGCCGACGTAAACGATGCTTTTGACCTCATTCGTTGCGGCATCGATAAGAGTTACTGAATTCGATCCTACCGAAACGACAGCCAACGTTTTGCCGTCGGGCGAATAACCAAGGCCGTGCACGAGAAGCTGCCCCTTGTAGAGCGGGCTAAGTGCTCCCGGAACCGGGTCGCCAAGCCTGATCACGCCAAGCAATTTGTTCTCCGAAGGATCAATTACCGAAACTGTATTGGAGGTTTGATCAGCAGCGTAAACCCGATCGTGTCCGGAGACTGCGACGTCTGAGCGCGCCCAAGGCGCTTGTTGTGCCATCGCACACGTCAACGAACAGACAGGTAAGAGCCAACGGATCATTTGCATCTTTGGTCGCGGTTTCCAGAGTCAGCAACTGGCGTCTGATTTTCTTTTGTTGAAGCAGGCTCTTGCTGTTTCAGCCAGCGCTGCATCAACTCAATTTCTGATTGCTGGTCGGTGATAATTTCCTGCGCGAGTCTGCGCATCTGCGGATCTTTGCCGTACAAGAGTTGCGTTTTGGCCATGTCGATTGCCGCCTGATGATGTGGGAGCATCAATCTAACAAAGTCGACATCGCTGTTGCCGGATCGTTTTACTGCTTCCATGGCCATATGCATCTTGTCCATGCTCGCGATCAGCTCCGACCAATCGCGATCGGCGGTTGGCTGACTATTGTTGGCGAGGATTCCTGACCGCACACGAGCGCGTAGCAATCCAATGCTGAGGATCGTTAAGGCGGCAGCAGCCGCAATAAGTAAGCGGGTCGGGTCATTCAGGCTCCTGGCAAGAAAGCGTCCGGCCATTTGCGACGTCCCTTTATCGGTAATCATACTCAGTGCGCTTGTCAGTTAGAGTTTGCTGCTTTTCTCGCGATTGCGCTGAGCGCCGCGGCTAGCTTATCAACGATCTCCGCTTTGATCCCCAGGTGGTGCCGCTGACTGATCCAGCTAGGCTCGTTGTACGAAAGCCAGGTCTTACCCTCTGCGTCCTTCCAGACGAGCACCTTTAATGGCAGATCAATTCCTGTGGTCTGGGATGCCTCCATTAATGGCGTGCCGCCACGGGCATTTCCGAAAATAATGAGTTCAGTCGGACGCAACGTTAGGTCGACCTCTGCAGCTCCTGCTGCGTGATCAATCCGTGCGAACACTTGCAGCCCCTTCGCTCCGATCTCGGCTACCAACCGATCCATCGTCTCCTTTGGGCCGAAGCTGCTCCGAATGCTGTTTAACCCTTCTATGATCGGTAACGAATCAGACCCCGGCATAAACTAGCCTGATAAAGAAATTGCCGTCGATAACGAAGCCGCCCCATTTTGCGCCGTAGTCAGCGGTCGGTTTTGCTGCAACTTCCTCGAGAGACTTACCTTCCTTTTTTAGTGTGCTTACCTTATCGCGCACCGAGATCAGCATATCGCGGAATTCGATCAACTGAGACTTATTGCCGATGGGCCCATGCCCTGGAATAACAATGGTCTCGTCCGTAACTCTAGCGACATTCGCCTCGGCCGCGCGAATCATTCCGTCAATGCTACCCCCGGTTGAATAATCAATGAATGGATAATGGCCGTTCCAGAAAGTGTCGGCCACGTGAAGAATATCGGCTTCCTTGAATTCGACTGAGATATCCGAATCTGTATGCGAAGGCGAATAACACTTCAGCGCGATCGCAGTTCCGTTGAGGTGAAGCGTATCGCCTGTAGTAACGAGCTTCGTGGGCAGGGCACCGGCTGCGGCTGGCGGAAAAGTGAAGTTCCAATCCTCCACTCGCGTGCTTTTGAAAGATGTTTGCGTGTATTTTCGTGGGCGGTGATCTCAGCGCCTACCGAATGCAGCCATTCATTGCCGTCAGTGTAATCGAAATGCCAATGCGAATTAATCAGGTGCTTGACCGGATCGTCACTGAGACTCGCTAAGGCTTCTGTTAGCTGAGGACGTGACGCTGTTATTCCAGCATCCACAAGAACCGTGCCCTCTCGACCGGTATACACGGTGATATTGCCACCGGAACCCTCCAACACAGTGAT
>JBJMGM010000211.1:0-20572 GCA_045807905.1 Bryobacteraceae bacterium | reverse complement strand
TCTCGCCGAAGTGCCAGAGCACTCCCTCCCCGCATCGATCGCCGGTCGGAGCGCAACAGATTGGTTCAGCGGTCAGGGCCGTCATATGTGTGCTCTGATCCATTCCAGATCACGATGAGATTGAAAATATTCCTAGAAATCGGCCTTTCAGTCGAATCAGACGATACTATCGAGCTTAACGCCATCGGCCATGATCCTGAGCGCCTGGGAGCTGCAAGGTAAAACAGCTTCGTGTGGCTGCTGCCTCGCGAACCGACAGATTCAGTTTGCGACGACCGTTTGCAACAGATCCCGGTGATCAGCTACCCTCGACCGTAACGTCGCGCGCTCCCTTGCGCCGGATCTGCAAGACGTAATCGCCGCCGGTTACGGAGCGAATCGTGTAGCCTGCTTCACGGGAAGTCACCTCGCGTGGCTGCAACTGTGAAGCTCCCGCTGTGATCCGCGTCGGCTTGTAGTTCACTCGCAGTACGTCAGTACCGGCATCATCAAAAGTGCGGTAAGCGATGTGGTTCGGTTGATATGTCACTTTCTGAACCACGGACGTTGAGCGCAATAGATGACTCTCGCCGATGGGAGCGAGATCCGGCAGCGCTCCCATAATCCAGTTAAGGTGGCGCAGGTAATCCGCGTACCCATCGCTGAACCAGTACGGATGGTGGTAATCCACTCCACAACAGGCGATTCTGCCTTCGGAATCCGCGAAATAGGTCGCGTAATTCATAGAACGGAATGCGTCGTCACGGGCCTGCCCATCGCCCGTTAAGCCGGCGTAGAGTGCGTTGATTGCCGCCCAGCGACCCCCGTGGCTGCCCTGCCCGGCGCGAGAGCAGCAGCCGTAATAATCATGTTCAGGTTCACCTTGCTCGTCGATTGCCCAAGCACCAAGAAAAGGTCCCCGGCCAAAATGTCGCCGCACCCAATCGATCAGATGGCCCACGTGGCTGGTCCATTCGGGATCGACGGCTGCAGGATCCGGGCGGGTCATGATGTAATACGCCGTTATATCGGGTAGAAACTGGTTGACGTTCGTGGGTCGGCGGGGCACGTCTTCGAAAAATCCGGACCATTTATCCCAAGCTTTACTACTCTGATTGAGTGGATAGCGAAGCAGCCAGTTCCAAGCTGAGTCCCGGGCCGTCCGATATGCCGCGAGGTCGCCTGAGCGAAGGCGGATTAGTTCATCAAAGAGGCGGAGCGAAGAACTTACGTCGCCGCCGTATTCCTCAAGCGTGAGCGTGACCCCCGTTCTCGCGTCAACACGGAACGGCCACGGAGTATGGTCCTGATCGCCGGCCCGCACGTGATGCGCCAGCGCGTCAGCACAGTGAAGCGCGGCCTCCAGGTACTTGCGATCTCCCGTAAGTTCGTAGAACAAGACATAACCCGTACCGAGCTGGCCCACTTTGTCGGTCTCAACGCCGCCATAAAACTCACGGGGCATATTCTGGATGCAATGGCCGTAATCGGCATCGTTTTCGCAGGCAGTAGCGAACGGTACTCCGGGCCAGTTCCAATCAGTAGGCGTGGTTCCGTGCGCGAGTTGATAATCTAGCATTTCGCGTACCGTCCCGATCGCCTCTTCATCGCCAGAGTAGGCGTGCCAAGCCACGGCGCCATCCACAAATGCTGCGTACACCATGGCAGGATTGTGCTGCCAGTTGATTCCCTGCAACGTTTCCGGGTCGAAGACGGAGTTGACGAGATAGATCTTCTGGCCAGTTTTGCCGCGCGTATCGCGCGGGACTTTGTGTTCAATGAAATTCCAACCGAGGCGCAAAACTTTGTCGTAGCCCAGGTTCTTTTCAGGCTTGTACCAGGCGAGCAATTTGCCTTGCGGGTCGAGTACCGTTTCGTGCCATGCCAGCTGAGCGTTAACGAACTTCCTATTCTGCGGCGAAATTAGCAGTGGAATTAACAAGAACAGAAGCAATTTTGCGCCTAGTGAACGGATCACCGATTCAAGCACTCCCGCCATCCACTTCATTTACCTTCCACCACCACGGTCTTCGCAGTGGCCGCAATCTCTAGCGTTTTAGTAGCGGAGTTCCACTTCATTGCGCCTCCACGAACACGCGTGGGCGTCCACGCTCCCAACTTCAAACGCTCCGCGGAGCGGGCATTAAATTTTGTGTAGGTAATCTTGCTCTTCCCATAAGAGATCGATTGAATTACGGAGGAGGTTCGCAGCAGATGGTTCTGATCGTCCGGTGCAAGTTCCGGTTGCGCAGCCATTGCACGTAGGTAATGGCGTACATAATCTCCATAGCCATCCGTCAGCCATATGTCATCCCGCGGATAACGGTTCTTGCCGTCGTTATCCACCATGTAGGTAGCCCAATTCAAACGCCGGATGGCCTGTTGCTTACGTTCATTGTTGCTTGTCAGTTCGCAATATCGTAGTTCGACCGAAGCGTGTCTCGAGGTATGACTATTGCCCGGGACTCGATACGCTGTCTGTTCGTTAATCGCGGTAACTCCCCATTTCTCGAATTCATGGTTCGCAAACTCGCGATCGCTCCAATCGAGAATACCCCCAGCCATTTCGGTTGACCGCGAATCGAATTGTGGGTGATTCAAGAGATACATGGCCATGGTGTCTCCGTTGATCTCCGTATCAGAATAGGTTTGCGTTGGGACATCTTCGAAAAAAGGACCCCATTTGTTCGTCTTAATCGGATATTGCTTAAGCCATGCGCTTGTTACTGCACCCGCTTTTGCGTAGGCATCGCGGTTTCCACGGCCCAGACTCTGCAGCTCCGAAAAAAGATCCAGAGTTCCCGTCCAGTTGGTGGTGTAACCCGCCCGGAAGGTCTTTCCTTTCTCTTCTGCTGTGTGGACTTCGCCAGTGGTAGCATTCACGCGAAATGGCCACGGCGAGTTGTCCGCGTTGCCAGGCGTCACGCGCCGCGCCAATGTATCTGCAATGGAAGTGGCAGCCCGGAGATACTTTTCATCTCCCGTGATTTTGTAGAGATCGATTAGTTCTTTACCGAAACTGCCTGCCTTATCCGGTTGCAAGACATTTTTTCCTGCGCGCATGTCGCCGTCGTACACTCCCGAATGCAGCTCAGTGTTGTACGGAAATGGCAGGTTGGCCCATTTATCGGTCGCTTTAGACAGCCCGTGCGCAAGCCAGTAGTCCGCCATAAACCGCATATTGACGAGCAGCCGCGAATCGCCCGTGTAGTCGTAGAGAAGAGCCCAGGATGAGAGCGCCATCGAGATCTGGTCTCCGCCCAAGCCGCGCGGATCCTCTTTCGGTCTCCAAACCTGGTGTTGTAGATAGTAGGCGATGCCGTTCGGGCACGGCTTCATGTCACGCCAAAAGTCCCACACGAGCCGGATAACGTGATCGTAGGCTTGCGACGGACCGGTTCCGTACCATGGCATGAGCTTGTCTTGCGAATCGGCCTTGACTTGGTGGTAACTGATTTTGTCCTCGTTACCGCCGGCGACGACTTTCGTCGTGATGATCATGAACGCAGCTGTAGCCGACAGAATCCGGCGTGCGTTAAGAACTGCGTGGATTGTAATGAGCATAGCTGAATCAACCCCGAGTGGAAGGGAGGCTTGTTTGATCTCCCAGATAGCCGGGTGATTTTGGTTCCGAAACGTGGTCCCATACGGTAATTAGCAGCGTGCTTAGCAATGCCAGCAGTCCACCGACGATCATGAATCCGGTAAGGCGCTCGTGCAATATAAGGGCTGCGATCAGTACGCCGAAGAACGGGATCAGATAATTGGAGAGAGCCGCCTGAGTCGCATCGAGCCGGGTGAGCACATTTAGGAAAATCACCATCGACAAGAAATATTGGAAAACGGCAAGAATGGCGAGGCCAATCCAAACGGTTTTCGAATAGTGCGCGAGGTTTACAAACCCGGATGGCTCGGCGGCAATCGTCACAGGAAGGAGTATTACCAGCAAGGCGTAGTAGCTATACAGCAGCACTTGAAGGGGTGAATGGCGCTCCAACACTTTCTTGCTATATGCGTTGTAGAAAGCGCTTCCTAGGACGCTGAAGAAGATCAATACGTTTCCGCCCAAGTAGCCGCGCCCGAAGTCTAACCTTTTCCAGTCGAGGCCGGAACAAGCCAGAACGCCGAGTAGCGCTAATCCAAAACTGATCCAGCGGATCCGGTTCATATGTTCGCCGAGGAGAAAATGAGCCATAACGGCCGTCGAAACCGGCATGACCAAAGCGAGCAGCGCGGCATTCGACGCCGGCGCAATACGAACACCCCAAGTTATAAACAACTGCGCAACCAACTGCCCCGCTATCCCGAGCAGTATGAGATCCCGGATGTCTTGCCTGGTTATCGTCACCTTTGTTTCCCGGCGAACCAGAAAGATCAGCATCAAGGCGGCGAGTGCGATCGGGAATGTGACCGCAAATAGCGGACCCATCTGCTCCTGCACCAGTTTCACCATCACGAATTGGCTTGCCCACATTAAATTGCAGGCGAGCAGGAGCAGCCAATCGGCGATTTTCCTGGACCCTGGATTCATGCTCTACCGACCCGGTTCAGCGCGGTACTCAGACTTCGCTCAATGAGATCGCACATCTGATCGAGGTCGCTTTGTTCAGCAATCAAGGCGGGCGCAACGGCGAACCAGCTAGGATCGATTCGTAGAATGATCCCGTGTTCGAGAGCCGCTCTCTTCAGCTCTCTCCCTAGTTCCGGGAAGGCCTTCATGCTTCTTGTGTCTCGCACCAGCTCGACTCCCAGAAGAGTTCCTCGGCCGCGAATCTCTCGCACGACGCCAAATTTCTTCAAGCACGCAAGCCGGTCGCGGAGGTAGTCGCCGTTCGAGCGAGCTTTGGCGCAGAGATCCTTTTCGACAATTTCGCTGAGAACCGCCAGACCCACCGCGCAGGCAAGCGGGTTTCCTGCGAACGTATGCCCGTGCGCGAAGTGCACATTGTCCTCGGGTCTGCCACGGAAAGCATCCGCCATATCTGCCCGGGCTATCATCGCCCCCAGAGGGAAAACACCACTTGAAATGCCCTTCCCTGTGCAAATAATGTCAGGAATTACCCCGAACGTTTCAGCGGCGAACATGTTCCCGGTCTTTCCAAAGCCGGTAATCACTTCATCGAAGATCAGCAGTACGTCATGGCGGTCACAAGCTTCTCGAATGATTTGAAAATACTCTTCCGTCGGCGTAATCATTCCACCTGTATTGCCGATCGGTTCCAGCAAGACGCCCGCAACGGTATGCGGATCTTCGTGTAAGATCACGTCCTCAACACTGTGGGCGGCAAAGCGATTTGCCTCTTCCCAACTCGAGAAGTGATCGCGATAAAAGCTGGGAGGAAATACCTTCAAGAAACCGTCCATCTGCGGTTCAAATTTGGATTTTCGGGGCCCAGTTCCGCTTGCGCCCATACCGCCGAACGTGCCGCCGTGATAGGCGTAGTAGCGGCTGACGAATTTATATTTGTTCGGTCTTCCGGCTTGCTTGTAATATTGGCGGGTGAATTTCAGAGCTGATTCAATCGCTTCCGAACCACCGCTGAAAGGTTTGACAAATTTCAGATTCCCTGGAGCGACCTCTCCAAGTTTTTCCACAAAATCGAGCGTCACGTCGGTTGTGCTGATCAACGGCGGAGCAAATGTAATCTTCTCCATCTGATCTCGCATCGCTTGAATCAATCGGGGATGCTTATGGCCCAGCGACGCAACAAAGATTCCACCGATTGCGTCGAAGTAGCGTTTGCCTTCGATGTCCCAGTAATAGAGGCCTTCAGCCCTGTCGATTACCAGCGGATTCTCAAGGAATTCGGATGTCGCCAGATAATCGATAAACGTGAGGTTGAGAAGCTTGCGCTGTCTCTCCGTCAGATGCATGTTACTGTCCTGGAGGCAGGCCGGAGCTGAAACCACCGTCCACTGTGACAGCCGAGCCGGTCATGAAGGAAGCCTCGTCACTCGCGAGAAAAACGGCCACTCTTGCCACCTCTTCCGGCTTTCCAATTCGTTTCAATGCATGCAGCTTTCCCGCTTGGACTCTCGCCGCATCCGGATCGGATTGTGCAAGGAAGTAGCCCTCGGCGAGTCCCGCATCAATGTAACCTGGGCAGATCGCATTTACTCGCAACCCTTCGCCGCCATGATCAATCGCAACCGCTTTCGTGAATGCCAGGATGGCTGCTTTGGTTGCGCAATAGCCCGCACATATGGGTTCGACAAACGTTCCGTTAACCGAGGACATGTTGATGATCGAACCGCGAACCCGGCGTAGGTGCGGCAAGAAATACTTCGAGCAGAGGAAAACTCCCCCGACGTTTACCCCCATTTGCCGATTCCACTCTTCAAAGGTTGTTTCTTCGATTTTCTTATTGACCTGAACGGCAGCATTGTTCACTAATACATGCACCGAGTGGAAACGGTCCAGTGCAGCTTCGACCAATCGCTCGACCGAATTTGGGTCGGCAACATCCGCATGAACTGCCAGCGCGGACCCGCCCGCTTCCGTAATCAGATGCGCAGTCTCCTCCGCTGCCAGAGCATTTATGTCGGCGACCACGACGTTGGCGCCCTCTTGCGCAAACACTTGCGCGATGGCTCTCCCAATACCGCCGCCACTCCCAGTGACGACGGATGTCTTATCCTTCAGTCGCATTTACACGCTTCTAGTCGCCCGTCCAACATTCTGTTCGTTCTTAAAAGAAAAGTCGTAGCCCAAACTGCATCCGCCGATTATCAATTGAAGTCGAGAAGATCTGGCCTTCCGTTGGGTCGCCGACCACGTTATCAGGAGCCGAGAAGTTGGGATGATTAAAGGTGTTGAAAGCATCGACTCGAAGCTGAAGATTGAAACGCTCGGTCACCTTGAAGGCCTTAAAGAGCGAGGAGTCCAGCTGCTGAAGCCCGTCGGTGTGCAAGGGATAAATACCTGCATTGCCATACGAATCGACTGCTAACTCATCGGCAAAGCAGGCTGTGTCGAACCACATGTTAACAGTGGGATTCGGCACGGTGCCTGTGCAGATTCGATTGGGACGGTTGCTCTGACCATTGTTCAGCAGGCTCACGTCGGATCTGACGTCGAAGCGCAAGCCGCTGCGAATTGTGACGAAACCCGAATACTGCCAGCCTCCCAGAACTGCATCAATGGCTCGATTAGCATTGGAAAGAAATCTCTTGCCGCGACCCACCGGAAGTGCATACGTAAATTGCGCTGAAAAGGTGTGGGCGATATCCTGCTGGGTCGGTCCGTAGTATTGGTACAGGTTAGAAGGATCGATGTTGTTGCCGTTCGCGAAATTGCGGGCATGGGCATAACTGGCGCTCAGCGTGAAGTCATTGCCGAGCTGTGCCACAACACGCGCGGTCAGAGCGTCATACCAGCTTGCCGCGTTCGAGAATTGAACTGGAATATCGCCCAGCTGTGGGTACTGCTGAGCTAAAGGACGCGCGAGATTGTAGTCGACCCCAAGAGGTTGCGGCGGAGCCTGATTGATGTTCGTCGTGTGATTATTATGCAAGCCGCGGACACTGAGATACCCCACATCCACCAATAACCCACGGTGCAACTCGCGTTGCACGTTCACGGACGTCTGCGCTACCTGCTGACTCTTCCAGTTGTAGTTTGTCCCTCGTATAACGGCATTTGCAGGAATTATCAAGTTTCCTGAAGAGTCGTATTCTGCACTCGCAAGAGGAATTCCATCACGCGACAACAAGAGGTCGGGGGTCAAACTGTTCGATGACAGGAGCTGTTGTTTGGCGTAGTTCGGATAACCGAGTCCTAGAATCGTCAGCGGACCGGTCCAATACGTTTGCCAATATGATATACCGAAGCCCGCGCGCACGCTCGTTTTACCTTTATCGGGAGACCAGGCTAGCCCCACCCGAGGGCCTAGATCCCCCTTGTCCAGATTGAGAGCCGGACTCCGATTGTCCTTTGTCGCAATTACTAGTTGGTTCGTTCTGGTGTCCCAGTTCGACTGGCGATTGTAGCGCTCGATGGGGCGCGTGGTCAGCTCATAACGAAATCCGATGTTAAGCGTGAGCGATGGCAACACCTTGAAATCATCCTGCGCATAAAATGCGTTCTGCCAATAGGTCTGGTATGGCCAACCCGCCACAAATCGGGCTCGAGCGCTGCTCGTCATAGTCCCAAGCAGGAAACTGGGATACGCAAACGGGGGGGCGACGCCGCTATATGAAGTCATCGCCGGGTCAAAGCTCAGAGCGCCCCGTGGATCATCGCCTCCGATTGTGTCAGCGGATGTGTCCTCTATATGATTCAGGCTGACACCAGCTTTGATCGTATGGCGCCCTTTCACCCAAGTGAAATTGTCAGTCGCGGCAATCGTATTGCTGATGATGAATGCAACCCAGTCCGGTTGACCGAAATTTGAAAATGGTGCAAGTGAAGAGATCTCAAAGATCCCTTGTGTAATCGGGTCCCCCAGATTCCCGTTCGGGATTCCGTAATAGTTGTTCCAGTTTTTGCCCATCGAGTTGGCGTTCGTGTTTACGTGAGTACGGTTATACCCGATGCGTGCTTCGTTGGCTTTCGACGCGCTCAGAGTGCTCAACAGAGTGAGCTGCATGTTTTGGTTGACACTGTGCGAATTCGCCTGGCCATCCTGGAAAAACTGGTTGATATTAGTCGAGTTTCCGGCGGTTGAATCGAGCACCGAATAACGGAAGAACCAGCGCTGTTTTTCAGATTGGTTGAAATCGATGCGGGCGTCACCTTGATGAGCATCCTGCGTATTCCGGTACAGATAATAAAGGTTGTTTGTCAAACCCGGCAGATTCGCTGTCCCAAATATATGGTCGGCATTCATCTTTGCGGCTGCGGGATCGAAGCGACTGGCGGGGATAATGTTGCCCGGGAACGGGGCCGCATACGTCACATTTCCATTTCCGTCGAAGGTTCGCGTGAAGGGATCGTAAAGCTGGCCATAGGTGCTGTCCGAACCGGGCGGAGGGGTCAGCGAGTAGAGTTCTGAAAAGTCGCCCTGATACATTTTTGCGGTGGGGGCGCTCGTAAATTCGTAACTGCTCGTGCGGAACAGAGTGCCCTGATAGTCAGCAAAATAGAAGAGCTTGTCTTTGCGGATAGGCCCTCCAATTCCGCCGCCGAACTGATTGCGCTGAAAGGGAGTGTTACTGGCCGCAAAGAAATTTCGGGCGTCGCTCGCGTTGTTTCTCAAATACTCGAACGCTGATCCATGCAAATCATTGGTACCCGATTTGGTAACCACGTTGATCACAGTACTTCCGGAAAATCCATATTCTGCGTCATATTTTCCGGCAAATACCTGAACTTCCTGAACACCTTCAATGGGAGGGACCAGGCCGACATAAGCGTTTTGAGGCTCGCGATTGAAGATGCCTTCGATGTAAACGCCATTTGCGTTAGCATCCACGCCGCCTACGGAGCTTAGCTGCGGACGCGTAAGGCCAACTGCTGAGCCATTCTCGCCACCGTTCGATCCGTAGTTTCCGCTGCCACTTCCGTTGTTAGCCCCCGGCAGCAGATTCATTTGATACAGCGGATTCCGGTCTATGTTTGGGAGTTGGTCGAGCGCTTTGTAACCGAAACTTTGAGTCAGTTCCGCGCTTTCGGTGTTTACCGCCAGTGGATTGGCTCGCACTTCGATTGACTGGCGCACCTGGCCGATATGCATCGAAACGTCGGTTCGGGCGATTCCACCCGCTGTCACTTCGACGCCCCTTACGATACTGGTTTCGAAGCCAGGGGACTCTACTTCTACCGTGTACTTACCCGGGATCAAAAAATTCAGCAGGTAGCCACCACTTTCCTGGCTCTGACCGGCCGTTACCACTGCCGTTTCCTGGTTTGTAGCGCGGACTGCGGCGCCCACGACGACCGCACCCGCAGAATCAGTGATGATTCCGGTAATCCTACCTGTGTTGATTTGTGCACTGACAAACGAACTGGTCCAGGTTATAGCGGCGAGAAGGATCAACCCGGCTCGCGACACAATATAGAGACACTTCGAACCGAACAGCCACATACGCAGCTCCTCTTCAAAAGCGACTTTGAAAGATCATATGTTTATTATTGTTCCGACGTCAAGAGTTTTCTTCAGATATGGATCAGGAGCCCCTTTTTGGGGGTATCCCGGAGTTGGAATCTGGATTCCTGATTGGGATCTGGAGGGCTTTCCGGGAGTCTTCCAAGGTTTGTTTCATAAGCCGGCGGACCGCCTGCCGAGCGCCCACGGGGTTGCGCGCGCGAATCTCGTCAAAGATATGACGATGGGCCGGGATGCCCGTATGGAAACTATTCGTCAATTTGATCTGCTGAATGAATACGGAAACAATGGGGTCGAGTACCATCTCAAGGTACGAGTTGTGGGCAGCTTTAACTACGGCGCGATGGAACCGCAGGTCTGCGTCGATCGTGGTATCTAGGTTCGCTTCTTCGTTCGCCATTCCTTCGAGCGCCGCCTCGATTTGGGATAGATCTTGATCTGTCGCACGCACCGCCGCGAGGCTTGCACTCGTCTCCTCGAGCACTTGCCGGAGCTCTAGCATCGCCTCCATTTCCGGCAACGTTGGGAGCGGCTGGTCACGAAACAGTTGCAGCAGCGACCGCTTTACTCGATCGGGCCGCGGTGCCACAGTCAGAGTACCCCGGCCGGCGCGAACCTCCACCACCCCGCGGTCTTCAAGAATCTTCATTGCCTCGCGAATTACGATTCGGCTTACCTGAAAGCGTTCGGCGAGTTCTGCCTCCTTCGGAAGGCGCGAACCGGCGTCTGAGTATTCTTCGTTGACCAGGCGCTGAAGTTCGTCCACCACCCGGGCGCTCAAGCGGCCGTTGCGGAAGCTACGTTTTTGCATGCTTCGTCAAATCTGAATTCTACGCCTCGCAGTTTGGACAATCTGAGGCGGCATAAAGCTATGATCTTGAGAAATGCGCTCTCCCCGCTCGTCTACGATCGAGCACGTTCACCTCGGAAACGATACGCTTCAGATCACAGTTTTGCCTGACATCGGCGCGAAAATTCTTGACCTCATTCACCTTCCAACCGGCCAGAACTTCCTTTGGCATAATCCACGCATCGAGCCGCAAAGATATTCAATAGATGCGAATTTCGACAACTACTGGTGCGGCGGATGGGACGACGGCTTCCCAACGTGTGAGACCTGCGCTCACAATGGTGAACTTTATCCGAATCTCTGCGAACTGCGCTCAATAGAGTGGAGACTCGAAAACGCCTCGCAGAATTTCGTCAGACTATCGACGGACGGGCCAATCAGTCCGGTTCACGCAAGTAAGGAGATCCACCTGGTCGAAGATGCGGTCGAGATGCGCTTTGCAGTAAGCCATCTAGGCTACGCGCCGATAGATTTCATTTGGGGTACACACCCGGCCTACGCCATCACGCCGGATTGCGTTCTACAGATACCCGCGCGGAAAGGGCTGGTGGGACAAGCCAATCACCCGAGGCTCGGAGATCCCGGGCAAAGATATGAATGGCCGATCCTGAAAGGTTCGCAGAATTCGATGGACATGAGCCGGGTGCTCCCGCCAGGGCCGTTCGCTGCTGGACATTACGCCATCGAACTTACCGCCGGCTGGTACGCAGTCGAATATCCGGGAAGGCAAACCGGCATACTCTTCGAATTTCCGCTCGATGTCTGTCCGTACCTTTGGCTGTGGCTCAGCTATGGAGGGTGGCGCGGCTACTACGTCGCGGTCATCGAGCCTTGGAGCAGTTGCCCGGTGACCCTGACAGATGCCGTTGCCGCGAAGACCCATCGCGTCCTGCAGCCCGGCGAAACCTTCGCGTGCACCGTACGCGCGACACCTTGGAGCAGCCCCGTCAGTTTGCAAACTCTCCTTGAAAGAAGAGCAATTCTATGAGCATTGAACTTTCTCGAAACTCCAAGCTTGGGGCAATTGTTCTTTTCTGCATTTCACACACGACGGACGGACAGCAGCCGTTCCAAACGGTATCGACGGTGAACGCTCCGACGATCGCGGGCCGACCGGTTCAACTAGATGCAAGCGGTAAACTCCTTCCCTGGCCCATGCCGGATAATACGGGGTACTCATACAGCTCTTATTTCCTCACGCAGTGGAGTATTCTGTGGGACCAATACAATCGCCAGCGCTATCACTACTTTTTCTGCTGCTTCGATTTTGATCGCACCTCGTTTGAAATGCAGCCTGACTACCATTGGGCGAACTCGACAGCTTATCTGCGAGCCATGATGCAGGGTTTCATGGAACGGCTCTATCCGTATACGGGCGATCCCAATACGATCACTTTTCTGCAGGATTTCATCGATTACGAACTCGAGAACGGCCTCACTCCGGAAAATTACGCTTGGGCCGGCGTGCCTTATGCATCGGCGAATCCTGGCGACCGGCGCTATACCGGCTGGAGCCGGCATGGCGAAGATTACCTGGAACCGCATGTGGTCGGGGAGGATGGCTACGCTTACCTCCGTTTTTACGAGGTGACAGGAAACACAAAGTATTTGCAGGCGGCGATTCGATGCGCCGCAGCCCTAGTGAAAAATTACAAACCTGGAAACGCGAACGTTTCGCCATGGCCTGTGCGCTGCTATGCGAGCGACGGCAAAGTCGAGGGGAAAGGCATGGGTCCTTATTCGGCCAACGTTGTCGAGCCGATCATGCTGTTCGATGAGCTAATCAGACTTAGGCAGGGCGAGGTGGCTTCTTATCGCAACATTCGCGAGGGCTGCTGGGAGTGGCTGCACAGATATCCCATGCAGAACAATGTCTGGGCAGGGTATTTCGAAGATGTTCAGCCCACCATGGGAAACATGAACCAGGTCATCCCTCTTGAATATGCCCGGTACATACTGCTAAATCCCGACAAAGACCCGCAATGGCGGGAGGACGTGCGCAAGCTCATCGATTGGGTCAAGACCACACCTAAATGGCCGAAGTACGTGGTGCACGGGGCTACGGTTACGACGGAACAAGGAAATGGAAAAACTTTTTGCTGCAATCTTCCCAATGAATGCTGCGATAGCCATACGTCGCGGCTGGCTGCTGTCGAGGCGCTCTACTATTCGCGAACCGGTGATCCCGGCTATCGCGAACAGGCGTTTCGCTCTTTCAATTGGGTGACATATTTTCAGGGAATGCCCGCGGGCGCTCATGCGCCTTTTGGAGGTCAATGGTGGTTTACCGATCAGTTCGCCGACGGCCCGCGTCGGCTTATGGACGCATTCTGGGCCGTTCCAGAATGGGCTCCCAGTGACGAATCCCATCTGCTCGGTTCGAGTTCGCCCGTAACCAAGATTGTTTACGGGCGAGGATCGATCACATACTCCACTTTCGATCCTGCTTCAAGCGACGTCTTACGCCTGAATTTTGACCCAGACTCGGTGTGGAGCGGTGGACGTCACCTTGCGCTCCTTAATGATTTGAACGCAGAAGGCTACACATTCGACCGGAAAACGCGGGTACTTCGCATCCGGCATGAACAGGCGCGAGATGTCGACATACAAGGGCCGGTTACCGAACCATTGCCGCTGGTTGTCGATTTTGACAATCCGCATCGGGGCGCTGATGCCCCACTGAAAAGTGATTATCCATCCGGCGTGATCGATTGGCCCGACGGCGAATGGAAAGTATGTGCGCCGGCCAGCCGCATGAGCACTTTTTCGCTTTGTGCGGCAGATCCGAAAGTAGCGGAAGCGCATTTCCGCTTCGTGTCGCCGCGTATCCTGCTCCGGCTCGATGTCTATAACCCGACCAACCGCGAAGTCAAGCTTACTTTAAGAGCGCCCGAAATGCGGGAAGTGACCTTCCACCTCAAACCGGATCAGCTCCAGAGAATCAAAACCGGCTGGATTGATCGAGCTTCCATGGTTACTGTCGAGTCGGATGGCCTGCCCCATCTGCGGTTCGATAATCTGGCCTATTCGCCTTATCTCTGGGCATCAGTGTATCGCGGGGAGTAGCTCACGGACGTTCTGGAATCGTCCGCCCTGCGCCTGCAATGGAGGAGCGCGATGTGCCGGAAGCCCCGGGGTTAGGAGTAACACTGAATGAAGGAACAATTGCGCAGTACCGATATTAGCGGAGGAGTATTGCGTTCCACAACGCAGGCAGTTCTGAAATTGGCCGCCCTTCTGCCACTGTTGGCGTGGCCCGCCGACCGTGAGACTCAACCAAGCCACCTTGTCGTCAATGCGGGCCAGCAGTTTCAAACGATTACGGGATTCGGACTGAACTTTACTGCCCCTTATTTCCGCGATGATCAAAAACAGATGTTCGAGGTGTTTATCAACGACCTCGGTGTAACCATGTTTCGCGTGGTCCCCTATCTCGTGTACAGCGATTGGGAAGTCACCAACGACAACGACGATCCGGAAGTTATGAATTGGGAGTACTACAACAATCGCTACTCCTCACCCATCTTTGAGGCAACGTGGAGAGCCATTCGTTTTCTCAACAGCCGCCATATCCGGCCGGTGATCGCATTGATGGGGCCGGTGCCGGAGTGGATGCTCGCCAAAAGCAGTGCACCGCCGCGCCACAGGGTTTGCACTCCCTCCAGCCAGATTTCGAGCCTGAGCCCGGCCATGTATAGCGAATTCGCGGAAGAGGTGGTCTCTATGTTGATGTATGCCCGCTCCAAAGAGAAACTGGATTTCGAATACTTCAGCCCGTTTAACGAAACCGACTGCTATCCGAACGAAGGGCCCCGGATTGACCCCGCCGACGCTCCCCTGGTTCTAGCCGCCGTGGCGCGCCGGCTGCAGAAAGAGGGTCTGGGGGACGTTAAGCTCACCGTCGTGGATCAGGCCATTATAGATACGGATTACGACGCCCCTATATTGAGCAATCCGGAATTGATGAAGCACGTAGGTGCGTTTACTTTCCATACGTATGGCGAGGGTTCCGTCGGTTCTCACGTCGCGCGAGTGAAGGCGAGTGCCTATCCCGATGTTCCGGTCTGGTTAACGGAGTACAGCGATCTCAACGACCGCGACAAAACAGCCGAAAACGACTGGAAGCTTTTCTCGCTGGCTTCCAACCGCCGCGCGCTTACCGCTCTCAACCAAGGCGCTAACGCACTGTTTTATTTCAATGCATTCGATGACTATGAAGAGTGCGCACGCCGTATGACCTTTCACGGGCTGTTTCACAGCGCCGATCAAGTCTACTATCCCAAAAAACGGTACTTCGCAACGAAACAGATCTATCACTTCGTTCATCCCGGTTCGCGAAGAATTGCAGCGACTGTGAAAGAACAGAGCCTTACGGTGTCCGCGTTTCAGGACGCCTCGGCGGGGTCGCTAGTAGTTGTGGGAGTGAAAGAAGGCGGCGTCAATCACGTTCAACTGACGCTCCAAGGCACGGAGCCTGCCCCGGATCATTTCGATCTATACCTCACCAGCCGAACAGTGAATTGTCTGAAGCAAGGCTCCGTTCCGGTGAGAAATGGCGTGACGGAGCTTGAGTTGCCAAACGAAGCCGTCTTCACGCTCGTGGGCCCAGTGCCCACTTCGGGCCTGCGTTAAAAGTCCAAAACCGGAGTTATCGACCGTGATCAGAATATGAGATTCACCGCAACCTGCCCGATGCGCGGGTCCCTGGCCTGAGTCAGGAACCGGAACAATCCATTGAGAATGTCTCCTGGTGATTTACGAATTGGGCATGATTGAAGATGTTGAAAAACTCGAGCGGAACTGGAGCAGTTTGCTCTCCGTAATGTGAGTATCCTGCAACAGAGCCATATCGACTTTTTTGGGCAGAATCGCTTCTGTGAAAACGTGCCGATGAAACTGCGATACCCTTCCGGCATCTGTGGCGGGTGATCGCCGATCACATGGATTGCAGGCAGGGCACGGCGCACCAGCGCCGCCACATTCGCATCCGCTAGCATTCCCCACGGCCGGTCTGGGTGATCCTCGCAAACCCAACGGGCATCGCGGCAGACTGGGCAATCCATATAACGAGGCCAGGACTAGCCGGCCAATCACCAGACTACGCTGCTATCGCGGTAGTGCGCAAACCAGCCTCCCCTGTTTCTGATCCGGAATCTCCTGTCTCGACACCAGTGCGGAGAAAACGCAGGCTCATCTACCGTGGTAAATGATGCCGAGCCTTTATCCACGGCAACCCAAGCCGCCGCTACCTCTGCGCATCGGGTTCTGGATTTCGATAGGAACCGCACTCCGTTCTCCTGAACATGTTGTTGGACGACTGAGGACTCCACGGAGCAGGAGGGCTTGCCGTTCTAATTCGGGCAATAACTGACTTAAGCGTGCGTTGACGCTCCCGCCGATCCGTACCCAAGTTGTACGACTTCAAACAGGCGCTCACGAACTCGCATGTATCGCTGATGTGCGTTGTTCTCACTAGCACGTTGTGCCACAATCCTTTGGCGATCATCCAAGTCGATGGTTTTGCCCTTGCATTCGTTGAGCATGGCGCATGTTTTCTCCGCTTCATCGATGTATAGTTTTAGCGCATCGCCACACTCTCCAACCAGGACGGCAAACAACTGTTCATCCATAACGGAGGAATCAAGTGTATCGTGATTTTGCCGAGCCGTTTAGGCAACTATATAGTTACGTTTTCAAAGAAGTTGAGGCACGGCTAGAACGGGGGATATAGCATCGCCATAAAACCTCATCCCAGTCCCATTTCGATTTCGTTCAATGCCCACTGTTTTGCTTTCTCGAACGCCTCTTCTGGCGTGGAGAAAGGGCCGTCCTCGCGCCACACCACCGCACGATGACTATCCTCCGGAAACGAAAAATCAAAGTGGACTGGCGCGACCAAGTGATCTACTTTCTCATGATCGATCGGTTCAACAACAAATCTTCGCCGCCCAACCATGTACCCTTTGACGATTCCAGCTTCTCCGAATTTCAGGGAGGGAAGTTTTCCGGTGTGCAGGCGCAGCTCTCCTATATTAAGGGCCTAGGCGCCGGAGCTATCTGGCTGAGTCCGGTGCTCAAGAATCTTCTATTCGAGCCGCATACATATCACGGCTACGGAATCCACAACTTCCTACAAGCGGACCCTCGATTTGCCGACAATCCGGCAAATGCCGACGACGAACTCCGCCAGTTGGTCGATGCCGCGCATAAAGCCGGCTTGTATGTGATTCTCGATATTGTTCTCAACCACACTGGTGATGCGTTTGCTTACGTCTGCGACTCGGGTGAGAGGTCGTGCACAAATTCGGCAGGGGCTCAAGCGGATTTTCGAAACTTTGCGCGACCGATTCTGTGGCGTGATGCTGCGGGGACGGCGGTTTTCCCGGACATCGGCACGATCCCCAGCCCACCTGTGGACGCGTTGTTCTGGCCGCCCGAACTGCAGAAGAACGACTACTTCCGGCGTCAGGGTACCGGGATCGGCACTATTGGCGATTTCGCATCACTCAAGCAGTTCCGCACCGACCTCAATGACGTGCAGCGGTTTCTTATACGCGCTTATCAGTACGTCATCGCGCGCTACGATGTCGATGGGTTCCGCATCGATACCCTTCGCTATCTGTTGAACGATTTGCCCCGCCTGTTCGGAAATTCGATGCGCGAGTTTGCGCTCAGCATCGGCAAAAAGAACTTCTTCACTTATGGTGAGGTCTTTGTGGGTGATGCCGAGCGGGAGATTGCCGAGTTCATTGGCCGCTCTACAAGCGACGAGAATCAGATGGTGGGGGTGGACGCAGCGCTCGATTATCCACTCTTCTTCAATCTTAAAGGGGTCGTGAAGGCCTCCGCGCCGCCTTCCGATCTGGTGGCGATGTACGCGTTCCGCAAGCAGGTCGAAGCCAATATTCTGAGTTCCCATGGCGACGCCACTCGTTTCTTCGTAACGTTTCTGGATAATCACGATGTCAAAGAGCGTATCCGCTATGTTCAACCGGGCGATGAACATAGATACGACGACCAAGCCACATTGGGAATGGCTTTACTCTACTGCCTCCCGGGAATTCCATGTGTTTATTAGGGAACCGAACAAGGATTACATGGAGTAGGAAATGACGAGGCGGTACGCGAAGCCCTGTGGGGCGGGCCGGGATTCGATAGAAGCAGCTTCTACTACCAACAGATCAGCCGCATTGCCGTTATCCGCGACTCGCGGCCCGCATTACGATACGGACGCTTCTATTTTCGGCCGATCTCCGGCAATCACACCGATTTCGGTCTATCGAAGTTCCCCAACGGCATCGTGGCATTTTCGCGAATCTTGAACGATGAGGAGGTCACCATCGTCGCCAACACAAGCACCACGGACTCTCGCGATGTAGACGTAATTGTGGACGTCAACCTGAGTAGGCCGGGCGACCTGTATAAGATCTTGTACAGCAATAAATCCGCACCGCGTTCGCCCGGCGTGGTGCAGGGAAAAGCGGCGGGTTCGGTCGTGGTTGAGGAAGTGGATGGAGGGATCGGAGGCGGCCCACTCAACGCTTTCGGGGTATCGCTCGATCCCATGGAAGTTCAAATACTGGGCAAGTAGGCTCTTGGTGGCGCTGGGCCGACCGTTGAGAGCTCGAAATCTTCATTGTGAAGGCCCTGCTGAATGCCCGCGCGAGCGGACTGCTCGGCGATTTTGTTGTATTCTTCCGCAGCGCGCTTCACGTCGTCCATGGTCGGATGCCGCGGCCCCTCAAGGCTTGGCACCATCATTTGTGTTAGCCCAGGTCCTTCGCCCAGGTGATTCTGTCCGAGAGATTCTGCCTGAGCTCCGCCATCGAGAAATGACAGCTTTCACACGTGACGCCGAGATCGCTCAAAAGTTTGCGCAGCTCCGAGCCTTTGTGCTTGGCGAGGCTGGTGAAACCAGAATCGGCGTAGCCCACTGGCGAGCATAGCTCAACAGCCTGAAATCCGACGGCGGTAAGCTGCTTGATCGTACCTGGAAAATCACGGCCGATCATCGCTCTGACGGGATACGTCTGACATCCAATCGGCAACCCAAGTGGATCGCCGCTAAGTTTCAACGCGGTGGCGCATAGAACACGAACGCGGCATTCCCAAACAACTCTCTTCGCGAACTTCCAGGTGGCAACTCGGAGGCCAAATTGTCTGCGGGTCACAGTTAGCTCGCTCAATCGCACCACTTAACGATAGGGGATTCCGCGTCAGTGAGGATAGGTTTAATAGACATCTGAGCGGCAGCTGATGTTAGGCTCAGGCGCATTTTAAGGTACCGCATCGTTTCACATTGCTTGAGGGGCTTCCAAAAAACGGCGACAGGCAAAACCGAAAAGTACATGTGGGGCGAGGGCACCCGGTCATCAGTGCGGTTTGAAGTGTGGAGGCGCACGTTGCAGCACCGTTTTGGAACGCCAATGTATCGGACCTAAGATGGTAGGCAGTGCTCGGGCGGGTCATTTCCCATTACCGCGTCCTGAAAAAGCTCGGCGGCGGCGGGATGGGCGTAGTGTATGAGGCCGAAGACGTGCGTTTGGGAAGGCGCGTCGCGCTAAAGTTTCTGCCGGGGGAAACGGCGCATGACCCTCAGTCACGTGAGCGCTTTCAGCGCGAAGCCCGCGCCGCATCCGCCCTTAACCATCCGAACATTTGCACCATCCATGATATCGGCGAAGAGCAGGGTCAAAGATTTATTGCTATGGAGTTGCTCGAAGGCGCGACGTTGAAGCATCGCATCGCGGATAGACCTTTGCCGATTGACCAGTTGCTCGACCTTGCTATTCAAATCGCCGACGCCTTGGACACAGCGCACAGCGCGGGCATTATCCACCGCGACATCAAGCCGGCCAATCTATACGTCACAACCCGCGGCCAAGCCAAAGTCCTCGATTTCGGATTAGCGAAGCGCGCAGCCAGGCCGCAAAGAGTAACGGCTGGAGACATTTCGGCAACCATCGCGATGGATGAAAATCTCATCACTAGCCCGGGGTCGACCATGGGTACGGTCGCCTATATGTCACCGGAACAGGCGAAAGGAGAGGATCTCGATGGGCGCACGGACCTCTTCAGCTTCGGTGCGGTGCTGTACGAGATGGCTACTGGCCGGATGGCGTTTTCCGGAAATACAGCAGCTCTCATTTTCGACGCCATCCTTCACCGGGACGCGATCCCGGCCGTGCAGCTTAATCCCGATCTGCCGCTGCGGTTGGGAGAAATCATTGCTAAGGCCCTGGAGAGAGACCCTGACTTGCGTTATCAACACGCCGCTGAGATCCGCGCGGATCTGAAGCGTCTGAAACGCGACATTGATTCCGGTCGTAGCGCGATCGCCATTCCTGGGCAACGTTCAGGGGCGGCCCTCGTGCCCACCTTCTCAGGGGCGCATCCTACTACAACCCCAGGCGTACATCCACGGCTACGCTGGTGGCTGGTGCTAGCAGGGTTCTTCGCCCTGGTGTTGCTCGCCGCCATCTTTTGGCTTAGGACGCGCCAGGCGTCCTCGCCGCCTGAGCTGAACCAGCGGCAAGTGACGGCCAATTCGACTGAGAACTCGGTGGAGAGTGGGGCCATCTCACCCGATGGCAAGTACCTGGCCTATACCGACCGGAAGGGGATTCACCTGAAGGTGATTGAGACGGGCGAAACACAGACGATTCCTCAGCCGGAAGCTCTTAAAGGCGATGTTGTC
>JBJMGM010000210.1:0-6826 GCA_045807905.1 Bryobacteraceae bacterium | reverse complement strand
GTACCAGAACCTCCCTTTGATGGTGGTCAGCGACTCGTCGTAACCGTTCTCGAAGCTCCCAGCCACAAACGGTGGATCTTCATCAGTAACGTTCTGTAACCCGGCACTGATCGTGACATTATTCAGCCACCATCTCCAGTTGCTGCAGCCGTACTCAGCCGTGGACACCGGCACAACATTTTTCTCCTTACCATCCTTCATCTTCACGTTTTTCTCCCCGTCCTTGGCAAAGCCAGGCACTCCCGCCGGCGTCGGCTGTAGCAGGTTAAATGTATAGGAGGCAATCACGTCCAGCGTAACCCAAGAGTCAACGTTCCGGGCACGAAAAGGGAAGAGAGAAAGTTTGTTAGGCCCGCCTGTTATCGGCATGTTAGGCTTCGGCGATACTGTTAGGTCGATATTGTCATCGTTGTAGTCACTGATGAAGTGGACTACCGCGCCAACGTCCAAACCAACCATCCATGTGTCAGCCGGACCGTCGTAGAACAAACTAAAATTCGCCCGATGCCTTGGCAGCGAGCTAGTCAGGGTGAATGACGTCGAAAGGAACTCACCTGCAATGCCGAACCGCTTCGTGTCGGGTCTGACTTGGAGCTGAGCCCGGGATAGGTAGGTGCCATTTACCGTCGCCGTTAGCCTACCAAAATCCCCGTGGCCGAAAATCGAAGAATCCAGAACATAGATCGCTTCGTAGTCGAGGCCTTCGTAAATCGCGCCAGCAAGGTTTTCGTTTGGATTAATGACCAACGTAATTGGACCTCGGTCACCTGGGGGACCGTCAGGAGGAGGAGGCGAACGAAACACGAGGCCGGGAATCTCATTTGAGATTATGAACTGCGCACCGAGCAACCTCACGATATCGCGCATGTCAATATGCCACCAGTCTGCGCTTAGTGTCAGCCCTTTAATCCATGTCGGGCTGTAAACGATCCCGTACGTCCAGTCATAGGCGACTTCTGGGCGCAGGTTGGGGTTTCCGATAAAGCGCTGCTCGATCTGCGGGTCGGTGAAGATGGAAAAGGGATCATGAACCTGGGCAAAGTTCTGCGTGCTTGCAGGCGTAAGCTCCGTCAGCGTGGGTGCATGAAACGCTTCGGTGTAGCTGCCACGCAAGGTTATGGCGCCAATCCACTTGGGATCAAGCGGCTGCCAGCGCACGGAAACCTTGGGCTTTTGTGCGTCATACCTGCTGTGTTCCGAGGGCACAAAGGGTTGGAACCCTGTGGGTAGAAGTGCGGAAGTATTGTTAGTGTACCATTCCTCTCGCTCAGCAAAGTCAACCTCGAAGCTGTAGAAGCCGGGAAAGTTCCAGGTGGAGCTGGTAAAGGGCACCCGCACCTCCTCGTACATTCCCCAGACATCCCGGTTTACCTTGAAACTTTGTCCATTTGGGCCAATCGCGTCGAACGTGTTACTAATTGAGTCACGATCGATCCTGACTCTCTCTCCGTCATACTCACCGCCGATTGCAAACGAAACTGGCCCGGCGGGAAGATTAAACAGGTTGCCGTTAACGGTGGCGTAACCTAAAGGCCACTCAAACACGCCAGTGTTATGCAGCTCCGTATAAACTTTAGCTCTGGCTGTCCTCGTGTTATGGGCGGTAAAATTCAGGAAGGGATCAAATGCGGTAGCCGGGTCCGTATCCAACAGCGCATCGCGCAGTGCCGACTGGCTGACCTCGCCTGCGCCCAGGCAAAAGCAGGACTCGGTTCGTGAATAGCGGAAACCAAGCTCCCAGTTCCAAGTTCTAAAGTAATCCCCAAATTCGCCCAACTCACCGCGCAAGCCAGCATCGAAGAGATAATCGTTATAAGGAAGCTTTGCACTTCTGGGCCCGCTATCGTTAATCGCCCGGAAGCGAACGCCAGTGGTCACAGGGACAGGCGCACCTTTGTAGATCAAAGTCGCATCGGCGGCTGTAAACGGATTAAATGGATTCGAGATCGGCACACTGATGCCGATCGAGCTGAAAGGGGTGCCGTCGGGGTTTTTGAACGGATCCGGTGTAAACGGCACAGCCGCGAAGGACGAATCGAAGAGCGACCGGACAACTTTAAAGTCCCCGAATACGACAAGGTACTTGTTGCATATGTCGCGCGTGAATGATCCATAGAAGCTCTGTCGATCTGCAGACGGGAGCGCTGGCGTAACTGCTGCGAAGTTATAGGCGAAGTAGTCGCCACCTCCCTTATAATCAGTACCGCCCTGTGGCCGGAATTTCCGTGCGTTGGGCCCGATGATACCGGGTGCGCCCGGATAGGCATTAGGCGCAATCACGAACGGATCCTTGTAAAACGGAGAAGTCGCTGCGTTGGGCGCCGAGTGCGGAATCGGCGTGTTCACACCGGGCTGGGGCGGTCCGCCCGGGCCGAAAAACATACGCGGGAGCAAGCGGAGGTTGCCAACGCGACCGGGGAAAAACCCGCTGCGCTGATCGAATCCTCCAAAGGGAATAAAGAAAGCATTGGCAGAAATGTCACGATCCGTGCTGAAGAGACCACCGGTGCGCTGCCAGAAATCGGCGATAACAACAATATCTGTCTTGTCATCTCCGGTGCCAGCTTTCAACCATGCCTCCCACTCGCCCATGTCATTGGATGCTCCCAGGTTCGTATTCCCATAAGTGCCACCAATCTCCAAGCCACGGAATTTGTGGATTAAGAAGAAGTTGACCACTCCGGCGACTGCGTCGGAGCCGTACACAGCCGAGGAGCCATCCTTCAGAATGTCGATGTGATCGACAAACACAAATGGGATAAGGTTTATGTTTACACCCGCGCTACTGCCAGCACCGCCCAGAGCATAAGGGACGCGTTTGCCATCGACGAGGACTAACGTTTCCTTCGGCAACAAGCCGCGCAAGTTGAACTGGACGGTGCCAAGACCACCGTTACTGATGTTGAGGTTGGTGGTCCCGCCCGCCTCCTGTGGCAGAAAAGTTGTCAGGTCCGTCGCGTTGCGGATGCCCAGTTTCTCAAGGTCCTGCGGCCGGTACGTGTCCACCGGATTCGGTCCGGTCTCTTCCGCCGTGGGAATGTTCGAACCGGTCACAATGACGCGTTCCATTTCCGTAACCTCCGCTCTCTCCTGAGCAAATGCGTTTGCGACGAAAATTAAGAAGAATCGGAGAGCCGCTGTGTAAGCACCGTGAGATCCTGGGTTAGCTAGGGTATTCATCTCCCATGCCACAACGCGCGAGCAACGCCATTAGACATCTTGCTGCTGAAACGTGCAATCTAATTCCTGAGTTGGCCCGTTGCGTCAACCGCTGCGGAGTCAGCGTGTCTCTCGCGTATTAGGCTTGCTGATTTTCCTTCCACCGGATAAAAATATCGCATGCCTGCGGTGTCCCCCACCGAGACCACGCGCGAAAGCTTATTCGCCTCCACTCGCTGGACGATCGTGCTCGACGCCGGGGAATCGCAAACGCCGCCCGACCAGGCGCTAAACGCCCTCTCGGAACTGTGCCAAATTTATTGGCGACCAATCTTTCTGTTTTTGCGCCGCCAGGGCTCAAACCCGGACGATGCGCAAGATCTGACACAAGGCTTTTTCACGCATCTAATCGAATCACGCGCCTATGCCCGCGCCGATCCAGAAAAGGGACGCTTCCGTTCCTTTCTGCTCGGCGCCCTAAAACATTTCGTGGCCCACGCGCGCGCGCACGATCGGACGCAGAAGCGCGGCGGAGGCATAACCCTGGGGCAGCTCGACACGGCCGCGATCGCCGAGGCGGATGCACGAGCCGTGATCTTGCAGCCCTGGAGTGCTGAACGCGTTTACGAACGTGAATGGGCAGAGACGCTACTCCGGCAGGCGCTGGATCGGCTGGCCGAGGAATGCGCGCTGGCGGGAAAGGATGAGCTGTTCAAGCAGTTGAACTCACATCTTTCGGTCTCCAGCGAAGCCGCAGTTCCATACGAAGAAATCTCTCTAAAGCTGGGCCGGCCGATCACAACACTGCGCAGCGATGTGGCCCGGTTGCGCTCGAGATATCGCACTATTTTGCGGGAGGAAGTGGGTGGCACCGTGGCGAAAGCGTCCGAGGTTGACGCGGAGCTGCGACATCTTTGCGATGTCCTGGCATCGGATTAGCGAACATTCGTCGCGCGATGCGCAATTTCACTCAGCATCCGTCCTTGCAGTGGCGGTCTGGCGTATTGCGCGCATTACCGGTTCGATCTTTGCGGCTAGCGAGGACATTCGCGGAGGAGGCGGTACGCTAGCAGAAGACTGCCGGTCCCAGGCTGATGCCTGGCCCGAGACCGGCGTGCAGTCGGAAGGCCGAATCGACGACCACGGCAGCGATTTCATCCTGTTTCATTTCTCGAAGCCTGCGCTTCTCAGCACACGAGCGAAAAATCTTTGCGTATTTTTGGGATTTGAATTTGGACACGCCGGCTTGGGCGGGACCAGACGAAGCAGGGAAATGAATTTCACGCAAGGACCCCGAGGCACAAGAACTGGAGAGGCAAAATACGGTTCTGGGAACTTTGCGCCTTGGCCTCTTTGCGTGAGCCTCTGAGCGGCTCACCGGTGCTTGAGCAAACCGGTGTAGGCGATGCGGACGAATTGCTCCGGCTTCATGAAACCTTTGCCCAGCTTCTCATCAAATTCCTTCGCTGGCGCGGCGGCTACGACTTCGTCTACCGTCCTGCCCTCGTTCTTCAGTTTCGTGAAGCGCTCGAGCATTGTTTCGAGGAAGGCGAGATAACGGCGCAAATCTTCCGGCGTCGCCAGCGGCCCATGGCCCGGAATGATGTGGGTCTTCGGGGTCGTCATTCCGGACAGCGTTTTCGTCCCGGCGATCATTCCGCCGAGCCAGCCGCCGGTGGAATAATCGATGAATGGATACCTGCCATTGAAGAACAAATCGCCGGCGTGGATTACATCGGCTTTCTCGAAATGCACAAAGATGTCGCCATCGGTGTGCGCCGGCGGCACCGGCACGAGCCGGATTTCGTCACCATTAAGGTGTAAAGTCATTTCGCTCGCGAAAGTCATGCGCGGCCAGGCAGTCGCGGCAGAAGCCGGCACCTTCATGTCCAACGCCTCGATGAATTGATCGGTCGATAGGCGCTTCCGGCAATTCTCATGGGCCATGATCTGGGCGCCGGCGTGCGCGAGGAGGTCGTTTCCGCCCACGTGATCGGGATGCCAATGTGTGTTCACCAGCAGCGCAATACGGCCGCTCTTCGCGATCTCCGCCGCAGTCCTTGCGGCGAGATTCGGCAGCCCGCTATCGATGACGATCACACCGTCGTCCCCGCCGAGCACGGCGATGTTTCCACCTGCGCCGGTAATTAGACTGAACTTCCCGCCGAGAGAATTGGAGACCATCGGGGGCGCAGTGGGAGATGCGCTCGGACTGGGACTGGCTGCTCGCGCTCCTGGACCAAGAAAACTCAAAGCGCCCGGCAACGCCGTTCCCCCAAGAGTCAGCACGACCGTGCGCAACGCCTCGCGTCGCGTGAAGCTAGAACCTTGGAGGGAAAATGTTTGAGACATCGCGCGGAACGAATTTCATGCAAAGACGCCAAGGCGCAAAGCCCAAAGACTTCTAAGGAAGGCTGTGGTATCTTACTTCATTCACTGCGCCTTCGCGCCTTTGCGTGAAATTCGTTTCCTTGCTTCGGCACTTGGCTTTTTAGGCGGAGGCTGCTAAGAAGGCATCCGTGGCTAAAAAAGGTTTTTCCTGAAGTTGACACAGGAACCCACGACACCAATCTGCCCTGACTGTGGGACACGGCTGGAGGGAGGATTCTCTCGCAATCTCGGGCGCTGCATGATTTGCCTGCTGCGCGTCGGATTCGACGACGTGGAAGAGCCTAACGAAGCCCCGCTTTCTTCCGTAGCGGATCGACTCGGTAACTACCGGATCGAGCGCCATGATGATGGAACGCCGTGGGAACTCGGCCGCGGTGCAATGGGAGTGACGTATCGCGCACTTGACACCTCGCTCAAACGTTCGGTTGCGCTGAAACTCATCGATTCGGAATGGGCGAAACGCGGAGCGGAAGCACGCGAACGGTTCATGCGCGAAGCACGGACGGCCGCATCTTTGCGGCATCCAAATATCGCGACGGTTTACCATTTCGGTATCCGCGAAGAGAACGGGCAGTGCTTCTGCGCGATGGAACTGGTGGAAGGCGAAACGCTGGAGATGCGCGTTCGCCGGACAGGGCCGCTCGATGCGCTCACCACAATAGACATCGCGCTCCAGGTCAGCAGCGCGCTCGCGACGGCCGAGAAGCAGGGCCTGGTGCATCGGGATTTGAAGCCGGCGAATTTGATGGTGGTGGAAGCGGCGCCGTCGCCGCTTTCTTCTTCAAACGACAACGCGACGAGGAGCTCGCATTCATCCAGGAAGAATGCGACGAGGGCGTCGCATCTACTCGTAAAGGTGATCGACTTCGGCGTGGCGAAAGCACTTGTCGAAAAGCAGGATGCGATGGGCTTAACGCACGGAGGATTTGTTGGCACGCCGGCTTTCGCGAGTCCGGAGCAATTCACTGATGCGCGCGTCGACGTTCGCTCGGACATCTATTCGTTAGGCGCAACTCTCTGGTATATGCTCACAGGCCACAAGCCTTTCCAAGGCGCGACCATCGAACAGATTCGCACGAGCCAGCACTCGCATGCCTTACCGATCGAACAACTGAAAGCCGCGCGGGCGCCCGCTCGCCTGATCAAGCTCCTCGCTTCGATGCTTGCAGCCGAGCCCGCTGCGCGGCCCGGTGTTCGCGCGCTCACGTCGAAATTGCAAGAGTGCCGCGACCAGTTTCTCAATCGCTGGAAGACCCCGCGTCGTCTGGCAGTGGCT
>JBJMGM010000209.1:0-27474 GCA_045807905.1 Bryobacteraceae bacterium | reverse complement strand
CGTCATCGATCGCATGAGGCAGCTCAATCAGGACAAGCAGCAATTCGCGCTCGCCGGCGCGATTGACCTGGAGCGGCTTACCGCGATGGGACACTCGGCAGGAGCGAGTTTGCTGCACGTGCATGCCAGCAGGACTCCCGGATCCATGCCTGTGTCGATCTCGACGGGGCTATGCTCCCCGTCGCCGCGCTCCCGCTCTACGGCGATGATCGAACGATGCTCCAGCCACTGCTGTTCCTCGAAGCCTTTCATCCTGACAACAACATGGGCGGCACGCCCGATCAGATTTCGGAATACAAGAAGGTCAAGGAAAAGCAGCTTCAGGAACTGCGCCCGGGTTCGTACGACGTCGTCTTGCATTCACCGGGAATCGCTCACCCAAGCTTCAGCGATGTGCCGCTTCTCTTTCATGGCCAGGATGGATTTCCCGAGACCCCGATCGTGTTGCATAACCTCGATCTCATTACACAATTCATTCGTGCATTTCTCGACAAGACACTTCTCGGCGAAAAGCAGCCGCTGTTCGACGGCCGTATCTCTCCTGTTCCCGAAGCGATTGTCACCGCGTATGGCCACTGATTCCGACGGCTGTCGACTTCAGGCCAAACCACTCATCCAGATGAGTTGGGCTCCGATGTACGGATTGGAACCCGTAAACAGGCCCGCATCCAGGCAACCCGAGCAAACCTTGACTGCCGCAAAGCTGGTGCGATGCCGACTTGCGAGCCCTAATCCTGTCACGATTAGCTTCCGACTCGCCTACGAGCCGGGTAGAAGCGGTGATTTTGTCGACGGATTTGACGCGAGCGGTTCGCCGCGCTTTCGTTAAAGGCAACGAGTTTTTTATCTCTTCTTGCGCAGCACTATTGAGCAGAAGTTGCCTCGAAGAACACTGGGGTATAGCCTCGGTTTATGGTCCGCGCCGGCCTTTGCGCAGCTTTCGTGATGATTCTGCCACTGGCAATTTGCCAGGTGGATCAGCCGAAGGTCGGGAACACCCCGGCCCTTCCGTTTTATGACTGGAAGGCGTGTCCTTTTGAAGGTTGTTCATGCCGCCGCTGGATAGCCCAGAAGGAAATTGTTGTATACGACACGTGGAAGCAGAATCGGCAACCAATCGCACAGCTATCAAAAGGAGATTCCGTCATCGGAGTGACCGGCGTCGTCATTACTTTTAGGCCGGGCGTTATCCGGCTCGATCGTGATTTGCCCGAGCAGAAGTTAAAACGTGGAGAAACGATTCTGACTTACACATATCGCGGGGAGGGTTTCTCGGCGGTTTGGTTGAAGGGACTATACTATTCCGAGTTCGACATCTCCTTCGCCCAATGGCCCGACGGTTCAGGCTGTGGCGGCGCTCATTGCGCAGGGACCTATGTTGATTTGGGCGAGAAGGTTTGGTGGGTCGAGGTGAAGCTCAAATCCGGCCGTAATGCGTGGGTGAACATGAACACAGCCGTTTTTGATGGGGCGTTGATGCACTGGCCAGTCTGAGCGGCATTCGCGCTCGCTGTAGCCCGTGCGTTCGAGCCGTGTTTACCTGATCCGTGCTACGGACTCGCTGATAAAGTTATGCGTTGGTCGGGTCGCATTCTGCCACTCTGTTTGTTGGTGTCATGTTCGACGCGGCCGCCGGTGGTGGATGAGCGGCAAATCACGAGCCGGGTTGGCGACGCCTCGTCACCTGTTCTGTCGCGTGATGGAACGGCAATAGCTTTTTCGTTTGTGGTGAAGGGGTACAACAATTCGCAAATCCGGGTCGACATCCTCCATTGTCTGAGTGAGTGTCCAGATGTGGCCGGCGAAGTCTTCCAGCGTGGCCTGCCGCTCACCGTACACATGCGGCCGGCCGCACCGCTCTTTGGGACTAGGCAGCCCTGACCGAGTCCAACAGACTCCGCCGGCTTCCAACCAAGCTGCCCAGTTTATCCGCAATTTCACGCGCCACTGCCAAACCAATTTCTCCGCGGTTTGCACGATGAGTATCGATGGGCAAACGCCGCTTGAGCTTCTCGGTCGAGTTAATGCGGGCAACACCCGGTCTGTATACGAGCAGGCCGAAGGGAAGCAGCCAGAATCCCCAAAAATATCTTGTTCGCAAGTATCCCCAGGCAAGGCATGCGGAGAAAAACCATCATAAGCGCGTCACGCTGCGGCTAGTCGAAGACAGAGGAAGTCTGCCCCACGGCCGGTGGGTATCGTCATCGTCTGAGATCGCCAGCCAGCGGAACTAGAAAGATCTTGAGATGGAGCTCTGCCCCAAGCCCCGCGATTTGAGGCCTTCCAGCCAGAATGCCTTTGGGGTAGGTAGACCGCCCCCGCCATTCCGGCGACCAAGTCAGCGCTCAGGTTCCATCCGCGGACTGCCTTAACCTCCGCCTGGCTTCAAGCAGAACACCGAAACGTTCTGCCGGGACATCTACTCTGCAATAACATCCGTCACTGAGGCAATACGGCTGAATTTTAATTGTCCGCGATCATGAGGCTCAATAATAGGACAGAGGCGAGTATTCCGGGTAACCGAATATCATCCCACGCATGACAATGTACTGGGTATACGATCTTCCCACGTGGCTGTTTGGGGCGCTCACCGTGATTGTGTTCGTGACCTTCGGTTTGGCTGGTCTCTATCTACTTCGCGGCTGGGTGCAACGCATTGACACTGGAGACCACGTCTACAACCACATAGTCGGTTTCTTTTTGGCTGGCGTTACTGTTTTGTACGCAGTTACTGCGGGCCTGCTTGCGATTGGCGCTTGGGCTACCTTTGATCAAGTGCAGGGAAAAATCGACCATGAGGCGAGCGCCCTTGGTGGTCTCTACCGTGATACCGATGCGTACCCCGAACCACTGCGCACCGCCATGCAGGAAGACCTGCGCAAGTATGCTCGTCAGGTCATCGACGTGGGATGGCCGATGCAGCGGAACGGAATCGTTCCCAACAACGCGAGCCCACTACTTACCGAGTTTCAGGAACATTTCATGACTTTCGAACCTCAAAGCGAAAAACAGAAAATCCTTGCCGAAGAAACCTATCGTGCCTTCAACGCTCTGACGGAAAGCCGAAGAGCCCGGCTCAACAGTATCGAGGCCGAAATGCCCGGACCTCTGTGGACCCTGGTAATCGCCGGAGTCGGAATTTGCATCGCGGTTACCTGGTTCCTTCACACGGAAAGCTTCATCATGCACGTCTGGATGACAGTACTGTTTTCAGCCCTGTTGGCTCTGCTGATTTTCCTGATCGCAGTCCTCGACAATCCTTATCGGGGAAGGATCAGCGTTTCCCCCGAACCACTCGAGCGCGTGTATCAGCAAATCATGTCACCACGAAACTGACCGCATCCTATTTCGCTCGGAACGTGATCCAGTCCGCATTCTTGCGAAACCCATTCTGACCTAAAGGAAAGCCTCTGCACCACGGAGTGGCTTGTCTGGCAGCACTCGAGCTCAGCACCGGTACCGCGATCCAATCCGAGCACATTCAGAAAGTCGAGTACTTTTCGGGCGGGTTTCTTTATATAAGCTGCGGATTCACCCCGCTTGCTGACCAACATTTTTTCTACATCCGAACATCGACGCGAACTATACGGTAACGGGCCGTGGAGTGCTGCCCAACATGCCGACACGATAGAGCAAGCTGGGGTGCGAGTCATCGCCGTCGTATGCCTTCCGTTTTACGTGAATCCTGTCATGGGGTGAAGCGGCTGAGGTTCTATTCCTCATGAAATCACGCCTGGAGCTCAAAGCGCTTCCCAATCCAGCGCGTAGAATTCATCGAAGCTGGCATCACGCAGAAGAAGAGGTGAACCGGCCGGGGCGAGGCCAGTCCAAGGGCCGAAAGTTCCTGCGGTTTATGCTTCGCCGGAATTCTTCACGTCGACGTCCCTCCCCGAGTCGGCTACAATGTCAGGACTTACGGGCATCCATGCGATCGCTTATCTCAGTCACCCTCCTTGCGCTAGTGTCTCTAGCCATCCCGACGTTGGCACAGTCACCTGAGCTTTCCAAGGCGGTCAAGGAATTTGTGCGGGTGCAAGCGTCGAGAGTGGTATTGACGCACGTGCGGGTCATCGACGGCACCGGAGTTCCAGCGGTCGAAGATCAGAACCTCGTCATCGAGGGCGGCAAAATCATGGCCATTGAGAAGGGCTCTGACGTCGCCTTAGCCAAGGGCACGACCGTTCTTGATCTGCGTGGCTATTCCGTTATGCCGGGCATCGTCGGGATGCACAATCATCTTTTTTACATTGCCCGTCCAAACCTCAAGACCCAGCGAAGATACGAGCCACCTGTGCTCGTGCCGCAGATGACATTTTCCGCGCCCCGTCTCTACCTCGCGGCCGGAGTTACGACCATGCGTACCACCGGTAGCGTGGAAACCTATACTGATCTAAACCTCAAAAGCGATATTGATGCTGGCAAACTTCCTGGGCCGCACATTGACGTCACCGGCCCGTATCTCGAGGGCGCCGCGAGCTACTTTATTCAGATGCCGCACCTGAACAACCCTGACGACGCAAGACAGCTGGTCGACTATTGGGCTGATCGGGGAGTCACCTCATTTAAGGCGTACATGAACATAACACGCGCCGAGTTGAAGGCGGCAATCCAGGCGGCCCATAAGCGAGGCATCAAAGTCACCGGCCATCTGTGCTCGGTGACTTACAAAGAAGCTGCCGAGTTGGGCATCGACGATCTCGAACATGGGTTCTATGTAAACACTCAGCTGGATCCGGGCAAAAAGCCTGACGTCTGCAGCGACAGCGAAGGTGAGTACACCCTGGAGCACATGGCGCCCGGCGGTGCAGACGCCAAGGACCTGATCGATACGCTCGTGCAGCATCATGTCGCCATCACCTCGACGCTGCCGGTGTTCGAAGGAGATCTTGGTGAAGGACGTCCGCCGATCCGCCAACAAGCGCTGGACGCGATGAGTCCGCAAGCACGTGAGGATTTCTTGTTGCTGCGACAGAGGCCGGAGTCGAAGCCTAAGCCCAAAACGGATTCGGCCATGCTCTTCAAGCGCGACGTGGAATTGGAACGCGCGTTTGAAGCAGCCGGGGGATTGCTGGTCGCAGGACCCGATCCGACCGGCGCTGGAAATGTGTTGCCGGGCTTCGGTGATCAGCGCGAAATTGAACTCCTGGTCGAAGCCGGATTCTCCCCCGTCGAAGCGATCAAGATCACGACCTTAAATGGAGCGCGCTATCTTGGCCGCGAAAAACAGATCGGTTCCATCGCAACGGGGAAGAATGCTGACCTGGTGGTAATAAAAAGTGATCCGTCGAGGAATATCTCCAATATCGAGAATGTTGAAATCGTTTTCAAGGACGGTGTAGGCTACGACTCACGGAAGCTGTTCGATTCGGTGAGGGGGCGGTACGGGCAGTATTAGCGTCGTGATGAGCCGGAGACAGACATCGAACCCGCACGCCGGCAATTTCAAACTTCCAACATTCACCGATGTGCAATCAGAAAGAGACGGCGAAATGGGAACAGGATGCGTCCGTCAGGGCGAGGCAGATAAAGGTCGCGGGCAGCAGCGACGTAATCTTCTATAAACCGCTCACGACTTCCATCCTCAGGTAACGCGTCCAGAAAAGGGCGCATACCGCTTCCCCTATACCACTCGCCGATGGACTCTGCGTCCGGCATGACGTGAATGTATTCCGTTTGCCAGAGCTCCAGGCTCTTTGCGTCCTGCGAAAGCACGTCGTAATAGAACGACGCTTCGTGCACGTTCCATTCGCGAACGGCACCAGGCGAGAAATGATCGCGCCATCGAGGTGAGAACGCAAGATCGCGCATCGCTTTGTGCGGAGGCGCATTGATGTCCGCCGGCACTTGAATCGCGAGCACGCCCCCGCTTCTGACCGCCGCAAGAAGCTGCGGATAAACCGCCTCGTGGTCCGTCACCCACTGAAGTGCGGCGTTCGAGAGCACAACATCGTAAGCGGGACGCGTGCTCGCAGCCCATTCCGAGATATCGCCCCTAATGAATTGGTAGTGCGGAAGCCTTTCGCGCGCGCGGTCAAGCATAGCCTCCGAGCTGTCGAGCCCGGTAATATTCGCCATGGGCCATCGTTCGGCTAGAACGGCTGCGCTGTTGCCCGGCCCGCATCCAAGGTCGATGATTGTTCGGGCCTCATGCAGAGGTATGCGAGTCACGAGGTCACGGCATGGCTGGGTCCGCTCCTCGTTGAATCGTAGATATTGCTCCGGTCCCCACGTAGGCATGACAGCCGAGAGCATAACAACTTACCGTCTCACGGATTCTCACGAAAGCTTCGTCAATTTGAGACACTTTCAAACCTTCTCTACAGCGGTATTCGAAATACGGAACCACCTAAAAGTGACGATGACCAGGTTCTTCACCACCAGAGGCGGGAAGTCGAGCTCGATAGCCCTTTCTTCAGTCCGCGGCCTCGACTTCCCATTTCACCCGGCCCCAATGACCATTACGATCGGGTACGGCGTCCCCCCACTTTTCGGGCGAGGAGCCAAGACCACGATGAAAAGTAGGAGTAAAAGAAAAACGAGTTCGACGCTTCCGATTCCACTCATTCAGCACAGCTCATTCTTAGAAGATACTTGTCAGGAGGGGTTGGCCGGATCTGATGTGGTTCCCAGCGCCACACCCATTGCAGGAAGCGAACGTAGAATTCGGGTCTTCTAAATACGTTTCTGGCTCTGGCGCACCCTGAGCAGAGCGGGGCGGAGTCGAAAACGGGCCAGCGTGGCAGCTACCCGATTCGCTGATCGTTTTCCTGACCTCGCCAGCTAGTTCGCTCCCTTGAGTTTCTTTTCGTCTGAGGGTTGGCATCTAGGCGCGACGGCGGTGGCTCAGCACCGCTCAGGAAGCGCCATAGTCGCCTTTGGGCTCGGTCATACGCATCGTGTGCGAGAAGTTCCTGCTTACGGTTCGAAGAGATATTGTCCCGCTGTTCTTCCGTAAGCGAGCCTTCTTGGACTTCACCTAGAAGGTCACAACCTGCCGATAGGACGTCCATATAGCGGCGCAGGGTATTTGAACACTCTTTCTGAAGTTGCTTTCGCATGTTCGTCATACTCTGAGGAAGCATAGGAAGATGAGAGCATATAGCCGCTGCGCCCGAACAGCACATATCTGCCCGACACGTACTAATACGGGCCAAGCAAAAGTACTGAACCTCAAAGGAACGCTTGCCGCCCTGATGTTTTGGCTCCTCCAGGCATAGTTCACCAAGAGAACTAGGTCGCAATTCCCTTGTTTTACTCCAGTTACCCGCTATCGCCTTCCGAGCGATTTCTTTCTTTCGAGAGCTACAGCCCAGCGAAGTTCGTCTCAGGCTGCGGGGCTGGCGGGAGTCCGATAACGAAGCGTCGCTTAAAGTAGCTCAAAACGCTAGGACACGTGGGGTGCTCAGGACAACTCACCGCACTCGGCAAAGAACTGGCCGACTTACCCGAGAGTCCGGCCAAGGAAGACAAGCTTCTCGAAATCCTGAAGTGTTTTCACGGCTACGTTCTCAAATACGTCTCGATGATTCTGCACGGGCATTCGCCGATGCAGCGCAAAGGCGCGCGGCCGGGCGGCGAAGTCAACAAAGACACGCACTTACTCTTACGGCATTTCATTCCGAGAGAAAAAGCTTCTAATCGGGCTACTCTCGGCGCCGCGTGCCGGACGCTTCACTTAGCGTTCAAGGGCATGAATGCCGACGAAATCTACGATTCCTTGATGTTGTGCATGGTCAAAGCCGTAAGGCGCTATGACCCGTATTACAACGAAAAGGTCAAAGCGGTCGCCGGCCTGATCGAAGGAGTGTTTCATGATCGCAAGAAATTCACGGCAAGCGATATCAGTCGCCAGCTGGGCTATGACGGCACTAGCTACGTTCGTTTGTTGTCTAAGCGCTTATTTCTGTTGGCGAGCGGATCAGCGTCAGGCGAAACGCAATACGAACGTTCGGATGTTTGGCCGCCGCCCAAGGCGTTTTTTCAATCCGGAGCGGTAGGTCTCTCATATGTCGCCTCGAAATGGTTCCGGTATTACCTGGTCGACCACATTAACTCGAGAATGTCCGAGCTCGAGGCTAAAGAAGGAGTTCCAATTACATACCTCGAGTAACTTAGTCGACGAGAATGAAAACCTCCGCACGAGCGATCGCGGCATTCCCCACCGGTTCGGGAATTACACGAACCCCGGACGGGACAATCTGTCGCGGCTGACTTCACTCTGAGCCGGATGCCCATTGACATCGGCTCCATGACCCTCGCTTGGGTCTCTGAGCCCCAGTCGGGGCTCTTGGCGCATCTCTCAAAAAGAGACGCCACTTACTTTATTCTGTTTTTGCTAGATCGATGGATTGGGAAGCGATTGCCCAAACGTTTGATATCAGCATGCGGGAAGCAAAACGCTGGTATGGGGAGATTCTTATTTCCGGCGCGCGTTCGAACGGATCAAGGCTCCGATAGCAGCTAAAGTAATGCCCAGGTTTAATCGCGCGGCCGGCTTGAAAGACGATCGCCTTTGACCCGCCGCACCGCGCAACAATTGCCAACTAATCTAGGAGCGCCCGGCGTGGTGTAGCGCCCGGCCTCTGATGCCGTTGGAGCTTGGATTAGAATCGGAGTCGCACGGGGTTGGCCTTTGGGAGTTTGCACGTGAATGAAGACAGGCGCGGAAGGTTGTATTAGGAGTTGGTGACATTGATCCGACCCGCATTTAGGAAGCACCCCGTCGGCATCGAACCTTCACCGGTGCGAATGCCGGTCTGAAGAGCTTGAGCGCACTACGCTCGACGAGGAGGTCCGATGATCGCAAGAATCTGGCACGGCTACACGAAACCTCAGCACGCGGACGAGGCCATGTTAGAGCCGGAGCTGCTGCCCGGAATTAGTGCCGCGAAAGGCTGTACCGGCAGAGTTTATGTGTCCCCCGCGCTTAGAGGTTAATCATGGCACCCCAGCGACTTGGCGCTCCTGGATTGAAATTCGAATTCGAAGAAAAGGGCAACGAAACCATCCTCCGCTGTACAGGTAAGATTACCGCCGAAAACTCTGAGGCGTTCCAAAAAGAGATTCGCGATCTGATTCCTGAGTCGCGCCGTCAAGTCGGCGTGGTTACCTACAGGATCGTGCTTGATTTGAGCAACGTCACGCACATGGATAGCAGCGGTTTGGGCGCACTCTTGAGCGCATGGACGGCCGCAAAAAGCAACGGTTGGGAGCTCGAAATGGCAAACCTGAATCCGCGAGTCGAGAAACTCGTTGAGATAACGAAGCTCGACACCGTATTCAAACGCGCCAGAGTTGTGGCGGCCGGCAGGTCCACGGCGGCAGCACCGGCCGTCGACATCCCGCCTTCCCTGGACCCAGAAGAGGCCTGGCAGCAGGCGATTGGCGCCGGGATGATCGTTCACCGTGCCAATCCGCTCAATTGCGAGATCTCTATTCCCGCGCTGATGGGCGGCATGGTGATGCCAAATCCGAGATTCTACGTTCGTAACCACTTTCAAGTCCCCAAGCTCGACTCGTCAAGCTGGCGCCTGAATGTAGTTGGCCTGGTTGAACGCCCTCTGAGCCTCAGTTTGCGCGACCTTATGAAACTGCCCTCTCAGGCCCAGTTCGTCACTTTAGAATGTGCCGGAAATGGCCGCGCACTGCTGAGCCCGCGTGTCAATGGGGAGCAATGGAACTTGGGCGCTGTCAGCACAGCCGAATGGACTGGCGTGCCACTCGCGGAGGTTCTGGACCGAGCGAGCGTTAAAACGGGCGCGCGACAGGTAGTGTTTCGGGGCGCTGATGCTGGCAAACTTGATTTGAATAGTGAACCAATTCGCTTCGAGCGCAGCCTGACTGTGGATGACGCTCGTCAGTGTGAAGGGCTGCTTGCCTACGCTATGAATGGAGAGGTGCTTCCGATGCAACATGGGTATCCGTTGCGCCTCATCGTTCCCGGCTGGTATGCCGTCGCGTCAGTAAAATGGCTCACCGAGATTGATGTGATCAGCCACCCATTCAGCGGTCATTACCAAACCGGAACGTACTTCTTTGAGTGGCAACGGAATGGAGAACTGATCAGAGAGCCGGTATCGCTCCAGCGTGTGCGGAGTCTGATTACCGAGCCGGAGCCCGACAGCGAACTCGAGGAGGGCGAACTGCCGATTCGTGGTGTTGCATGGTCCGGAGCCGCACCTATTGCCCGGGTCGAAGTAAGAATTGGCGATGGTCCTTGGCGAGAAGCCCGTTTGCTTGGCGAACGGAAGCGATACAGCTGGCAAGGATGGGAGCTTCTCGCTCGCATAGAACAACCTGGCTCTACATTAATTTCGGCCCGTGCAACGGATCAGGCCAGCCAGACACAGCCCGACTCGCCAGAGTGGAATCGGCTCGGGTATGGAAACAACGCCATTCAGCAGGTCGGCGTCAATGTTCTGTAGATGATAGGCAATCCGACGACTACCGCGTTACACAGCAACTTGCCCCAATCCCGCTGACAGATCTTCAGTAATGGCTTTTTAGGCGTATCAGAGACATCGCAGCGATTTGCAACCCAGCCATTGAGAGGGCTCTGGTCGAAATGCCCGATCGAATCAAGTGCTGCGATTTCGGCCGAGAAGTTCCAAGCGGGGCGTACACTACCTCCGGTGTCTCAGGAAGCAGGATCGAATCCTGGGCACCTCGCGGAGGGAGAGCTTCATGAAGACAAAGTTCGGGAGAGTTTTTGCAGGGCTATGCGCGCTCGCTATGGCTGCTGTCTTCGCTGCGCCGGGACGCGCACAGTCAGAGGTCAAAGAAAAACCGCCCATGTATTGGTACATCAGCAATTGGGCGATTCCGCGCGCCCAGTGGGCGGAGATGGAAAAGAACAGCGCGGCTGACCAGAAGACCCTGGACAAGGCCCTCGCAAGCGGCACTGTTGTGGCGTATGGCAACGATGTCTCTCTGATTCACACGCCCGAGGGCGCAACGCACGACGAATGGTGGTCGGCAATGTCCATGGCCGCATTGCTCAACGTTCTCGACCAGTTCTATAAGTCCGGCACTACCACGAGCCCCGTCCTGGTTAGCGCCACGAAGCACTGGGACAGCTTTTACGTCAGCCGGCATTACAACTGGCACTCCGGATCGTGGAAGGATGTGTACACCCACGTGGGATCCTACAAATTGAAGCCGGACGCGCCAGATGACGCGCTTGAGACGCTCAGCAAGAACCTGGCCGTACCCCTACTGGAGAAACTGCTTGCCGACGGCACGATTCATGAGTACGAAATTGATACTCAAGCGATCCACACGGAAGCGCCTGGCACATTCTTGATCGTTTACATCGCCGCAAATGCGGAAGGTCTGGACAAGGTCAATACGGCGCTGCAAGAGGCCCTGAAGGCGAGTCCCCTGAATGGTTCCGCCTTTAGTTCCATGACTGACTCCTCTGCGCACCGTGATGAGCTGGCTCGCACGAACGCCACGTATAAGTAGTTCCGAACATTACCCGGTTCGGTCTGCGCGCGACCCCGGCTTTATGGCGCCGCTTGCGGGGCCGACTTCTTGTCTCTCGCTTAGCTCCCTCTAAGCTCCTCTCGGGGGAGTTCGGGTAAACGGCAGCGAAGACGATCGGGCCCGATGTTGCACGCACGCTTGCACATGAACACGCCCACCTCGTGGTGCACTCGGCCGGCATTCATCTTCCTCCCTCGTTTGCTGAAGGGATCGCCGAGATCTTCTCGAGCCTGCACATCAGGCTGCGTGAATCGCTCTTGCCGGCGACCTCCCGGCTCGCTCTCAAGTACTCCGGAATCACACCCTCATCCCACTCGAGAAGCCACTTAGGATAGATGAGGACGATCGTGTTCGATCGCGCCCCGACGATGCCGTGATCTTCTACGCCGAGAGCTGGGAACCACGCACATGCTCCTCTTCTCGCCGCAATAAGCCGCAAAGCAGGAACGCTCTGGGCCGCTTTCAACTCAGGCGTAATCGAGGGGACCGGCGTTCGCGTCCTTGTAGGGGCGTTCGAACAAGACCATCGACTCTGACCTTCGGACCTGGATCGATGCCTCTGCCCGGCATACCCCCTCGGGATCAGCGCACATCACAACCGTCTGCCCGGCCATTCTCAGATCCTGCCGCAAGAGGCACACGCCCGCGTAGCAGGGAAGCGGCGACGAAATTGCTATCGCGATAATGATTCTGTCTCAGTCCTATTGCTAACCCATAAGAAATGTGGGACGATATCTATGGGATAGCAATAGGAAATGGGAAATAAAACGGATGTTTGGCAGGGCACGCTGGCGTTGATGGTTCTAAAGACCCTGGAACTGATGGGACCGCTGCATGGCTACGGGATCGCACGGCGGATTGAGCAGACCAGCGGGAACGTCCTGGCGTTGAACTACGGCACGCTATATCCGGCGCTGCTGAAGTTGGAGCAGGAGGGCTCAATCGCGTCGGAGTGGGGTCTTTCAGAGAACAACCGAAGGGCTAACTTCTACAGGCTGACCCGAGCAGGGCGCAAGCAGCTTGAGCGCGAAGCACAGGACTGGGAGCAGGCAAGAAGCATCCTGGCAAAGTTTCTGACGCCCAACGAGGACCCGGTATGAAGACCCTAAGAGCATGGATATTCAGACTCGCCGGACTGTTCGGCAAAGAGCGTCGCGAGCAAGAGATGACGGACGAGATTGAAAGTCATCTCGCGATGCACATCAGCGATAACATTCGAGCCGGCATGACCGCGGACCAGGCGCGGCGCGAGGCGCTGATGAGGCTGGGCGGCCTGGAATGTGCGAAAGAGGAGTATCGCGAGAGAAGCACGGCGCCTTTTGTGGAACACGTATTCCTGGATTTCCGGTTTGCAATCCGGCAGCTGCGGAACGGCCCGGGCTTTGCGGCCACGGTGGTGCTGGTCCTGGCCCTGGGTATGACCGCCAGCATCGCGATCTTCGCCTTTGTTGATGCAGCCTTACTTAAGCCCCTGCCCTACCCGGATCCGACGAGGCTGGTGGCAGTAACGGAAAGCGCACCACAGATTCCGCGCGCGAATCTTTCGTATGCCGATTATCAGGACTGGAAGCGATACAACACGGTGTTCCGTTCGATGGACGTCTTTACGGGTGACGGTTTCCTGGTAAACACGCCTACGGGAGCCGACCCTGCGCACGCTGGGCGCGTGAGTTCGGGATTTTTTCGAACGCTGGGTGTGAATGCGCTCCTGGGGCGAGACTTCTCTGTAACCGAGGAAGCACCGGGCGGCCCGCATGTGGTGATGCTGAGTTACGGGACTTGGCAGCAACGATTTGGGGCCAGGAGGGATGTGGTGGGCCAGCAGGTGAGATTGAGCGGTGTGGGGTATACCATCATCGGCGTGCTGCCGGCCAGCTTCCACTTTGCTCCGCTTGGCGCGACCGAGTTCTGGACGACAGTCGATCCGCTGAGCTCTTGTGAAAAGAGGCGTAGCTGTCACAACCTGGACGGCGTCGCGCGGCTGAAGGATGGGATATCGATCAACCGCGCACTGGCGAACATCAGCTCGATTGCCAAACGGCTGCAAGAGCAGTATCCCGATTCAAACCGCGGACAGGGGGCGAGCGTGATTCCGCTTTCGGAAGCCATTGTAGGTGATTTCCGTCCGATCCTGATGGTGCTGATGGGCGGGGCGGGGCTGCTGTTATTGATCGCCGCGGTGAACGTGGCGAGTTTGGTGCTCCTCCGGTCAGAGGGCCGCAAACGGGAAGTAGCGATTCGTAGTGCGCTAGGTGCGTCCAGCGTGAGACTATTGACCCAGTTTGTGACAGAGGGGCTTGTAGTGGTCATTGGAGCGAGCGCACTCGGCCTCCTCGCCGCAAACTGGGCCATGCCGGTTTTGAAAAGACTCATTCCGGCCGACATGCTGCCGGGAATGCCGTTTTTGATAGATCTTGGTTTCAATGCGTGCGTTCTGGTATATGTGTTGGCCCTATCGGTGCTCGCCATCATACTGTTCGCAGTTACGCCGGCGGTGCATCTCTCCCTTTCAAAGATGCGGGATGGTTTGGCCGAAGGAAGCCGCGGGTCGGCCGGAAAGGCTTGGCGACGGCTTGGTTCGCGACTCGTAGTAGTAGAACTCGCGACCGCGATGGTGTTGCTCGCCGGGGCCGGCCTATTCGGCAAAAGTTTGTACCGGCTGCTGCATGTCGAGCTTGGGCTTGAGGCGGATCACCTGGCGACGATCTCGGTGGAAGCTCCGGATATTCAATATGAAAAACCTGAACAGAGTATCGCGTTGGGACGGGAGATCGTGCAGAAAGTCGAGAGCCTGCCGGGCGTGCGCTCCGCGGCGCTCACGACTGTGCTGCCGGTCAGCTTCAACGGAAACACACAGTGGATTCGTTTCGTGGGAAAGCCGTATGACGGGAAGCACATCGAAGTAAATGAGCGGGACGTGAGTGCGAAGTTTTTTCAAACGATCCGGGCGAAGCTGGTGCGCGGCCGCTATTTCAGCGACGCCGAGGACCAATCGAAGCCGAAGGTGGTGATCATCAATCAAATGCTGGCGGACAAGTATTTTCCTGGTGAGGATCCCATCGGCAAGCAGATCGGCGATGCGACCCTGACTCCGGACTCGATGAAAACGATTATTGGCGTCATTGAAAACATCAAGGACGGTGCGCTCGATTCCGAGATCTGGCCGGCGGAATATCATCCCTTCAACCAGGATCCAAACAGTTACTTTATTCTTGTCGTGCGCACATGGCAAAAACCCGAGACTGTGCTTCCGGCACTGGGCTCAGCGATACGTCAGCTTCATTCCGATGTGGGCACGTTCGGTGAGGCAACCATGGAAGGACGTATCAACAACTCCATGACGGCATACCTGCATCGCTCATCGGCATGGCTGGTGGGAGGCTTCGCCATAACAGCTCTGCTCTTAGGAGTGGTTGGGCTGTACGGGGTGGTGGCGTATTCGGTAAGCCAGCGCACGCGGGAGATCGGAGTGCGCATGGCTCTGGGTGCAGAGCGTTGTTCGGTCTACGGGCTAATTTTGAAAGAGGCGGGATCGCTCGCGGGGCTGGGTATCGCACTGGGGGCTATTGGTTCGGTAACCGCGGCGGCGATGGCGCGAAATCTTCTGTTTGGCGTGAGCTCTTGGGATGCCCAGACGCTGATCGCCGTAGCGGCAGTATTAGGCGCTGCAGCCTTGGCGGCGAGCTTCTTGCCAGCGCGCCGGGCGGCGTTGGTGAACCCGATGGAAGCACTTCGGATGGAGTAGCTGCCCGTCAACGGGCGGTTTCGTTCTAAAACGACAGCGCTTCCTCATGATCCTTTCACCTGGACGGGTAGTCGGCTATGCTTCCCGGTGCTTGAATCTCGATGGACCGAAATCAGAATGACGCAAGGCGCGTCATTCCGTCCAGGTGAGCCGACTTGTCAGCTCCCTATCTGGTTTACACTTTTCCGCCCCTGCGACTACCCATCTAAAGCAGCTTTCACAAAAAGCAGCGGCATCGGCGGCAGCTCAACGGCTGCACCGAGTCACGGCGGCTTTGCCGCGTTTGTTCTGCCCTTCCAGTTCGGCTATCAACTCGTATGCTTTGGTCAGAAGATACTCGGTGCGTGGTTGTCCAAGCTCCGGCGCATTAAGCTGTGTACGCTGGACAAACAGTTCCATTAGATGTGTCGGCGTCGTAGCGGACACCGAGCCTTGCTGGCCCGGGCGGGCCGATAGTTTGGCTCGCTCAATCAGCTTTGCGGCTTCTCGCAGCGGGGATGTCAGGTCGATTTCCACATCGTCATCCGGCGAAGCAGCCTTGGCCTCTCGCTTGAGCCTGCGCATACGTTCCAAGATCCCGTCCGCCTCCGATGCGGTAACGTGCCTGAGATTCTGCTGTGCCATCGTGAGCCGTTGAGATAGCGTTTGAGACGAACCTACCAACTGTCCGGTAGTGGATCCGTTCCCATTACAGCCCGTACCGTAAGGGGGTGGGTTATTTGGGAGCCTCTGAAGCACAGGATCAGAACCAGCTGTAACCTGACCACAGCCCCCGTTGTTGCAGAACTCTTCTCGATAGGAAGGCAGATCCCATCCCGCGTCGCTACCCAGCAGCATCATGTACCAGATGGCATTCAAATCGCCTGCCCCAACACCGGTGAATTTATCGGCTAAGTCAAAATTCACGCTATAGTTGCGCCCTGCATAAAGATAGGCCTCCGAGTCGTAGGTCCCATACGACACAGAAGGGTCCCCGTACCGGCAGTCATATTTAGCGGGAGTGTAAATAGAACCACAAGCTGGTCCGTCTTGAGGGTCGGAGCACCAAACAACATACCACTTATACGGAATCAGGATTCTGTAAAAATTGAGCAGCATCCCGTCTGCGGCCCCGTTTTTGGCGGCTGCGATATCGTCGTCAGTGGCGTTCGCCCAATCATAACCGCCAGTGGTGTGATCCAGTCCGATCTGCTGCAGCTTCGAATAATCGGTCAAATATGCTGTCTCCTGGACGGCGTTCGTGGTGTTGAGATTAGCTCTTTGGGTGTTCAGATCGGTAGTGAGCTGGGTTATCGCCTGGTTTATGTCTCCACTGGGCCCTGATAGGTTGTTGTAAGTATCTTTAAAAATCGTAAGGACCAAGTTAATAGATGGGCCGCCTTCGGGTAAAAACCTGGCGAGCGCTCCTACGATGTCCCCGGCCATTTCCAGCCATTTTGCAACGACGCTCTTCGAAGTCGAGAAGTCTACGTCGCCCACCGCCTGGCTTAATATGTCTGCAGAGCTATTGTAGTTGGCATTCATGACAGCATAGTTGTTGCCAAACCAGCCCACGACGGTGGCAACGTAACCCAGCTCATTCACCATCTCGGTCTGCACGAGATGCCAGTTCTGATCGTTATTCGGGCCGTTTGGATTGTTCATAGCCTGGACGTTGCTCTGCCTATTCGACCAGTCGCCAGAAGTGAGATCGAACCGGGTGTACTCCGATCGGATATCTACCTCATTCGTGTTGGCCCGATTACTGATCGCCTTGTAGGCCAGACACTGCGGACTTGAGTCAGTATTGAAGTTAGTGCAGTACTGCGGAAAATTCGAATCCGCGGCCGCCGTCCATCCGCCAGTGAATTTGTAAACTTCCAGCCCTTTGCTCCCACGGCCGAAGATTAGTGTGCGAGCATGGCTTTCACGCTTCTCTGTGACGGTTGCCACCGCCGTTTGCAAGGTGCTGTAGTTTTCAGCCAGATTCCAACCCTGTGCGTCTGTGAATGATTGGGAGTGCATTGGGAGCCGATGTCCGCTTAAGGTATAGGCGTGCAAACCGCGCGGACCGCGCACCAGAAACTCGGGTTGAGCATCGCCCTGAATGTCGGCCGCCATCAGGGTCGCAAACTGGCTTTCATGGTCCCAGCCGGAACCCGGCAGAGGGAGTGTTTGGACAAGCTGCCAGTGGTCCTCGTTCCAGCGATGAATCTGAATCGCACCGGAGCCGGCGCCGTCAGTTCCTGCGGCAAGGCCATACAGCCAGGCCCGGCCAGTGGCATCGACTGAGGCTCGGATCGACTTGTAGCGGTTACTTGTGAGAAGGCCAGCATCGTCCCCGAATGGGCCACTGGCGCTGACGATCGTCCATCCGGAATTGCTCCACTTATAGGTCTGTACCCCTGCCGGGGCGCGCGCGATGAGCTCCGCGACACCGTCATGATCCACATCGACCAGCTGGATCGAATAATAGTAAGGCTCCTGGTCGAAGCCCCGGCTGTCGCTTAGTTCGCCACCTGCACTCGCTTGCGCCCAGCTTTCATCAGCAGCACTCCACCGCCAAACCTGCATGCCATTCTGCCCGCGGCCGACCAATTCCGCGACTGCATCTCCGGTCAAATCGGCGAGTTGAATCGTCAAATAGTGCTTCGGGTGGGTCCAGTCGGTGCCGTCCGCATCCTTGTCGGCGAACGGCCGGACCCTAGCATGGGCGCCGAGTTCCCGCCACTCGTGCTTTTTGCAGTTATAGCGGAACACATGAATGCCGTCGTGTTCGCGCGCAATTACATCAGCTTGGCCGAGCTTGCGATCGAGGACGGCGGTATGGATGGTCGAGTACCACGACGGCTCATAGAAACCGGCGTTGTCGCTGAGCGCCGAAATCCGAGAGTGCCTGAGCAATGTTCCGTTTTCGAACCGGTAAATGGTCAGACCATCGATCCAGCGTGCGAGCACTTCGCTCTGTCCATCGCCATCTATATCGGCGGTCTGAATGGTGGAGTAATACATCGGTTGTTTCCACCCCAGCCCATCGCTTAGTTCCGGAAGCGCGATTTGCTTCGCCTCTGGAAAGAGATGGAACTGTTCAGCTTCAGCAGATCCCAAGCCGGGCAGCAGAAGGAGGGCCAGAGAGAAGCCCGGCACCCAGAGCCGTTTCATTCTTAGCGTGAGGAGGAAAGCAACTGAGAGCATGTTAGGCATATATTCTTTCGCGATCAACGGTGGTTAGAGGAAAAAGCCGGACCTTCGGTTGGGGCCTCTGCATCATACCGTGACTCAATCAACGTTCAATCCGGCTGAAGACTCCGTTTCCTTAAAGCGCCAGGTTCTCGATCGTACGTGGGGCCTGGCTCCAAAAATAGACTTAACGCCCCGACCCCGAATACCCTGCGCGTCTTCGAACCTGTAAATGGACATATCCCCGTCCCAAGATGTGGGATAGTCCCGAGGCGCCGTGAAGCGTGTTCATACGATAACCACTTCCACCAACCTAGTCGGCCATGCATTAGTAAGCACGATAATTTATCACGCCATGTTCTTCTGCAATCCAGCCTTTGAATCGAAGTTGATTCGGCAGCTCACGCCGGTTAGGAACGAAAAAACGCCCTGGCAACCGGAGATCCACGTTCACATGTCCGCGTAGTCGGCATCCCGGAGAAGTGCCAGGCAAAGACTTAAGCCCGTCCGGAATGTTAGCGTGGCCGAGCGCGAAAGTTTCCTCCAGCGCTAGCATCAAGCGCTCAAATTCACGCATGGGCTAGTACCTGCAAACGAAGTGTTCCGTTTCGCAGAGCCCCAAATCAAACGTAAACTGGGAGTCACCAATGCCCCTCAAGCAAGACCGACCCGGGCGTATCCTTATCAACCCGGTTCAACCGGGCGAGGAGATCAGGCTGGACCCGCCGACGCCGACGACGCCACCACGAACCGACCTGGGGCCACTGAAGAAGAGCTACGACGCCTATCTGGAGAAGGGACCGCGGGCGATTCGGGAACACTTCGAAGCCATGAAGAAGACCCGGGCGACCTGTTTGGGAACGCCGAGGAACCCAGTCTCTTCGGAGACGCCGAAAACCGGGCCGTAGCGGAATCGGGCCCCTCGAGACCGCAACCAGCTCGAGAGCCAGCCGGCTCACCGCGGTCGCTAACTTGAAGCAGTAAGAAATCGGCGTCGATGCATTCAAAGTCGTGGCATTCCGCCACAATGACTTAGCATTGCGGCTAGGCGAGTATCAGAATGGACAGAATGAACCTTTCAGCCGCGGCTCTCCTCTTGTTGGCGCCGGTCGCTTTTTGCCAGAGGAGTTTTCAGCCGAAGCCGATCGCACCGAAAGAATTCGCTGTGATGGCCTGGGGCGATTCTCCGTCCGATTCAGACTAGTTGCACGGAATGAAGGATGCCGGTCTGAATATTTCCGGTTTCTGCCGCGCGGAAGATCTCGATCGAGTTAAAGCGGCTGGCTTGACTTGCTTTGTGAACGACCCGAAGTTAAGTGCTGATGCGTCGGAGCAGCCTCGGCCAGCCGAGGCAATACGCCGTGACGTGGCCGCGTTAAAGAAACAGATCGGGGATAACCCTGCCGCACTGGGTTTCTTTCTGTACGACGAGCCTTCAGCCTCTCTCATGCCTTTACTCGGGAACATAGCCGGTTTACTTCGCGAGGAAATGCCTGATAAGTGGCCGTATGTGAATCTATTTCCGTACCGCGTATCCCCCGCGGTTCTCGGCACGAGCGATTACGACTCTTATGTGCGGATGCTTGTAAAAACCATCAGGCAGCCGTTCCTGAGCTATGACAATTACTCGCTTGTAAACGGGGAAATGTTGGATTCCTTTTACACCAATCTCGAAATTATCCGCCGGCTCGGTCTGGAAACGAAAACTCCGTTCTGGAATTGCATTCTTGCGAACGCCCATTTCAATTACATGGAACCCTCTGACGCAACACTCAACCTGCAGGTATACAGTACGATGGCGTACGGCGGCCGCGGCATCCAATACTTCACCTATTTCGCGCCGCAGATTGGCAATTACCGGCTCGCTGCCATCGATCAATTCGGCAATCGGACGTCCACTTGGGACATGCTGCACCGCATCAACAATCAGGTTCATGCGCTCGCTCCGGTTTTGGCCCAATTGCGGAGTACGGGCGTCTATCACTATCCGGATGCTCCGGACCAAGCGCGAACCCTCGCGGCAAGCAAACTCGTCGAGAGCGTGGAAATGACACAGCGCTACGTGCGCCCGCCTGTCGCAGGCCGGTTTCTGATTGGTGAATTTGAAGACGATCGGAATCGGCCGTACTTTCTGCTTGTCAACAAGGACCTGGGAAACTCCTTTCAGTTTCGCGTCCGTCTTCGTCAGGCCGGCCGGAAACTGATCCGAATCTCACCCTACTCGGGCAAAGAGGAGCCGTTCGGACGAGAAATGGACTGGCTCGCGCCTGGATCGGGCGTCCTGTTCCGGGTGGAATAAAATTCCCGATCAAAGCTTGGCGAATGGTCGGGCCGGTGCTCCCAGTTCCGTGCACCAGGCTGACTAAATATTGCCTGAGTGGATCGGCCGGCCGCCGATCCAGAATCAAGCGATTAGCTGCACCCGTAAGCAGAACATTCTCAAGACGGGAATATGACAGCAGCCCAGGTTTCACAGAACGAGGTTGATTATTAACCCTGTCCGAGGCAGACTGGCCTAGTTGCTCCCGCACGTCGCCTCTTTGATATTTCCTCTTCTTCCTGGCAGCAGGTGCAGCCACGGGCCGGGCTACAAATATCCTTCAACTAACTGCCTTGATAATTCGATACCTTCGAGCCGTTTCAGAGCGCCCGAGATATTCACACCGCCGGCCGGAAATCTCTTCCGGCGCCGCGGGGGATAAACGCTCAGGACTATTTCTCCCATACGAGCGCGTATGATCATTTTCCAAACCTGCTTTTGAGGGCTCAATTGAATTCCGCAGCCCCCAAGTAGCAACTCGGTGAGCACCAGACGTGAAATCAAGGGCGAAATGAGAAGCGTCGTACGTTTTTGATTTTTATGAAGTCGCATGCGGCTCAGGAGATTGATTTCGGGCGCCGGTTTGAATTCAATGACACGCGCGAGCACAGGAGGCTGATTGCCATAAGCAACGCCGCGGACCAATTCAGCTCCATAGAGGCGCCATCGTAAATGTCCTCTTGCCAGCGGTTTTTCCCTAGTTGGAATAATCAAAGCACCCAGAACCCGCTCACAGGTATGGAGGAGGAGCGGGAACGAGTATTCTGGCACTGCGGAAATCAAAGAAATACTCGCCGAGCGAGGAGGCACCTGCCTGTAATGTGTACTGCATCCGTGGTTTCGTTTGCCGTTGTGCATTTCCTCAGGACGGCAGATTAGTATAGACGGTTCGTAGAAATGCTTGTGTGAACAAGGCGCCCTGAAACTCGGCCGGCCGATAATGGCCGGCCGAACCTAAAGGTGAGAATCAGTAGTCCGGGTCCATGAGTTCCCAAACTGATATTTAGTTCTTTGTCATCCATGACCGGGACACGACCTCTTGATTTCTTGATTTCGCTATCAATCTGATTTCTCGGGACGCGCTTGCTCATTATGATGGGTCGGAACACCCGAGAACGGGTCATCGTTTTCACTGCCGGAGCAAATCAAACTTACAGAGAGGTTTTCAACAGTATCAATGGTTTGTGCTGGCCCGGGGCCGGCCATTTGTCACTGGCGTTTGAAAAACCTCATCCATCTCGCCATCGCTCGCGCGGTTAGATAAATAGGTCAAGTGTGAAAACAATCAAGGACCGGCGGGTGCGCCGGTTGAAAGCGGCGCCAGAAAGCCCAGCAATGCCGGAGGTTGATTATTTTCAGTGTCCAGAGCATCCTCTTGTCCGTTGTCTCAGTCCGGTCGTATGTGAATATGCAGCGCTTTCGTAAACGGATCCAACGAACGTGTGTGTTTGAAATTCAGAAATCGCCGGGTTGGCATTATTCAGAATGCGGATATTCAAGCAGTGATTCTTGCCGTCAGAGCCGCAACGAGCGGGCAGCTGCGCTGGCCTGCGAAATAGCACTCGGGTATGTAGCAAATATTACCCGCGTTTAGATCGTCTATCGATCTACACGACAAAACGCCTTGAGAATGCTGCATTCCGATCTCAGCGGAATGACTGAGGATCGGCTAACCCGTGCCCTAGACTTTGCTGGTATGGAAGACGCTAATTGCCTGGCCGGATCGCGCGGCCCGGGGAGCGCCGATGCCATACTGTGGCTCTCTCCTGAGAAGTTGGATTCGACGGCCGGCGCCCGCGTGTAAATCGCGGAGCGCCGGATCGCGGACTGCGTTTTATTAGTGTGTTTGATTTCCTGAGCACGGCTTCGAATCGCATCCCCTGTCACCCTGGACGGGGAGGACACCCCCTTTTCACGTAACACGTAAACTGCACGATCGCTGTACAGCCCACCCTAAGTACTGACGTGGTCGAAATTATGAGGCCGGCGATCCTACCGAACCTTCATATCAGGAAAATCAGATTTGCGCCCGTCGTATCACGCGGGCGCCCATCCCTGAACCTTCTCCTGTCAGCTAACGCAGGTTCCACGTAGTTCATTGCTTGCGGCCGCAATTTTACCGGACGTCCGGCCAGGGAGCAGACCTGAGGGTCTGCTGAATACTAGGCTTGACGGCGCGTTCTAACCGTCGCCCACGCATACGCCGCCGGTAGGCGGCTCGAATAGCACTCTTTAATATGGGCTTGTTAGTGCGTTTAATAATGTCGTTTCATAGCTGGCGGCTTAGGGCCGGGCACACAGACCCGGCCAATGGGCCCAGTATCACGGCCTAAATGAGCCTGCGGCTCACGTACCGTTTGTTCCTCGGCCAGAGACTCACCCGCTCGGGCTAACCACCGCAGCCCCGTTGCGCTGTGAATAGACCGGGCGCTTTGGACGCCGGCGAACTCGAGCAGGTTGCAATCGCGAATTGCACTCGCTCAGCTGTCATGACGGTGGCTGTCGATCATTGCTGTTTCAAGTTCTTTGAGGGCGGTATGCACCCCCGCGCCAGGTGCTAGTTGCCGAGCCCACGATGACGCGGGTTGCGTCGGCTACGTCCCCCCGCAGCAAACCACGGCGTCGGTGCCCCGATTCGTCCTCAAACGTTCTAGGCTTAAATTGTTTTGGGTTTCCTATGTGAGAGGGCCCAGCAACGTTGGAGAGTAGATTTCACCAGTGTGATGAGCCGGCAAAGTATTACTCACCATGACCCGGACCATATTTGGGTCCGGACCGTCGTGTAGTTCTTTGCCTAGCCGGCGGGATATTGCGATGATCCTCATGCACTCACCGCGTGTATGTATTACGCGCCTAAAGAACGTGTGCGGTATTCCCTCGTTTCCGCCGAACGCCTGAGCTCCGTGTTTTCCTTGGCGCGTTTTGGTGCGTGTTATGTGCTGAAGTTACGGTTCAGCATAAGTCGTGACGTTATTCATGACTATGTGTCGTAGCGTCACTTGCATCGCTTCGGCCCTGGCGGGATCGGCAATGCTCACCGTGTCACACGAGATTGCTGCCCAACACCCCCCACTGTGGATATATAGAAGTCGTGCAGGGGAAGTGTCCGGTCCTCCAGATGCAATTCCCACGGGAGACACAGACCAAATGCCATGTTTCGCTGTCTGGATCAGGCCCATGCTCTTGCTGGTTAATCAGTAATTGATGCCAGTGAGTTTGCCGGGTTAGAAGGCCGCTAGGGTCCCAACCATTGGGACGCCGGCGCTAATTAGCTCGCTGCCTCTTTCTGCAATTACCTGAATCCGCAGCACGAAGAGGAATTGCTATCCAAGGGGATCCGATTGCGGACCGAAGCCGATCAGTGTGTCCGGTCCGAACGCTATCAGCAAACGAATCGCGAGTGGGATGTTTTCCACAGGCGTTTTGGAGCGAGCAGCTCTGGGCATCCGGCAGCAAGTTACCCCTCCCACCGGGAGGTTGCGCTAGCGGCATAAGAGCGCTGACGCGCCAAGTCAGAAAGGCTGTCCGAGAACGGACTCGATCATGTTTCTCGTCGTGGCCACGCTGACGGCTAGTTTTGTTTTTCGGTCGTCCTCGTTCATGAACGGCCATCAATTTGGGATTAATGTCTCCTCGCAATGCGCTGCACAACGGCGGCCATTAGCCGGTTGTGGTACGTTGGCTTGCCCACCCATCCGTAATGGCGAAGAGTTAGTTCCGAGTTGCTGCTGAGTCGTCGGCATCGCGGAGATGGAAGCCGAGCGCGTTACACGACAACTTGGAATATTGGGCGCTGGTTTTTGGGACCCGATAGAATTGTTGTTAGCGTGAAGGACGCATCCGGTCCGCGGGAAGGGTAGAAGCCCACCTATCAGTTTCAAGTCTCAGCAACCTTCTTTCAGCCCGATTGTGCGGACGCCGGGCGGTTGGATGAAAGGAGGTCGCTATGTCGACTGAACCAAACGGGGCCCCACAGGCTCTTCCCGATCGTCCCAATCTCCGCCATCTGAAGGATCAAGCCAAGGACCTGTTTAAAGCGGGCACGGCCGCATCAATCGCCGATGCGCAGTTCCAGATCGCACGCCTCTACGGGTTTGGGAGTTGGCCCAAGCTCAAGGCTCATCTCGAGTCATTCGAGGAGGTCGGGCGACTCAAGTACGCGATCGATACTAACGACTTCGCGCGTGTCCAGAGCATGATGACGCGCAATCCGGCGCTGCACCAAGCCCCGCTTGGCTACGGAAAGGATGGACCGCTCACGTGGGTCGCGGAATGCCGCGCGCCTTGGGAGCCCCCGAGTTCCGCAAGACTGGCCATGGCGGAATGGATGATTACGCATGGGTCCGATGTGCGCCAAGGGGGCGACGGTCCCCTGATGCGGGCGGCGCTCAACGCATGTCGCATCCCGATGATGGAGCTTCTGGTATCGCGCGGCGCGGATGTGAACGCCCTGTGGCATGGACACTTCCCTATCATTTTTGCCCCGTGCGAGTCACTGGACCCGGCTACTCTTAAATGGCTTCTTGATCATGGCGCAAATCCGAACTGTCGCGACGATGGATACGAGATAAGCGGGCATGCATATCCAGGCACGGCTCTCGACTATCTCATTGCCGGTTACGCGCGTTCCCTGGAACGGCTGAGCGCCTGTATTGACCTTCTTTTGCAGGCCGGCGGGGAGACCAAGTACAACATACCGGCTGTGCTAGCAGTGCTACGCGGGCGGCTAGATGATTTGGCACAGCTGATGGACGCCGAGCCTGGGGTCGTCAATGAATCTTTCTCACAACTCGATTGCGGCCAAACCGGCGGACGTTCCCTTTTGCTACAAGGCGGAACACTTTTGCACGTGGCGGCGGAATACGTCAATGTAGCAGCCGCCACCCTGCTCCTCGATCGTGGGGCCAACGTCAATGCCCGCGCAACAGTCGATGAGGCCGGCATCGGCGGGCAAACGGCAATCTTTCACGCAGTGACGCAGTTCGGTGACGATGGCTTGCCGATAACACGATTGCTACTCGAACGCGGTGCAGATCTCGAACTTCGCGTCAAGCTTCCCGGGGGCTACGAACGCGCAGGCGAGGTCGTCGAGTGTACGCCGCTGGGATACGCGCTGCTCTTTGGCGGCGATAGTCAAAGGAGCACAGTTACCCTACTTAAGGAGTGGGGCGCTGTGGAATAGCATTGGGGGTCGCTGGGATCCACGGAGGTGTCGCTGCCACGGCCCGCATTCACGGAATGGATGATGGGCCGCCCGGAAACAGTCACACGGACCTATGGTCGGCATTGTGCTGATCGAAAGGTGCGGCCCGCATGTCAGCGGCATGCGCGTTATTCGGCAACTTGAATCTCGGTGCGATAGATCTACCCTTTGCGACCAGGCCGGAGGAATCACAGAACCCGTTTCTAGCCAATCTTACGCTAGCCCACTCTATGTCAGCCTGAATTACTGAACTGGGTTGCCAACTTTTAATGCTTCAGGCGAGCGCGCCCCGACTTTCGGCTTTGCAGCGGTCACACTCCAAACTGCCGCAAGTGATGATCAAGATGCTTGTACATTAGGATCGCCCACTGCTCCGCGGTCAGCGCTCCAAAGAAGGGATGTGGATTTTTCGTACAGGCCGCCGTCCCTCCCGCCGCAAATCTGTCAATCAATCCCGATAGCCGGCTCCGCTCCTTGCTCAAGTCTCGTACGTCCGCCACAATGAGGCTCTTCGCTGTCGGCGAATTCTTTCTTAGCGGATTTTCGTTCCGAAACACCATCGGCTTCACTAGTCGCCCCAACAGGCGTACCGGTAGTGGTCCCCTCTCCGGCACCACTTCTCCCAGAGCCCACTGGATACTCACGGAGCAATGCGCCAGCATCTGCGCCGCCGTCATCTTGCCCCAGCGTCTTTCAGCTTGCGGCTCCAAGTTACTGAGTCGGCTCTTTACCTGGCCCACCATCGGGGCATCGAACAGGTTCTTCAAGCTACTCGCTCCCCTCCCCGAATAAGAACAGTCAGCGATTCTTGTCGGAAAGGACTTTTCTGCGCTTCATAGTTCATCGACTGAAAGTCAATGGGGACGTTCACAGGCGACTTCTCTCGGAAAGCACCGATCCTTGGACTTTGACAAGAAACGCTGGCGTTCTGGCGATTCATCGATGCAAGTTTACTTCAGCCTCGCCGCGCAACATCGATACCAGCGATGTCGATCTTTTTCATCGTCATCATCGCCTCGAAAGCACGCTTAGCCTCAACGCCTCCGACCGCAAGCGCATCGGTTAAGGCACGCGGGGTGATTTGCCAGGAGAGGCCCCAGCGGTCCTTACACCAACCGCACTGGCTTTCCGTGCCACCCTGGCTGACGATCGCGTTCCAGTATCGGTCCGTCTCTTCCTGATTCTCTGTCGCGATCTGGAAGGAAAAGGCCTCGCTGTGCCGGAACGCCGGGCCGCCGTTGAGACCGAGACAGGGAAGGCCCAGGACGGTGAACTCCACCGTCAGCACATCGCCCTTCTGGCCGCCCGGATAGTCAGCCGGAGCTTGGTGAACAGCGGTGACTTCACTGTCCGGAAAGGTGGCGGCATAGAAGCGCGCCGCCTCTTGCGCGTCTTGGTCGAACCAGAGGCAAATCGTGTTCTTTGGCTTTAAGTTCATGTGCATGGTTGTGTCCTTCATGGATCCGGGTGGGGAGTGCAGCCTGACTAGTTTTGGCGCCCAGACCAGCCCTCTAAGGACAAGTCGAACGAGCAACCGTCGGATCGACAGGAGAACTCGCAATT
>JBJMGM010000208.1:0-21398 GCA_045807905.1 Bryobacteraceae bacterium | reverse complement strand
CCTCTCCATCACGTTCCGCACCGGCTCCGCTTCAACAACGTCTTCCGCCTCAGCCTGTTCCGGTTCTGCGTTTTCCTCTTCCTGCCGCTCCTTCACGCGCACGCGCCGCCGCTTCACCAATTGCTCGACCGTAGTCGACGCGCGCTGAAACGACCGCTCCGCCGTTGTCCGATAGCGCAGAAACCGCTCCATCTTCTGGTGCTCTTCTTCGGTCCACTCCGTCGCCTTCTTCTCCTCTAACGCTTCCTCCAGCTCGTTAAAGCGATTCGTATTCCGCTTCAGACCCCATTGCGCTTCCACCGCCTGCCGCACCAACATGCGCTCGCTCCGGCCGCGCGGCCTGTAATCGTCGATCCAATCCTCGAGCAACTCGTTGAACTCCTCTTCGCTCTCGCCCTTGATAATCGGCTGCTTCGAACAGCACCCATGCGTGGTCGAATTTTGGCTTGCTTTCGCTTTCCCCTCAGGCGTCTTCGGCCCCGTCGAGCCGTGTGCGCGCGACCCCGTCGTCCGGTGCCGCTTGTTCACATCTGACATGCGTTTTTTACCGCCCCGAGTATGGCTCCCGGGCCGATCCAGCGCTCTATCCAGATCCTTCTAAGTAGATGATTCTAAAAGTACAAAGTTCCTGGCCCGCCTCTGCGAACGCCCCCAACCCCACTCCCACTCCCACTCCCGGGGGAGTTCGTTTCGCAAAAAAAGGTCGCAGAGCGCCTCGGCACTCCAAAAAAAACCACCCCGCCGCCCTCTCCCGCACACCTTCGGCGGGGCACTTGACAGCGCTGTTAGACTGATGACTTGAGGAGTTTATAGAACCCGATTTTCCGTAGTACGATACGGATTCAAGGACGCGCTTTATGATCGCTCCCGAAGATGTCGATCCACTCGCCCCGCAACGGGAGGCGGCCATCTTTTACGGGCTATTTCTGCGTGGCCACCACGCCGACGATCTTCGCCGCGATATCGACGTTCCCCGTCCCGTGTTGGATAAATGGCTCCGTCCGCAGCGTTACGAAGATAACTTTCGCGACTCACTGCGGCGCATGTACAGCTATCGCAAAAGAGTGCTCGCCATCTTCGATGAGCTCGTGCTAAAAGAAAAACACCGCGTTCGCATCCACTAGCCACGTTCCGTCATCCAATTTTGATGGAGCTTCCGATCTTTCAGGTCGACGCGTTTACGAGTGCTGTCTTCTCCGGGAATCCGGCCGCAGTCTGCCCACTCGACCAGTGGCTACCGGACGCCACGTTGCAGGCCATTGCAGCTGAAAACAATCTTGCCGAAACCGCCTTTTTCGTTCCCGATGGCGACCGTTTTCATCTGCGCTGGTTCACTCCCGTGTGTGAAGTTGAGTTGTGCGGTCACGCGACTCTGGCTTCCGCTCATATCCTGTTTCGCGAATTAAATCAGCCCGGAGACACAGTGCGCTTCGATACTCTGTCCGGCGAATTGGCCGTCAAACGCCAGGGTGATCGCCTGTTCATGGATCTTCCTTCCCGCCCGCCTGCCAATGTGAACGTCCATCCAGAGCTGATCGCCGCAGTAGGCGGCACCCCTGCTGAGGTCCTCGGTGCCCGTGATTATCTTGTTCGCTACAATTCGGCCGCCGAAGTCCATGCGCTCACGCCGAATATGGACGTGCTGAAGCGTCTGGATCGCTTCGCCGTGATTGTGACCGCGCCCGGTACGGATTGCGATTTTGTGTCCCGCTTCTTCGCGCCTTCGAAAGGGATTCCCGAAGATCCCGTCACCGGCTCCGCCCACTGTACCCTCATCCCCTACTGGGCCAACCAACTCGGCAAAACGGCACTCCACGCCCGCCAGATTTCTGCCCGTGGCGGAGAATTGTTCTGCAAACTCCTCGGTGACCGCGTTGAGATCGCCGGGCACGCCGCCCTTTTCCTGAAAGGGCAGATCTGCATTTAGTGTTTCTACTTGGCCGCGTCCGCTGAAGCAGCCCAGTACCCGGGTCGTGCTCGAATCAGAGCGTCGGGATGACTCTTGACGTGTACTTCCAAGTGATGGAACCGCGGTCTCTGCTCCAGATCGGGTCTAAATGAAATGAGGTATCGGCTATGAATCTCCGTCCCCAGCCGGATCAGGTCGTTTTCAAGCTTGGACTTGGTTTCGAATCTAAAGCGTCGGCCCCCTGTCACGTCCGTCAGGGCCGCTACCGTATTTTGCTTTCCCAACCGGGCAACTTCGGTTATCGCTTGTAGCGGACCTCCGCCCGTTGGCTGATACTCCTCCGGTTTGATCGTGAACGGAGTCAGGTAAGCCGAATACGTCAGGCTGTAAATTGTTACTCCGGTGCGTTGAATTTTGAGGATGAGGTCCGTGAGCTTCTCCTTGCTTCCCCGATCTCTGCTCTCGCTAATGATGACGATGTTTGCGCGCCTCGAGCCAGGGCGATTGGCAAGCAGGTTTAAGGCTTCCTGAACCGCATCAATCATTCGTCCACCCATGTTGTCGGCCGGTGTCAATCGGCGAAAGGCTTTAGAAATCGCATCCGCGTCGGTAGTGAACTCCTGTGCCACCTTGATATCTTCATCAAACGTCAGTACGGCCGCTTCTCCATTGGCACCGACGACTGCTTCTGGGATCATCGCCCCGACTTTCCGGATTTTGGCCAGCGCCGAAAGCGAGATGTCGCTCGTCTGGATCACGGTCACAAGCGCAATCGGAGGAAGCCCGGAATCGACCGTATCCACACGAACCTGTCGAGGTTTCCCATCGTCTAACAGAACGAAATTAGAAGAATCCAGGCCATTGATAGCGCCTCCGTGCAGATTAGCGACGCTGACGGGAACCGTAACTAGCGGGACGGTCGTACGGATCGTGGGCCGCTGACCGCCCATCGGCTGTTGATGGATGGTCGACTGGCCACCCAGATCGGCCGTAAGCAGGATCGCCGCCAACAACCAGCGACTGAACCGCGACCGGAAGGTAGCCGGCTGCGCACAATTGTGTTCGCTTACGCGCACCAATCCCACCTTAAGTTGTACGTTTTCGTCTCACGCCCGCGATTCCTCAGCGCTTCCAGTATCTTCCCCAGTCCCGGAGCGAAATCGCCGTTACTTTCTTGCACACCGTTTGAGAGAATATTCCCGCTTCCCGTACCTAACCTCATCAGATGCTCTGCGAATTCGCATCTTGCCCGTCTCGCCGCGACTCGCAAAACTGCGGTGAATCTATCCTCGCCGCCAGCCCTGATTCCAGGCGAGGCGGAACGACGTTTATACCTAGAATCTCCTTATACAGTAAGGCTTTCCACATTCACGCGACGCCGCACAACTTTCAGCGATCCGGAGCGCCCGGGATCGCCGCCTCTCTTGTTCAGACACTTGACGGCTCCACCCTGACCCGCTACCCTCAGCAATTGGCACTTGACTTGCTATATGCCTGTGGTATGATGCCAAGATCCGAAGAGCAGTGGCTTCTCGGAGGGGAAGTGTCGGGCCGTTCCAGCAGTTTAGTAGCTGCAGCTAGAGTGAACGATTCGCACGGCGTTCTTCCCATTGAGCCTCCCCAAAATACACGGCGCGTTCTCGCTGCTTTACCGGTGGAAAATCGAGTCCCCATCGGTGAACCTTTTTGGTGGGACCCTACGTCTAAACGAAAAGACTTGGCTGCCACGATCCGTTTATTGAGTGGGCACGCTAGTTAGGTAGAAGGAGAAATTAAAAAGTGACGAAGACCGAAATAAACAAATTCAAGAAGATCCTGGAGAACAAGCAGGACGAGTTGGAGCAGATTGTACGCAACCGTGATGCAATCACCATCGAGAAAAGCGCGGATGCGTTGGATGAAGTGCAGCATGCTGCGGAACGTGAGCTCGCCATCCGTAATCTGGACCGCGAGTCCCACCTGCTGCGCAATGTACGCTCGGCTCTTCGCCGTATCGACGAAGGTACATTCGGCGTCTGCCTCCATTGCGAGGAGGAGATCAGTCCCAAACGCATAGCCGCTGTACCCTGGGCTGCCTTCTGCATTCAATGCCAGGAGCAGGCTGATCGCAACCACGACGACGGCAACGACATGCTCGAAGACATGCTCGTCAACGCCGCTTAAGCTTTGGTCGATCTCTCTTTTTTCGCCCGACTGCAAAATCTATCCGCCTGAACACGTAACTCGCGCAGGGAAATTTTCGCCTCAACTGAAGATGAGACGGCTTCCTGCCAGTTTTCTGGCCTTCTTTCTGCTAAGCGCGGCGGCGTCTTTGGCGCAGTCGACGTCGTCCGCGCCGGCGAAACCGGACCAACACATCATTGGTACCATTACCGCCGTCGACCCCGCTTCCCACCACATTACCGTCAAAGACGATAAGACCGGAACTCAGTACGCCGCCTCTCTAGAGAAGGCCAGGACGCTGCTGAAAGTCGAACCAGGCGCAAAGAATTTAAGAACCGCCGCCCGAATCACAGCTAGCGATCTCGCGGTTGGCGATCGTGTTGACATACGCGGTTTCAAAGCTGACGACACCCCCAACTCCATAGCCGCAGCCAGCGTGATCCTTATGTCCGGGCGGGATCTGCAACAGGCACATCAAGCCGAAATGAACGATTGGAGGCAGCGCGGAGTCGCCGGCGTTGTGACATCCGTCGACATGGCCGGGATGAAGTTAAACATCGACGTTCGCACGCCCGCAGGGCCAAAACCGCTCGTTGTAGACGTCCCCGCGGGAGCGCAGTTCACGCGCTACTCTCCCGATACGCCGAAAATTCCGGTTCCTTCGAAATTGGCCGACATACAACCCGGCGATCAAGTCCGAGTCTTGGGAAACAAAACTCCAGACGAATCCGCGATCACGGCGGAAAAGGTCTACTCAGGATCATTCCGAACCGTCGCTGGAACGATCAGTTCTATTTCCCCTGGAGGCAACCAGATCACAATCAAAGATCTTCAAACCAAACAAGCCGTGCAAGCTGTGTTGACGGCTGATTCCGCTGTTCGGAAGCTCCCTCCGCCGCTTGCCACCATGCTTGCCAGACGCCTCAACCCGAACGTCAGGCCGGGGGAATCGCCACCCAACAACCCTGCGCCGGCTGAGGGTCCTGGAAATTACAGAGCAGGTAGTGGGCATGGTGACGTATCTCAAATGATCGAGCGCCTACCGAAAATCGCGGTTTCTGATCTCAAGCTAGGCGACGCGGTTATCGTCTCAGGAGCCGCAGGTCCTGATAAGTCTCAAGTGGTTGCCACCAATGTCATCGCCGGGGTGGAACCTATATTCCAATCCGCTCCCGCACGTGCCGGCAGATCGCCCGGTGGGGACTGGAGTTTGGACATGGCGATCCCCGCTCAATAATGCGCGTCGTCGAACTGAACCACGCGCGTCAGCAAGCGGTTTGCTCTTAAAAAATGAAATGAACCACAAAACGATACTCGCGATTTTTCTTGGATTGGCCTCCACCGCAGCAATCTGCGCTCAATCCCAACCATCCCGCGCCGTCGGCATTGTCCACGGAACAGTGAAAGATGATACCGGCGGCGTGATTCCGGGCGCGCTCGTCAGCCTGACCGATAGCAGCGGGAGCGCCAAGACCGCCAAGACTGCCGCAGATGGAACGTATACTTTCCGCGGGATCGCGCCGGGTTCCTATACGCTTTTGGCAAAGTATCCGGGCCTTCAGCAAAGTGCCGGGCTTGCTGTTACCGTCGCCGCAGGGCAATCGGCCACTGCCAATATCGCGATGGCGGTTCAGACCCAAAAGCAGGAAGTGACTGTTACAGACACCACCAATAACCAGGTCAGCACTGATCCGTCCAACAACGCTTCCGCTTTGGTTCTGCGTCAGGAAGATTTAGACGCCTTACCCGACGATCCCGACGATCTGCAAGCGGACTTGCAAGCGCTCGCCGGGCCTTCTGCCGGTCCGGGCGGCAATCAAATATTTATCGATGGCTTCACGGGTGGACGTCTTCCGCCGAAAGAAACCATCCGCGAGATCCGTATCAACTCCAATCCGTTCTCGGCTGAATTTGACAAGCTTGGCTATGGCCGCATTCAGATCTTTACGAAACCGGGTACGGACAAGTTCCACGGGCAGGGCTATTACAACATCAGCGATGATATCTGGAATTCGCGCAACCCGTTCCTGACCGTTAATCCACCCTTTCGAACTCAACTGTTTGGCGGAAATTTCAGCGGCCCTCTCGGCCAGCGCGCCAGCTTTTTTATCGACGCGGAGCGCCGCAACATCGACGATAACGGCATCATCAATGCAACGGTTGCGGCTCCTGATTTTCTCAGCATTCTGCCGTATCAAAGTTTCTACCCCACCCCCCAGCGGCGAACCACCGTGAGCCCTCGCATCGATTACCAGATCAATGCTAATAACACGCTTAGCTTCCGTTATGCCTATCGCGATAACAGTCGTCCTCTGACTGGTATCGGAAGCTTCAATCTGCCCGGCAACGGCTATTCACTATCTGACATTCAGCAAACCGTTCAAGTAGTCGAGACGTCAGTGTTGGGACCCCACGCCGTCAACGAAACACATTTCCAATACGAGCGCGAAGATGAATCTCAAGAGAGCCAGTCCAATACTCCCCGACTCAACGTCGCCAACTCATTCGTTTCCGGCGGTTCTGGTTACAGTTCGCCTGCATTCGGGTCAACCTGGGACAGTGCGAACGATTATGAATTCCAGAACTATACAACCTTGATTTACGGTGCGCACAATATCAAAGCTGGCCTGCGCATCAGGGCCGGCACAATCGACGACTACTCGCCCAAAGATTTCAACGGAGTGTATAGCTTCCTTGGCACTTCAACCATGACGTCGATCCAGCAATACCTCGTCACCGGGCAGCTCCTGAACACCGGGTACACCAGTGCACAAGTGACTGCGATGGGCTACGGACCTTCAAAATTTACGATGAGTTCAGGCCGTCCTTACGTCGGAGTGTCTCAGCTCGATTTTGGCCCCTTCGTTCAAGACGACTGGCGTGTGAGACCCAATTTTACTTTGAGCTTGGGTGCTCGCTGGGAAGCCCAGACCAACATCTCGGATAAGAACGATTGGGCGCCTAGAATCGCGTTCGCTTGGTCTCCTGATTCAAAGCGAGCCAACGGTCGTTCGAAAACTGTCATCCGCGGCGGGTGGGGAATGTTTTACGATCGGTTCGACGCCACGGACGTCCTGACCGCCTCTCGCTACAACGGATCGAATCAGATCAACTATGTCCTCGAGAATCCAACCGTGTATAACAGTGCTTTCAGCATTACCCCTCCAGTGAGCGATCTGCACGTCTCAAGCACCCCGCAACGATATGAAATGGATAGCCATCTTCAGGCACCTTATCTGATGCAGACTGTCCTTGGCGTGGAGCGGCAACTGTTTTCACACACCACTGTGACGGTCAACTTTATGAATGCCCGCGGAGTGCATGAGCTTCGAACCGTCAATATCAATGCGCCGGTACCAACTCCTGCCAATCCGCTACCGGGGGCAGCAGGCTCTACCGCTACTTCGGCTAACAATGGCAACGGCCTCGGAATGCGGCCTTACGGCAACGTGGGCGATATCTATCTCTACGAATCCACCGGAATCTTCAAGCAAACCCAGGTTATGGCCATCCTGAACAGCTCTGTGGGAACGTGGCTCACTTTGTTTGGCCGCTACGTGTATGGCGAAGCGCATAGCGACACCGACGGTCTGGGAACCGTTCCAGCCAATCAGTACGATTTTTCACAAGATTATGGACGATCCAAGCTCGACGTGCGCAACCAGATCTTCGCAGGAGGCTCGATAGCCACGCGTTGGGGGTTGCGTTTTTCTCCCTTTATCGTTGCCCACAGCGGTGCGCCCTATAACATCACAACCGGTACGGATCTCTTTCTAACCGGCCAGCCGCAGCCCACCGCTCGCCCCGGCCTGGCCAGCGGCCCTGGTCCCAACATCGTCGACACGCCGTACGGCTTTCTCAATACGCTGCCTGTCCTCGGACAACCGGTGATCGAGCGCAACATCGGCCAGAGTCCGGGATTTATTGGGATCAACCTCCGCGTCAGTAAAACTTGGGGCTTCGGGACTACGAAATTCAAGGGGCCTTCTGGTGGCGCAAGCTCTCGTGGGAACTATGGCGGCGGTGGGGGAGGAGGCTTTGGCGGCGGAGGGCACTTTCACGGCGGTTTCGATAGCCTAACTGAGCACCGCTACAACCTCACTCTCTCGATCAACGCACGCAACATTCTCAATCACGAGAATTTGAACACCCCGAACGGCGCGCTGACCTCGCCATACGTCTTCCAATCCACGGGCATCACGGGCGGCTACGGTGCGGAGTCGACCGCCAGCAACCAACGGCGGATCGACTTCCAACTCCGGTTTGCTTTCTAGCTGTTTTTTACTGCGACGTTTTGCACCACATCGGCTACGTCCTCGCATAAATCGGTCGTCTGTTCGAGAATTTCGATGACCTCTTTCTGCTTCATCAAGGTCAGGGGATCCATATTCGACGCGAAAAGACTCCCCACCTGCGTGCGCTCAATTGCGTCCGCTTCATTCTCAAGCCGGTTCACTTCGATGCAATCGTCCATCACCGGTTTTCGATCTCTTAAAGAAATCATGGCTCTCGCTAGAGCCCGGCAGGAGTCATCGATCATCTGCCCGAGCTGCAAAGCAGCTTCCGGAATCGGGTCCAACCGGTAAGCCACAATGCGGAAGGTCGCGTCTTCAATGGAATCGAGAACGTTATCGAGAGTCGTGGCGAGCGTCTGAATGTCCTCGGGATCGAACGGAGTGATGAATGTGGATTGCAGTTTTCTGAAGATCTCATGAATTACTTCATCGCCGTTCTGTTCAAGGGCTTCCATTTGTCTGGAGATGCGGCACATGCCGCCATAACCGGAACTCAAACCCGTCATCAAAAGCTGTGAGGATTGGCACAGAATGCGAACGTGCTGATGAAAGAGGTCGAAAAACTTTTCATCTCTGGGTAGCAGATTCATAACGCCCCGATAGAATTAGAGTTGAACGTGTTCCGATGCCGATTCAAGTGAGTCAAAACCATCCCTTACGCAGGCTTTTCTCTGAACTACTTTACAAGCATCTCATTCAGACTGCGCAGCTAGATGATCGGCAGATTAGTGATTATGTCGGCGATCTCCTGGTCAATTTCACCCATGTGGACAACCTGTATCGGCTGCGGAACTCGAAAGGGCGGCGCCTCGAAGACGTAGGCGAAATGCTGATCGCGTCAAACCCATTGCTTGAAGGCCGGTCTTTTGAGTATGAGCGCGAAGTGCGCAAACACATCGGCGATTACACGCTGTTCTTGACCGGACTATTTCCTAAGTTTGTGGCAGGGCTGAATCGTAAGCCGTTCCGTGTGGATTCTTTGATCGATTATCTAAAGGCCGGTAAAGAGAGCTATCAGGTAGTCGCCGCGTTCGATCAATTTGAATACCGCGAGATCGCCCCTCTCTTCCGAAAACTCGCCGAGAAATTTGAGCTGTGCGTCTACGCCCTAAATCTGATGAAGGACGATCTTGCGCGTCAGCAGGTGGCCAGCTACAACCGCATGAAACAGATCTTGATGTAGCGCTTCGCTGCGAATTATTGCGCCGCGCCCGGACTACCCGACGACTGCTGCTGCTGTTTGAAGGCATCCAGGTTGCCTTTATCGATCATCGACGTACCTGTATCAACGAACGTCGGGATCGGAGAGAACGGATTCTGGCCCCAGTTGGCCGATAGTGGATTTGGCGTGTGATGGTGCAAGTCGTCCAGCACCTTGCATCCGTAATAGCCCATCGTGAACGGCTTTTGCGCAATCGTTGCTGAGATCACGCCTTTCTGAATCCAATCCAACGTCCGCTGATCTGTGTCCATTGCGACGATCGTCACCTTGCCCGCCAGATTTTCCCTGTTGACGACCTCGCCAACCTCTGGGCAGGCAATCGCCTCGAGACAGACGACCGCATCCACTTTGTTCTTGGACTCCAGAATTCGCCTGGCGTTGTCAAATGCAGTAGGCGCGTCCCCTTTGATGTCGACTATCTCCGAAACCTTAATTCCTGGATGCGCCTGAAAGACGCTCTGGTAACCCTGTAAGCGCTCGTTTAGATTGGCTTGAGGCAGCATCGTAAAGATCGCAACGGTCCCTTTGCCGTTCAGCTGTTTCTCGACTAGTCGACCCCCGAGACTTCCCGCGTTGAAGTTGTCCGTACCAACGAACAAGAGCCTCTTACTATTCGGCGCGTCGGAATCCACCGTAATTACAGGGATGCCCTGCCCTAATGCCGCGTCGATATCGGGACCCAGCACTCTTGCGTCGGCAGCGGAAACCATGATGCCGCTCGGCTTCTGTGCCACTGCTCGTTGAAATTCGTTGTGTTCGCCTTGCGCGTCGTATGTATCGGGGCCGGCTAACTCCGAATGGACCTTCATTTCTGAGGCGGCTCGATTCAACCCGCTCACCACCGCTTGCCAATAGGGCAACTTTATGTTCGCCGCCACCAAAATATATTTTTCCTTCGGTTCGTGCGCCGCCGCCCCACAGCCGCTCATTGAAATCACTGCGATTGCACTCGCCGCCACGACCACCCATCTTGTTTTCAGCATGTGCGTCATACCTGCGCGGGAGTATATCATGCCGCTCCGCCCTCTCTCGCGTCCATCGCTTGCCCTTGCGTGGCCGTTGCTCGGCGGTACACCAGTTCCCCTGCCGCTACATCCTCAACGGCGATTCCGAGCGATTTAAAAACTGTCGTCTTGCCCTGAGATCTTGGTATTCTTCCCGCCAGTACTTCGCCCAATTCTGCATAGATCTGCGCTCCCGAGCGCATAATCTCGCCCGATTCCTTAGCTGCGGCTTCGCGCGATTCAACCACAACCAGCGCATTCTCCATCGCCTCCTCGTCCAGTTCGCGCGCTTTCGGTCCAACCGCACCCACCGCATTTACGTGAGCGCCCGGTTTCAACCACGCCCCTCGCAAAATGGGCTCACATGCATTCGTGACGGTGACGATCACATCTGCGCCGCGAACTGCCTCCTCAGCACTACTCATTGCAGTGGCCCCCGTTTCGGCGGCGAATCGCCCTGCGTGTTCTGCCGTGCGGCTCCAGATGCGAATTTCTTCGAAACTTCGCACGAGCTTCAACGCCTGCAGATGCGTACGGGCCTGCACACCGCTTCCCAGAATTGCGAGTACACGGGCGCGCTCCAACGACAGCGCCTTCGTTGCAAGAGCCGAAACCGCGGCAGTCCGCCACGCAGTAATGACTCGCCCATCCATGGCGGCTAAACATTCCCCCGTATCGGCCCGCATGAGTTGGATCACTGCTAAGTGCGTGTGCAGACCGCGATCTGCGTTCCGTGGAAAAACGCTCACCAGTTTCGTTCCCATCACACCGCCGTAAACCGCCGGCATGATACCGAAGAATGCGTCTTGTTCAGGAACAGCGATGACGGTTCGAACCGGCTGTGTCGCCCGGCCTGCAGAAAAATCTATGAGCGCCTTCTGCATTGTTGGAAGCAGTTCCTCCCAAGTGAGCAATGCTTCAACGCGCTCCTCCTCCAGAAACATCATGATCAATTCTCCTCAGAAGCAGACTGCTAAACTTGTCTCTGAATCCAAACCGCGAGTCTTCTTAATGCCTCATTCCGACTTGCCCCGGACGCTGGGCGCACTTCGCACCAGCCGCTTTTTCGATCAGCTGCAACCCGATCGGACACTCAAAGAAGAGCTTAGATCCAATCTCATCTGCAAATTAAATCGCAGTGAAGATCTGTTTCCGGGACTGATGGGCTTCGAAGACACCGTGATCCCGCAGGTGGTGAACGCGATCTTGTCGCGCCACAACTTCATCCTGTTGGGATTGCGTGGCCAAGCCAAAACGCGGCTGGCGCGAATGCTGACCCGTTTGCTCGATCCGCGCATGCCCTACATCGCGGGTTGCGAGATTCGAGATCATCCTTTGCGGCCGATTTGCAGACAATGCCGTGAGAAATGCGCCAGTCTGGGAGATGATACGCCCATCGCCTGGGTCTCTGGTGAAGATCGCTACGTCGAGAAGCTTGCCACTCCCGACGTAACTATCGCCGATATGATTGGCGACATCGACCCTATCAAGGCTGCTCGGAGCGGGCAAGATATCTCGAACGAGCTGACCATCCACTACGGGCTTCTGCCGCGCGCGAACCGCGGCCTCTTCGTCGTAAACGAGCTTCCGGATCTCGCAGGGAAGGTTCAGGTAGGCCTGTTCAACATCATGCAAGAGGGCGACGTCCAAATCAAAGGGTATCCAGTCCGCCTGCCGCTCGATGTCCTGCTCGTCTTCACGGCAAACCCGGAAGACTATACGGCACGCGGAAAAATCATTACCCCGCTGAAGGACCGCATTGGCAGCGAGATTCGCACGCATTACCCGCTCACTGTTGATGAAGGTATCGCCATTACAAAACAGGAGGCCTGGATTCGACGCCGCTCTCCCGTTGCGGCCGAGGTGCCGCCGTATATCCACGAGCTCGTGGAGCAAATCGCGTTTTCAGCGCGCGACGACAAGCGCGTCGACAAGCGTTCTGGAGTTTCTCAGCGCTTACCTATTTCCGTTTTGGAAAACGTGATTTCGAACGCCGAGCGCCGGGCTCTCAAATCAGGGGAGACTGATACCGTGCCTCGCGTTCTTGATGTTTACGCAGCGCTGCCATCCATGACGGGCAAACTCGAATTGGAGTATGAAGGCGAATTGAAAGGCGGGGATGCCGTTGCCCGGGAAATCATCCGCAACGCCGTGGGTAAGGTGTACAACTCATATTTCGATGGCGTCAATCTGCGCCAGATAGTCCAATGGTTCGAGCTCGGCGGGTCACTGCGACTCGACGAGAATATGCCCGCAAATAAAATTGTCGAACAGCTGAGCCGCATTCAGGATTTACTTCCGTTTACTCGTAAGCTCGGTCTCAACGGCGGAGAAAGTGACGCGATGCGCGCCTCAGCTGGTGAATTCATTTTGGAAGGCCTTTATGCCCACAGACGTATCAGTCGCAACGAAGAGCTTGAATTCATAGCTGGCGAGCGAATCCCCCGCGAAGAGCGTATCCGCGATGAACGCGAGGATCCACAACGGCGTGGTTTTGATCCCAGGCGTGGAGGCGGACCCGGAGGCGGTCGACGGAACCTGAACTGACCGGATGGACGCTAACTCATGAGATCCATCTCGTATTCACGGTTCTCGGAAGAAGATCTGGGCGTAGACCTCGATGATCTGCTTCGCGCGCTCTCCGATTACTTATTGCAAAGCGGCTACAACGATCCCTATCTTCAGTTCTCGGAAATGAACCAGCACACGCTGGAGGATCTTAAGGAAGCTATCAATCGTGCGCTGGAGAGCGGCGAACTTTTCGATCCGGAGCAGGCTGAGCAGATACGCGAGCGCCTGGAGAAGATGTCAGCCCAGCAGCGCGACAAGCTCGTAGAAACGCTCGTCGAAAAGCTAGAAAAGGGAGGCTATATCGATTTCGACGGTCCCACTCCCGATTCGCCTTCCGCGTCGGGCTCTCAAGACGGACCCGAAACTCAGTCCCATTTCGAAGTAACCGACAAGGCGATTGATTTTTTGGGTTTCAAGACGCTGAAATATCTTCTTGGCTCGCTCGGCAAGTCAAGCTTCGGTGCACACGACACGCGGGATCTCGCCACGGGTATCGACGCCAGCGGCGGGGCAAAATGCTATGAATTCGGGGATACGTTGAACATCGACGTCACTGCCACCCTGTTTTCCGCTCTGCAACGCGAGGGCCTGAGTCTTCCTCTCCAACTCGAATACTCCGATCTATACGTGCACCAATCCGAGTATCAGAGCTCATGCGCTACCGTTCTCATGCTCGATTGCAGTCACAGCATGATCCTCTACGGCGAAGATCGGTTCACACCGGCCAAAAAAGTTGCGCTAGCGCTTTCACATCTTATCCGAACCCAATATCCGGGTGACAGTTTGCGATGCGTGCTGTTCCATGACTCAGCCGAGGAGCTGCGCCTCTCTGAATTGGCGCGTGTGCAGGTTGGTCCTTACTATACGAACACTCGCGACGGTCTGATTTTGGCGCAACGCCTTTTATCGCAAGAAAAGAAGGACATGAAGCAGATCGTCATGATCACAGACGGCAAACCGTCAGCTCTTACTCTCGAGGATGGTCGAATCTACAAAAATGCGTTCGGCCTCGATCCGCTTGTCATCAGTCAGACGCTCGAAGAAGTAGCACGCTGCAAGAAGCAGGGCATCTTGATTAATACTTTCATGCTTGCCAGTGACTACGGTCTTGTACAGTTCATTCAAAAGGTAACTCAGATGTGCCGTGGCAAAGCGTATTTCACGACTCCCTATACTCTGGGCAATTACTTATTGATGGATTACATGAATCGCAAGACAAGGTCGATTCATTAAGAACTGCGACCGTCTTTGTAAGCGTCCCTGCCACCAATCACACCAACTTAGAAACTGATTCCGAGTAAAACATCGCGCTGGTTGACATCCTTCTCAAGCCTCGGTTGACCAACACGGACGATTATTGATTTGCCCATCCTGTATAGCGCGCTTCCGGAGTAAGCTCGAACGCTGCGTAGTGCGATTGAAATTGCGTTCACTGGTGCGCTGCAGTAGTCAGGTCAGATAATTGTCCTCATCAGGTAAACAAGACCAAAGACTGCGTCGACGCTGCCAAGTGCGAAAAGAGCGAGGAAAAAGCCCGCGTAGAAGATGCCAGGACGGCGCTCAAGGAAACGGAGAAGCAGCGGCGATATTGCTTCGCGGATCGGGGCTGCGGTCGCGATCCAGGCTATGCCAAAACCGACGACGATGCCACCCAGGATGTCAGAGGGGGAGTGCAGCCCAAGATAGACGCGCGGCAAGTCAATTAACAAGAGGGAGTAAAGCAAAGCCAGCAGGCCAGCGCCACGAGAAACAAGGAAGAGCGTCATCGCCAACGCCGCGAACAGAGCCGCGTGATCGCTAGGAAACGAACTCCAGTACCGTGGCAAGTGATGAGCCAAGGAACCACTTGTATCGTACGGTGCTCGCCACTGCAGCGTCGCATCCAACATAGGCCTGACGCGATAGGGTAGGACCCATGTGAGTGCGCGGCCTGCCAGAAAAGCCGCAAACGGACTGGCCAGGCCCGCCAGCAGGATGCGTCGATGCAGATCTTGGCACGCCAGAGCTCGGAACCAGGCCCAGCAGAACAGCATTAGCACCGCTCCTTTTACGAACTGATTCTGCGAAAAAATCACCATAGCGGTATCAAATATCACTGAGGTGTGCGAGAAGGAGTTCATGAACCTTAGGATCATGTGATCGACGGAAATCATTTGAGTCACACTACTGTATCAACGCGCGTTCGCATTAGGATAGTGCGGATACTAGACGTAAATTCTGGGTTGGAGACTCGTGTTTGTAATTCTTCAGGATACAGGCTCTGAACCACACAGATGAGTCTCGTAAGTGGCCGGGTTTCGATGAATGCAGAAGCTATTACTGCGCGCTTAGAACGGAAAGCACATAAACTACTGGCAAGGCGAACAGGGTGCTATCGACTCTGTCCAACATTCCTCCGTGTCCGGGCAGCATATGTCCACTGTCCTTGACACCCGCCCCGCGCTTCATTGCCGATTCGGCAAGATCGCCGAACTGTCCCACGATGTTCCCCGCAATGGCGATTGCCGCGATATGCCACAACGGCACCCGTGGTTCGAAGTAACCCATGTAAAGAGTTCCAAAGACAATGGACCCTAGGACCGAGCCCACTGCACCTTCCCAGCTTTTCTTAGGACTGACCAGTGGCGCTAACTGGTGTTTTCCGAACGCACGCCCGACATAATACGCGGCCGAATCGCCGGCCCAATTCAAAGCGAGCCCAAAAAATAACCAGTGCGTGCTCTCGGCCCGAAGCAGAGTTGCAAACCGCCAGGGTGCGAAGGTGTAAAGCACGCCGAGAAATACGGATGAAACCTGCGGAAGAACGCCACGCAAATCCGCTTGACTGAGCGCTGTCGCGAGCGCAAGTGCCGCAACGAGAGTCAGCGATGTCAATGCTTCTTCCGGCCAAATCAAAATCAGTAGACCTGCCAGAATCCCGAAAATGCGGGAACGCGGAATACCATGGGCCGCAACAAGACCTGAATATTCCCAGTAACAAAGCAGGCCCATACAGCACGCTGCCGCCAGGAAAAGCCAATTAGGAGCCCAAAAGACAAGGTAGATCGCAACTGCGATCAGCAGGATCGCAGTTATCGCCCGAGTCATGATTAGGTGAGCGTAGCCGGCACGATTCGGTTACGCGAGAGGCAGTTCCACTTCCACTTCCTCAAGTAGAAGCGAAGACGCATCTACCGAGGGCGCTGCATTCCGCGCCAATCCGCCAAAGCGGCGCTCGCGGTTCTGGTATTCGAAAATTGCCTGAAGGAGTTCCGTGCGCGTAAAGTCCGGCCACAATGTTTCGGTGACATACAATTCCGAGTACGCAACCTGCCACAACAGAAAATTACTGATCCGCATTTCGCCGGAAGTCCGAATCAGCAGGTCTGGATCTCGAACGCCTGCCGTATAGAGGTGACCGGCGATGGTCTCTTCCGTAACCTCTAAGGACGATAAGCTTCCGTTTACCCTGGCGTCATCGAGAATCGAATTCACTGCGTCAACTAGCTCGGTGCGTCCGCCGTAATTGATGGCCAGATTCAAGCGCATACCCCGATTGTGCGCCGTCTTGTCCACGCCGACCTGCAATTCCTCTTGAACCGGCGCGGGCAGCGATTCCAGACGCCCTATTGCCATCAACTGAATATCATTCTGCATTAGATTCGGCAATTCACGCCGCAAATAAATCCGCAGTAACCGCCACAATCCTTCTACTTCATGGCGCGGCCGCTTCCAATTCTCAACGGAAAATGCATACAGAGTCAGCGCTTCGAGCCCTAGCTGGGCGCAGGTTTCGACAATCGTCCGGACCGGGTCAACACCCGCCTTATGCCCCAACAGCCGCGGAAAATTGCGTTGTCTAGCCCAACGGCCATTTCCATCCATAATGATTGCTATGTGCCCAGGAAGACGGTTGGGATCCAGTTGTGTCGCAATTCGCCAGTCGTGCTCACCCGGAGAAAGAGCCTGAAGCAGTTCCTTCATACCGTAAAGCTCTATAATACACCAAGGATACGGCACTTATCGCCGCATTTATAAGTTGTGTATGAGGGGAATCAGCGCTGCTCCCGCGCATAGGAAGCTGCCGAACGGAAGCTCATAAGTAGACGCTTTCTTACGGGTCAACCAAATGTACGTGATCCCAATGGCCGAGCCGCTTACAACCCCGATCAGTAGCGCTGACAAACCATTTTCGAGTCCAAGAAAAACGCCTAATAAGACCAGCAACTTCACGTCGCCCAACCCAAGGCCTTCCCGCTTCCGTACGCGCGCATAGACAAAACCAAGCAGCCAAATCGGTACCGCCAAAATTGTTGCACCCACGCCGGCATTGAATAGCGATTGCCACACCATCTTTGAGCCAGGCAGAAACAGCGCTCCCAAATCCCCCGGCACCCGGATGAAGAATGCGAGTATTAATCCGGCGATTGCACCTCCCAACGTCAGCTCATCTGGAAGAATCCGCTCTTCTATATCCGTCCAGAACAAGGTGACAAGTATCGCCTCAAAGAGAGCCCATTTCAATGCCAAAACCGTCCAGCCATATCGAATCGCGATGGCCGCAAACAGAATTGCCGTCGATAACTCCACAATGGGATATCGCAAGCCAATTCGCTTGCCGCAAGCCCTGCATCGACCACGCAGCACGGCGTAACTGACGAGTGGAACATTATCATGCCATCGAATGCGTTCACCGCATTCAGGGCAAAATGACCGCGGCGCGACCACCGATAGATCGCGCGGAACGCGGTAAATGCATACATTCAAAAAGCTGCCAAACAGGAGACCGAACACGGTTGCCACAGCAACGTACAGCGGCTCGAGGTCAGAGAGCAAGCGCCCTCGCGTACGACAGCAGCGTCCCGCGCACTAAGTGCTCCGGCGTGAAGCACTCCGCAATCCGCGCCCTAGCATTCTCAATCAGAGAATGGGCAAATGCCGGCTGCTCTAAAATACTCCGCATCGCATGCGCGATCTCTCGCGTATCGTTCTTAACGAGGATGCCCGACACCCCGTTTGCCAATACCTCCATCAAACCGCCGACACAGCTCGCGATGACCGGAACGCTCCTGTTCATGGCAACAAGCGCTGCCGATCCCAATCCTTCCGATCGAGTAATGTAAACGAACATCGATGCGCGCCGAAGATCGTTAGCCAGATCTTCAGAAAACACGACAGGCACACCCGCCATCTCAGCCGCTTGCTTAACCAAATCGCGACCTTTCTGTGGATCTCTGGACGCCAGCGCCACAGCTGGAAATTCCGCTTTCCACTGTTCGGTATGCTCCGCTGGCTCTACCGCGTCATACACGACGTCGATCTTCTCTTTGCGAATGCCCGCCGTTTCCAACTCTCGCGCAACAAATTGCGAAACGGCCAGGAATCTCTCCGCACGCCGATATTTCCACATCGAGGTCACGGTCCGCCGCACCGGAAACGCCACTCTCCGTGAGACTACAAATTTGCATCGCGACCCCAGCGCGGCGGTTGTGTGCGCTCGCGCATCGTGCGCATGAACCACATCTGCATTTCTCGAATGGTGCCACAGCTCGGCAAGTCCAGCGGAGTAGACCGCGAATCCCAGGCGTGCCGTCGCGTTCCACAGTGGGCTTTTTTCACGCGCGAGCAACGTTGACTCATGCCCCGCATCTCTCAATGCCTTCATCAGCAGAAGGACCTGGTGCTGTCCGCCGCGCATTTCGCGCCCGCTGTCGACATGCACAATCCGCAAATCGTTATGACTTCCGCCCGGGGCTCATGTGGCGAGCCTTCGAATATTTCAGGAAATTGTAGAAAGCACCCATGTAAGCGATTGCCAATCCTTCCGCGCCGTCGAGGAATCCAAGCTTCACGAAATACGTGCGAACGAACGTCCACGGCGGGTCCATGAGCAAGCGGCTCAGCGTTGCTACCTCGCCCCGCGATACCATCTCCTGCGCCGCTAAGGTTGTGTAGCCGTCCATCGATCGCACGTGCTCGGATAACGAATTGCACGTGAAGTGAAGCAGATTTGATTTCAGATGTCCCACCCGCCCGTCCACTTTCACCGATTCGTGCACGAACTCGCCTACCCACTTGGCCTTTTTCCGGTCGAAGAATCTCACTTTCCTGTCCGGATACCAGCCGCTATGCAAAATCCACCGGCCCAGATATTGAGCCAGGCGGGGGACAGTGTACCCATCAAACTTCGGACCAGTCTTCTTGATGTGCCAAATCTCGGCTTCTAAGGCCTCGCTGAGGCTCTCGTCGGCATCTAAGGACAGAATCCAATCGTGGGTCGCCAGCTCAGTCGCAATATTTTTCTGAGCCGCATACCCGTGCCATGACGCTTCCTCAACCCTGGCTCCCAATTTTGTTGCGACCTCCACCGTTCGGTCATTCGAGCCACTGTCGAGCACCAGAATTTCGTCACAACACCGCAAACTTTCTATCACTCGCGCTACATTCCGCTCCTCATTGAACGTAATAATCGCCGCAGAGATTTTTATCGGCATGCGATCTATTTCGCGTATACCGGCACAATGGAGATCGAAAGCAGAAACAGAAGCAAGGCCACGCCAGTCACAACCACGCGATAGCCGTCGAGCGGCGTCTCATCGTAGACCAGCGGATGTCGCCGGCCAAAGAAAAACATGACGACGGCCCAGACCCACCAGGGCCAATAGGCGAAACCGAGCAGCACCAACGCCGCGACAAAAACGGTTGATAATACGCGGTGCACTGTCCGGCCAAACGCCGCGTATAAAATGTGGCCGCCATCCAGTTGGCCCATAGGCAGCAGATTGATCGCCGTGGCAAGTAAGCCCGCCCAAGCCGCCATCGCCATGGGATGAAGTAAGATGTCAGCCGGGGCAGCGCCGGGAAAGCGCAGCCATTGCAGCAGGTGTAAAAGAAGTGGCGTGCCAAATACAACCGAGCCCCGCGTTCCGACGCCAGGAATGAATCGTGACATCCGAATGCCCGCAAGCAGAAATGGCATCAGGACGACGAATCCGGCAAGCGGGCCCGACACTCCAATATCAAATAAGCTTCGCCGCGTGTAAATCGGCGAACGGATTCTGATGAACGCCCCGAGCGTGCCGAACAGCGTCGGCGAGGGCAGAAAGAAGGGAAGGCTCGCGTCAACGCGCCAGCGCTGGCAAGCAACGAAATGGCCAAACTCATGCGCCAGCAAAATCAGCATCAACGGAATGGAGAAATAGAGACCAGTCAGCACGCTTAAGTCGCCGCGTGAAAGCCTTACATAGCCATCCACAATCCAATCGATTTCAAGCGGACGGTTGGACTGGAAGCTCTGGACCTCGGCAAAGCCAAATGTCGTCGTTGTGATCAGTGTTAGAAGAAACAGGAGGGCATGAAGCCACCACTTGCGTGTGGATGCAAATCCGCCAACTCTTCGTGGAAGATCTTCGAACCGCTCGGGCCACAGGCGCTGGCCATTGTGCGAGTTTGATGAATCGCTCTCGATCCGGCCCGTTAATCCCGGTTCAGACACTGGTTCTATTGGAGCGTTTGTAATTCCTTGCCCGGTTTGAAGCGAACCGCTTTCCCTGGGGGAATCGCGACCTCAGCTCCGGTCCTGGGATTACGCCCGATCCCGGTCTTCCGCGGTCGCACGTTGAAAATTCCAAAGCCTCGCAGCTCAATGCGATCGCCCTCGGTGAGAGCCTTTTTCATGGTTTCGAACACCGTCTCCACCGCCATCTCTGCTTTCGTCTTGGTAATCCCAGTGCGATTCACGACCTCATTAATGATGTCTAGCTTGATCAAGGCGCCTCCAGAGCTGCAAAACTCGACCGTCGGGTCTTCCTTCGCCATTATCGCACCCGAAACGACGAACCGCTGCAATCTCAATGATAAGAAGCAGGTTATCAGGATGTCAAATCGCTAAGGTTCGCGGATTGACTTACGACGACCTGGGCATTTTTTGCCGTGTTCACCGACACATATACTGGCGTTATTACCGGGTTATTACCGGAAGAAGGGTTAACGGTTCTGTGGAAGGCTGCAAAAACAGGAACTTACGGCCTTTGGTTGGCGCCTTGCTCGCACTTGTAAACTTCAAGAGGGAGCTAATCAGCCATGGGCTCACTGAGGATTTTGTTGGTCGAGGACAGTCCGAGCGACGTCCGGTTGATTCGAGAGGCTCTGAAGCAAACTCCTCTTAATGTTGAGATCACGCTAGCACGGGACGGCGTCGAAGCGATGGAGTATCTGCGCCAATCCCAATTAGGTTTAGTCAATCGCCCCGATCT
>JBJMGM010000207.1:0-11093 GCA_045807905.1 Bryobacteraceae bacterium | reverse complement strand
GCCGCTCCGTAATTCGTCAACCAGGAGCGGAGGACGAGCATGCCGGTCGAATGGACGATCGCATCGAATTCCTGGTCGTTATTCAACTTGGCATTCTGGCGCAGGGCGCGATCAAATCCCTCGGCAATGTCTTTGATGGTGATTTCGTTGTTAAGCGAGACGTAGTTGCCTATATTGAGGTCGATGGCCTGACTCTTTTTGTCTGCGGTCAGCTTTTCGCAAAGCGGTTCAAAGTCGAGGCCTCCTGCCGAATATCCATGTATCAGCACAATGGGACGCGGCATCGTTGCTCCTCGATGATTCTCTTTCGAACGGGAGCAACAACTCTATCATGGCTGGGGTGTGCATCTCATCCGCATCTCAGAATTAGCGCGTGGCTTGACGTGCGGCGACAGAGTCGGGGTTCCACCCGCACCAGGGCGTCACCCGTCTTTCCGTACGACCCAAGTCGTCATGCAGCGCTCATTCTGAACGACAGTAGTCTTCAGTGGGTCAATCATTCGTCCGCCCAGATCGTTTGCGGCTTTAGTCAGCAGCGCCTCGTCTACAAGATATCGTTCTGAGCCGTCCGGCAAAAGAAATCGGCGGCCTGCGACGCGCAGTACTTCGCGCTCTAAGCCGATGGAAGAAGCAAGTCGGCAAAATAGTAACCCGCTCGGCTTCAGCACTCGCCAAGTACCCTCCAGCATGTCTCGAAATTGATTGTCATCCCGTGCAAAGTGGAGAACGGCGCTACTGATCACCAAGTCAGCAAAGGCGTTTGGGAAGGACATGGACTCGACGGCCTCCGCGCGGAAGTTACCGGACGGCAGATTGGGTGCCAACGTTGCCAGCAATCGGCGCACATCATCCACGCTCCTTGGATCTCGATCTACGCCAAACACCTCGTACCCGTGACGTAAGAGATAAACCAGGTTCCGGCCGGAACCACATCCCGCATCCAGTATCCGCATACCCGGTGCGACACGACCGCGAAGAAGTTGATCGAACAGATAGATGTCGATTTCGCCGAATTGCTCCCGAAGCTCGGTCGTGGACATCCCCTGATTGTACGCGACAAAGATCCGTTTCCCCGAGTGGAGAGCTCGGTTCATAGCTTCCGTCCCAAAAGGCCGGCGGCGGTCTGTGCCGGCGTTTTGATCAGTCTGCCAGCCGTTCCCGGCGATCAATCGCATTGATTGCCGCAACGATTTTACTTGGCTGCATAGTCCGGCTATGTTTACTTCTGCGAACGGCCTGCGTTATAGAAATCACAGAAGTACGCGATGCGCGTTATACGTCCGCGTGCAGCGCTGCAGTATACGCGTTTAACAGGATCGACCCTCAATCACTGCCATCGAAAATTGCTCCCTCCCTTTTCGCAGATCATCGCATAGAGTTATTTAGCATCAGAGCCGGACCACGCAGATATTCGCAGGCGGAGCGGCTCAGGGGAGCCGCCCATACGACAACAAAGCTGATTGGCAGCCTAGTGAATGACAAACTGGACTGTGTGAAGAACCGCGTCCGCGGTCGCTTTGAAAGGACAGCATGTACGTGTTGCGCGGATACCGGGTTGTCTTCACGTTGTACTGGTACATCGGACCCGAATCGCCCTTCCCCATGAATGTGAAATTTTCCCCTTGGGGCCGCGCCGGGAGCCGGGCTGGGTGAGAGTCCGGTTATGGTAAAACAATGCCCGACGAGGACAGGTTCTTGCCGCCGTAATTCGTCAGCTGCACCTTAATCGGTACGGTAACGCCGCTACGGTTCGGCGAAGTTTGGTTATAGAGTGCGACAACGTCCATCATTTTTTCGCGATCAGGCGGGCCGCCGGCAGCGTCATCGATTACCTCGGCTGCTTCGCGGAAGTACGCGGCGCCCATTATCGCAGGGGATATGACGGCGAGCTGTTTCACATCCTCGCTGCCGAGACTGTCGAAACGGTGCATCGCGCCTCGTGGAATGCACAGGGCCTGTCCGGGGCCAACCTCTATGGGCGTGCCGCCAATGTCCAGGTAAGGACGCCTTCGATACCGTAAAGGATCTCCTCGTAGGCATCGTTCTTGTGGGCCGGCGCCGCCAGCTTCTGCCCGACCGGCACAAGAACCTCGAATACCGAGACGCTCCCGCTGGAATCATTACCGGTGAGGAGGAATCGGATCTCTAGCGGAGCAATCTTAATCGTCTCTTCCGAAGCATTGACTCTGGTCGCACGCTGCTGCACAAAATGGTCCCCTTTGAATGAAGTTATCCCGCATTTCTTCTCTTCAGTCGAGGTGAGACCGGGCTGGGCGAATCGTGTCCGGTTCGTCGGCGACTCGGACATTGCACCTCGAATACTGCGTCGTTTGACGCGGGTAGCGGGCACGTCGGCTCGTTTTACTTTTCCGCAATCAGAGTGATCTTGTGGATGATCGGCTTTTCAGCGAAATACTCGTCAGCCTTAGCCATGAGAGCTTTCGCAATCTCGCCATTGAGGTGCGCTTCGCGGCCGGCCTCGTCACCGAAGGTGTCGAAGATGCCAAATACCCCCGGTTTGTCCTCTTTGAAGCCGTACCAGTCGACGGTTCCGGTTTCGGACTGAGCCATCGCGCTACCTTGCTTCAGAAATGCCTCGACTTCCGCCTCTTTGCCGGGTCTCGCTTTCAACTCTGCATAAAGCGCATACTTTGCCATTTGTAGTTCTCCTTTTGCAATTGTCAGCATGCAACATCGATCATTCTTTCCAGCAAAAGATCTCATAGATTCTGTCTGGCTTGCGCGTCATTCGACCATAACTATCGCAAGGGATGTTTGTGAGCGCCGAGCGGTAATTGATCCGACCCGTGTTGCAGGATGTGTCTGACGCCGATCTCTTCCTGCATCTTTTTCACCTCGGCACCAGTAAAGCCCATGCGGTGCCGGGCCAAAAGGGCCAGCCTGTGTGCAGAGCCGAAGAAGCATTCAGAGCATACTTTGGTCACTTAGGTATCAGCTTCTTCACTGGGCCAGTTTTCAGATCCGACTGGTTTAGCCAAGTCACGGCGCCAAATTGCCCCCAACCACGAACCCAAAGCAGCGAACAGCACATATATTGGATTGCGGGTATAGCTGATCACCGCGAACGCCGAGAGCATGTACCAAAGGCTACTCCAGTTGGCCGCGGAGATTCTGCGGCGTGCGGAAACCGCGGAGCTAAACAGAACATAAACAGCATCAGTAGTTGCGGTGGACGCCATTACACCTAGGGCAATCAGTGGGTTTGGAGCGTGCATGAGTTTTCTCCATTTTGCCTCCACCTATCGACATGCTCTCCACTGCTAGTTGCGAAACAGGATATCGTGTCCCAGATAGTTGACCAATTACTGCTGCCTTATTGACCCTGGCCCTGTGCACAAGCGCAAAAAGCGAGGATCGTCGCGAGTATGCGGGGATCGGGTGGGCTTGCCGAAATCGATGTTTGTCCCATAATGGGAATCGCACGAGGACGTGTAAAAACCTTTGCGCGAGGGCGGAAACGAACGGTACACTTTTGTCACAATCCGACGATTCTGTCAGTGGACTGAGTAGCCCCGAAGCCGACTTGGGGACAGCGCATCTTCGACGCAGGCTGTAGTCATTGATATTGTGGGCGCGGCGTTCTATTGCAAGCCACAACCGGTTCGCGGGATCGCATGGCCCTAAAACGGATGTCATTCCGTGCTGCGGTGGCAAGAGCTTCGAAGACGCCGGGCTTGGCTGGTGACGCGAAGGGGCCAGCGTTGAATGCATTCCGAATGTCCGGAGACGTTTACAAACACGTTCGTTCGTGCCATCTCGAAAGCTTGCCACCTTCTTACGACAATAGGTTTTGTGAGACTCGATCGTGGAATTCTGTCCGAAGTGGTGGATCAGCCTGAACGCCTCATTCCCAAATCCATACTTCTGAAGCTCCTCGAGTAGCGCCAACGCAGATTCCGCCGGGCATGTTGGATGATTTGACATTGTCCTCACAATATACGCCGTGCCTATCCGCAGTGAGGTTCCTCGTCTGAAAACCCGGGCCGGGCTACAAGCCGACTTCTGGCCCGGCCTTGATACCACATCAGCGAATGCGCGTTTCCCGTCAACGTGAAGCCGAACCGTTCGGCGCGGGACCTGCATTCCTCAACAAGCTTGCAACCCGTGATATGCTTCAGCCGGGATCAACACAGTAGCAGTTCAGCGCTACAGCCCGGATTGGAAGAGGCGATGCCACGAACTGCCGTGCACGGCGGGAAAGCTCGACACGACAGTTTGGTTCAGGCGACTCGAAACAGCTCCCGGCGGCCGGTGGTCCACAGGTCGGTGTATCCCTTCGCTGCTTCGCGAGCCTGCGGGTCCGAGGAGTACCTCGTTATCAGCTCTTCAAACTCAGAGGCCGATTCGACCTCGTGCTCCATGATCACGTGATTAAAATCCCCAGCGAGGTCGGTCAGAACGCGGGAATTCCGCAGGTTCCCAGCTTTGGCCATATTCTTCAGTTGAGCCGCCAGCTTGCCCGCTTGGCCTGGCTTGGCGATGAAACTGTTGCGAACAATAATCAAGTGTCGAGTCTCCTTTCGGCAAATCGTACCATTCCCGGCGGTCACGGGGATGCAGCTCGATTGCCTCTCCGCTACGCGCGACACCGGATTGCGGCCAGTTCCCTCGTAGGCAACGCGCACTAAACCACCTGAGCCAGTACTCGCATTCCACCCATCGAACGCGCTGACAGCATAAGGAAGAGATGCGCGTTAAAGGCCAATTGACTTGCGCCAGCTTTCAGGCGCTTGATAAACACATTTTGACTTTACGCGAGCATTCCGCGCTCGCCATGCCTTCGTGGCACTCTTCCGATGGATAGCATTGATAAAAGATTGGAAGACGTGAAACTATCAGTTAGGGCCGCAGACGCTCTCAGGAACGCGGACAAAGTACAGTGTTTTCAATCGGCGTTCATCCGCGTTCATTGGCCTCTAATTCTTGGACGGCTTGCTGCATGCGAAGATCCCGTCGCGAGGAGACGGAGATCATGCACAGGAATTTGCTCGGTAGTCGGCAAGCTCTTTTGGGGCATTGCGCCAATTTATTTGGGATCGTGCTTGAGCAATCTCAGGGCAGAATTGAGGCGATACGTATGAAGAGGCATTGCACCATCATTTCTTAAGAGCGTTGTGGCACCCGCTGGAGAGACTAAGATATGCGAAAAGGGTTCACCAGAAAACCGCAAGGTGACGAACCCGCAACGCAAAGCAAGAACTACATAACGCCGAGTGGCCTGCAGCGCCTAAAAGATGGGCACCGCTTTCTGGTCACCAGGGAACGCCCGGCGGTGACGGAGGTGGTGGCGTGGGCTGCGAGCAACGGCGATCTCAGTGAAAACGCCGACTATCAGTACGGCAAGCGGCGGCCCAGGCGGATTGCGCTCAAGCTGCCGGATGCGTGATGCTACATCCGACGACTCGAACCAACCGTGCTGAGCCTTCAGGGTTGCGTGCACCCGTAAATATCCCGAAGCACCCGGCCTCACAGCGATGAGGGTGCGCGAGGTGCATGTTGGACAACTTTGAAATCGCCACGCTTTTCAAGAACATTGCCAGCACAGTGGAGCAAGTAACGCTCGCATTTCGATCTAGCGTGTGCACGCGAGAAATGCGCAACCGCTTTTGGTGTTTACAGGATCAGATCGCCCGATTGGTTGAGTTGGCTTCTGATCGTCGCGAGGAGACCTTCGAGATACTCAGACAAAAGCACCCACGCCTGATCCGGGATATCCTAGACGTGCTGAGTTCTAGGGACAAACAGCGTGTCAGCCGTGCCTCAGCAGTAAATCGCGCTTCTGCAGCGATCAACCATTCCCTTACAAGACTTGAGTATCTCCGTGAAGAAAGCAGCGCTGTGGCTGCGAGGGCGAACAAGAACGCCTGTTCGGAAGATTTGCTTTCTCACTGAAGACGCCCCTGTCACGATCTGCAGTTGAACAGCTCACGTCATTCGGCGATGCGGAGCTGTGGAAGGACGGGAAGGCGGTCGATATTACCGACTCAGGTTAAGTGCAGGCGTGGACTTCTTCGGCGCGTACGCGTATGTCCACGATTGTGGTGCCCCGGTGCCCAAAGCCGGCCACATTTCGCATGAGTAACGGATCACGTCTCAATGTTCAAGGTTCATCGACCGTAACTGGCATATTGAGCGGGCTGACGAACCACATCCGCGATAACGTTCCCAGCGCAGAGTACGACTCGAAACTCGGCAATTACACCAGTGAAAGGCCCTGCTACTGGCGATGTATATAGTCTATTCGCCTCGAAGCACAACTGCCGTTGAGTAGTGCGCAGGCCCGGCGATCTCCGATTCACCGGCTTTTCTTTTTACCCGCAACGATGGTTTGTGCCATGCACGGCCAAAATACTTCCTCGGATCGTCACTGAATATTCACTCGACTTTAATGCTTTCGAAAGACGAGCGTTCTAGTTTAGATGCGAGAGGAAACAGGTGCATCTGAAGATTTTTGCGACGCTTGTGTCAGGGATATTGATTTCCATCCCCTGTTTTGGCCAGACGAGTACTGGACGGATTGCCGGAAGCGTGACCGACCAGTCTGGTGCCGCGATCAAGGGCGCTGTCGTGATGGTGGTAAATGAGCGCACAAACCAAGAACGAACAACCAGCTCCAACGATGATGGCAATTTTGCAGTCACCGGATTGGAACCGTCTAACTACACGGTGCGAGCCTCACAATCAGGCTTTTCACCCGCGGAGGTTCGGAATTTGCCTCTGCAGGTTGGTCAGGAAATTCGACGGAATCTGGAGCTTTCGGTCAGCAGTACAAGCTCAGTTATAGAGGTTAGTGGCGGCCCAATTGATGCGATCAACGCAAGCGACGCAAAAATTGGCGTTAACGTGACGAATCGCGAAGTGGCGCAATTGCCGTTGAATGGTCGCCAGGTCTCGCAGTTGTATCTGCTCACTCCGGGCGCCGTAAATAGCGGCGCGGGTACTTACGACAATATTCGATTCAGTGGGCGCTCCAATCAACAAAACGTCATTCGATACGACGGTGTTGAGGCGAGCTCGATCATCGACGCGTCACCCGGCAATCTGAACGGTGAAGCGACATCCAACTTTCGACTGCAGAACAGTTTGGAAAACATCCAGGAGTTTCGAGTTGACAGCAGCAATTATCCGGCTGAGTATGGCACCGGAACGGGTGGACAGATTAGCGTTGTTACCAAATCCGGTTCGAATCAATGGCGTGGATCGCTCTTTGAATACCTTCGCAACGACTACTTCGACGCCCGGAATTTCTTCGCCGGCCGTTCTGTCGACAAGCTCCGCCTGAATCAATTTGGTGGATCAGCGGGCGGTAAGCTCATCGAGAATAAGCTTTTCTTCTTCGCCACTTATGAAGGTTTACGACAGCGTACGGCTTCGCCGTTCGTCGAGACAACCCTGAGTGCGGCAGCGCGTGCACAAGCGGTGCCGAGCATCCGGCCCTTGCTTTCGGCATTTCCCATAGGGCAGATTGCGACGAGCAATCCACTGCTCGACGTGGTTACGGTGAATGGCCCAGGTCTCGTGAATGAGGACTATGGCGGTCTTCGGTTCGATTACCAGATCAGTGATCGCTACGGTCTCTATCTGCGCTACTTCAGAGATCAGGGCACTTCGTCGCAGACGCAAAACTCCACGCTCAGCCAATACAACCAGAACGTAGTTCCGCAGAACGGCGTCATCTCGCTGAGCCAAGTTTTGACGCCTAGGATCCTGAACGAAACCAAATTCGGAGTGAACTCGGTAAAAGAGCGAGTGCTCGGGCGGCCAGGGCCCAGCCCCGGCGTTGACCTTACCGGCGTAACGCTCAATCTTACAGGCAGCGTGGCGCTCGGCGGAATCGCCGGTCAAACGGGTAATGCCGCCATCGCCACACCAACCGGTTTGATCCGGCTATCGAGTGCCTTTAACGGTCGAGGCGCTCCATACACAAATTACTCCCTTTCTGGCATTGACAACTTATCGATCACTCAAGGAAACCACAACCTGAAGTTTGGAGTCGAGCTTCGGCCGATCACTCTGTATAACGATCAGCTGGGGGGAACGACTTATAGCTTCTCCGGGGTAGACACATTTCTTCTGAATCAGCCAACGACTATCGCCTTCAACGGCGACTTGAGTGCATTGAGCCCTTTTACAGGTCTTTCCGACCATGCAAAACTGCAACAGACCTACTACATCGGATATGCCCAGGATGAATGGAGAATCCGGCCTAACTTCACCCTGAACTACGGCCTGCGATACGAGTACTACGGCGTGCTCTCAGAAGCACGCAACAAGGACGTGTTCTTTGACATGTCGACAGGCAACATTATCCCGCGATACAGCGGCGATTGGTATAACAGCTCGACTAAGAACTTTGGCCCACGTCTTGGCTTCACATGGGCCCCCGCGGGATCGAATAATAAAACGATGATTCGCGCGGGCGCTGGATATTACTACGGGCCCGGCCAGACCGAGGATCAATTGCAACCGGAGGCGAATGATCGGATTGGCAAAACGCTTTCTGCGAGCACGACACCTGGATTGGCGTACCCACTAAACATTCCCTCGGTTTACGCGAACTACGATATCAACAGTTCGAAACTCGGTTACCAGCCTCGCGCCTATGCTCCTGGTTATCGAATTCCCGAGCGCATTCTGTCTTATTCGTTCTCGGTTCAGCAGGAGGTGCCGGACTCAACAGTAGTAACAGTCGGTTACGTAGGCAGCCAAGGTCGCAATCTTTTCCTGCGTAGCATCACGAACTTAATCACCGGAGTGACTGTAGATCCAACCACAGGTGCAGCAAAGGCTGTGCGGCAGTTTGGGGGACGGTTTGCGGAAATCGATTACAAGACAAGCGGCGGAACGGATAACTACAACGGCCTCCAGACTACCGTGAGCCGACGCTACTCGAAAGGTCTGACGCTAGGCGCGCAGTACACGTGGGCACACTCCATCGGCAACAGCGGAGGCTCAAACGAAGCTAATACCGCGGGCAATCCATTTAACTTCAAGGCCGATCATGGAAACAATAACTTTGATGTTCGGCAGAGTTTCAATATCGACGCGTTATATGAGCTTCCCTTCGGCCGTGGACGTCACTTTGGCAATAGTCTATCGAGTCCGCTTGATGCGGTATTCGGAGGCTGGCAATTGGGGGGCGTAGTAAACGCCCGTTCGGGGGTGCCGATCGACGTGCTAATCACGCGTCTGGACATTGTTTACGTCGACAACAGAAATGGCGATGTCTACCAAAATCCGCTCGTAGTCAACGGACAGGTTCTCACTACTCCCGTTATAAATACACCAGGAGGCGGAAGTTCGCGTAACGTGCGTCGGCCGGATGTAGTGGCGGGGGTCCAGCCGATTCTGTTCAACAAAGGACTGGCGTATGTAAACCCTGCCGCCTTCGCAGTCCCCCGCCCGGGAACGTTCGGCAATTCAGCCCGGAATTCACTCGCTGGACCAAGCTTTGCTCAGCTAGACCTAACGCTAAGCAAACGCATCCGAATCTCGGAACTGTTCAATATGGAGCTGCGGGCGGAGGCGTATAACATCACAAATCACACCAATTTCGCGAATCCCGGAAACCTTCGCCTCAGTCCAGGCATTCCCACGGGCCCAGGACAGTCCGGCATTCAGCCAAGCCAGCCGTTCACCTCCTCTGTTGCAGGGGGCAATTTCGGAGCACTGAATTCGACTGTCTCAAATCAGATCGGGTTGGGTACCGCCCGGCAGCTACAGTTGGCTCTGCGTCTGAATTTTTGAAGCTTGAATGTTGGGGCAAGCCGCACATCATGAGTACATATGTTGCTGACGGAAGCCTAGGTTTGCAAAAAGCACAAGCTGATGAGTGCGATCCGTTTCACGTGAAAGGCTGCGGTTTGGACTTTACGCCGGCAACTCATCGAGCAGGTCTTTCCTGCGCGCGGTGGGCCGCCATGCCCACATCTATAGCTATCTTCGTTTGGTGAAGTGCTGTAGCGAGCGAATCCCTCCATACGAGGCGCACAATGGGCGTCACGAACAAGCGAAACGCAGCCGGAATATCGCGGCTTAATGCGATTGCTTCCAACTCCGCGTACACACCTCCGTCACGCTCCTCAAGGCGCGTGATACTGGATAGTCTCCAAATCAGGCCGGTACCGTGGTCCTCCGGCAACGTTTGTTGCTGTGGCGTTCCAAATTTTATCGATTTCCTGGATGTGAGTCGAATTAGAGAGACCGTACCAGTGCCGATCATCCACTCGGAAATAGGAAGCTTCGCAGTCGGTATCGGGAGCCGGTTTGCCAGCACCGATTTGTTCACAAGACGCATGGAAAACAGGTCTTTCACTCCGTCGGTACCGTGAGAGATTGAGTCGATTACGCCCGGGCGGTACATCTCCTTGTAGCGGTCATAGCCCCGCACTATAAAGAAGATGTCTTCGATTTTCACATTGGGGATGAAGCCCACCCCAAGCCAATCGTGGATAAGTCCCGGATGGAACTCTCTTTGGAATATGCCGGCCGACCGGCGCGATGTAAGGCCCCTTTGTCCGAATCGAATCCGCCCGATCGGGCTCGTCTTCGAGCCAAAGGAAGTGTGCGCCTGGTTGGAGACGCGCCTGCATGGCGGCATTTGCCGCCTGAAGATATGCGTCCCAGGCTGTTTTCGTTTCCGGTTTTAGGGTGGCCGCAGCGGTGGATGGATGACATTGCAGCAGGATCAAAATGGCGGTTATTCGAATTTTGTTAATCACGTTATACGTTGTTTACTAAAAGGATGCGGCGGCCACCCGCTTGCGCGACTTCACCGCCCAGGAGAGATTCCGCGATCGGATTTGGTAATGCCCATCTTCACGCAGTCGTCATACAGTTGGCAAGCCGATCCCAATGGCGTGCTCGACCGCTAAAATGCCTTCGAACCGGCGGAGTCACTTGTTTTTGGGTGCACAGTCTATCCAGGCGCGGGGGCTGCCCAATGCACACGACCCATATTGACCAGGCGTGCGAATGCTACGAAAGCATTGGAAGATGTAAGAATCGATTTCGGTCACAAATTGACCGGTGTGAAGTGCTAGACCTTTTTGGTGCTTGCAGGTCACATGGCT
>JBJMGM010000206.1:0-17910 GCA_045807905.1 Bryobacteraceae bacterium | reverse complement strand
TCTTCACGATGTTTTCTACGAGTCATCGTTTCTGGTGTCTGATGTTGAGAAGAAATTACTGGAGAAGACGTACAACACGGAAACGCACGCCACGGAGCTGACGCGGAATGCGGCACTGCTTCGGGATTCGTTGCCAGATTGCGTGTCAGAGGTAATCGACAAGCCTGGACATCTGAAACAACGTCTAGGAAGAGCCTTTTCCCAGAGACGCGGAAGATGGCACGGCGAGCACGGCACCTATTTGGAGAGTGCGGGGGAAGTTCACAAGGTCCAATCCTGGAAAGTCTGCACTAAAAAGGGGGGGCATTTTTCGGATGCAGAAACACCCGCAAATGGTTGATAGCAAGGAGCTTGTCGTTGAACACGAGAACAGTAGGGGGGGCAAGGAGGGGATTTTAGTATACCCCCGCGTAAATACACATATGGGTATGCAATATGTGTATTACGTAGGAGGTATAGTGCGGTGTCCCCCCTCCCCCCCACGCTGCTCCCAAGTGGTTGAAAACACTGAAAACGGAAGGGGGGGCAATTCTTTAATATTCCTCCCTCGCGGTTCAGATACTAAAAAAACAATCAGATCGCGGAGTAATACGCCGCCAGAAAGGTTTAACTTATGCCAACCGTGGAACAAAGACTAGACAGATTACGCCGCCGCCGAGACTTTCTGGCGTTACGTATCCCGCAACAAACCGTGGAGCCGCACTATGACAAGTCGGAACATGCCGCGCTGAACTGGGTTATCCGGTTTGTCGAGGAACACTACGTACCAGAACCACAGCTCGATCAAAAGCCCTTGACTCCCGGTATAGCCGCCTCAGGGGTGCCTGCAAAGTCAACAAAGCTATCAAGCCTGATTTCGTGCTCTAGCCGCCGCGAGATCGCCCGCTGAGGAGAAAACATATGCAAACAAACGGAGCAGTAAGAAGAATCACGACGCAGGACGCCAAGATCAAAACGGCAACGGTTGAAGTGAAGGCGTTGATTATTTCCGGTAAGCAGGTTACGCTTTCCGTCTTCCGGCAGTTTCAAAAGGAGAATTTGATTGATCTTGAATCAGGCTTGCTCAAAGGTGTTCCCTGGGGGCGCGTCAATTATGACCCCTGGGGTTGCACTGCCAGTGATAAACACCTCCATGTTGTTTGGCAGAAGGGAGGAGAGTTGCGCCGGGCTTGCGTGAGTGCCGAACCTTGTCCCCCTACTGAATTGTGCGCAGAGGAGGACCTTGCTAGATGTCGCTATTTAGCACAGTCTGTTCTGGATGGAAGAATTACTGCGATTTCCGGAAAAGAAGATTGGCTTTTGCGCGATGATCCAAAACTGAAATGGCTTCTTTCTTCGTATCTGGATTCTCGATCAACTCTGCGCTGTGAATTACAGAAGAAGCAAGAGGGACGTCCCCATTATGATTTGCAGAGGATTGAGGCGCGGGTGGAGGCCTCTTGTGGAGAATTAAAAAGCTACGTAGTTGAGAACCCTTACGAGGAAGGCTCCATCGAACACGCTCAACGATTAATCGCTGAGTTCAAGAACAACTGGAGCGAGTCCTATACTGCTGTTGCGTCAACCGAGCAGCTATTTATCGCGGTTTAAACGCCGCCATGGCTGTAATGGAGCCGCTCGCTAGCCGCCAGATGCCCATTGCTGGCGTTTTAAGGCACCGCCAGTCGTTCGATAGCCATAGATCGACCATCGGCTCATGCGGCCACGAATGGCCCAGGGAGCGTCCAAGGGCGATATCGCTTCGTGGGCCTGCTCTCACAGCTTGGCGAGTGGGGCATAACTTAACCGGTGAGACGAATTAAGTTATGAGTGCTCTCTCGGTTTGAGCTTCGGCCAGTGCGTTGGCAAACTTCCTTTGGCTCTGGCGTGTCGTGATCTCACGCCCATGATGATCACCCCACGTGCTGTTGTACTCCGCGATCGCTGCCTGAGCCATATGCCGCCCAATGAATCGCTCATAGATTGCTGCTCGCCCGTCCAGGGTCTCCTCATCAGAGGCCTCTTTCAGCCAGCCCGTATAGCTTCGCGTCGTTGTGCTCATGCCTCTTCCCCTTCATATGCGAGCGCCGTGATCTGCTCTTCATCCATCCACGACGGGATGTGTTCCGTTTCCCGCTCGAACCATTCGCGCTCCGATGCTTCGTCGCGTGCTTGCTCTGCTACAAAATCGCCAACGTATTTTGAACTCATTTGCTCCTCTTTTTCGCCTCGGGATTCAGCTCATGCACTTCAACCCAGCAGTTATCCCCGTGCTCTTTTCGTACCTGCTGTATCCGTTCTTCCGCTAGCCGTTGCAGTATCCAGGCACTGTCGATATCGCTGGATTCCCCGTTGCCAGCAAGCACCATGACCAGATAGACCGAGGGATGCCCTAGGCAACCAGGCAGCTCCGCGAACGGGTTACGATTCAATCGCTCTCCAGGCGTGAAAAGATCGGCCTTCGTCGTTGTGCTCATGAGCTGCCCCTCCGGGACCAACGGGACCGAGCGATAGAGCCGCTCTCCGCCTCGGCGTTATGCTGCGTTGTTTTCATATGCTTTCGCGTCGGCTTTGCCGTTCGCCTTACCCTTCCATAGGCAGAGCCCATGCGGAGTGTCCGGCGTTTGTCAGGGAGTGGGTCCTGAAGAAAATTTAAAAGTTTTGCGCCTTTCAAAAGTTTTCAATTTTGTTCGGGTGCTCCTTGATGAACGTTGGACCGGAGCGTTACATCATGCCTGCGGGAAGGGAAAGGAGACGGCCCCTCGGAGAACAACGGAACGTTAATGCGCGCCAAAGGCAGCTTTCTTTCCTGGTTTTTGTTTGGCTTCCCCTTGCGCTGTACTTCTGCAATTCTGTACAATAGTATTTGATGAAGATCGTAGATACGGAGCATGATTGATCACGATAGCGCTGCTGAATCAGAAGGGAGGCGTGGGCAAAACGACACTCGGAATAAGCCTTGCGTCTTGCTTCGCCTTGACCGGGGAGCCGGTTCTCTATATCGACGCAGACCCGCAAGGAAGCGCCCTGGACTGGAATGCCGCCCGGCAACTGAAGCCGATCTTCCAAGTAGTCGGAATCCCGAAAGCGACAATCCACCGCGACATCTCCGAGCTGGCTGCTCCGTATCGCTGGACCTTCATTGATGGCCCTCCCAGGGTCTACGATGTCGCCCGTTCCGCGATCATGGCCGCTGATCTGGTGGTGATTCCGGTACAGCCCTCTCCCTACGACGTGTGGAGCGCTAAGGAGATCGTAGACATGATTACGGAAGCGCGCATCATGAAGCCTAACCTGAAAGCCGCTTTTGCGATAAATCGCAAGATCGTAAATACGGCTATAGGTCGTGATGTTAAGCAAGCGCTGGCAGGGTATGGCCTCCCCGTGTTGAAATCCGCTCTCTCGCAGCGTGTCAGCTTTGCCGAGAGCGCCGGACAAGGGCTATCTGTCCTTGAATCTGAACCACAGGGGCAAGCCGCTAACGAAGTTCGAGCAGTAGCAGGAGAAATCAAGGAGTTTTTGAAATGAGCAAGAAAGTCGCGTTTACGCCAAAGCCGATAAGCACAGTCCCGGCCCATGCCGACGACTGGGTCAGCGGAGAAAAACCCAAAGCTAAGAAGGAAGAGGAAAAGGAACCCATGAAGCGCCTGACTCTGGACATTCGCGAGCCTCTTCATCGGAGGGTTAAACGCGCTAGCGTGGACCGAGGAATGGAGATGGCTGAGATGTTGCGTCTGCTTCTCGAAAAGGAGTACCCGGAATAGCAATAGACCAGGAAAAGGAAGAAACAACTATGGATAAAAAAGCTGTGGACGAAAAAGAAAAGCCGTCCGTGCCGAGCGAGAATAACACGGAGGCATTGCAGGACATCTCTGGCGGGCTGTATAGCGTCGCGTCTGACATCAAGTACGGCATAAGAGACCTCACGAAGGCGCTATTCGCCATCGCGGACAGCTTGGCTCCTATCGCGCAAGAGATCCGCTGTTTAAGCTTAGGCCCAATGAATGACTTGAGCAGAGTAATCGACGCTAGACTTGAGGCTATTTCCACACGCGTGGAGGATCTTTCGGAGCAAGTGATTATTGCCACCGATCTGTTTGGGGAAACTGCCGCCGCAGCAAAACGGGAACGGATGGAGAGCTAAACAATATGGATCAAGAAAAGGGAAGAATCACTATGGACGACAAAGTTATGAATGACAAGGGCAACCAGTATTCCGCCGCTCACATTGAGTGTGTCGAGGACGAGGACGATGGGCTTAAGGATGGCGATTATTTTGCCCAGAGTGGCGACGAGGAAAACTACCGCATCATCGATGGCGAGTGGGAAAACATCACCCGCCCTGACGAACAGATTCACGAAGCAGGTGGGCTCTACATAGCAAAGATGTGGTATTACCGCTGCTATCTAACGTCGGTGGACGAGTTAGAGCGTGGTCTTATTCCATCTAACCCTGGGGAAGCCGCCGCCGAGAAACTGCGCCAGCGGTACGGTAAAGCCGAGCTGGAAGGTCCCTACACCGATGTCGAATGGGGGATGATTCTTGGCAAAGTGAGCGCGTTGCGCTGGGTCTCGGGCGAGGAATGGGATTTCCTGGACACGTAAACCGAAACGGATGGAGAGCTGAATAGCTATGAACCGGCGCCCATTATGCCGTGGAGATGGCGTGATCTGCTCTTCCTGCGGAGAGAGAGACGAGCATTGCCAATGCGGAGATTACCAGTGGTTCGACGAATGCGGGTATTGTGACGGATACGGCGACTTGAACGACATGAGCCACATGCATGAAGAAGGGTGCTAGAAAGAGGAATGCCAAAAAGCAAAGACCCTAATTTTGCCGCCTCTCCTGGCGACATCATCATGTTTGTCGTCGAGAACCGCTACCACGGCAAGCACAGCGGAGCCCCACGCACGCCTTATCTGCTGATCGTCCAGGCTCTCAATGAGGAGCGATCCATCCTGATGATCCGAGTCCTCGGTATCAGCGCCCATGCCAAGAACAGCCTGGAGAAGGAATATGTGCCATTGATCGAAACGGATAGCCACATGGAATCGCGTCTCAATGAATATTATTCGATCGATTGGGAACAGGTAGGCAAGGATTTCCAGCCCGCCGCTACTGGGCCGGTTTCCACCATGGTTCACTGATCCGCCCGCCGAGCGCACGATAATGTAGCCTATCGTGCGTGGGTGCACGCCTCATTTTGCGCTGATCGGCACTCACGTAGAGGACACACCTTGCCCACGGAAAGCGCCATTTTGCAAGCCCTGTCGTGCGCGCACGGGTTTAGGACACGATTGCAAAAGTCAGGGGCCAGACAGCAGGGAGATCAGCTCCAGCCAGAGAAATTTTGTTGCGCCTTTGCGCGTGCGCGCCCGAGGGGTAGGTCGTTTATGTCGTTCGACATTCACCCACACAGGAAAGGAAAGCACGCTGCCCTGAGCCGTCGTTTTTCTCCTCATCCTTCTTCTTGCGCTTGCCTGTTTTTTGATAAAAAAGTGACAAAGTGACTAGAAGTGACGAAAAACACACCATGATTTCTTTCACGAGGAAAATATAGACTTTTCTACCCCTATTTCTCGTAACTTTGCGTCACTTTGTCACTTTTTCTGCTCGTACAGGCTTCGGAGAGTAACGCCAGACCAAGCACGAACCGTTCCGTCATCCCTCAGCGCCTTCTTGCAACCTCTTGATTCTAATTGCTTTTCAAACTGATCTTTGGGAACGGGATATTTCTCGGAGTTGTTTTCGGCCCAGCGCAAGTACTCCTGGTAGAGCGCTGTTTGGCCGAACCAGACTCCTTTTTCAGTGACAGAAAAGTGACAAATTTCCAGGAAGAAATCGCCCAATCTGTCAGAATCCTTACGGTATTGGTCGGTTGCTGCCTCTATTTGGTCGGGCAATTTGTCACTTAGTCCCTCTTCCAGATACAGTTTTGTTCCCCGAACGATCCAAGCGAGAATGCCGGGCAGCTCGGCTTTCATCTTGTCCAGCAAGTCTGTGTCTCTCTCGTCTCTCGGGATCTGGACACTGAACGGGACGCACTTGATGCGGTTCCACACAGGATCGTCAGGGTCCGTAATCACGGGCCGGTGGTTGCAATCGAAAAAAGTCTTGTGGTGCGGGTTGAACGTAAAGGGGTTTTCCCGCATTCGACGCGCTTTAATTTGGGTCCTGCCCGTGATGTACTTGACGCGGTTCAGGGACAGCCTCTGTCCTTGGGCTACCTCGCTGGAACTAACGAATCGGCAACCCTTGAGGTCAGCCATGTCTGAATCGACAGCATTGGTGGATTCATTTTGGCGCATCATCAGCGACTCGATTTTGATCTGTCCTGCGTACTCCTTATCCCCCAGCGCGAGACGGATAATTTCTAGGAGAGTCGTTTTGCCGTTGTCGCCGGTGGCTCCATAAAAGACGAAAACAACCTTTTCCGCTTTACCGTGCGCTGCCGATCCAAAGGCTTTCTGAAGGTAACGTACAATCTCCGGTGTCTGTATCCGGTTGAGGAACCGTAGAAACACCGCGCACGGCGCGTTCGGCTCGTAGTCGAAAGGGATTTGCTTGCTGCATAGGTCGTCTTTCGAGTGCGCCTGTGCTTGCATGGTTGCCAGATTGACAGTGACATTCCGGCAATTCAAGAGATGATCGATCGCGTCGAAATCCTCTTGCTTCACCTCATGGACCTTTTTTCTAGCGAGGTAAACCAGATTGGAAAGCGAGTTGCGCGAGAGCGATTTGTCTACAAAACGAAGGAAGGCTTTCCGCTGGTTAGAATCCTCGATTTGAGCCGCGTCTTTGTAAGCAGCCAGCATCGTCTTTTCCGCCAGCTTCTCCACTGCCAAATCAGAAAAAAGCCATCGGCCATTCTTGTAGACATAAAATCCGTTTCGCTCAGGGCAGTAAGCCAGTATGTCCCCGTAAGCATCCCGGAGACGGTTGGCGTTACCTGTTTCATTGCAAAGATAACCACAGACAGACAGGGACTCTTCCATCTCGGAAGGAAGTTCCTTGCTGCTTCGTTGCGTACCGCTGATCTCAAGCCATTCCAGCGCTTTATCGACTACCCGTGGATCAATGAGTTGCTTGAGCCTCGGAATGCCGGAAATGGGCAGCTCTGGATTCTGTTTATATTTGGCAAAGGTGGTTTGAACCTCCGATTTGCGTTGAGGGAGTTCCGCCTCCCCAGGCCACAGGACGCGGTAGAGTGCTTGATGGAATCGAAGCGAGTCAGCCTCTGTCCATCCCGCACGGGCGAGAATACCTGCGAGTGCCAGGAACGCTGGATGGCGCGTCCCCTCTTTGGCGAAGTGTCGGCCCAGCAGAGCGGCTGCTGCTGTTTTCCTCGCGTCAGTTCGGATGTCACCCACATCCACGTTGGCCGGAATCTGTGTGGAATCGTTGGCCCACTGGTACGGCTCTCCCGTCTTGTCGTGAACAGAAGGAGGTAGAAGCGATTGAAAGCCCACTGTCCCATCAGCCTTGAGGGACCGAACTTCCAGGAGCATGGCACGCTCTGATTGGGAGTCCAGGAGTGGGTCTGCATATTCCAGGGATCGCAACTCGCCATCCACCCGATAAAGCATGTGCGAATAGGGAGCACTGGGACGGCCATAAATGGCTCCCGTTTCCGGAAGCAATACACTCCCGGCCCTCCGGGATTCCGGACAGTCCAGGTCGAGATCGCATAAGCCACCAATCCCAAGCAAGGTTCCGATGTTTTGCGGCTGTCCATTGAAATAGGCATGGGCCGTTTCCGCCGTCAGTCGGAGCTTTGGCCAGGCCTTAAGACAGGGGGCTTTCTCTTGGTAAGGAACAGGAATCGGATAGAACCCCTGGCGAATGTAGGTAAGGGCCGCATCGAGTACGGATTTCATCCGGCCCCCTCCGCCAGCTCTGTGAGCATTACATCAATAGCGGCTAACGCCTGTTTCTGAAAAGCGTTTCGCGTTACCGCATCTTTGAACTCCACCATCGGCGTGTAGGATGTCGTCCCATCCGGTCTACTCCATGGTTTCGCTGGCATTCCGATCCATCTGTCGCTCTCTCGCTGATGCACGGAGACCTCTCTCAGCACGAGACCCGAGGGCGTTTCCAGCGTCACGAAGCCTTGGAGCGTGTTTTTCTCAACCTTCCTCCAATCGCGTGCAATCATCGCTGGCCACCTTCCGTCTGCCCGAGCTGACTGTCGATGTTTTTGTGCAGTCTCGTAATCGCGAGCTGCAGCGCGCCTGTGCCGTCAAAGAGGCTCGGATCTGAACACCGCCACGCCTTATGGAAGGCGATTCTTAGCACTTCGCGTAGCAGTCCCGCGTCGGCAACCGGGATTTCGAGGCGTACAATTGCTTGCTCGCCTAACTCGGGCTCTTGCTTTTTATTGAATGCTAGTCGTGTTATATTCATGGCGTTCGATGACACTCGGATTGTTTGAGTAGAGCCCCGGGCTATGACGGCCCGGGGTTTTGCGTTTGGATCGTGCTCTATCAGCATTCGGTTTAATCCTCACTCCCGCCTGTGGGCCGTGAGGCAATGTAGGCCGCCACATCATCAGGCCGCCAGCGCACGCACTTCCCGAGCTTGACGAATTTAGGACCTGTTCTGAGGACCCGCCAGCGCCGGATCGATCCGACCGAGACGGCTAAGATTTCAGCGACTTCATGCTCATTAAGCAGGATTTTTGATGGTTTATTGGGCGTAATCATGGGGACTCCTTATCGACTCACTGGTACTCCTACTTGTATGGGGATTGAAGGGAGGGGAATAATACACTTTGTGCGAAGTATTCTCCGCGCCCATCTGTGCTGTGATGTCTTCTCTTGAGAGCATTCACCCGTTGGAGAAGGCCGGTCAGTGACGCGGCCAGTGCTTTTCTTTTGGGTTGCCAGGGTTCAGTGCCATACTTTGGCTAATAAACCCATGCCACTAGGACGACCGACACTCTACAGCGATGCGCTCTGCGAAGAGATCGTTAAGAACTGCCGGAAGGGTCAAGGGAGCGGCACGAATAAAGAGATAGCCGCTTTCTGCTGCGTGAATGAATCGACCGTCTGGCGATGGAAAAAAGAGCACCCCGAACTAGAGGAAGCGATCGAGCAGGCGGTGAGCGGCAACTGCGATCTAGTGGAGGGCACGCTCCTTCATCTTGCTGTTTCGGGAGACATGGCCGCGATTCAGTTTTATTTGAAAAACCACCGTCCCGATAAATGGCGGGAGAAGAAACACATCGACATGCACGCCTCGGGCGCAATCCAGGTGGAGTATCCCATCCTCGATGTGGACAAGATGGTGCACCTATCGCCCGAGCAGAAAGCGGAGTTTTCCCGCACGTGCCGCGCTTACCAGGAAGCGATTAACGCCCTTGCCCTGCTCCCGGCAGCAGCGATTGATGTTGAAGCTGAGGAGCCATCCGAATAGCCCCGCGAAATTCTTTTAGCTTTTCTTTTGCCTGAGTCTTGACTCCGTATCAGCATGCTGATACTATTGAATCAGGAGAGAACAGGATGAAAAAAGAGTTCAAATACAAAACGGGCGAAACGGTGAAGTTGAATGCTTGGGGTGCCAGGGTAAACGGGATCAGCTTCGGGAATCAGGGAGTGGTTGCCCTGGCTTCACGTGAGTATAACCGGGAATCCTCGAAGTACGAGAACATTTATCAAGTCAATACCGGGAAGCGGTTTGTCGCATGGCACGAGGCCGCGATAGAAACCGCATGAACTACTCGGATAAGTGGGATCTGTCAACGATCCCGCACGACCGGTTTAAGAGCGAGTGGGCACGCCGCAATGCGACAAAGCCCCGAGCAAACCGTTGCGGCCATAATCCCGAGCAGCCGGAAGATTGCGCGCTTTGCCGCGAACGTATCCGATTGCGGGAATTCAGAAAACGACAAGCAGAAGTAAAAAGGAAGGATCGAAAAAAATAAGCACGGGTATTCAGCCGCCGCGAATTATTCCCGGATTTTCTTGCTTACCCCTTGACACCGTACGAGCATGCTGATACTATAGTAGGTATAGAGAGACAGAAGGAGCAATAAGAGCAATGAAGAGCAATACAAAGAGCAATCCGCTGATGGATGTCCGAGTGAGCAATTACGCCGAGGCGTTTGGAGCGAACGGCCTCTTCCGTGTGGCGCAACCAGCAGTGGCGAAACTAACGCTCGCCCGCAAACGCACGGCCTCCGTGCAGGGTTCGCGTATCGCCCGCATCGTTAATTCCGAAGGCAAGGCGGTTGCCTATCAAGTGTTTCAGGAGCGGGCCGCATAAAAGCGGTTCTCTCCAGCCGGGAGCAAATAACATGAGCGCTGAGACAAAAAAGCGCTGGCATGATTGCACGCCAGAAGAGCGCAAAGCTCTCTATTCGATGGCTTGCCACTACTGCGGCAAACAGTACGTCGATGCGGGACATTTATACGTGCACGAGCTTTCAAAGTGCAAGAAGAACAGAGAGCGGACCTCTCCAGCCGGGAGCAAATAGAATGAACACCTTTAGAGATCTGCACGTCAGCCATTGCCGACACACCGCGAACTACAAAACAACGTTCTTTGCCGCGCTGCGTAATGAGACCGGCAATGTTGTTTGGTGCTGTGATCACGACCACCGCAGTAGAACCGACGCGGAAGAATGCGCCGATGCCGTACGGCACTGCGACGAAGGCAGTCTGATGGAGGAAGAATTACAACAAGCGATGAGGATGAATCAATGGTAAGCAAACCGACCGTATACGTGAATTGCGATAGCTGCGGGAAAACGGAACAACGACCCGCCTTCGACCTGCGATGGCTCCAGAATCAGCTTGTCTATGAGGGCTGGAAGCTGGAAGGTGGTCTCAGCCTGAAAACGATCTGTCCACAGTGCATCTGCGATGGTGCGAACGATGATTCAAGTAATTGACGGCGTGGCACCATGGATCGTGTTGGCTTTCGCTGTCTGCGCTCTGCTTTACCTGGTGAAAGTAGCCATGACGGGAGAGGAATAGACTCCGATGAGAAAGCTATTCCGAATTGAGTGGATGGAACGAAACTGGAGAATCAATACCACTCCGCACAGCGTCATCAAGTACCTGTACTGCACGCTCATGGATCACGATATGGAGCCGTATAACTATCACGTGATCGAGCCATGCAAGCGCTGTGGCATCGAGGACGATAGAAACTGTATGACTCCGTTAGGACGCTGGAGAAACTTGTTTGGGGATCGCTTCGCTCAAGGAAGATAGGCATGCCAGCAAGCTTTTACACGCAATCCATTGATGGGTACAGATGGAAGCTGACCGTGTGGGAAGGCATTTTCAGAGCACAGGCGCAGCAGCGAATGACGGACGATAGCGGACGCACCGTCTACCGCCTTGTCGGGATCCCCGCCTTCTTTGACGACCTAGAGACGCGTAGTTCATTTGTTGAGTCCTCTCACGCTAAATCGTGGGCAGAGAAATGGAAAAGGCCGGTGATGGAATATCATGGCCCGGCCCTCTCCGGTTCGCCGTAGCGCGTTCTGGCGCGAAGTTTTGCGTTCTTAAAATGGGGTTGGGGTTTGCGCGAGCATAACCCCTGAGCACGTGCGGAACAGCAGGGTAGCAAAGACAAGGCTTAGATGCAAAGCATTTTGCCCGAGGCTCCGAGCTTGTTTTGCTGTCTTTGCAAAAGAAGTTTGGATACGGCAAAACCCGGAGGGACTAGAGCCTTGGCACGCGAGGGCAGAGCCCTTAGTCATTCCTCCCAATCGCGATATTTTGCGCCATGGGGAGTGTCAACGCTTTTCTTTTTCTTGTAGGGCCGAGGAGATGCCGCGTAAACTGCCAGCGCTACTGCTTTCTGATACGGCCCGAAAAAACTCCCCATATCTACGGAAGAATTCCATGAGGGCCAGCAGGTTTTCAAAGTAAAACATTTCCGTCTCCCAAATACTTGCCGTGAATTCTCCACTCTCGCTCTTGCGGAAAATTATCGTAGCGCCGCCTCCCGTGCCGAGATCAACGAACCGCTCAAACCCGGATCTAGTCATTCCGTAGATATGAATAGACACCTCGTCTGGGCTCTTCCCGTCTAGCCCTTTGAGTAGCGTGATATCGACTTGGAGAGTCTTTGGAACAACCGATCCGTCTACCTTGAACTCCCAGGCTGCGATCTCCGTGATATGAACTTTTTCTCTGGTGGTTTCTTCTTGCATCTGTTTTCTGCTCTCTCTCGTTTGAATTAAGTAAACACTCCGGTTTCGACTGCCAGCGTTATCTGGGAGATCCGCCAGAAAACCCACGGCTTCAGCCGTGCGGAGTATCAATGAATCGCCGTGAACTGAAACGTGTCCGTAACGGGGTCGTATTTGTCTACTCGCACAAAGGCCGCCATCCGGCGCGCTCCGCTGTTAGGATCTTGCCGCACGTGCATCACGTAATGAATCGAGTTTGCAATCATCATCCGAATGGACCGATAATTCATCTTTGTTTCCGCCATCGTCGCGCATGTGGTCAAACGATCCAGCGTCAACTGTCCGGTTTCCTCTACCGTCAGGCCGGAATCCGCGTGAATCGTCGCCATGCTGCCGCTGTGGCCGGTGTTGAGCGCGGTCAGCAAGTCTAAGCCCTCTTCGCCTCTGACTTCACCCATAATCACGTGCACAATCTTGTGTCGCAATGCTTGTTCGATCATTTTCGACATGGAGGCGTGTTCGCCACAGCGCAGAAACCCTTTAATCCGGTGATAGGGGAGCTTGATATCCCGCGCCGCATCCTCCAGTACGATCACGCGCCGGTCTCGCGGAATATAAGCGCCCGCCAGCGTGTTCAAGAGCGTGCTCTTGCCTGTACCGTTGCCGCCACTGATGAGGATGTTCCGTCGCTGCTCAATGGCTTCCTGTGCCACTTGTGCCGCTTTCCTTGTGATGGTTCCGCGTTCAATCAACTCCTCCACAGTGAAGGGCCGTTCCCGGTAGTTTCGGATCGTCACCATCACTCCATCCGCCGCTGGCGGAATCGTGATCGCAATACGCGAGCCGTTCTCCAGCGTGGCTGATAACATCGGGTTTTCTTTGTTCAGTTCGCGCCGCAAACTGTTCCGCGCTAACCCGCGTCCGAGCGCCATCAGATCAGATTCCCGAATGATCGGCTTCACTTCGCTCGTGACTTCGCGCATCACTCCGTTCTCTTCGATCGATACGACATAGCTCGATGGGTCGTCATCCTCCGGATCAATCATGATTTCTGAAACGTCCGGGTGGTTCAGGTAAGGCTCCAGCCCTTGGATATAGGTCAGTAGTAATTCGCCCCGGCTGATGGCTGCTGCACTCATATTGCTCTGATCTCCATTTCTTGTCCCTTGCTGGGGGCATAGGTGTTGCTGTGTTGCTGTTTCCATTCGCCCGGCACGTATTGGTGTCGCTGTTCCGGAGATAGCGCCATGCCCTTCTCTTGGCTGATGCTGAGCAGGCTTCGCAGCCGCGCCGTGTCGCCCGTGTAGACTTCCAGCTCGTGCTTCGGACGAGAAGCCGCCACATAGAACAGAGCCTGCGTGATGAGACGCTTCGCGTTCTTTTCCGCTGTGTCCAAGTGAACGAAGGTTCGCCCGGTCGTTGCGCCCTGAAACGAGTAGGACGTCGAAGCATGGCCATAGTCGATGTGCGGGATTTTCGATAGCTGATTTTCCGGAGCATGCCATGTCACCAGCTCGCCCGTTTTCACTAGCTTCGCCGTCACGTTCCGGCCCTCGATCTTTTCGACGAGCGCCGCCGTGCCGTTCGCGATACCGTGCTCTTTCACTTGCCGCTTGAACAGGATCTTGTCTCCCACGCACAGTTCACGCTCTTCCCGTTCGTACACCTCTAGATGCTTCAAGAACTTCGGATTAAAGGTCCGTTGTTCGACCGTGCCGTCCGGCTTTTCCCGATAAAGCGAAACTTGATTCTTTTCCGTCTCCCGGCTGCTGACTTTCCAGTGAGAACCGCGCTCAATCCGGAGGCTCTTGCTGCCTTCCCGGAAGCGGACGATGTTTCCTGCTTCGTATTTGAGCGCCGCTTCCCGATCCGCGCCCGTCAGATCTTGCCGGGGAACCAGGACGACAGCGGTAATACCCTTCCCTGCGATGACTCCCTGCTCTTTTTGCTTGTCCCGAACGATGGCGTTGATTTCTTTGCGGCCCTTATTGTCCGGGTTGATAATGATGGAGCTGTCTGGAGCCTGCAGGTAGCGACTGACGACCATCTCTAATCGTTCGGCCCGCTTCATTTCCTTGACACGTCCCTGCTCCTGCAGCATGTCTAAAGCAGATGCGTGTTTCCCGATCTGGCATTTCTCTACAACCGCTTTGATCTCCGGGTTTTCCTGGCGCACGATCTGGTAAATCTCGCCCTTGCGAAGTCCCGCCTGCAGCAGCAAATCAAACACCCGCGCCGCTTCAATCGACTCGTGCTGTCCCGGATCTCCCACGAGCAGGGTTCGATCTCCCGTCCGAGCTGCCACGCCCCGAAGCAATTGGTGATACTGGTGTGTGGCCGCCAGGCTGGATTCATCAGCCAGGACATAGCGCGGTTTATTGTCTAGCGGCATGCCCCGCGCCATCTGCTTTCCCCGGAACGCAGCGAGCTTCTCTTGCTGTTCTTGCTGGCGTTTCTCAAGCCCTGGGATTTGACTTGCCAGCCGTTTAAACTTGCCGTTCAGTCGATCGATTCGAGCGGGCTTGCGTGCCGTGTAGGGAGCTTTTCTTGCTTTGGCTAACTGGAGAGCCGTTTGCCCGACCTGCTCCCGTTTTTCATCGACTCGGTAGGCCCATTCCGCGATCCTGCTTTGCTGCCCGGCTATGCTCTTCTGTGTCCGCTCGATGGCTTCGGGAGAGTTCGCGAGCAGGAAAGATTGCAGCGTCACGGCCTGAATACCGCTCTTGCGCATTTCTTCGACAGCTCGGGAGGTGGAAGCCACACCAATCACCCGGTATCCTGACTCGTGCGCAAACGATTGAATGGTTTCTAGCGCGGTTGTTTTGCCCACGCCAGCCGCCCCGACAATGCCCGTTACTCTGTCTGGCGAAGTGAGCGCCACCCGGACCGCTTCCGCTTGCTCGCTATTCGGGGCAATGCCGTTAGTGAGCCGCGTGAATTCCGTCTTGATTTGCTCCACCGTGATCTGCGGAGTAATGGGAGCAACTTGGTTCCGTCCGGCTGCCATCATTTCGCAAACTTGCTTCTCAAAGGTAAACTGAACATCAGTTGTGTAGCGGATGCCGGGCTTATCGCTTCGCTCATGCAGCGCCAGCATAAATTCAGCGGGAATGCTCTCCCCGTATTGCTCCAGAGCCTGCGTGCGGGAAGCAATGTTGCGCTCAATCTCCGGTGGTAAAACGTGCCCTTGCCCGAACTCCAGTGCTTTCGTGACTAGGTCCCAGTGTTCAAATACCGCGTACTGCTCAGCTAGGCTCCGCTTTGCCATCGTCACGGCTTCGTGAGCGGTCGTTATTGGCTCGATGTGTAGCCCTTCCGCACGCTGCAGTGCCGCCGCGATAATCGGCTCGGCCTGGTTGCCATGCGCCGCCGCATTAGCCCGCAGCAGCGCCATCGTTTCTTCGGGCGAAAGGTCTAGCTTCTCGTTCCGATTCTGCTTCGCCACGAGTGAGGCCGCCCGCGCTCCGTCAAGGCCGTTTTCCTCCAGGTGCTTCTGAATCGCCTTTGACCGCAAACTCTCGGAATCCAGATACTCCTGTGTGTAGCCTTGGATCTCCGGGGAGCCGTTCTTTCCAAACTCGATTTGGTAGCCGAGTTCCCGGAGTCCATGCGCCATGTAAGACTGATAAACCTGTTTGCCGATGCGCTGGAAGACGAACATTTCGTGCGGATCGATGGAGCGCAATTGGCCCTCTGCCGTCACGGTCATATTGGCCATGACGTTATGCGTGTGGAGCAGCGCCGAGGGCGCTAGCACTTTCTCGCCAGTCGTCTTCAGAACCTCTTCGGGCCGTGAGGTGTAATGCTCGAATCGCGCTACCAGAAACTTACCCGTGGTGACGTCCGGATTGTTGCCGCCTCCCCGCGCCTGAATGAGCGGCTGCAGGTAATCGAGCATGTGCGCATTGGCTTTGCGGTGTAACTCAATAATGCGTCGATCTCCACCCACGACAGCCGTGATGCTGACTGACTTCCCAGGCCGTGAAACGATGTCCCAAGCTCGCCTGGCGTGCTTCTCATCCCGGTAAACAATCGCTTTCCCTAACAGCTCATGGCGTGCGCCGTTTTGCGCCGCTTCCGCCGTGCGGTAGAGCTTGTCTGGCTGCCGGTCATTGCGCCATCCCCCTTCCGCCCAGGAGACTTCGGCTACCCGCTTTCCGTCCCGGTCGCGGAGTTGGTAACCCTGCCCCTCTTGCCGCCAATTCTGCTCTAACTGGTGTGGCTCATAGGCTGCGTCCGATCGTCTGCCGCCCATGATGCGGGCGAAGTCCTGATCGAGCACCGCGCCGTGTAATCCGAGGTAGTCCGCTACTGCTCCGTACCAGAATCCTTGTAGTTGATTCTGCTGCGTGTAGTAATCGTCGATCGTCCATTTCTCTTTGTAATAGGTCTGTGCTGTTTGCTCACCGATGGCCCGCGAAATGTCGATCATTCTTTAGTCGTCTCCCTGTGTCGTCACGTTCACGCCGATAAGGACGGTTTCGTTTTCTTCCGGCTGTAACTTCTTGGCCCTTTTGCTGCCGCTCTTTACTCCAGCCTTCGGCTCTTTCTGCGTCTTTTCCTTGGCTGGTTTCTCCTTCGGTTCGGGTTCGCGCCGGATACCCTTCGTTACCGGAGAATCGGAGCGCGGGACAAAGGCGTTCTCGTTCTGGCGAAAGGGAGAAATCGCCACGCGATACCGCACCACTTCGTTTTCAAACCGCAAGATCGACTCCCGATCCTTGAGGCCCATGAAGTCGGATGGCTTCAGCAGGAATTTCCGCTTAAGCTGTGTCGAAACTTGCCGATCTTGCTTGCCCATGCCGCTTCCGCTCCAGGTCTCGTGCAGTTCTTCAAACTCGATTTCTCCGATGTTCCCGGCTTGCCACTTCGCGGATTTCTCTTCACCCGTGCGGTGGTAGATCTGCGTTTTCATCGCTGCTAGAATGGCCGTCGCTTCCTCTTCGCCATACACGTCTACGAGCTGACTGCGAGATTGAAAACCCAGGATGATCGTTGCGCCAAACTTGCGAATCTGGTTCACCGCTTTCTGTAGCGTGGGGAGACGTTGCGCCGCATCCGCTTCGTCAATCACGATCACAATTTCCGGCAGGTTAGGACGCTCCCCCATGCTGATGATTTGGCGGAAGATCATATCAATCCACATCGAGTGGAGCGGCTGCAGTGCGTCGATCGTGTCCGCTGTCGAAGTCAGGAAAATGTTGCGATCGCGCTGCAAGCACCAGTCCCGCGCTGTCCAGCAGGGAGCGTTCTTATGCCAGGTGCCGTTCAGTCGATAGCCCGACATGGGGATGGCTTCAAATGCCTGCTGTGGCATCGTGAAGCTGCTCAAAATACCGTTACGCTGTCCCATGGAGCCGTGGTCTAAATCCGTCGCTAGCTTGCCCGCCACCCGCGTTTCGATTTCGCTTTCCGGGTTATCCATCCAGGACGCTAGCTCTTGCGCCTCCGTGGGTTGGTGCTTGAGAACCAAATGGGAGAAAAGAAGCTGCGAAGATCGCGTAAAGAACTCGCTGGAACTATTCACGGCATTCTCTTTCTGCTTGCCGGTGTAAATAGATCGCGCCATCGCCAGCGCCCGAGCCTTGGACCACTTCTCGCGGTTCAAATCCAGCTCCCAGGTAGGGCACCAGGAAAAGCCCCGCACATCATACGGGTTGCCGACCCAATCGCCCGGTTTTCCGTAGCGCCGGATATATGATCCGTGCGGGTCAAAGAAGACAAAAACGACCTTGCGCCCTTCGCGTTCCGACCGCTCCATGAGGCTATCCACGATCCATTGGAT
>JBJMGM010000205.1:0-124557 GCA_045807905.1 Bryobacteraceae bacterium | reverse complement strand
TTTTCGAAATTGCGATACCCCGGTGGTTTTTTGGGTTTGGGGTTTTTTCTTTCCTCGGCCTTGCCGGATTGCTCTGACATCACCCCACCTCCTGACAGGTCAGTGCATCCCACGTTAAGCGCTTTCCAACAATGGAATTTAGCACTTTCCCAAAGCGTTCTGCATCGGTTGCATGGCGTTCGTTATAGCGAAACGATTGCTCATCAAGGTATCTGAATAAGTGGAACGGCTCAACAGATACGTAAGTGCCCTTGATGGCTCTTTTCAGGAGACTCCAGAAGTTTTCCAAACGGTTCGTATGCACGGTCCCGTCAACGTATGCTTCCGCATGGTCGATAACCTTGTGCGCGTACTCGTCAAGCCCGTCGTAAGACTTCAGCGCATCGGTGTAAAGGTCAGAACCCGGAGCAACTGTCTCACGGATGCAGCGTTGCAGTTCGCCTTTGCGGCGCGTACTAACTACGGACATGCGAACCTTTCCGGTCTCACGCTCAAGCAATCCGAATACGACTGCCTTCCCCATCGGCCCACGTCCGCGAATCATTTTCTCTCGTCTTCCAGCGTGCATGTTTCGCGCTTTGCCGCCGATAAAAGTCTCGTCTGCCTCGACGTGTCCCGACATCTTGTTAATCGTTCCGTGATGCTGTGCAAAACGGATGCGGTGAAGCATAAACCACGCGGTTTTTTGAGTGACGTTCAACGCTCGGGCAACCTCGTAAGAACTGACACCGTTCTTGCAATTGCCAACCATCCACATCGCGCACAGCCACTTATCCAAGCCGATACCGGAGTCCTCAAAAATGGTTCCGATCTTAACGGAGAATTGCTTACGGCAATCGAGGCACGTCCACATCAGCCGCGTCTTAAGAAACGACAGCCGTTTCGACTCGCAGCGTGGGCATTCCGGGCCGTTCGGCCACTTAGCCTTGGAAACAGCTTCAAGGCAGATCAGAGGGTCCGAAAAGTAGCGGATCGCTTCCATCAAACCACTGTTTTCATTGAGCTTGGGCGCTTCCATGACTCAAGTATAGACCTAGAGGTTGTGTGAGTCAAGTAATTTATTACCTTATTTTGGGTATGAGGTCAACCGCATACTCCGCCCCGCGATACGTCTCCTTGTGTCCCTTCTGGCGTCCATGGCCGCGAACTTCGGTGACCGTGAGTGCATCCACTCCGACGCGCGTCAGAGCCTCTTTCACTTCGTCTAATTTAAAGGGCTGTATGATGGCTTCAATTTTCTTCATTCGTTCCTTTCACAGACAGGGCCCGCCTAGCAAACGAAATTTTTTCAGGAAGGTCGCGGGTGGGGCGCGCCGAGGCTGACAGGTCCAGCGGATTCAGCCATCGCTTGATCCGGGACACCGACATGCATACCCATTGGCCGGCCCGTTGATGAGATCAAATACTCCGGATAGGCCGGAATGCCGTGCTCGTGTAAGTCTAAGCCGTAGCGCTCGCCCTCGCTGGAGACTCTGAGCAGTTTGAATGCGTCTACCAGGTACATTACGGCCATCGCTACGACGAATGTGGAGGCTGTGACAATCGCGCTTCCGATCGCTTGAGCGCTCAGAACTGTGAATCCGCCGCCATAAAATAGCCCTTTAAGAGGCGCGGAATTATCCGGCGCGAAAGGCCCCGTCGCGCCATATTGACCGCATGCAAAGAGGCCCAGCGAAAGAGTACCCCAAATACCGCAGAAGCCGTGAACAGGTACCGCGCCGATTGGATCGTCAATGCGCAGCCATTCTAAAACCTCAACGCCCGCGACGACCAACACACCAGCTACTCCGCCCAGAAGAATCGCACCTGTGGGACTCACCCAATAACAGGGACACGTGATTGCAACCAGACCTGCTAAAAATCCGTTGACGGTGAAGCTCACGTCCCATTTCTTACTTTGGATGTAGGCGTATGTCATTGCGGTAAGTCCCGCGGCACAAGCTGCAAGCGTGGTATTCGTGGCAACGCGACCGATGCCTACAAAATCCATTGCCGACAGAGTACTGCCGGGATTAAAACCGTACGAACCGAACCAAAGCAGCAATCCACCCGAAGCCGCAATGGTCAAGTCATGAGGCAGCATAGGTCCGCCTCCGTCGCGCTTAAACTTTCGGCCCAAGCGAGGACCAAGTACGATGGCACCCGCCAAGGCCATGAAGCCGCCAATCGTGTGAACGACTGTCGATCCAGCGAAATCATGGAATCCTGTCCCGAGTGAAGGCAGGAAGTAACCTGCGCTACCCATGGTCGCTAAGAATCCATCAGGACCCCATGCCCAGTGTCCGATGATCGGATAAATAAATCCTGAGACGGCGACGCTGTACAGCAGATCGCCCACGAACCCAGTGCGCCCGATCATTGCGCCGGAAGTTATTGTTGAGCACGTATCCGCAAAGGCGAACTGAAAAAGCCAAAATGCTAGAAAGGCCACGCCGGTGCCCTCGTAAGTGCTTGGCACGCGCTGCAAAAAGAACCAGTGATGACCGATGAAACCGTTGCCGCGGCTGAACATGAAAGCAAAGCCGAACCCATAAAAGAGAAGCCCGCAAAGACACGTATCGACGATGCACTCCATCAACACGTTCACGGTTTCCCGCGACCTGCAGAATCCCGCTTCGAGCATCGTGAAACCAACCTGCATGCCAAAGACAAGAAAGGCTGCCACCAGAGTCCATACCGTATTTATTGGGTTGACGATGTCATTCCCCTTCAGCGCGGGATCGGCCGCAAACACCCTGAAACCTAGCAAGTCGGGATTCAAGAAGTAAGTGCCGGATAGCAGCAATGCAATGCCAATTAGCTTCCCGGCGAGAAGGACGATGCCATGATACCGCCATTCAGGACTGCGGAACCGCCTCATTAATCGGCTGAATTTACCTGCCGTGACGCGCGATGTCGGTGTCGTCTTACTGGACAGCCGTCCTGCGCTTAGCAAGAGAAAAGTAAGTATCAGTACCCTGCAAAAGATGATCACGTGAAGCTCCCTGGTTCGTTTCAGAATCAGCGACCTTTAGTATCCACGCGGATACAAAGGCAGCTCGGAATTTACGACTGACCTGATTTGCTGATGTAACCAGCGGGACGTGGCCGCCAGCAGGACGGGAGTTTTCAGCGAGTAAGTTGTAGTCTATTCTTTGTTTTGGTTATTGTCTAATCGATATCTTGAATCACGCGACGAACTTTTTTCGATGTCGTCTCAGAATCGGGTTCTGTCGCGTCGCGACTCGGTCAGGTTTCGCTTTTCCGGCTGAGCTCCTCGGAAAGAATAATCGCGTCGGCCAGCTCCCGCATGGGTCTCCGTAACCGCCGGCTCTCATTGCGCAAACGAAGATAAGCTTCCTCTTCGGTCAAACGATCGCGCCGCTGCAGAATGCCTTTTGCGCGCTCAACGATCTTCCGTGTCTCAAGCTGTATACGCATCTCTTCCGTCTCATCCTGCAGTCGAGCATTCTCTTCCGCCAGAAAAGATTTGGCGATTGCGCCCCCCATCTGCTCACCTATAAACGTTAGGAGCGAGATTTCCTCCGGCGTTTGGAAATGCGGCTCGCGATGGTGAACATTTATGACGCCTATCACATCGCCTCCGCTAATGAGCGGAACAGACAAGAATGCCTCGTACGTATCTTCCACCAGAGCCTGAAAGCGCTTAAAGCGATGATCCGCTGCAGCATTCCTCGGCAGAGCGACCACCGATCGGTGTTCAACCACCCATCCCGTAACGCCTTCGCCGGTTTTAAGGCGAATATTTCCGAGATGCCTCTGGTGAGGCATTTGCGAAGCGCGCAACACGATCTCATTTGTCTCTCGTTCGATGAGGTAAACGAGACATGCATCGCACTCCGTCACTTGCGCTGTGAGGCCCACAATTTCCCCGAGCATTTCGTCCAGGGAAAGGTCGGAACTGACTATGTTGCTGACCCGATGGAGCACTGAAAGATGGGAACCGGGCGGCTCAGATGGCCTTCCTGCTGTCGCCATGCTCGAAGCTAGCACAGATCGTGACGGTCTATGCGAACTCATTTACCGTCGCGGATCAGATCAGCATCATACAAACTTTTGATTGGATCTGTAACCGATTCGCCGATAAAGTAAAAGCTGGGATCGGTAGATTCTGACCGACTTACTCCGTCGTTGTCCTGACACCGCGTTCCGTGTCGAATCTAACTCTTGGGAGGAAACATGCGAACGCACAACGTAAGAACCGCGCTCCTGTCAGTGCTGGCATTGATCTGCTCAAATGCTTGCGGACAAGACAGCGGCGCACCGGCACGGACGGCCGCACAATCGCCACCGGCTGGACAGGATCAGGCTCCCCCCGCACCGAGTGCTAGCGCTTCTGGATCATCACTGAGCATCGCGAAGATTGATTTCAGCGGCATGGTGGACGGCTACTACGGTTTCAACAACAACCATCCTGAGTCGGGCTTCAATAAGTTGTACAACTTCAATGACAGAACCGATCAGTTTGACCTGAATTTGGCGAAGCTGACGCTGAGCCGCGATCCATCGCCGATTGGTTTCCGCGTGGATGTTGGCTTCGGCCGTGCATTCGAAATCGAGAAAACGCCACATCCCAATCCCGATTTCTACCGCTTTATAGAGCAGTCGTACTTAAGCGTTAAGCCTAAGGACTGGAAAGGATTCGAGGCGGATTTCGGAGAATTTGTGACGTCGGCCGGCGCGGAAGTCATCGAGACAAAAGATAACTGGAACTACTCGCGATCGTTGCTGTTCTCGTGGGCGATTCCTTATTACCACTTCGGCGTACGTACCTCCATGCCAATCGGCAGGAGCCTCAATGTTGGAGTTCAGCTCGTGAACGGCTGGAACAGTATCGTCGATGATCATGGCAACAATATGCAGACGGTTGGCCTAACTGGCGCCATCACCCGAAAGAAGTTTACGTGGAGTCACAACTACTACGTAGGCCCCCAATACAACGGAGCGAATAATCGCAACCGAAATCTATATGACACGACTTTGCTTCTAACACCAAACGATAATCTCAACGCCTATTTGAATTTCGACTACGGGCAGCAACGACACGCGCTAGCCAGCGGCGTCGATCATTGGATTGGGTTCGCCGGCGCAGTGCATTTTCAGATGAACCAGCACATCGCAATCACTCCGAGGGCCGAATACTTCAACGACGCCTCCGGTTTCTCAACCGGCACACGCCAGAAACTGCATGAATTCACGGTCACCGGTGAGTACAAGGTGCTGAACGGACTTCTGACCCGTCTAGAATTCAGGCGTGATGGCTCAAATGTCCCGTTTTTCGATCACGGAACGGTTCCGGCGTCTTCGAAGAGCCAAACGACTGTAACGCTTGGACTAGTGGCTTACTACCCTGTGAAGCGCTAGTCAGTACTTGAAAGGGCAACAACCAATCGACAATGAATCCACAAGAAGTCTTAGATTTCGCCAAGCAGAAGGAAGTAAAACAACTCGACCTCAGGTTCAGTGACATCCCCGGACTGCAGCATCACATTACTTATCCGATGTCTGAGCTGAGCTTAGACTCGTTCGAGAACGGCTTCGGCATTGATGGTTCGAGCATCCGAGGCTGGGCGGCTATCAACGAGAGTGACATGCTGCTAATTCCGGACGCGAGCACGGCTTTTGCCGATCCGTTCTACGAAATCCCCACGCTGGTAATGATCGGGAATGTGCGGGATCCTCTCACGCGACAGAGTTATGAACGCGATCCGAGATGGATTGCGCAGAAGGCGGAGGCTTATCTTCAGAATTCCGGAGTGGGCGATATAGCGTACTTCGGCGCAGAGGCTGAGTTCTTCATTTTCGACAACATCCGTTTCGATCAGAACGCTCACTCAGGTTTTTACTTCATAGACGCCGAAGAGGGGCGATGGAACTCCGGACGCGAAGCGAACAACCTAGGTTATCGGCCACGCTATAAAGAAGGGTATTTCCCTGTACCGCCGACAGACCACTATCAAGGACTGCGGTCGGAGATGGTGGAGACTATGCAGGAGTGCGGCATCGTCATCGAATGCCACCACCACGAAGTAGCTACGGCCGGCCAATGCGAAATCGATCAGCGTTTCGACATTCTTGTCAAGTCGGCTGACAACATGATGCTTTACAAGTACATCGTCCGCAATGTGGCTCAACAAAACGGTAAGACGGCAACCTTCATGCCTAAGCCTCTGTTTGGTGATAACGGCAGCGGCATGCACACGCATCAGAGCATATGGAAGCAAGGTCAACCATTGTTTGCCGGCGATGGATACGCCGGGCTGAGTCAGACCGGATTATGGTACATCGGAGGGCTCCTGAGGCATGCCCGAGCGCTGTCGGCCATCATTGCTCCGACTACAAACAGCTACAAGCGGCTTGTGCCGGGCTATGAAGCCCCAGTAAACCTGGCTTACTCGCGACGGAACCGGTCTGCAGCGTGCCGTATTCCGATGTACTCGGCAAGTCCGAAATCGAAGCGCGTCGAGTTTCGTCCACCAGATCCTTCAGCGAACCCGTATTTGGCATTTGCTTCCATGCTGATGGCGGGACTTGACGGCGTATTGAATCGAATTGACCCGGGCGAGCCGCTGGATAAGGACATCTACGATCTTTCTCCGGAAGAGATGCAATCCGTCCCTTCTATGCCCGCCTCACTCGATGAAGCATTGACGTGTCTAGAGCAGGATCACGGATTTCTCGTGAAGGGAGACGTCTTCTCAGAGGACCTGATCGACACCTATATCGCCTATAAGCGCAAGAGCGAAGCGGATGCGGTGCGCCTTAGACCGCATCCGTACGAGTTCGCTCTTTACTACGACATCTAGGCACCGCGGGTCAATCTCTGGACATCACGCGCAAATCCATATCTTCCGCCCGCAGCATAAAGCTGCCATTTCCCTCGCGCGGGACAACCGTAATCCTGGCCGGATCCGAGGCATCGACTAAGTCATCAATCGCATTGGTTGCGTCCAGCACAACGGTTTTGGGCATGGTGCCCATACGCATCGCGTCTTGCACGACTGCTACGATTCCGAGATGCCTCATGCTGTTGCCACGAACCGACACGATGTCAAAGACTCCCGTCGCGTTCTCGGGCATAGGAACGCCTCGAAGTACAATCGCGACCGAGTTCTGCTCTCGGACTGCTTGAATGAGGCTCGTTTTTACCGTGTGAGACAGGTCCAGAGCCGGGCCGGGACGTAACGCGTTGCCCGAATAGTTCAGCCTAGCCTCATACATATTCACTACCGGTGCAGTGGCCGCCGCTGCAGACGAAGAAAGTGCAGTTGTCGTCGACTCTTGCGTTGAAAGAGAAGACTTTTGGGCGGTAGTCGTGGTAGTCGGAGCGGGGTAACTGTACCTGAGATACGTCGGATAGTTGAGCACGTCAGCGGCACTGATTGACACGACTCGTCCACGTTCGTCGTAGAAGTTCCAACGCTCGGATAAGAACGCCGGATCGGTTGGATTCCGATACGCCGGGGACGGCCGAGTAGCGGCAAGGGCGTTCCAATTACTCCAGATCTTGTCTATGTTGCAGTGATGAGCGAAAAAGATGGGATCGCGCGCAGCATAGCCAAGATGGCCCATATCATGCCAAGGAGACGTATGCAACCCAATGTCATCGTGGATGGGATCGTGCGGATTGCTTTCGCAGGCGCCTCCCCTGGTTGCGGTCCCGCCGAAAGTGGCAAAGTCAGTGATTCCATTCAGCAGCGCGATCCGCGCCGCCGAACCATCGTTAGTGGGCAATGCTCGACCCTGTGCGATCAGTGAGTAGCGGTTCGCGTCATACAGAGAATTTGTGGAGTTTCCGGGCACTCCGTACGCCGCCGGCATGGAGCGATGGTTTTCCCAATCCCAATACGGCAGACGGAAATTGTTAATGTCCCCGACCAACGAGCCAAGAGTACGTTCGAAGTAGTAGAGGAAAGCGCGGTGCCAAGGGAAAAAGTTCCAAGAGCCGTGTACGGATTGAATGAGATCGTGATTGCATGACTGGCAGTAGAGCGCGTGCATATCGGCCTGGATGACCCAGCGACGATTATCTGTCGAGGGCAGCCCGCGCAGTTTCGCGAAAGCCAGCCTGAGCTGGCTAATCTGAGAGGACGAAAGCGCGCTGACCGATTTGCGCTGGACTATCGGGCGCGTATCTTGGCCACGGCGGAACGGGGTGCCATTCACAGGTGCTGGCGGACAGGTCGGCGGGTTTTGAGCGCGGGCGGTAGAGGGCGTCCAAAGCCCGCCCGTAGCGATCGCGGCGCCTCCCGCTGCGATTCCGGTCAGAAATTGTCGTCGTTTCATATGACTCTCCAAAATTTAAGTTTGCGTTCGGGTTTCTGCTTGCCCACGCAAGTTGTCAGGCAGGTGGTCCACCATCCGGCGGGAACCCGAACGCAATCACTTGAGCGCAATCGGAAGCCCTTGGCGGTGAACCAAATGGTGAATGCGTAACTGATCGGATAGCGCAAGTTAGCTGCGATTTCCCAAGCCCCGAGCCACCGGCCAGCGTATTTGAACAATGAAACCGACCGAGAAGCGATAATCCAATTTGTGGTATATCTGGGCGATTTACATATGAGCCTTGAAAAAGGCTTACGGTTCACCTGGACAAATCGCAGAAGCAGGCGGCCGACGCGGAGTAGTCCGTATACACTCCCCTGACAATGAATTCCAGAAATTCACCCTGAAACTAAATTATTAGCCGAAATGACATAGCTGTCAATTGGAGAGCAAATGCGGCATTCAACGCTGTAAGCTACTGAGTACCGTTCGCTTATGTGTTGAATATTTGCGCAGGACAATTGAATGTAGGGTACTAGAGGTTTTCCTTGCAGTACTGCAACATCGAATCACAGTTTCCGATTTATCGCGTAATCAACAATCAATATGGTCGAATCTGTTTGGTCTCAGACTGACTAGCATTAAAATTTAGAAATTTCTGGCGCGGAACTTAGGCTCGGTTTAAGCACTCCCAAAGTTTGCTTCTGGCCTTAGTGTAATCGCTATGGGCATGCAACTCACGCCTTCGGTGGGCTAGTATCTCGTTTCGCTTGTTCTCCGCAAGTGGCAGTTCGCTGATGCGACTCAAAAGCTCACAGCCCTGTTTGGCGAGCTCCAAGTAAGCCTGTAGGGTAATTGAACACTTAGTCTGGAGTGAGCTGAGCGTGTCATTCACTGTCGTATCTCGCGAAGTGTCACGTAGCAATTCAGCGGCCAAAACAGAAGCGCGAGAGGGTCGCGGTAGCAAGCTGGGGTTTTGTGGGCCTTCAGAGATTCTTACGGCATGCGTCAGCACGTCACAAGTTGCTTCGCAAGCAGGGCGCTGGGGAGTAGATGTTCCGCAAGCCTGTTTCGACTCTGCCGGTACTCGGCTTCGGCTCGTTCCACCGCGTCCCATGCTTTTGCGACGGCAACGCTATCTCCATTCGGATCGGCATTTAGAGACTGCCAGTAACTGACCTGTAACAAAAGTCCTGCCCATGCCTCACGGTAGGCCGCATCAAGGTTTTGGAACTCTAATTTCTCTTGTGTGGTCAAACGTCGCATGATCTTAAGACGCAGCTGAGTGCTCCTAAGATCCGCGATCTCGGTGAGATGCGCCAATTTACCGACGAACGGCGAGGATGGGTATTTGGCGGCGTGTGGCTAATGTGGTTCACTGTCATTGATGCCAACCGGTCGGCTATCCAGTAGACGCAGGAATCATTACGTTCTGGTCGTTCTCGATAGCTGCCGCTATGATTCTTTCACGCGTGCTCGTCCCAAAGTGATGCGGAAGCTGGGATCGCTCGAGCGGCGCTGGTCGTATGCCTCATGGACTGCACCGTCCCACTACAATCTCCTGATGGGGCTGATGCCCCACATCAGTCCGCGAGAAGTTTTTGCGTCTGATTATTACAAACGCGATTTCCTGAGATTCAACGAACGGCTCGGAGCCAAGGGCTTGGAATTCAAGCGATTTGTTCCACGGCTGTATCTTCCCGTGCTGCTGCAGAGCCTCGGATACCGGACGAATGCATTGGTATCCCTGCCGGTGCTCAATCCGTTTACGATTCTGAACACGGGTTTCGATGCCTACAAGCTGATGGAGCGGCACAACGACATGCGAGCCATGTTCGCCGAAATGAAGTTTTCCGAGGAAAAGCCCTCTTTCTATCTCCTCAATGTCGGCGAAACCCATTATCCCTATGCATTGCCCGGTGAGCCGGAAGAAGAATGGCCCCGCGTTAGTGGCGTTCACGGAATTTTCAAGCACCTGGACCACGACGTAGTCGGCGGCAGACTGCGTCGAGGTCGCGAGAAAATCTTCGATGAAACCAAACTTCGCGTGCTGAGGCAGCGCCAGATTGACGCGGTGAAGTATTTGGACACGGTCGTCGAAGAGTTGTTTGATTTGGTTCCGAAAAATACGTATGTGACGATCACCTCCGATCATGGCGAACTGTTCGGGGAGGACGGGTATTTCGGGCATGGTCCGATACAGCATGAAAAGGTCTTCGAGGTGCCTTTCATTGAAGGAAAAGTGCGATGACCGGGGCTGCCCGGTCGCGGTTCTGGCTCCTATTGATCACGCTTGCGGCCCTGATTCTGCTGTGTGAATATCGCGAGCCGTGTCTATCGCAAATGCAGCTCGCCTACATCGGGCCGGGCGCCGGTTTCGCTTTTTTGGGTTCATTTCTAACCGTTGTTCTTTCGTTGCTCGCGAGCTTGGTCTCATTTCTCTTCTGGCCCTTTCGAATGCTTTGGCTGCTCATCCGGCGCAGGCGCGGATTCGGTAAATCGCGCGTAAGAAAAGTCATTTTTCTCGGGCTTGACGGCCTCGATCCCGGGCTGACTGAAAAATTTATGGCGGAAGGAAAGCTGCCCAATTTTAGTCAACTCAAAGAGAAAGGCTCTTATCACCGGTTGCGCACCACGTTCCCCGCGCTGTCCCCGGTTGCGTGGTCTACGTTTGCTACCGGAGTTAATCCCGCCAAGCACAATATTTTCGATTTTCTGAACCGCGATCTGCGGTCGTATGCCCCGGAGATCTCTTCCGGCAGAGTAAAGCCTTCTCGGCGCGTGCTCCGCGTTGGAAAATACCGCATTCCATTGGGGCGGCCGTCCATCGACTTGCAACGCAAAAGCGAGCCTTTCTGGAAGATTCTAGGGCGGCACGATATCGGAAGCACCATTCTTCGCGTGCCGGTTACATTTCCACCAGACCAATTTAAGGGCCGCCAGTTGTCTGCCATGTCTACACCTGATCTGCGCGGAACACAAGGCACGTTCTCGTGGTTCTCAACGGCAACTGAAAACGAGCCGTGTGAAGGTGGAACGCGGAGCACTTTGCTGGCAGACGAAGACGGTTTTCACGGTGCGCTGCTTGGTCCGTCTGATGAAGTCCTCGAGGGCGGCGGCCCGCTCACCATCCCGTTCCGAATTCGGCGCGGTGTCGGGGCCGAACTGCCGGTCCTCGAAATTCAAGGCGGATCTTATCCGCTTAGGACGGGTGAGTATACGCCTTGGATCCGCTTAAGATTCTATGCTACGGGCGGAGTTTGCGTCCATGGAATCGCGCGGTTTCTGCTGAGTAGAACCGAGCCCGATTGGTCGATCTATGTCACGCCTATTGAGATCGATCCCGAGAACCCTGCGCTCCCCATCAGCCACCCGCGTTATTACGCCATGTATCTGGCAAAGCTTCTTGGCTCATTTGCAACGCTCGGCATGGCAGAGGACACCTGGGCACTGAATGAAGGAGCAATTGACGAAGAAGCATTTCTGAGGCAGGCCGAACTCATTCAGCGCGAGCGGGAGGCGATGTTCTTTGGGGCGCTCGATCATACTCGGAACGGCGTGGTCGCGTGCGTATTCGATACGAGTGATCGTGTGCAACACATGTTTTACCGATATCTCGATTCCGCAAGCGGCAGCGGATCTGAAAACTCGCACGGTGCAGCAATTGAGCGGCTATACCGTGACATGGACCGGGTGGTTGGGGAGACACTTCGGTACGTGGATCAGGGGACGGCGCTGTTCGTGCTTTCCGATCATGGCTTCTGCTCATTTCGCCGCGGAGTAAACCTGAACGCTTGGTTACATCAGCATGGATATCTTGCGCTCGAAGCAGGAAGATCGGATGCATCGGAGTATTTTGACGGAATCGATTGGAGCCGTACACGCGCGTACACATTTGGCTTGGGAGGTCTCTATTTGAATCTGAGGGGCCGGGAAGCGCAAGGGATTGTGGATCGCGGGGAAGCTGCCAGTCTGAAACAGGAGCTGATCGCTCGATTAACGAACCTGCGCGACGACGATACGGGCGACATCAGCATACGCGCGGTTTATGACTCGTCGGCAATCTACAAAGGGCCGTATATCGGTGCGGCGCCGGACCTGATTATTGGTTATGCGTGTGGTTACCGTACGAGTTGGGGCGCGGCGGTTGGCAGAGTCACTGTGCGAGTGTTCGAAGATAATTGCAAAGCCTGGAGCGGAGATCATTGCGTGGATCCAGCGCTGGTTCCTGGGGTCCTGTTCTCAAATCGCAAGCTGAATGCGAAAGATCCCGGAATTGAGGATATGGCCCCGACGGTGTTGGATCTTTTCGGAATTGAGCGGCCCTTATGGATGGAAGGGGAATCCCTCGTTCGCGTTGCGTGAGTCTCACGCGTTCGGGTCCATGTTTGATTATGAGCTCAAGAACTACAGTAAAGCTCAGCAGATCACTGTGCGACCGGGCGCGCCTGCTGGTTGAGAAAGCCGGTTATAGCTCGCTTGAAGAGTTTATCGAGCATGCCATTGAGAAGGACCTGGCCCGGCTTGAAGAAGCGGGCTCTAAAGAGGACCTCATCAAAAAACTCAAGGGGCTCGGCTATCTGGAATGAGCGAAGTCGATCTCGGCGCTGAAGCGCTCTGGACTCTGGCTCTCGTTAGCGCTCTCGCAGGCCTTACGATGCTGTATGTGTTTCGCCATTGGTCAGATCAGGATGCGCTGCGTGCCACCACGAATCGTATGCTGGCGCACTTCATGGAGTTTCGGTTGTTTGTGGATGAGCCGCCCCTTGTGATCCGAGCCCAACGTGATCTTTTTTTTGAGAACTGGCATTTACTGAAGCTGTTGGCTCGCCCTTCACTGATTCTGATCGTTCCGTCTATTATTCTTTTCACGCAGATGGATGCCTGTTATAGCCGCGCTCCCCTGAGAATTGGCGAGGCGGCCGTCATCACAGTGCAGCTTAAAAATTTCGCTGACGCTACCACGTCACCAATTGTCTTGAAGGCGCCCGCAACCATCAGGGTGGAAAGTCCCGGCGTGCGCGTCGAGGGCGCTAATCAAATCAGCTGGCGGATTCGACCCATTGCTGCGCTATCGGGGCGATTGGAGGTGATCGGGCCGGAGCGTGCCGTTACGAAGAGCATCGTGGCAGGCGAGGGCCTGCATTATGTGGCGGAGCGACGCGTGAGCTCACTACCGGCTTTTCTCCTGCACCTTAATGAACCACCGCTACTCGACTCGTCCATCGCGTCGATCGATGTTTTCTATGCTCCGGCGACGATTCTACATTTACATTGGTTGGTGTGGTTCTTGGCCGTTTCGTGCACGGCCGCAATCGTGGTTTCTGTTTTGCCCAGTGTAGTTGACCGGATCCGCCCCCGAATCCACGGCTGAATCTGACGGCAACACCCGGGTCTATTGCTCCGACTCTTTGCAAGATCATAACCTTGTGAAGGATTCACGAAAGTTTGAACCCATATTTCAAGGCGTTTACTGGAAGGTATCGAGCCCCCAAGTCGCTCTTCACATAGTTGAATTGAGATCCCCAGCGAAAAATAGATGCAGATGAGAGCATTGATCCCGATCATTTTTTGTGCGATCGCTCCAGAACTAGTAGCAGCGGCCGTTCCCGCTATCAAGGAGCTAAATGAGCTGTTCGCGCCGGACCAGGCAGCAATGTTCTGGACTCAGGTTCATTGCGATCTGTCCCCCACCGGGAACGGTGGCTTGCGCGCCTCTTTCAATAAGGGATATGAGAGAACGGGGATGGAAAGTTCCCGTCTTCCGTTTCAGGACTGGAGCTCGTGGCGTTCATTTCGATTCGACGTCGAGAATCAGAATGCGGAGCCGCTCTCCGTGTATGTCCGTTTATCGAGCCGAAAAGATCATCCTGCTAGCGATACATACACGGGTGGGACATTCGACGGCTTCGTGATCGGACCTGGCAGCAGTACCGTTGAAATCAGCCTTGAAGGCATGCGATCGCCCACGGGTGGCGCTGTGGATCCCAAGCAGATCAGGTGGCTGGGAATTTTCGTACAGCCGCTGTTTATTCGAGATGGGATGGAACTCAAGTTCGAAAAATATACAAGACTAGATTTGTCGAATCCGCGATTGAGCTCAGAGTCAGCGAGATTGCAGAGGCAGCCCTATGGTGATCTGCTGTTTAAGGAGACTGAACCGAGCCTGCGGTCTAAGCGCCAGGAGGTTGAGCGAGCTATAGCGAATCTAGAGAACACGATCCTGGAGGCTAAGCGGCGCGGAATAGAGGCAGCTTATGCGGAGATCTATCCGTTTCTCGCCAGAATCGCTTTCCAGCAGCGTTTGGTCGCGTTTTGGCAGGATCGCTCGGAAGAGCAACGGCGCGCGCTTAACTTTCTTTTGGAAGCCGCGCAAACCGCAGAGGCGACCTTGAAACATGCAATCGGCTCCGGGAGATCGCTCCCTGTGCCACCGGTTCTCGATTACAAGAGGCTCACCATACGGGATGGCTACTTCCGGTTCCGCGATCTGCCTCCTTCCTTCAGGTACCGTAATCAACCCGTTCTTCCTTTTGGGATGCTGTACAACCATGATGGGCCGCTCTTGCGGTGGTTCACAAACAGCGAGACCGACTACGGTACAGAACTCGTCGCAGGCGGAACGCGGCACGATGTGGAACGCCAGCCCATCTGGGACGCCTATCAAAAATATCCAGATACTCATCGCGTCGGGTGGCCCCACGCTGACCACATCATCCGGGATGCCGAATCATGGGAGGTACTGGGGCCACCCGTGAGCGTTTGCCTCGAAAGTCCTCACAGCCGGGATGCAGTGGCGGCAATGATCAAAACCTATGAGCTTAAGAACGGCCCGAATCATGATCACCTCGTCCAAAACATGGGCTTCGAATACACGTACGTTTGCTACTGCAGCTACACCAAACGGATGTGGGCGGACTGGCTACGGCACAAGTATGGAAACGTCAGTGCGGCGAATCAGATTTGGGGTACGCGATACAAGGATTTCACTTCTGTCGATATGCTTCGCCGCATGGGTGTGGGGGTGAACCGGGCAATCTGGTTCGATTGGTCGAGCTTCAATCTTTATAGATTTCTCGAGCAGATCCGATGGACGCATGATCAAATTCGCCGGTGGAAACCGGACGAACCGCTCACCGTAGGCTCGCCGTATTATGCGTTCAATCCCGCTTTCTGGACGGGTGTGGACGAAGAGGAACTTGCGGACTCAGAAATTACGAGCGTTGTCCTTGAAGAGAACTATGCGCTCGATACGCTGATGCCGGAGTATCTGCACGCTCTCGCAGGCCCGAAGCCAGTTGCGGACTTCGAGTATCACGGCGTTATTCATCAGATCCTGCCGAGTTTCCTACATGGCGACGCGGCGATTTCCATGTGGTGGTGGAACGATAACAAGCACTGGACGCCCAACGAACCGATTAACGAGTGGACAACGTCGTTTCCTCAGAGCTACACGATCCCGCTCAGCGATTTGGCCAAAGCCATGCGCGATGCACTGGATATTAGGCGCCTCGGCCGGGAAATTGCGGTGCTGGGCTCGGCACCGCGGCCTATTGCGTTGTTGTATTCGAAGACCTCCATGCTTCAGCAGACGCCTGAACAGTCTCGCGAGACAAATACCACACCGTATCTCTCTGAGATGCGGCGGGTCTACAATGCTTCGCAATCAATTGGGCTCTACATCGGCATGACAACCGAGAAAAAGATACTTGCGGGCGATTTGCAGGCTCGAAGAATTCTGGTTTTGCCGTCCGTAGAGTATCTGCCAGATAACGTGACGAACAAGATTCTGCGCTGGGTCGAGGGCGGCGGGACACTGGTCGTCTCTCCGGACTCTCTGGTCGGCGACGAGTACGCACGACCCTCGCAGGCCGCTCAATTGCTGAGTTTGCGCATCCGCCGGCCAGAGCCTTCCGCGTTCGGCGAAACGTTCATTACCGACTACAATATTCGGGACCTGCCCCGAATGCCGCTGCTGAACGACAGCCGAGGCCTATTTATCGCTGGGGGGTTCGGCCTTGAAGCGGTGGCGCGCGGCTCTTCGCGACCCTCGAGCCCCAGCCAGATAATCGAGTGCAACCCGTCGAATGTCATCGCTCATTTCGAGAATGGCGCAGCTGCGCTTGTTCGACTTCACCGCGGTCGGGGGGTCGTGTACTGGCTTGCCGCAGTGTTATTTCCGGAGAGCTGGGGGCGGTTTCTTTCGTTTGTCGCGGAAAACTCCGCATTGAAGCCGGACTTACTCGTCAGGCGCGAGGCAGGCGGCGCGGTACCGGAGGTGGAATACCGAGTAGCCCCGTTCGAGGGGGGTCGGCTGGCGTATTTCTACAACAGTTCAGACCACGATCTAAAAATTACGTTGCAGCCGCAGTTTGCATTCCACAGCATCCTCGACCGGCGCACCGAGACAGCCTTGTCTGGCTCCGGATTGCTGCTTCCCGCGAGAGAAACTGCAATCGTACAGTTTCAGTGAGTCACCGTCGCGTTCCGGGCTCCTTGGACTTGGCTTCGAGGAATTTTTTGCGTGCTTGCTCGGCTTTTTCTGGCTGCCCGAGCTGGCGATAAACGCGCGAGAGTAAATATTGCGGCTCGGGGTAGTTCGGATCCAGTGCAACCGACCGTTGCAGCCAGTTCAGTGACAGGTCGAGCTTCCCGAGTTGCTCGAGCGCTTTTGCTCCTATATAAAAATCGCGAGCCGAATTCGGATTCCGTTTCGTCGCCTTCGAAGCGGCATCAAACGCCTTCTGTGCATCACCAGTTTTGAGAAGCAGATCTGCCAGGTTGGCGTACGCGGAATCGTACTCCGGATGCTCAATTTCCACGAGCTTGATAGCGGTTAAAAAGTACCGTATCGCTTTGTCCTTATCGCCCTTTGCCTCGTAGCAGAGACCGAGGTTGTCGTACGCCTTGTATGAGCGTGGGTTAATTTTCAGAACTCGCTGGAACTGGCCCATGGCTTGGTCAACCCTGGATTCCTGATAGTAAATCCGCCCCAGCATGTACGGCGCCTCTTGGTTTTCAGGATGCAGGTCGAGCAAACTGATAAACGTGTCAATAGCAGCGCTGACCTCCCCTTTCAGATACTGCACATTTCCTTTGATCTCAAGGGCGCCCTCGTTTTTGGGTTGAACCCGCAATACCTGGTCTGCGATATCTTTTGCCTCCGAAAGCCGGGCTGTCTTGAAGTACGCGTTCGCTTGCGCCAGCCGGCCACTCACGGAAGCTGCATCATGCTCCAATTGCTGTTGTGCGCTGGTTGATACCGCCATAAACAGAATCAGCGGAAAACAGCGAAGCATGTTTACTGCAGGGTGGCGAGCTCTTGCTTAACTTTGGGGATAACCTCCCGGTATTGCGTAGGGGACGCTTTCGCGAGGAATGTCTCGAAGTGCGAGCGGGCGCGTGCCCGGTCGCCCGCCATCTCATAAATCAAGCCCAGGTTCATCTGCGCTTCAACAAGATCCGGATCAATCTGAACCGCTTTTTCGAAATGGCCCCGGGCGGTGTTCATGTCCTGCTTCTGAATGGAAACGAGTCCCAGACCGTTGTTTGCTGCCGCATTATCAGGATCGCTCGTCACAACGAAGTTGAATACACGCTCGGCGTCGGCCACCCTGCCCTTCTCCAAATAAGCTGTCGCTAGATTGGTTTGGCTATCGAGATCAGAGGGATTGAAGCGCGCCGCCTTTTCATATTCGGCTATCGCACGATCTTTGTCTCCGTGGCGCAAGGCAAGGTCCGCGATCCGTGAGTGCAGCCTACCGTTTTCTACTCCATGCTGCAACGCAGTCTCGTACAGGTGCAGAGCCTCGTCATATCGCCCGATCTTCTCCAGTTCTCCGCCGACCTGATGGTAGAGCGACGGATTGGTGGGATCTTCACGCAGTGCCCGCTGAAGCAGAGCAATCTTACGAGCCTCAGATAGATTCGATAGGGGGCTTTCTGCTTCGTAGAGAAGCTTCAGAATACCGACGCGGTCCTTTGGATCGACACCCGAGCCGTTCAGATCGTACTCTTGAGGCGAGAATCCCGACAAATATCCGAGCGATCTCAGTTGCGCCATCTGCCTTTCATCGACCATATTCGTCTCCACCTTCTCCGGACCACTGCTCCCGATCACGTTCTTAAGTTGAGCCTCGAATTTCGAGACTTCGGCCGGATGTTGCTGGATAACGTTAGTGGCCTCCGCCGGGTCCTGCGTCAAATCGTATAGTTCAGGTTTCGGCGCACGAATGTATTTCCAACGGTTCGTCCGGATGCCTCGAAGCTCTGCCCAGCCCATCGCCAGCTTCGGGTAGAGCGTCTCCTCATAGGAGATTTCAGTCGCAACCGGCCTATTGGAAAACGCCGGAACTAGATTTACCCCCTGCACATTGGCGGGTGGCCTTCCGCCAAGCACCGCGAGCAGTGTGGGCAAGAAGTCGATGCTTCTGACCTGCTGTTTCACGCGCACGCCGGATGGAATCGCGGGTCCGGCCATCATGAAGGCAATCCGCAACGTAGCGTCATACAGAAAAACTCCGTGTGAGAACTCACCGTGCTCGGAAAGGCTCTCGCCGTGGTCGGAAAGAACGGCGATGATGGTCTTCTCTGCTGGCGCTTTCTTTTGAACCGCGTCCAAGAGCTTACCCAATTGTTGGTCGGTGTACGCGATTTCCCCGTCATACGGCCTGTCCTTGTACTTCTCTTTGAACGGCCGCGGAGGCTTGTACGGCATGTGTGGGTCGTACAGGTGGACCCACAGGAAATAGGGTTTGCCCGATTGCCCAGCAAGCCAATGAACGGCGCGATCAACCGTATCGCCTGCCGGCCGTTCCGCGTCTTCGCTGAAGTCCCGTTTGTTGCCCTGCCGCGGCATTTGGTCATCGTAAACCGCGAATCCGTTGTTGAAGCCAATTACTTTCTTGAGCACAGCCGAGCTGACGAATGCTGCGGTATCCCATCCCTGCTCCTGAAGAATTCTGGCGAGCGGCCTTGACGACGATGGCAGAACAAATCCACCGGTGTTGCGTACGTGGTGCGCCGTCGGATACTGGCCGGTAAAGATGGAGGCGTGTGACGGAGGCGTCAATGGCGCCTGGGCGACAGCATTCTCAAACAGAACGCCTCGCCGCGCAAGCTGATCGAGCACGGGCGTTTGTATCTTTCGATATCCGTAGCACTGGAGATGGTCGGGGCGAAGGGTGTCAATCGTGACCACGACTACGTTTAAGGGCTGTAATCGGGCGGGAGTCGTTTTGGACGCGTCTGCATTCTTGTTGCGCGACGTACAGGAAGAGAGGAGGGCAGCCGTGAAAAGACACACAAACCGAAACGAAAGCGTACTGCGGGACATGGATGCGTTACTTACTTTACCAACCTCGCGGGCTTTAGCGTCCAGCCTTGCAGCCGGCCCAGATCAAGCAATTCCGGTGCTCGAAACCCGGCTGGATGAATCGGCCAATTGAACGGTTTCTGAGCATCACTTGCAAAGTACTGTTCGAACTCGGTTCGACCGCGAAGGACGTGCACGACCGGCGCGGGATTCAGTACGTCTGCCGCAGCAGTTGCGGTGAAGTCGGAAAGCGATAGCGTATCCGCAGCAATAAATACCTCGCTTGGGAGACGATGATTCCGGGTAATAAAATCTGCGGCGTCCTTCTTCGCCCTCTCGAATAGGCGTGCCGGAATGGTCTCCGAGCGCCACGTGCTGTGACCGGGAGCACTAGGCCCATCGACTACCTGAGGCTCAAGCCGGAGCAGTTGAATCAGCATGTCTGCTGCAGACAGAGCAGTATTGCCGCTGTTGAGGAATGTGATGTGTCCGGTAAGGTGTTCGGCGATGGTCTGCATGTTGACTGGCGGCGGAAGCGGCCGCTCGTAAATCCGCAGGACGTCCTCAGCAGTTATAAATCGCACGCCTGGGGCCTGCTGCATATGTTTTACAAATTCGTGCAAAACGTGAAAGCATCGCTCGGAGTCTTCGGTCGTGCGCCGTCGCGCCTGAATCCAATCCTTGCGCGCGGGCATAGCCCCATTAGCGAAATTTACGGCGTCCCAAAATTCCGTCGTGACGAATTCTGTGGGATGGTAGTAGATGCTAATAATGCCTCCGTCACCGGAACTCAGGCGTGTAACGGCGTCGTCGAAGCGATGGTACGCCGCCGTGTCTTCCTGGCCCACATTCAGCTCGGCGCGAAACTGGTTTTTGCCCATATGAAATACGTAGAGCATGCCTCCGTACCAGAAAGGCTGCTCATTAAGCCCAACCTGCTCGCCCTCATCGAGATAAACGGGTACGCCCATACGCCGCAGTGCAAGGTTGCTTTGAGGACCCCATGAAGACCCCGGCTGGCCATAACAGATGGGCGTGACACCGAAGATGCGCTGAATGGCTGCGACTCCGGGTGACTCACGGCGCTGGAACTCGTCGGCACCCTCGACATAACCGAATGTGCGGAGATACTCGGCGGGGGTAGGATGCAGGCTGTGCCAGTTCGAATGAAAACCGATGGCGTGCTTCGATAGGGCCTGGATGACATCCGCTCGTTGGCGGGACTCGAGTACGCGCGCCTTTTCGCCGACGAGTTTGAATGTGGCGCGAACACCGAGCGCGCTCAGGTCATTTGCGATGCGCAAGGCAGCATCATCTGCCGCGGGATCAACGTAGTCCTCGGTATCGAACCACAGAACGACATACACCGGTCCGCGCGCAAAGAGGGCAGACGCCACAAAGAAAATGATCAGAAATAGCCGAACGCGCACTGGTTCTCAACTCAACTTGTGAAGGTAAGGGACGCTCGCGGCCAACGCGGGCGGGTCCATCTCGACGAAGTAGTTCTGAATACCCCCGATTTTTGCCGCGGCAAACACTCGTTTCCAATCGACCTCACCCTGACCGAGCGCTACCTCTTTTTTAAGGCTTGGCGACCAGTCCTGCAGGTGCATGGAGATGAATCGCCCCGGGTACTTTTCGAAAAAGTCAGTCGCGTGGTAGCCGAGCCGGACCACGGCAAGCTGGAACTGCATCTTCACAAGTTGCGGGTCGAGTTCGCCCATCAGCTTGTCGTAGATCAGCTCGCCGTCCAGCTTCTGGAATTCGAAATCGTGGTTATGGAACCCGAGTTGCAGCCCACCTCGCTGGGCCTGCCCGCCCAGCTTATTCGCGTCATCGGCGGCGCGCATCCAGTCAGCCATTTTCGCGTCCTTTGGGAGTGCGAATGTCGAAATCACCATCTGCTTGAGACCGAGTTGCTTGGCGTAGGCCAGCCGATCGTCCAGGTGCTGCTTCAGCTCAGTGAAATTGTAATGGCAGCTCTCGCAACGCAAGCCTGCGGCCTCGATCTTCCGGCGCAGCTCGGAAGCTTTCATCGCCGCGAGCGGCCCGAAGCCCGCGTCTTTATAACTCGGCGGCGAGCACAGCTCGAGGTTTTTGAATCCTGCGGCTGCGAGCCGATGCAGAGTTCCATCCAAATCCGTCCCGATGGTTTCCCGGACCGGCCAGGTTTGACACCCTATCGGCAATCCAAGCGGATCGGCTGCGAGTTCGGGCGCGCTCCGCGTCAGATACTCAAACCCGGCTATGCCCATTAGGCTTCTCCCGAGAAAACACCTTCTTGAGCTAGTTTCCATGCGAGCATCATACTGGAAGCGTGCGGAACTTCTCAATTTGAGAGCAATGGCCGGAGTGCGTAGGCACCGTTTAGTTCAGACAATACCGTTATGAGAGTTTTGGCAACTACAAATGGGGAGACTTCGCCAGCTTACTGGAACGATGAAGACCGCTGGGCGGCTGTCGCGGCTCGTGACCGGAACGCGGACGGCCTGTTCTGTTATTCGGTGGAAACAACCGGCGTATATTGCCGCCCGTCGTGTGCGGCTCGCTTGGCGCGACGAGAAAATCTCGTCCATTTGACATGCGAAGCGGCTGAAAAGGCGGGCTTCCGCCCTTGCAAAAGGTGCCGACCGAATGAGCCCGGGTTCGCGGCGCGGCGTGCCTCCGCAATAGAAAAGGCTTGCCGGACCATGGAGAACGGCGATGAGCTGCCGAATCTGGATGAACTCGCTGCGGCTGCGGGCATGAGCCGGTTTCACTTCCAGCGGGTCTTCAAATCCGTTACGGGAGTGACACCGCGAGCTTACTTCGCCCAAAACCGTTTCCACAGAGTACGCGCTGAGTTGATGCGGCAGGAGACAGTAACAGAAGCGATTTACAGCGCCGGATTCAATTCCAACGGGCGCTTTTATGAGACATCGTCGCAGCTATTGGGCATGACTCCGACCAAATTTCGCTCCGGGGGTGAGGGTACGAGCATCCGCTTCGCGGTCGGCAAATGTTCATTAGGCGCCATCCTGGTTGGAGCGACAGACAAGGGTGTCTGCTCGATCCTGCTCGGCGACGACCCAGACGCATTGCTACATGATCTTGAGAATCGGTTTCCCAAAGCTCAGCTCATTGGCGGCGATAAAGACTTCGAACAATGGGTGGCGAAGGTGATCGGATTGGTCGAAACTCCGGGCCAGGGATTTGACTTGCCGCTGGATGTGCGTGGCACAGCTTTTCAGCAACGGGTCTGGCAAGCACTGAGGGACATTCCTGTGGGCTCGAGTGCCACCTATGCGGAAATCGCCGAGCGTATCGGTGCGCCAAAAGCGGTGCGCGCCGTGGCACAGGCGTGTGCATCGAACTCTCTCGCCGTTGTGATTCCCTGTCATCGAGTCGTACGCAGTGACGGCGCGTTGTCAGGCTATCGATGGGGAGTGGAGCGCAAGCGTGCTTTGTTGCAACGAGAGGCTGGCTCGTGACCGTGACCGCCGGTGTCGTGATGTCGGGCGCAAGCGTGGCCGAAATTTCAGGCCGCATTGCAATGTTTGACTGGCAACAGGTAGAGACAGATCTCAATGCGCATGGGTGCGCCATTGCGAGCGCGATACTCTCTCGGGAGGACTGCCAGGCTGTAGCGCACGGTTATGTGAATGACGCGTTGTTTCGCAGTCGCGTTGTGATGGCACGGCACGGTTTCGGCCGCGGTGAATATAAGTACTTCCGCTATCCGCTCCCTGAACAGATTTCTGAATTGCGAAGCATGCTCTATCCGCCGCTTTCGAGAATCGCAAACCGTTGGAACGAGAATATGGGAATCAGCGTGCGATACCCGGACGATCACGCGAAATTTCTTGACCGTTGTCATCAAGCTGGGCAACTCCAACCAACGCCATTGCTGCTACGATATGGCGCGGGCGACTACAACTGTTTGCATCAAGATCTCTACGGTGAACACGTGTTTCCTTTGCAGGTGGCCTTTCTCCTATCGGCCCCGCAGCATGATTTCACGGGCGGCGAGTTCGTCCTTACCGAGCAGCGTCCGCGCATGCAGTCGCGTGCCGAAGTCGTGCCCCTCAAACAAGGAGATGGTGTGATTTTCCCGGTTCATCATCGGCCGGTGCAGGGTACGAAAGGGTTTTATCGCGTCAGTATGCGTCATGGCGTCAGCCGCTTGCGCTCCGGCGAGCGATATACGCTGGGCGTTATCTTCCACGACGGAAAATGAGTTCCAGCATCACCGGTGACTTATTCAGCGATGGGCTGAACGGCAATCGAGACGTGGTGCCCGTTGCCGAGGGGGCGGTCCTGCTTCGCGGCATCGCAGCAGATAATGCAGAGGCACTTGTGAGAGCGGTCGAAGGCGTCGCGTCCGCCGCGCCGTTTCGACATATGGTCACGCCGGGAGGATACCGGATGTCAGTAGGTATGACAAATTGCGGGCCAGTTGGCTGGGTGAGCGATAAGACGGGCTATCGTTACGATTCCGTCGACCCTGAAACCGAGCGTTGCTGGCCGCCGATGCCCGCTTCGTTTCTGGAGCTAGCAAGGCGTGCCGCATCGGTAGCGGGCTTTGAGAGCTTCGAACCCGACGCTTGCTTGATCAATCGCTATGAGCCAGGTGCGCGATTGACATTACATCAGGACAAAGATGAACGGGACTTCGACGCGCCGATCGTGTCGGTATCACTCGGTCTGCCAGCCACGTTTTTGTTCGGAGGGATGCGTCGAAAGGACCGGCCGCGCCGCTTGCGGCTCGAGAACGGAGACGTGGCCGTATGGGGCGGGCCTGCGCGGCGTGCGTATCATGGAATTGCGCCGCTGGCTGATGGCGACCATCCATTGACCGGACGCTGCCGCATCAATCTCACGTTTCGTAAAGCGCTGTGATGGCACTCCAGGTCTTCACGTCAAAAGGCCGCGTATCCGACTGCTAACGGCTTCCCGGGCTTTCGCCTGGGGAATTAGACGCTCAAGCAGGCCCAAGTCAACATCTATTGTGAGTTCCTTTTCAGTAACCTCGATGGTGCCCTTGATGGGTGTGCTTATGATGCCCATTTTCGCGGAGATCGCGAAACTAAGCGTCGAGCCCTGCCAGCTTCTTTGTTCACTAACGAATTGCAGCGGCAGCGCCCCGATGCCTCGAAAGAGATCGTCGAACGAGCGGTCGACTGCGTGCATAACTTCTTCCTTCGACTTCGTATGGGACATGGTCAGTCGCAAGCTCTTTGGTCCTCGCCTCTACCCTATCTCCACTGGCTTGCGCTCTGTCAATTTACGGTGCTTTTCCCTTCGTTTTGCGCAAAGTTCGGAATGTAATCGAATATCGTAGTTCACGCGTCGCAGGGATCATGTGCTGCCATTTCGTGCGGACCTCGCCTGTTAGCAAGTAGATGGAGCGGGGCGGCAATTCGATCGCGCTCGTTACGCGAGCAGGACCCGTACCCGTCTGGAAGCGCATACGACACGGGCCCAGTAGTGAAACACCAGCAACGATACCAAACGGGGGAGCATCGCCGTGCCACCCAATGCCGGCTCCGGGAGCATATTCGGTCACCAGCGCTTCGGCCCAAGTGGACGCATCGATGCCAGCCAAAGCTGCAGAACGCGCTCTTATGCTGCCGAACTCCGCCGGAATCGGATCGGCAGGTGTGAGCTGGTACGACTCGAATGCATAATGCCAGCCGAATTGTCTGATGCGACGTTTTGCCGTTACGCCATGCATCTGGAGGGTTCGGAAATCCATACTACGGATAAGGTTGAGGAGGTCGCTCTCCTCAGACGGGGTCACAAACTCCGGAAAGAAGAGCAGGCCGGGTGGCAAGCTGGCCTGGATTGCAGCGCGGTTCCTGACTGCCACACTCTCAATTTAGCCGTTTAATAAGCAGCACTTATGGGCATGGAGGCCGTTTTTGCCAAACGAACTCGGTGGGGGTAAGTGGCGTTCGGGGTCGATTTTGCGAAACGAACCCAACTCTCCTTGCTATGCGAATCCCACACGGGTCGCACATGCCGACGCTGACGTGGCATTCACACACAGGACTGTTGCCCCACTCTAAGCTGGATCTATTGCAAGGCACGCTGGACGTAATGGTGTTGCAGACCCTGGCCGCGGTGGGTCTGCGACAGGGCGTACGCAGCTTGGCCGATGATACGGGCCTACTGGCACCGGTTATCGAATGTCATGGCGCGCGTGCTTGCGATCTCGCCAGAGGCGGACCCCAATGCGCGAATTCCTGAACAGGTTGGGTTCGTTTTTTCAAAAAACGCGACGTGATCATGAGTTGGACGCCGAACTGGCGTCTCACCTTCCCTTCAGCCATCGAGGAACGCATTCGCGAAGGAATGGAGCCGGGGAAGCGGGGCGCGAAGCGGGCGCTAGCGCGGCTGACTACGTTTAATATCCCGCTGCTCACCAATGTGCATTTAGATCTGGGCGCTTTAGTTTTCACCTTGCTGCTGGCCGTTGTCACAGGTGTCGTATTTGGACCTGTGCCGGTGCTGCAGGTGCCCAAACTGGCCGTGAGCAATGCGCTGAACGCCAGCATCGCGGTTCCACCCACTCGCGCAAGCACGCCTGGATTCGCGGCACGCTGGTGATTTCTGAAATCGCCTTCGCTTGTGTCTTGATGGTGGGACGGGAGTGCTGATCCGAAGCTTTCTGCGGGTGGTGGATGTAAACCTCGGCTTCCAACCGGCACGTGCGGCCGCCATGCGTATCGACCCGAGTGCACGATTTTCGACTCCCCAGCAGGCAACGGCTTATGTCAACGAGGCCCTCCGGCGGGTGCGCGAACCTCCTGGCGTGGAAGCCGCCGGGCTGACCGACGCTTTACCGCTAGGACGGAATCGCACTTGGGCGCCGCCGCGAAAGGGGTGATCTACAAGCGAGACGAGTACCCATTAGCGTTTGTGCATATCGTAACTGACGGCTACCTGAGCCGTTTCGCCGCGGCGCTTCATTGTGCTGCTGCTTTTAAGGTTCGCGTGCTTCGCCTTGATTCTGGCTTCGCTTGGGATTTACGCCGTGATTTCGTATTCCGTGGGACAAGGGACACAGGAAATCGGGATTCGAGCGGCGCTGGGAGCGGCACCGCTAGAGTTGCAGAAGACCATTCTGCTGCAGACTCTAGGTCTCACCCCGGCTGGGCCTGTTGTTGGGTACGGCAGCGTCGGGCATCGTGACACAGGCGCTGAAGGGATTGCTATCTGGCGTTACCCGGGGCGATCCGGGGACGTTCGCAGCAATGTTGATTGTGTTGACCAGTGTCGCGGCAGCGGCGGGATATTTGCATGCCCGGCGTGCGTCGAGAATCGACCGGATGATTGCTCTTCGGACGACTTAGGCGACTTAAGAAAGTTCTAGACGTGTATCAACGCTGCCGGTGACGAGGGTTGTCTTTCGAAAAGCGAATCAGCTTGCCGCAAAGCAGCGGCACGGATTTCGGCAACACGCGCGACTTCTCCGATGATCATCAGCTTCGGGCTGCCCTCAATGGGGCTATCTCCAATTTGCTCGAGCTTCGCCCGAAATACATACTCGTTCGCAAGCGTTGCGTTTGCAACAATGGCGCAGGGAGTATCGCCTCGCATGCCCGCGCGGATCAGCAGCGCGGCGACCAGAGCGCAATTGCCAGGCATATAGAGGGCGATCGTGCTCCCGCTTTGTACAGCGGCTTCCCAGTCCGGTTGGACATTAGCCGTGCAACTATGGCCGGAAAGAAACATGACCGATGTAGCGGTGTGTCGGTCCGTCAACGGAATCGCTGTTTCGGCTGCACATGCGACGGCGGCCGTAATGCCCGGTACGATTTCGAAATCTATATTTGCGGCGCGCAATGCGCTGAGTTCTTCGCCCAACCGGCCAAAGAGGGATGGATCACCGCCCTTGAGCCGGGCAACGCGTTTTCCCTGGCGGGCATGCAACACCATTGATGCGTTAATTGCATTTTGGGGGTAGTGCTTGCAACCTGAGCGTTTACCAACGTTTTCAATGATTGCTCCGGGCCGAACGTGCTGAAGGACGGCCAAGTTGACCAGTTCGTCGTGCAGTACGACATCAGCCACTGCCAAAATGCGAGCGGCTTTGAGCGTCAGCAACTCGGGATCACCGGGTCCGGCTCCCACGATGAATACCTTACCCGCCATTTTGCGCGTCCTTTAGGCGAGGAGTGAGATGCCGGTCGGCAATGAATTCCTGATAAGCCGAGGCGCTTGCCTGAACGTGCAATCGTTCTCGGCAATCCTCTGCGGAGATAGTGCGATCATCTCGCAAGCGAGTTCGCTCTTGACCGAGCTGTTCGACCCAGCCGGAGTATTCGGGTCCGAACTGGTCCTCAAGCTCGCGCCTCAAACGCTGCGCTAGGGCGGGGCTATAGCCAGCAGTTGAAACCGCAATTTGCAGAGGTCCGCGGCGAACTATGGCCGGATAGTAGAAATCACACCTGTCGGGATCATCAACCGCATTGCACAACACGCCACGAGCCTGGGCTTCGCGATAAACGGTCTCGTTCACCTCAATGCTATTGGTGGCAGTGACTACGAGAAAACAGCGCTCGATATCTGATGCTTCAAACGCTCGCTGCTCCCAGTGGATGCGCGATTCGCGCGCCCATGATTTGACCTGTTCAGTAGCTTCGGGTGCGACGACTTTCACCGTGGCATCAGCATCCAGCAGACTTGCGATTTTTGGCTCCCCAACCGTGCCCGCTCCGACCACGAGACAGGGGCGACCGCCCAGCTTCATAAAGATAGGAAACAGTGCGCTCATCTGCCCCTTACATTCGCAAGAGTAGCACAATCTCTACAGAATCGATAGGAGAATAGAGATAGTGTACCTACCACAATATAGGCTATAATTAAGTCTATCGACCTACTTGGGATTCCCTTGTCACCTGCTGCAAAAGAGACCAAAGCCCAGCGCGCCGAACGGTTAAAGCAAGAAAAAAACCCGTGGGAGTGCCTGGAGGAACTCCGGCGATTTAGCCGTGAGGGGTACGACGCCATGCCTCCAGAATGGCGCAGTACGTATTTGCGGTGGTGGGGCGTATACCCGCAAGGCGATGGTGCGGGAGTCATGGGTGGCAAAGGCGGCGAAGGACTCTCGGTGCCCTACTTCATGGTGCGCATTCGGGTGCCTAGCGGCTTGTTGTTTTCGCACCAGTTGCGTACCATCGCCGATTTGGCCGACCGCTACGCGCGAGGCGTCGCGGATATTACGGTGCGCCACAACATCCAATTGCATTGGGTGACGACCGAGGCTTTGGTAGAAGTTTTTGAACAGTTATGGCGCTGCGGGTTGACGACGATGGCGGCTTGCGGCGACGATACGCGGAATATCACGGGTTGCCCGCTGTCGGGGGTCGATGCGGACGAGATTTGCGATGCCTCACCGCTGGCCTTACGCGCGACGGACATGCTGGTGGGAAACGCCGATTTCTATAACTTGCCCCGCAAATACAAAATTTGCATTACGGGCTGTCGCTCGTGGTGCTGCTATCCGGAGATCAATGATGTAGGTCTGACGGCGATCACTCGAGTGCGGAGTGGCGAACAAGAGGTCGGGTTTTCGTTGCGGGTCGGCGGAGGCCTGTCGGCGGAACCGTTCCTGGCAAAACGCCTGAATGCGTTTGTGAAGTGGAACCAGGTGCCTGCGGTGGTGCTGGGCGTAACACAGATTTTTCGTGAGGCGGATGTTTTGCGGCAACATCGCGAACGTGCGCGACTGAAATATCTGTTTAAGCTACACGGTTGGACTGAGGAGATTTTTCAAACGGAACTCGAACGGCGGATCGGGTTTCAATTGGACCCAGCCGAGCATGAGGAAGCTCCTGCGGATGTGTACCGCGACCATGTGGGGATTCATCCGCAGAAGCAGCCGGGATACTTTTACGTCGGATCGTCTGTATTGCGTGGCCGCATCACACCCGAGCAAATGCGTGCTGCAGCGGAGTTAGCGGACTCTTTCGGGAGCGGCGAAATTCGAACGACGGCCATGCAGAATCTGGTGTTCGTCAATGTGCTCGAACGTAATCTGGAACCGCTTGCGAAAGAGTTGGATGCGGTGGGGTTGCCAGTGGGCGCTTCGGCGTTCCGGCGAGGCGCGATCGCTTGCACTGGAATGGAATTCTGCCGTCTGGCAATCACAGAGACGAAGGCTTTCACGCGCTGGTTGGTGGAGGATTTAGAAGAACGCCTACCGGGGTTCGAGCAGCACCTGAAACTGCACGTGACAGGCTGCCCGAATAGCTGCGGGCAACACTGGATTTCGGATATCGGTATCGAAGGCAAAAAGTTGAAAGTAGACGGGCAATGGGTGGACGCTTACTACTTCTGTATCGGGGGCGCGGTGGGTGCATTTCAGTCGATTGCCCGACCGCTAGGCTATCGATGTGCAGCGACCGACGTGCCTGCCGCGATTGAACGCTTGCTGCGGGCGTACCTGGCGGCGAGGCTTCCCGGTGAAAACCTACGCCAATTTTTTGGGCGTTACACCGACAGCGAACTGCGTGGGTGGCTGGCAGGCGGCGAGTTCGAACCAGTTGAACGGGACAAGGCTACTGGGCACGTGCCCGCGGGAGTTGCAGGCTAGCGCAATCTGGGCGACTGGAGGGCGGCGTGCACGTTAAGTGCTGGGCTCAGGCTATATCCGTGCAAAGCGAGTTGGCAGCCCAGCAGAATTAGTACCAGCAGAAGACCGACACGTAGTGGACGCTGCGCGATGCGGCCGGCGAGCATCGAACCAGCCAATGCCCCGCACAGTCCGCCGACAATGAGCTTCAGCAATAGAGCCGCATCGTAGTTGCCTGCGCCAAGCTGGATGACGCTGCCTATAAGCGACACGCCAAGACCGAAACAAAGATCTGTTCCGATGACCTCGGCGGCGGTGAGTGGGGTTAGAGCGAGCAGTAATAAGGAACCGAGCGCGCCTGCACCGGCGGAGGAGAATCCGACCTCGGCTCCGATTGGAAATGCGAACCAAGGCAGTAAGCGGGAGCGGTTGCTATTCGAGGGCTGGGGCCGGGGGCGAAACACGCGATATAGATGAAAGGCGGCCGTGGCGGCAATGAGAGTGCCGAGCGCGACGTATAATACGCCGCTGTAGGGCTCGCGCTTGAGACGATCCAGCAGAAATGCACCAGCCAGGACGCCCGGAAGGCCGCCAGCAAGCAGTAGCCGCAAGACGCGCAAGTTCACTTGACGGCGCAACGCGTATACCGGCACAGAAGCGAGTTTCACGACCGCACCAAAGGTGAGGGCAGTGCCGACTGCGGTTGCCGGCGAGGCGCCCAGCAGCAAAATCAAAAGCGGCGTCGTCATGCTGCCTGCTCCGACACCGGTGAGTGAGATGGCAAGCGCGATGACGAAGCCGAGCAACAGCTCCATATCAATGGCTACGCATATCAGTGGCTTTGAGCGATATGGATACCACACTCGAGCTTACGGCCCGTCCACCGTCCGGATCGGGGATTGGCCGCATCCGCAGGCAGCGCAGTGCAGGGTTGGCAGCCGATGCTCGTGTAGCCCTCCGCATAAAGCGGCAGAAGTGGGATGCCGTGATCGAGCGCGAATTCCCATACGTCTTTGTCGAGCCAGTCGGCAAGAGGACTAATCTTGAGCAGCTCTTTACCAGAGGGCAACGGGAAATGGTCGAGTGCTTTCAAATTTGCACGAGTCGGAGACTGGACACGACGCAGGCCAGTAAACCAGATTTCGTAGCTCTGAAGGGCGGCAAACAGCGGGCGAACCTTGCGTAAGTTGCAACACTGGTCGGGCCGCGATTGATAGAGAACACCGAATTGAGATTCCTGTTCGGGCACGCTTTGTTCCGGAATGACGTTCACCAGGTTGAGATTGTATCGGGCGGTCATCTCATCGCGATAACGATAGACCTCGGCGAAGTGATATCCAGTTTCAAGGAAAAGCACGGGAATAGCTGGTAAGCGCTCACGGACGAGGTGAAGCACGACCATATCCTCGGCCTGGAAACTGCAGGTCAGACATGCGGCCCCTGGCTCGCTCAAGGCAAGGTCGATTGATTCGCCAGCCTCGCGAGTCTTTGCTTCCAGTTCTGAAGCTAATAAGGGCATCAGAGTTGCAAGCGTCGCAGCAGGCGATCGAGAGCCTCGAGCGCTTCTGGATCGTCTATCAGCGAGGGTCCCGTATTTGAACGAAGGCCCGTGACCCCCGATAGAAGGAGTGAGCCGTTTACGGATTGCCACGTGACCTGAGCGGAAACGCTTGTGCGCGATTCAGCGACGGCCGTTGGTCCATTGATCATGCCGGCGGCGACTGTGGCGTTGGTTGCCGGATCGATCAGGATGAAACTTCCGGTTGCCCGATCCTGCGAGTAGCTGTCGAATATGAGAGGCCGGGCTGTCTCGATTGTGGCGACGCCAATGGCATTCATTTCGAGCGTCTTCGCCGGTTCATGATCGAGCGTGTTGACGTCAATACGGTAGCTGATCTGTTTCATGGTTGCCGATTCTTGACGCGTGGTGTGCTTCAGGCGGTACTGCTTGTTCAGCTCGGCGGGCGTTTCGTTGAGCCAGACTAGCTTCGCTTCAATGGAATTGGACGTGTGGGGCGGATCGTCAAGGGATGCGATCATATCGCCGCGTATGATGTCGATTTCGTCCGTGAATGTAAGTGTGACGGACTGTCCTGCGACACTTTGGTCCGAATCGCCGTCGAACGTGACGATCTTGTCAATGGTCGTCCGTCTGCCGGACGGCAAGATGACGACCGGATCGCCTGGAGCGATGTGACCGGAGGTTATGGTGCCGGAATACCCTCGAAACTCCTGATTGGGGCGGACGACGCGCTGTACCGGAAAGCGAAACGGCGCATGCTGGAGTCGGTTGCCGACAGGCACGCATTCCAGGTACTCGAGGAGGCTGGGGCCGTGGAACCAAGGCATCCTGTGGCTGCGAGTGACGACGTTGTCGCCTCTGAGCGCGCTGATTGGGATGAAGTATGGCTGGATGGATTGGAATCGGGAAACAAACTCGCGAAACTCGGCTTCAATGCGTGTAAAGACACTTTGGTCGTAGTGGATCAGATCCATCTTGTTCACAGCTACAACGACATGTTCGAGGCCGAGCAGGGACGCGATAAAGGCGTGACGCCGGGATTGCTGCAACAGCCCTTTCCGCGCGTCGACCAGGATGATAGCGAGCTCCGCCGTTGAAGCACCGGTCACCATGTTGCGGGTGTACTGTTCGTGGCCCGGCGTATCGGCGATGATGAATTTACGGCGCGGCGTATTGAAGTAGCGATACGCCACATCGATGGTGATGCCCTGTTCGCGCTCCGCTCGGAGACCGTCGGTGAGCAGCGAGAAATCGATTACACCGGCATTGCGTCCTACGGAAGCCTTTGTGACCGACTCAAGCTGATCCTCGTACACATTTCGTGAATCGTACAGCAGGCGACCGATGAGCGTAGACTTGCCATCATCAACGCTGCCCGCCGTGGTGAAGCGCAGCAGGTCCTTGGTCTTCTCTTGCGCGAGGAAATCCTCGAAGGTTTCGTCAACGGGAAAAACTCTTGCAGCTGCCATTAGAAATAGCCCTCCTGCTTCTTGACTTCCATCGAACCGTCCTGGTCGTGGTCGATGACCCGGTTCTGGCGCTCTGATTTGCGCATTGTGACCAATTCCTCGATGATTCTGGGGACAGTGTCTGCATCCGACCGTATTGCGCCGGTACACGGGGTGCAGCCTAGCGAGCGCATACGGCACATGACAAGCTGAGGTGTTTCGTCCGGAGCCCGAGGTGCTACGCGATGCTCGATCGGTAAGAGCGACTCGCCACGGACGAGCATAGGCCGAAGTTTTGCGAAATAGAGCGGGACAATCGGGATGTTTTCAGCGTGGATATATTGCCAGACATCAAGCTCGGTCCAGTTTGAAAGCGGAAATACGCGAAGGCTTTGCCCATCTTGAATGCGGGTGTTGTAGAGGCTCCAAAGCTCTGGACGCTGATTGCGGGGGTCCCACTGGCCGCGTGTATCGCGCAACGAGAAAACACGTTCTTTAGCGCGCGAACGCTCTTCATCGCGCCGCGCGCCCCCGATCGCAGCATCGAAACCGCCAATTCGAAGAGCGTCGAGTAGAGCGGTCGTCTTTAGTGCGCCGCAGCATCGCTGTGTACCCCACGCGAACGGATTCGCACCGTTCGACAGAGCTGGCTCGTTTTTGTGGACGATCAGCTTGACACCAAGCTCGGCCGTATAGCGGTCGCGAAACTCAATCATTTCCCTAAATTTGTAGCCGGTATCTATGTGCAGCAACGGAAACGGAATGGGCGCTGGATAGAATGCCTTTTGTGCGAGGCGCAGCAACGCGGAGGAATCCTTGCCGATTGAGTACAGCAGGACTGGACGCTGACATTCAGCAACCACCTCCCGCATGATGTGGATGCTTTCAGCCTCGAGCTGCCGCAAGTGACTCAGCGTGCTCACATGGGAAGCGTACCACAATCTCTACAAAGGCGATAGGGGTTGAGATGTCACTGCATTGTATTGTAAAGATTGAACTTCTTTGAAGCTGACTGGAGGCGTTTGTTGACACGTCCCGCCATTCACCGTATAGTCTATTAGAAATGCGGCCTTTCTTCCAGCTCGCGATGGGATCAATTCTGGCCGTGGGACTCGCGATCTCGTTATGGGGCCAGGTTGTGGGCGCATCAGTCTTTGGAACTGTGAGAGATGAATCGGGCAGCCCGATTCCCGGCGCGACCTTAATTCTGAAGAACCTGGAAACCGGAGCGGAGCGGAAACTGGCAACGGATGAAGCCGGGCGTTACGCCGCGCCCTCGGTCAGTATTGGCAAATACGAACTGCGGGCAGAAAAACAGGGATTTACTGCGCAGGTGAAGACCGGTATCGACTTGGTTGTCGGCCAAAATACGACGGTCGATCTCGTGCTGACAGTGGGGCAGATTCGGCAAGTGGTTACGGTAGAGGAGCCAGTTCCGATTGTGGATTTGTCGACCCAGGACACATCGGGGGTGGTGAACGAGCGCCAGGTGAAGCAACTTCCACTAAACGGCCGCAGCTATGACGGATTGTTGATGCTGAACCCCGGCGTCGTGAATTACAGCTGGGAGCGCTCGGGCGGCGTGGGTAGTTCGAACTCTGCTCTCGGCAACATGTTCGCAGTATCGGGGAGGCGACCGCAGGAAAACCTGTTTCTCCTAAACGGGATTGAGTTCACGAGCGCATCCTTGATCAATCTCACGCCAGGAGGTGCCAGCGGCCAGCTGCTTGGTGTCGACGCGGTGCGGGAATTCAACCTGGTTTCGAATACCTATGGCGCCGAGTTCGGAAAGCGACCCGGTGGGCAGGTGAGTATTGTGACTGCCTCGGGCAGTAACGCGGTGCACGGATCGGCGTATGAGTTCCTTCGGAATAGCGATCTGGATGCCCGGAACTTCTTTGACCAGACTTCCGTCCCGCAGTTGCAGAGGAACAACTTCGGGGCTGCGCTGGGCGGTCCTATTCGGAAGGACAAAACATTCCTGTTTGGAAATTACGAGGGCTACCGGCAGCACTTGGGCTTAAGTGACGTGACGCTCGTGCCTAATACGCAGGCGCGTCTTGGATATTTGCCAGACGCGAATGGAAAGCTGAAGTATGTCGGGGTAGCCCAAACCGTTCAACCTCTGCTTGCGCTATGGCCTGTGCAGAACGGTCCAGAGCTGGGAGGCGGCATTGCGGAAGCTTTCAGCAATCCGCTACAGACGATCCGTGAGGATTTTGGGACCACCCGGCTCGACCACACCATCTCCGATCGCGACTCACTCTTTGCTGTGTACACGATTGACGACAGCGCCGATGATACGCCGTCTGCGAATCCTCTAAGCACTATCATCGAATCGCTCCGCGAGCAGGTAGCAAGCGTTCAAGAGCAGCATGTATTCTCACCGAGCGTACTGAACACAGCGCGGTTCGGATACTCTCGGGCGGGTTATTTCTTCACCGGCGAAACGTCCGTCAATCTGCCTGGGTGGGTTACCGGGCGTCCGATCGGGGCGATAGTGATTGGCGGCGGTACGGCGTTGAATGCAGCCTCGCAGATCACACTGGCCGGTACGAACGCGGGAAGCAATTTAAGCGCCGTACGGAACTTGTTTACCTATGACGACCACGTTTCGGTGATGCGGGGAAGGCACCAGATCGAGGCTGGCGTCTGGTTTCAGCGCATCCAGGCCAACGATAACGTAGCGCAGAATCAATATGGCCAGGCCTCGTTCGGCAGCTTGGAGAAGTTTCTGCTTGGAAAGATTTCGACCTTTAGCGTTGTTCCCTCACCGACCGCGCTGGGATGGCGGTCGCTTGAGAGTGCCGGATTCGTGCAAGATGCGATCAAGGTGACGAGCCATCTTAACGTCCGCGTCGGCTTTCGTTTTGAATCGACGGATGGATGGAATGAGGCGCACGGGCGCGCTTCGAACTACGTTTTTGCGAACGGAGTGATTCAGACCAATCCCCGAATCGGAGGCTCCGCCCTAACGGTGAATCGGGCGAAGTTCCTTCCGCAGCCCCGGGTAGGACTGGCCTGGGATCCATTCGGGAAAGGAAAGACGGTCATTCACGCCGGGTTCGGAATGTACAACGCGCTGCTGGATAATCTGGACTACAGGCTGGACCAGAACGCGCCCTTCAACGCGACGCAAGCGTTCAAGAACTTGACTGTTGCGCAGATTTCAACGTTTCCTGGCATCGCGGGACTCACGGGCGGCAAGATTTCGCCCAGCGGAATTCAACCTGATCCGTACACTCCGACCGTGATCGCATACAGTTTCAAAATTGAGCAGACGATTACTCCCCGTACTTCGGTGGCAGTGGGGTATAACGGCTCTCGCGGTTATCACGAGTTACTTTCAGCGGATGTGAACCAGCCTTTCCCGACCATTTGCCCGGCTACTCCGTGCCCGGGAAGGTTAGCGCCCGGAACACTCTACTACCCGCCAGACGCGAAGCTCGCGAATGCGAAGTTGGCGAATACAACCACCTGGCTGACGGAAGGCGTGAGCTCGTATAACGCGCTGAACGTGGACGTGAGTCGGCACTTGACGAGTGGATTTCAATTGCGTGGGGTGTACACGTATTCGAAGAGCCTCGACAATGGAACGGCTCTGAATAGCAGCGTCGGCGCGAATGCACCGGGATTCGTAATGTATCCCGGCAATACGAAGCTCGATTGGAGTCTGTCGACATCGGACGCGCGGCATTTGGCCGTGATCAATGGCGTATATGAGTTGCCGTTCGGTCGTAGCAAACGTTTTTTCAACAATGTGCGTGGGTGGCACGACAAATTGGCGAGTGGATGGGTTCTAAGTGGAATCGAGACGATGCAGTCAGGATTCCCGTTCACCCCCCAACTGGGATTCAATCCGACGAATAACGGCGATAGCCGGAACCCGATTCGACCGTCATGGAATCCGGCCTTTAGCGGGCGATTGATCCTCGGTAGCCCGAATCTATACTTCGATCCGAACGCGTTTGTGGTGCCACCGAACGGCACTTATGGAAACGTTGGTAGGAACGTGCTGATCGGACCGGGCCTCGCGGAACTGGATGCGTCACTCCTAAAGAACACTGCAGTTTCGGAGCGAGTGAATCTGCAGTTCCGAGCTGAGTTTTTCAATGTGCTGAACCGTGCCAATTTTGCAACACCAAATGCCGTGGTGTTTAGCTCGGCATCGACGACGCCCAGCCCCACGGCTGGCGTGATCACAGCAACGTCGAGTACGTCGCGCCAGATCCAACTCGGACTGAAGTTGGTGTGGTGAGCGGGGCAACGGCGCCGCCCCCTATTTCCTTGCGGTCGCCTCAGCGAGAATGACAGCAGTTCCCGGGCCCATCGCATCGTAATAGGTGTTAAAGCGTCTGGGTTCGATGGCTTTGCCGTACGGCTTGAGGTTGTTCGCCCAGCGATAGCCAATGGGTTGATACCACAGTTTTGCGCTGATCTCGAAGGGACCCTGAGCGCCATGAAGCGGCACGGAATATCTCACCCGGCTTCCGGCCCCCGTAAAGCCGGAGTCCCGGGCAGCCTCACCATACACGGCAATGTCCTTCTCCGCTGTTTCTTTGTTGAAGCCGCGCGGCAGGACACGATTGTCCTTGAGGTACCCTACCGCGGATAGCAACCCGGTTGTTACCTTACCTGCCTGATCCTTCATGATCGACTCGTAGATTTCTACCTGTTGGTCGTCGTTGATCTCGGTGTAATGCGGTTCAAAGTGCGCGGGGTCGGAATCGCTATCGTTTCCCTGAATGGAGCCGTCCGGATTCAAAGCGCCGGATTCAAATACCGTTTGATGATTGCGGTCGCGTACTGAAACCTGTAGCCAAGCCCGCCGGGACGGAAACGCCGTAGGAAGTTTGTGGCCGCTCAGGTTCTCTACAGTCAGGCTCGCTTCGAGACCTCCCGAAACTAAAGCAACGGAATCAATGCTAAGGCGCGCTGCTTTGGATTGCAAAAAGGCAATTGTATTCCCGGCGGCCGAATTTAGCTCCTCCGGCAACGCCGCTACGCTGAGGTCGTCGCGATAGCGATTCAGCATTCTCTGCATGAAGAAGTTCGCCGCCACAAACTCGTGCCTGCGCAATCCCGGACGAGGCACTCCCAAAACCTTCGCGATCGGAGTGTCTTGGCTCACTTCAGGCATGTGGCAGAACTGGCAGCTCTGCTTATCCCGGTAATCGCTGTTGAGCCACTCCAGGTATGGCATTTGCTCCGCCAACTCGCCAATTATCTTGCCGTCGGGTCGTCGAGCCTCGGTAAAGAGGGTGTGGCACGTGGCGCATAATTGAGAGTCTCGAATATGGTTATCTGTGGCCTGGACAAACCCACCTGAAGACGTTTGCATGATGCGCTTTTGCCCATTCTGTATCTCAAACGGCCCGTATTCCGGGTGGTCGTCCTTGGATTTTGGTTCGTCGATAACGAACCCGCCATTGAAACTCTCGCGCGTGCCCAGCTTCTCCTTACCAATCTGGTGGCAAATCGAGCAGGTCACGCCGTCTTCAGCTTGCGGCCGTTCCTTTTTGTCAGCGGTAAACGGAAGGTGAGAAAAAATCTCACCGAGATGGCCGCTCAATTTGGCCTCATACCGAGTTACTGGCATATGGCACACTGAACACTCGTCTTCGATAGCGGGCTGGGATTCGGGGTGATCGATCGATTCCCGGCGTACGCTGGCTTGCCAGTAAGGATCTCTAGACGAGTTCGCCATTATGCTAGCGCGCCAATCGAAGCCAATAGAAACATCCTTACCTGACGGCGTGGTCAGTCCATTGTGGCAGGCAACGCAGCGCTCGGAAGTCTGAAATTTTATTTCAGGTTCGGCGCTCTGGAGAACTCGCGGCGCCAAAATCAAACCGAGACTGAGAGCCGAGAGAAAGCGCAGTGAGGAACATGCGCGAGTCCGGCTCATTACCAGCCCTCGGTCAGCCGGCCGTCCTGCCAATCCCATAGAAGGTATAACATCACCTGCATGGAGCGGCCCGCGGTGTTGTTGACCGGAATACGAACGCCAGCGTTCGCCCGGATGTGTTGACGCCTGCTCAGAGTGACTTGCATTTCAGGCAGAACGTCCCAATTCGTTTTCGCTCCCGTGTCGAGATCCCGGTCGCTCAGCATCTCGAACATCGGCGACCACATGCGCCCCAGACCATGTCCCTGGTTGAAGCTCTTCCCCAAAGCTGTCCGCCAGTAGAAGGTGCGCGGAGATTTAGCAGTGTCGATCGGCATATCGCTTCCCACTTGCAGCTGTACGAAACTTTTGGCGGGCAACAGTTGTCCGAAGGCGGCGAAAAGCCCGAACGTAGTTACACCAGTACCCAAGCCGTGGGAGACGTTGCCAGTGGGGAATATCGCTTCACCTTGAAAGCTCAGAATCGACCCCGAACGCAGATTGGAGAATAGTTCTCGCTTCAGCCCAAGCGCGACGTCGCCGAAACCGCCGTACCAGACATGATTCTGGTTAATGAAGTCGACGGGGACGGACACTTCAATTTGATTCTTCACTCCGAAACGCTGCTCGTGCACAATCTCGTTAGAAACTCCCGGCGCACCTTGAGCATTCAGCGTTGTGGTCACGACAGCTTCATTCTCCGGGTACGCTTTTTCGGTTGCGAAGGCGCGAGGCAAATTCAGCTCACCACGCGGCCAGGAAGGATCGCGACAAAAGCTGCGCAGATAATGAATAACCTTATTTATCTGCTCGGACGTTAGCGCATCCCGAAACGAAGGCATAATTTGCGAAAAGCCGCGGAACTCTCCACCTTCCCGGATGATTGCCTTCCAATCAGTGTTCATTTCGGGTGTCGTCTGATCGCAGCGACTGAAATCTGGAAAGGTCCGTGGCGGTTCGAATCCGACTGTGGATCTAGGCATACCCTTGCCGTCCCGTCCGTGACATGCAATGCATGCGGCTTCATAGATTTGTTTTCCGGTATTCAGCTTCAGGCCCGGAGTGTCGGCCTGGTGTGCAAGCAAACCCGCTTCGAAACAAAAAAGCAGAAGAGCCCGGGAGACCATTCCGAGCTGGGTGTGCAGCGACGCGCTCAAGTTCCCAGGCTATCGCGCGCCCATAACATTCGTTTCGGCGCTGTTGCGAACTTTCGCAGTATTTAAGCATCGAAGATAATGTCGAAATTTAGAACGCCAGTTTCCAGTCAATTAGGGGGGGCCGCCGTAATGGTGCTGCTCGTGTGCGGGGTAACCTCGCAAGCGAATCCTGTCCATCTTCGGTGTGAGTCGCTCGTACCGTCCGCTGGGTATTGATATTGAGAAGCCGGCTCTGTCCTGGCGTAGCGATAGCGCGCAGCGGAACTGGCGTCAAAGCAGAAGCAGATCTTCATCGCCATGAGATCGGATCTGCTCAAGTGCAGGAGCGCTGACGTGTGGGACAGCGGCAAGCAACGCTCGGGAGAATCGACGGGCGTCCATTACGGCGGGCAAACAGTCGAATCCGGGAGGCGTGACTACTGGACGGTGCGCGTGTGGGATGGGAAAGGGCGCGCGGCGGAAGCCGCTGAGCCCGTGTGGTCGGAAATGGGTCTGCTCCGGGAAATCCGATGGGAGTGGAATGGATTCGCCGGCAAAATCCGGATGAGCAGGCAGATGAGTCCGGCATTCCCATGGATTTGGGTGCAAGTGCAACATTTCTCCAAACTGCGGCCCGGAACGGAAGCCGTTTTCCATCTGGATGTCGACCTTTCCGGGTACCGAGACGAACCGCTCTTTGTTGATTGCACGTGGGGATTGGAAGGTGAGGGTTAACCCTCGAGATAGCGCGATGGCAGCAAATCAAGTACAGGCGTTGGTGGCCCATGAACGCCATTCGCGGCCGATGAAGGCACTCCGTCACACGCCGAAACGCGGGCAACGGGTGTCGAATTATCTTGCACGGAATACTGAACCGTGTCTATGCCCGAAGGGAGTAGCCCACTTGCTCGGCATCGGCGTACACACTGGCAGACGGACGGATGGCTGAGGGTTAAGTGGAGTGCTAATCGAGAGGGAAAATTGCTGTGCACGAGGAGAGCGAACTCGAGGCGTACATCGCGCGGAAGCTGAAGGGGCGCTGACGGCAATCTGAAGCGGAGCCCGCCCGCCGCGTCCTTCGCCTCGGAAATTGAGGCGAATGCGGTAATGGTGTCGTCTCGAGTTAGCCAAATGCATGCCGCCGATGTGTATATGGACCGAGCCCCGAAAAAAACGATACTTTTCCAGGCCGTGCCCCACAACAACGGCAGAAAGGATATACGTGCCTACTGCCATAGCCGCTCCCCCTGAAGCCGCGAAACAATCCGTCTTCGCTATTTCCCTCGATATTGCGAAAAAATTCGCTCCCATCGTGACCTTCCATCAGTTCGAGAAGTCTTATCCGTGTTCAATCGATTGGCTGCTCGCTCACAGCACGCTGAAAGATCGGAATGATCAATCGTTTTCGATAACGCGCCCTCAACAGAAGGATCTCGAAAGTTATTTTCAGAGCAATTACTATCTTCAGATCGATAACAGCGACACCACAAGAGCTGGACAGCCGCTCGCGAATTCCCAGGTCACAGCTCCCATGTATGTGACCGCGCAGGAATGGGATGACTGCGTGGAAATCACTTATGCGATGCTCTACGCTTTCCAGGGCGGCCAGACTGCGCGTGGGCTGCGCGCGGGCGCGCATTTCAATTGCATCGTGAATAATTTTGGCTGGCACCAGGGGGATCTGGAATGGACTTCCGTGCTCGTCAGCAAGGATTTTCAGAACATTTTGAAAGTCGGCTATGCGGCCCATGGCGAAGACTCCTGGTATGGACCGGGACAATACGAGATTGTCTCGGGCAGGCCCAGAGTTCGCGTTGCATTAAACGGACATCCCTGTCGCAACGGCGCCGGGAAGAATGACAACGACTGGATTTTCACCTACGAACTGCCCGACATCCTGGGCACTGTGGACATCATTACGGCAGGCGGCGCCACGTGGCGTCCATTCGATGTTCCCAACGGACTTGTATTGATCGGCCTCGATGCAGCGGGAAATCCGATTGGCGATCAGCGATGGGTAAAATTCACCGGACGGCTGGGCGATTCCTGGAAGAACACCCTGACCGGAGCCACGGACGTAGATGGCCACTCCGGGCTGAGTCCCACGCAATGGAGTGATGTATCGACGGATACGCACCTCGCCGACCTGTTTGGAAAACTTTCGAGTGAGGCGATCGAGGGCGACGGACCCTGGGGAGCGGGATCCCGTGATTTCACTCAGGGCCAGCGGCGCACTGGTATTCGCCTCTGGAAGTTCAACAACGGTTTCACCAACTTCACCACTGATGCGCCGCCTTCCATTGCCGCTTATTTAGGTCAGTTCCACTGTCTGTTCCAAGACCGCGGCGGCAATGGATTGATGCACATCACCTCGCCGGATGGCATCTCCTGGAACGCTTCGAGTGTTTTCCACCCGGACTTCACGATAAGCGCGGGACCCTGCCCTACGGTCTGGCAGGGCGGCCTGCACGTCTTTTTCAGAGACGGCACGGGAAATGGAATTTTGCACATCGTTTCCGCCGATGGAGTAAATTTCCAGGCAACGCCGAACTGGTATATAGGGCTGAACTGCGATGGCCAGCCGTTAGCCGCGATTCTCAACAACAATCTGTGCATCGTTGCGGTCGACCATGGCGGGAACGGCATTATGCGGTCGGTCAGCGCCGATGGAAAGACATTCCAGAATGGCTACACGGGGTTTAATACAAATCCGAATACGCCGCCCGTGATTGTGTCCTACAATAACCAGTTCCACGTGTTCTTCCAGGACCACAACGGCGATGGCCTGATGCACATTGTCTCGTCCGATGGTCTGAACTGGCAGCAGGCGGGCCTTTTCCACCCGGATTACACAACGAGCGCTGGTCCGTGCGCGGTGGCCTTTGCAAACCAGTTGCATGTGCTTTTCCGGGACGGCACCGGCAACGGAATCCTCCATATCGCCTCGACCGATGGCACGAATTTCAGCCCGACCATAGATTGGTATACGGGATTGAACTGCGATGGACAACCTTCCGCCGCAGTCCTGAACAACACCTTGTGCGTTCTGGCCTTGGATGCAGGCGGCCAGGGCATCATGCGATCCGTATTGACCAAAGCTCCCTAAAACCCCGCCGCACACAACTCGCGACAGCCGCGAAAATCCTTTCGCGGCTGCTTCGACACAATGGATGTGTTGCGAACACCGTTGAGACGGTCTGGTAGGCTGGCGGTCCATGCGTAAGTGGCGACCCGCCGTGTTCAAGCGACGGCACCGCTGGTGGCCAAGCCATTGTTGGTCAATCGCGAACGGTCGGCCTAGGAGTTTAGACCTCGTGGAAACTGAAGGAAAGCCAAACAGAAGATTTTGCGGCGCCCGCACGCGACTTGACCCCCTGTCGGAAGTGGGCGATCACGGGGGGCGCTCGTTGTCGTCTGCACGGGGTTTTGAGCACGGGTCCTAGAACGCCAGAAGGGGTAAAGCGCATCCAGTTGGCCAAGACAGTGCACGGCTGGTACTCGAAGGCCTCCATAGCAGTGCGTCGGGAATTGCAGATTTTCACCAAAGAGGCCCGCTCACTGCTTCGGTCTTTCGAACGCGAATGACCAACGTAGCGTCCTATCCTGCTGAGTTCAGTCTTCTTACACTTCTACGACGCCTGCTTCTCCCATACGGTCTTCCCCTCGATTGCGATCGCAGGCCCCTCCCGCCGATAGACCGTGGTCGACGGAATGCGGCTGAGATTACCGAAGCCATGCGCACGGCGTGATAACAGGTACGTGTTACCCAGCGCTCGCGTGCGCGATGCAATGAGTGCTTATCCAGAAAGCGGACAGGGAGCAGCAACACAGCTACAATAAAGACCCAAAGAGCCGCTTCTTTGGGATCTGGTGATCCGCTCAGTTGCGGACGATGAACATTTTTTACCTTTACGAAGCTGCCGAATAAAATGATTTTCCTCTTCGATCACTCCGTTGTACTTTTTCTAGCAATCTTCATTCTCCTGGCGCTTGTGGCTCAATTGGGTTTCCGCATTCGACAAGCATATGTGGTCACGATGCAGGAGGCCCTGCACGAGCAAGCGAGTGATCAAGCTCGGAACGTCCACCGTGATGCTCGCGTCGAAATAGCTACGGCTGGCGCACTTCTTCAGGCATCTCGAGGACGAGTAGCACCATTCTGGGAGGGACCCTGGTCCTGGATTTGAATGATCCACAGCAGAAGCAACTCGTGTTCCGCGGCATTGCGCCCGACACACTCAGCCGGTCACGCAGAGAAAAATACCAAGAACATTGAAAAGGCGGTCACCAAGATCTTTGAAAAGTACCCGCCCGAGGACTTGAAACATGCACCGAGCAGCGATTCGAGCAGCGCGTTCAATGGGAAGCCCTTCGCAAACTTTAGGGCTCGCAATGCTGATCTTCCTCGGCGCGGCTGCTGCGTTCGCCGAAGCGCCACGGGAATCTCCACCTCTGGCGACGAACCAAGGAGCGCAGGAGACGCCCGAGGAAGCAAAGAAGGAGGCGCAAAAGCCGGATACGAAAGCCTCGGCTGGGGATCTCGCCAAAGCCGTTCAGAATCCTGTCGCCAGCTTAATCAGCGTGCCGGTACAGAATCTGACGGATTTCAACGTCGGTCCCTATAAAAGGGACCGCAACACTGTCCTTCAATTCCAGCCGGTCATACCCTTCCAGCTCGGTGCCAACTGGAATCTGATTACGCGCATCATCATTCCGGTGATCTCGCAGCCAGATATCACGCAGGCGCACACAGGAACGTTTGGTCTGAGTGATACGAATCCGTCTTTCTTCCTGTCTCCCGCCAAAACGGGAACGCTGATCTGGGGCGCAGGGCCTACTTTCTTGGTGCCAACTGCAACCGACAATTCCCTCGGAACAGGCAAGTTCAGTGTCGGTCCGACTGTTGTGGCTTTACTTCAGCCGGGAAAATGGACGCTCGGAATTCTGGTGAACAATCTGTTCTCGGTTGCCGGCCCGAAGGGCCGCCCAGACGTGAATGTCATGACGACGCAGTACTTCATTAACTACAACCTGAACAAAGGCTGCTATCTCACGTCTCAGCCGATCGTTTCAGCCAACTGGAACGCCCCCAGCGGTAACGTCTGGCTTGTCCCATTTGGCGGCGGCATCGGAAGGATTATGCGGCTTGGTTTTCAGCCGGTCAATGTTGCCGTTCAGGCGTACGGAAACGTGAAACGACCCGACAATTTTCCATCTCCCACATGGCAACTGAAATTTCAAGTGGCGTTCCTTTATCCGAAGCGACCGAAGGAGCCTTAACACTCGCACGGAAGACATACCCTGAAGCCGGCCTTATGGCACTCGATGGGAGCATAGAGCAGTTTACGTAGAGGGGCACTTCGGCCGTTGTCGCGACTGAATCGAACGCCAGGCAACGCTGTGAAAATCTGAAGGCTGGTACGATAAGCCAACCGGGCCAGAGGGAATTGGAAATCCTCTTCCATCTCGATGACCGAGTACCTTGCGGTCTTTAACATATGGATGACCGCTTCCACCTCAGGTGGACAGCCATTCGGTGCACAGGCTTCGTGCTTGCGATCCTTTGCAGTTGCGCGCTGGCTGTTCCGGCCAGGGCGCAGACACTGCCAGAGGATCCCGAAAATGAGAAGCGGGTAGGGCTCTGGCTCGACCAGGGGATTTCCACCAGTCTTTCGGCCAACAGGTCTCTGGAAGCCGAATTCCATGAGAGGTTCGACGAGGGTGCGTCGAACCTCTTTGAGTACTTCGCCCAGGGCGGGGTTGCTTTCCGTCTACGACCGTGGTTCACGTTGATCCCGATCTATCGCTACCTACGCTTTCCCGGGAATCCCGCGATCACTTACGAAAATCGGTTGCAGCTGAATCTCACCTTTAGCAAATCGCGAGGTCTATGGCGATATAACCTGCGCACGCTCATCGAGGGCCGATTTCCCGACGATCGCGCCGCTTCAGCGCGCCTCCGATTTCGTCCCGGTGTTGACTACACCTTGCCGCTGCGCATGAAGCGGCGACCGGTGCTTGTGGTGAGCAATGAGTTCTTCATCGTGCCCTGGAACAATCGTTCGCCAACGGCGGCACCAGCTACACGCAAAACCGCCTCCAACTGGGAGTCCGGCTTCCCATAGCCGACTCGTTTTCGGTGCGGCCCTACTACCTGTTACAGTCAGTAAACCTGCCCAGCGGCTGGGACACGAACGAAATCGCTGGCATCTCGCTCGCCTATACGGTTCCGCGCAGAACCAATATGAACCATTAGCGCCGATTCCTCATTATTCGAACGGTTAACCCCACTTTACAGATACATACGTATCGGCTCTACTCGCGCTCTGACCAAGTCTGCGAAAATCATGCTGGTCAGTGGGAGAGTCACGCAATTCGGATAAAGCCATTTAGGGCAGACTTGGCTAGAGCAATCCTCACCACCAACCCGTTTACAGACCTGAGGTGCGCCTCCAGCCATGGGATTCGATATCTCCGAACCGCGTCCCGCTATCTGCAACGTTCTGAAGTACATTCCGCAGGAGAGCAAGCCAAACAGTGGCTCACTTTTCTGAACAACCATCGAGAAGTCATCGCGGCATTCGATCTCTTCAACGTTCCGGCCCTTTCGTTCCGTACCTTGTACTGCTTCTCGCGGTCGAACACGGCCGATCGATTTCGCTCAGCCGAGCACTGGTATCCACCCGATGCTTTGAAAAGATCCGTCCGTTTCGCGCAACGTGACAGCAACAGAGCTTTCCAGAGGCGGCAATTGAACACAACCAATTGTTCTCGTCTTGGCTACAGCGGGCGAGGTACTGCTTCATCGGCGATCGTCGCTATGAGTCCTCGAACGGAAGACCTAGGCATGGGCGCGTACGACGTTGCGCAATTCTGCAGGTTGGATGAGATGCAGCACGCGTCGATTAACCGGTTTGGGTTGGGGTTTTGCTCGCCACCTGCAAGTCGTTATCGACGCTGAACACGCCTGAAACGGAATTTGCTCTCATGCCGGCCATGACCAAATCGGCGTCTGAATCGACCACACCCGTCAAGGTTACGTTACCGTTTCTCACGATGATGTGAATGGCGTGATAGCCCATAGGAGGATCGTTAGTGATCCCGCCCGCAGCACGCGCGACAGAGGGACCGGGTCGTCTGCCGCGATTCGACGTATACCGCTGCAATGGCCCGTATCCATATATGCTTGCGTAAACCGCAGCACGAATCCGGTCATCGTTTGGAGAAACCGGCAAGACTTCGATCTCATTCTGTACGTTCCGGACGCCCTCGATCTTTTTGACCGATCTCTCGATACCCGATTTCAGCGTCGGGCGAGAGGCTTGGCCACGGAGGATCACAGTATCCCCTTGAATACCAAAGTGGATGTTATCGAAGACGCCATACTGAGGCTGGGTAATTATCTGTTTGCGAACCTGCTTTGCCAGGCTCAGGACGGCTCGCTGCTTAGCATCGGGCGTTGCACTCTGTTCTTGCGGCGTGGCGGACGCGACAGCTGAGAGCACGCTTAAAATGCCCGCGACGATAATTATGTTTCCCATGTCTATACCGCGACCTTTCCTGGCAACAAACCCCTTTTGCGGCAGAGATTCGCTCCACCTTTACGGAATATACAATAACGCGCTCTTTGGGCGTAAAAAATGCACCTGTGAAGTTGAGGCCCCGGCTCTCACAAGAGAATAGGTCAGCGCCGCGGCATTGAATCGTCATTTCTTGGCGAAGATGATGGCCTCAGCGACCGAGATTGCACCCCACCATTTGCCGGCCCGGCAGACAGCTCAGAGCAGTCGGCCGCCCCAAAGGTCGGCTGCTGATAGCCAGCGATCGATAGCACCCTTGATCCAATCTGGTACCGGCACGGTCAGTGTTATCTACCGATCGTGTGACACCACGGTGATAGGCTCCTCGACAACTTTGTAGTAGTAACACCCTTTTGAGGCCCGACCCATCGATATCTGTTCCGCTCACGTTGTTTTGGCCGTTAGGATAGTGAACCGTTGGACGGATTTATCTGCCAGGCGAAGTGTCACACTCGTCGGCGGCTTCATACAACACTGTGCCGGTGAAGCTCTGAGTCATTTGTAATGGTCTCGGGCCGTCTTCGTTACAGTAATTGTGCGCTCCAACTTCATTCCGAGTTTTAAGTCATGAATGCCCAATCCTTGTCCACCCACCTCGACTCGAGCGCTCTCCGGGAGGTTTGGGAACTCCAGAAGTTGTCTATCTTCACTTTTGACCATGAGCTGGTTGCCATTGACCAATACCGGCGCGGCGCTTGCTGGATTATGTGCGACTCGACCTTTACCTTCAGAGTCGGCGTTCCAGCGGTTGTTTTGGTGTCTGTTTGTACTTGAGCCTACATACTCAAAGCGAACACCAGCGCGGCCATTGGCTTGTTCGCTTATGGCAGGAAACGCCAGTCAGCGGATCAACAAGTAAAAGATGAGAACGAATGTTCTGCCTCAGCTAAGGAGAAACGGGCGCTGACCCCCAAGCAACCGCGCCCGCCGGAAAAATGGCTGAACAGAAAGCAGCCGAACAAAAGGCGCTGCTGAGAACGCGCCTAAGGGTTAAAGTGGTCGAGCCCGAGGTGCAGCCCGCGGCGCTGCCGGAGGAGCTGCGATAGGAGCGATCGCCGACGATGAAGCCGGTAAGGGTGCAGGCGCTGGCCCGGTTGCTAATTCGATGAAAGGTGGGAGGGCACAGCGGAAGGCAAACGCGGCCAACAAGGAGCAACGAGCACAGCAGAGAGCGCAAGGTCACGAGCACGAGCAATCGCAGCTGAAGCCCCAGCACCAGCAGAACATAGACATCTTCAACGTGCTTACACGGCGTGCATGGAAGCACGGGAGTATTCGGTAACGTGACATTCGAATGGACTTGTGTCGGTCACCGGCGCAAAGTAGAGCTACGGCAGTTGGGATAAGCAGTCCTTTCGATGTAAAGAAGGCGCCAGCGCCGCTTGCGCAACGGCAGATCTGCTGCTGAGCAAAAAAAACGCAGAAGGTTTGCCAGCGTCCGATAAGACGTTACTGACTTCGATCGGCACGTAAGGACGAGCACACATGAGCTGATCACGGCAGCTCCGGGAAACGGGCTGACCTCATATCCACGGCCCCTTCCCGGACAGTGGCGTGCCCTTTTGCCGCAAGCATTCGCGGGCCATCTCCATGAGGGAATAGCCCATCCACTCGCGGCGCTTGGCGGCTGCCTCTTTGTATTTTGCGGATCGTATCGATGCAGCAATGTTGCCCACATCGTTTCCCGTAGCTCGAACCTTGTTACTGAAGGAGTCTTCACCGGCGGCGATTAGCGGCTCGCTGGCGGGATGACGTCGTTCATTCGCGCGTAGACCACGGCTTGTCCGTAATGGTCGAAGCCGTGCCACACTAGTTCGCTCGCAACTTGTGCGCGAGGCGCTTTGTTTCCATACGCCGGAACCATATCGGCGAAATTCTGATCCGTGAGCGAGTTCATCGCCTTATGGCTATACGCGAAGGCGTCTTTCAGATATTTCACGATCGCGTCCTTCCCCTTCAGCGAATCCGGCCCGTTCTCGCCCGTCCCGACGTCAGCTGCGGGCTTTTCGTTCAGCACCACTCCCGAAATGCTGTACATTACGGATGCGACGTGAGTCACCTGCTGCCCAAACGTCCGCACGCCTTTAAACGCGCCCTGTGTGGGAGCGAAGTCATATTTGTCTGCAGGCATCGCCTCAGCCAACGGAACCAGTTCCCGCTCGAGAATCGACAACTCACGGTCGTGAATCTGGCCAATGGTCGGCGCCGAGTTGGCCGCAAACATGAAGGAACAGGAAAGTGCACACAATGCGCTCCGTGCAAGCAATTTCATAGGTTCAGTTTGTCATAAATGAGCGGCGAGCGCCTGTACAAAACGTCATTCCGGATGGGGCGAGATGACGGGCAACCTGGAAGTTATTCACCTCATGCAAACGTCCGGTACTGGCGCCAGTTGAGTGGGCAATGGGCGGCTTGCAGTGCTTTTTTTTGACAAAACGAGTGCGAGCGCAATGGCAGGAAAAAGGACAACTGCCTTTGACGGGCGAACCGAACGGAAAGGCCCGCGGCTTGGGATCGAACGGTTTGCGTGTTCCGTTGACCCCGGCCAGGGCCAAAGCTAGCGGAATTCCCGCCGTGTCCTTCTCTGACAACTACGAGCCGGAACACATTGGGTTGACAGCACTTCTTCCATGCCTGCCTTGATGGATGATTAGAATGATTGTTTGATCGGAAAACCGGAAGGAACGTGATTGACTTTTCACTGGCGATCCCCCGTGGTGAGGCGAGCTATCACTCGCGTCAGCGAAGCACCAGCACATCGAATTGCACGGCACAGACTCAGCGTTTAAATTGCCCGTCTCCATAGACACGAACTGAGCGGCAGTACGCAGGATATTGGCCGGGATCAATGCGCGCCGTGAATGTCCACGAGATTTCGGGCTGCCGGCGGCCACGGCGAACCCTTGCCCTCGAGGACTCTGTCCATTTCCGGATAGTCTCCATCCAGGGAAACGTGCAGAACCGCGCGGGTTTCCTCGTCGGTCCTCGCCTCTCCGCGTTTCTCGGACGGAACGCATGACACGCCACCAAGCGCTATTACGGTCGTCGTTCATGCAGAACCCGTGGGCGTGTGGACGGCGCTCCTTTGGCCCCGGCGTTGTCTGGACGACTGAGGGCGGTCGCTCGGCGCGGATTCAGGCATGGGCCTCCATTCCGGGCAAACGAGTGCCGGGCGACTGCAGGTGCTTGTTCACCCGCTCCCGAAAGTGGCCGAGGACCGAAAAAAGTTCGAAACGTGTCCAGTGTGGGGAGCGCCAAGATTTTGCCTGTGAGCTGTCGTTCCAGAGGCAATCGGCCGGGCTGCTTCGATCATGGGCGACGTTCGCGCAAGAACTGGCCCTACGGGATACGCAAACGCCATGCGTGCGGCCGATTTCTTTCTGTCTTGGTAATCATGGTGTAATAAGGACGCCGCTAGCTAGAGAGACAGCTTCAGCGTAGTGCCGGCTGAGAGCGTTATAGGCTGATTCAGCAAACAATCGACCTGTTGCGGGCCTTGCTTCAACTCGTGGTTGATTACTTTGCCGTCCACCGTTAGATAGCTCTTGTTTCGGGGGGAAACACCAAGAGCGAACGAACCAACCGGCAACTTGCCTTCTATGACGGAGAGTTCGACATCGCTGGCTTTAGGCAAGCGCATAAGCGCGAATGTACCCCAGCCGAGGCCAGTGAACCAGCAAGAAACAAAGCGCGCCGGCTTCCAGCGTGGATTCAATAGGATCGCTTTTCTTGCACCGTTGTACGTAAAGCCGTTCAAGGCAACGACGCTCGACCACGCCGACATTGCACGCGCGTAGTGATGGCCGCACTCCGGCTCGTCCCACGGATTTCTGCGCTCGCCGTCATAGCGCAAGCGCACGTTCTCAATTACTTGTAACCCTTCGCGAACCATTCCCCAAGCCAGGAATTGCGCAGCTACCAGGTACTCCATACCAGTCCACGCTTCCTGGAAATAAGGGAACGGAATTTTAGGCCGCCTGCCCTTGCCGTAGTCGCATACCAATACCGCAGGCTCGTCGTTTAACGCGTATACGCGCTCTACCGAGTCATGGTCGAATAGATTCTTGCGGTAGTTGTACCTGTAAATGGCGCGCAGTGTCTTTTGAATATGCTCCGGGTCGAGTAGCGGCCCTAAGCCCGCAATGTCCGCCAGATATTGTCCGATTAATTGATCGGCCAGACAACCATCGCCGAGTTGAAACTCTGGCGTCTCGGGATGATCGGCCCCCATATCACCCGCGGTGGACTTGGCGATCTGATCGCGCGACATACTTCGCACTTGCTGTATGTAGTATTCGCCGTTGAACAAATTCGCCTCGATCCATCGACGACCTTTGTCGTAGAGATCCCGGTAAGTTGCGCCCGCTTCTTGATCTTCGACCACGCGCGCCATTTCTTCGGCGGCACGCAGCGCGCCCAGATAGTAGACACCGCAGAGTGGATTGGGGCCGTAAAACTCGACGTCGTACGTATTGTGCTGCACGCCGTCGAGCACGCCTCTCCGGCTTGCATCCCAACCGCCCGGAATCCACGCATAAGAGAGCGCGAGCTTCACCTTGGGCCAATACTCGCGCAGCGAATCCGTATCGCCCGAAAGTTGCCAGTCGAGATACAGTTTGATGATCTGCCCCATCTGCCCGTCGGCGGCCGCAAATCCAAAACGCTCTTTGCCATCGGGCAGTAGTTGACGAAAGCGCATGCCGCCTTGCTCATCCTGCGAATAACCGAAGGCCGCCCTGCGCAAGGAATGCGCCATCTGCGGAAACAGATAGTGCGTGGTAGTTTCATAGTTCCACACGTGCAGGCAATTGCCGAAGCAGCAGCCACGATGATCGTTGCAGCCTTCAAAGCCGTGGAACTCGCCGTCGGCTGTGCGGAATACAGTCTGGGTGACCAATGTCGATGCGTTTGCCCCGGCTGCATCGCGAACCGGCGCGGGCAAAGTGCTCTCCCGCATGGCGGTTACATAACGCCTCATGCGCTTCTCTAAGCCCGCCAGTTTGCCTGACAACGCGTCCGCTGCTACCCAAGCGTCCTGAAAACGTGTGCAGTAGTAGTTGCCGATGTTGGTATTCTCGAAGCCCTTCGGTGCATCCCATCCCGACCAGGCGGGGGTGCGATTTGGGAAATGCCAGGCAAGAATGAACGTGTAGTCCGCGCTCGCGTGCGCCGCAATCTCGCGCTGTACGCATATCGATGCAGTCCGATTCCGGTCCTCTGTCTCGGGTCCTAATTCTCCGTCGCTGCTGAAGTCATCCCAAAACATCATCGGACTGGCCCACCACTTCGCCGCCGGCCAGCCGCGCAGACACGAGAGCTTGCCATGCTCAGCCAGGACACATAAAGCAAAAGATCCACTCTCGGGGTCAGTGGATGCGATGCCTTCATTCGTCATGAAGATGCCCGTAAGCCCGTTTGCGCCGATGCGGTACTCATTCCTTCGCCGATCGGAGTTACGCTGCACTGTAAGCGGATGCAAAGGGCCAACCGGGTTATCGAGCGTGAAAGCAATGGATGCCGTTACCGGACGCCCGACCGTGTTGCGGACGCGATAACGAAGAACTGCGGCGGGATAGCCGGAGTTGTCGGGATCCAGCGGAATGAAGGGACTGAACGCTTCGAGCGAAACTTTCACGGGCAGGCGTGAGTCGTGGAAATCGATCGTGGCGAGCGGGAATTCGCCTGTGAAGGATGCCCCTTCGAGACGGCTCAAGCCGGGAGCATTGCTAGATCCCAATCCATCATCACCCCCGTACGGCGGCATGAGGCGAGCTTCGAGCACATGTGCAATCGGTTTATCGCTGCCCTGTTTCACCCATAGTGAAGGAAACACATATTGCGGCGCTCTGCCTTTGTCTGGGCGATTGTAGATCTCCCAATCACGCAATTGCCCTCGGCCACCCAGGCTGATGCTGCCCGTCCCGATGCCACCCAGGGGGAACGCCAGGATTTGTAGTTGCCGTCCTGTGAACGTGCGTGGATATGTAATCGCACCTTTTGAATACGGCTTCGATACCGAAGCGGTCGCCTCTTTGTCTTGCACGCGCGCGGTCGACTTGTCGCGTTCCACTGCCGCGCTCGAGACTGCACCCAATGCCCACGACTGCAAAAATCCGCGACGCTTCATGCTTAACTCGTGACCAGGTCCAGGCGGTGCTGTGGCCGAGGAGGAGAAGGTCGAAAGCACTGCATATTGGATATGATTACAGCGCCAGGCAGCGCAACGAGTTCTTGCTCCACCAATCGTTGCAGAACTGACGGGTCGGCAATGGCGCGGACATTCAACAACAGCTCATGCTCCCGTTCGGCCGAGGCGTGGAGAATGCCTTCAATCGATGGTGTGGCGCCGTTGCTAATGACCGAAGCCTTAACGTAACCGGCCGCACAATCCGACATAAGTTTCAGATGCGCAAGGCGGATGTTACTGTCTGAAAAGAATTCATCCAATCGCTCGAGCAGCGGGCCGACCACTGAGGCCGGCGTTTGTGCAGTTTCCAAGGTCACGCGCGCTTTGCAATTGAGCCAAGCCAGGCTAGCTTCGGCTCGTGCATACCGTTCATAGTCGATCTCAAGAACCTTGCTGCCAAATGGAAGTTTGGCATCGAGCACTTCATCAAGCCATGCCGTGACGCCTTCGCCAGTCAGCGGGCTCATATAACGGACGGGACAATCTGGGATGCATGGAAAGCTACTGTACAAGTCGGTCCGCGTGAAGGCGACCAAGTCCGCCTCTGCCAACTGCTTATGGAAGAGAAACGCCAGGTCCGAGTCCGGCTGACTGAAGCATTCCTCCGCGCGTATGCCATCAACCAGAACTGTATAAGGAGCAAGCTCATACTCTTGCCGGTAATACAGCCTGAGCGGCTGCAGAGTTGTGGCCGAGATGTCGGTGCAGCTGCCGACGGCCTCGGCAAAGATGACGTCAGGATGGAAATCGTTCAAACGCTGGGCGGCATCGATCAGGTCGGAAAAACGGCAACAAAAGCAGCCGCCCGTGACTTGGTCGGCCGCAAAGCCGTTGCGCTTCACCAACTCCGTGTCGACGAGATGGGCGCCTTGGTCGTTCAAAATGGCTGCCGTGCGTAAACCTCGCGCTGATAAAAGGCGCGAGGCCGTTAGAATAAGTGTCGTCTTGCCGGCCCCGAGAAATCCGCCGAGCAAGACCAAGAAGCGCCTGTTGCTCATACGAAGGAGGTCCTGGCACTCCGCGAATCAAATTCGGTATTGATATCCGCGGGCATACAGAAGTGTTTGCGGCGAAAACTCCGATGGCCTTAGCATACGAAACACATTCTGTCGGTGTGCCTTAAATTACTGCAGCCGTGATCAGAAGCGTTTTTCGAGAGGCTAATCCATTCCCCGCCTAGAACTTACATCACCATTGGGTTTAACGGCGAGTTTTAACTGCTGCCAGCCCCGCAGCTGCGGCCCATGTCTCAGTAATCCAAATGGCGACATCACAGAACAAGTCCGATTCATCAACGTCACATTCGGCGAGCAGTGGGCGCTGGTGAGCACACCATTTCCCACGGGGCGAACACTCCGGCAGGATCAACCCGTGTGATCTGTTCGCAGCCCGCGCTGGGTGGAAATATGCCTTTGCCAGCTCACCGGAGTGAGCCCGCGCACAGCTCAGAAGCTGTTGGTCGCAGCAGAAGTTGAGAGGTTCCGGGTCCATGGCAAACTGCGGAGTGCAACCAGGGGGGTTGGTTGATTCTATTTGACTCTGAATGCGACAACGGCCATCTTGTCATCCGTGTTCAGATGATCACCTGAAGCATTCGAGATATGTTTCGGAATCTTCGCGCCATCAACGAAGGATATCCCCGGAACGCGGCCGGTAAACATTATGTCATTGACTACCTTCGTTCGCTCTACATCGATATCAGGATCAATGCCGTGGGTTATTGATGTACTGACTTTCGAGAAATAAATCTTTACGTCGTGGGTCGCTGCGGCAACGAAGACCGGCTTGGCATTGAACGTCTGGGTGCCTGCCAAAGGCGAATGTGATGACGTCAGGCAAACGTATTGCTCTGGTTTTCGTATCTCATATCCGGCGGATTGCCGTTGAGCGTCAAAACCGACATAGGCGCTTCACTGTACCCTCGGTTCTCAATGATTGCCTGCGCTGTTTGCATCGTCGATGCACGGTCGAGCGGATCAGAAGCAAACCAGCCGGCTTCCTTAAACGCTGCTTCAATCGCGTTCTTCGTCCCGATGAGCATGAGATTCGTCACGTCGGAAGGGCTCGGCGGTTTCAGAGCCACGGTGCGATACGGGTGTTGGTTCACAAGCGCGCTCAGAGCACCTGATGGAGTGATCGTGCTTGCTGTGTTTGCATCCTTCATGGGTGTCCAGATAAGGGCTTTAGTTAACTTGATCGTGAACTCTACCCCCGGTTGGTAGTCGATACTCGGGTCTGCTGATTTGAGGCTTGAGCTCTTGATCTTAGAAAGAATTTGCCCAAACTCCGTATACTCGAACCATTCACAACCACAGGTGCAATAACGACGGCGGACACCGGCTGCCCCGAAGGCTTCTCGCTGCTCACCTCCGTTGTAAGGCGCGCAACTGAATTTCGGTTCCGATAGGTATGGCGACTTCGCCGGAACGCAAGCCCGGCAGCAAGAGTAAACAACACGCGGGATGTGTTCGCGTAAGCCTACAGATGGACCTATTCTATACCTGATCCACTCGCACGTGTAAGCGCTGGCTGAATGCATCGCGACGACAGCGAACGGCGGTCGACCGAGCATGCGTCCAATTGTGGTGCGACCGCCAGTACCTACTCACTCATGTTTTGAACTGCTGCGGGTGGATCGCCTAGTCCAGCGTCTGCTTGCTGGCGACAGAGTTAGTGCTCGACACGCGGAAGAATGTGCAAACGGAGCGATTGCAGTGAGCCGGCACCACACCCAGAGGTTCATGGCCGTCGGTGAAATGGAGAGCTTCCGCGTCGGTGTGTAACTGTTGCGCACACGTCGTGGCGTACGAAGACAGGTCTGGTGTTTCAGAATCCAAGTCACGCGCCAAGTGAGAGTTCAAAGGCGTTTGTGACCAAGCTCGATCTCGACGGTCACGCACTGGTCTATTCATTTATTTGGGCGACCCGGTAAGGTCTATTCGACAACAAATCAAGGCAATGGGGGTTGCGAGGGACACGCATACGTCACAGCTGTGGCGTCTCCAGCGAGTCATAGCGATTTACCGCCCGTGCCTGTCAGATCATCTTGTCGCCTCAATAAATGGTTTTCAGGTCGGGCGAGTCTTTTGACCTTTTCGGAAGCGTCGCTTAGAATACTAGTCCGAATAACACTTCACCTTGATTTTGACCCAAACGCACAACATTGGTGTTCTTCGGCGGGCTCCCCCAATGGAGCCAGCGCAGCTCGCCCGAGACTCGAAGCCTTTGGATCCTCAACTCCAATCCGCCGCCGAGGACGACGGCATTGTGCGTCGGTGTGACGACATTGTTCGGCAGGTCAGTGAACGTCCGGTAGGCACCTCCCGCCGAGACGAATGGCTTCAGTAGCGGAATAGGAAAGCGAAACTTGGCAAGATAGGGAACTTCCCACGCGTGGGCGTCAACCGTACTGGTGATAGCGTTTGTGGTCAGACGAAAGTCGGTTCCGCGATAAATTCCATCGACCTCTATCGCGAAGCCGAATGGTATTCGCAATTCCGCTACGGGACCGATAAGATAATCACTGCTCTTCGTGAGCGTAGTCAGCCCGTTAATGGGTCCCGAGGGCTCGAGAACATCCGTGAACGGGACTCCTCCTTTCACGCCAAAATCGAACCCGAAGTCGAGATGCTGGGCAAACATCGAACTCGAGAAAACTAACATCGCAAGGACAATTTTTGAATTGGCAGCCACGTGTCACCGATTCTTTCTCTGGTTTAGATTTTAACGCCTGTTCCGCAATCGGCTAACGCCGCTACCCGCGGCGCTTTCGGGCTGCAGACAAACCCCGGCATTGAAAAAGAGGGGCGACGATAAGATAGGACTGGTTCGACTGAGCAGAACAGCACGATGCTTTTTGGCGCTCGCGAGTGCGGCGAGCGGTTGCGGCTCATTTTCATGGCGGTTCCCGCTTTCAAATTCCGTGTATTCGGCGCGAATCGGAGCATTTGTGGCCAAGCGCGTGACGGCTTCCCTCTGGGCATCGCGGCCCAAAGCGCTCGCAGCGTGGCGGGCGGTCGACACCAGGCAATAGGCGATATACACGGAAGCTGGTTTTCTGTTCGTGCGCATACCGGACGTGCGTAAGTCGCCTGACAAAATTTGACACCGAAGGTGCAGTGCTAGTGCAGGAACTGCGACCGGTTATGGCGGAAAACGTTTTTAAAAGCAGAGTTTTGTTCTTAAAACTTTGGGCTTCATCACACCTACTGAGGCGCGCAGGGTTACTTACGGTCCGTTTTGAACAGATTCGCGAGCGGGTTGGGTTTGAAATCACGTGGTTTCGGGCCGAGTGAAGCAAATCAAGCGTATACTGTCAGCCGAGCGAACCTGAATGATATGTCGCTTGACCTGATTGTCTGTTTACGGGCCATCCGTTTATAACGGCGGCTCCGATGTCAAGAGGCGTTCATCGAAGGGGCCTGCGTGATTCCGCCGCGCGAGCTTTATCTGCCTCGCCCTGACGGACGCATCCTGCTCCCGTTTCGCCGTCTCTTTCTGATTGCACATCGGTGAATCTTGGCAGTTTGAAATTGCCAGCGTGCGGGTTCGCTCGCATTTCTGCGTGAGACACTGATGAGATGACTGAGCGCCCTGGAAGCGTAGGGAGGGCAATTCTCTGGATGTTCGTGCTGTCAGTGCTTTTGTTTTGGCTTCCGATCTTGGGACCACTTATCGCAGGATTCGTGGGCGGACGCAAAGCAGGCGGCGTTGGGAACGCAATCGTAGCAGTCATTCTGCCCGGGGTTGTTTTCGGCGTGGTCCTGTTCCTTTTGGCCTCGATGCTTACCGGTATCCCGATACTTGGCTTTCTTGCCGGGGCGGGAGGCACCGTGCTGGCATTGGCTCACATCGGGCCGCTTCTTGTTGGCGCGATTCTCGGTGCCATTATTTAGTTCACTACCAGATCACTCGACCAACCGCCATATTCAAGGCATGCTTCCGATTGATATTGTCAAATCCCGAGATTATCGGGTCAAGCGGTCTTATCGGCTAGAAAGCGGCGGCGTGACCCGCAAATTGCGCGTCAACAGATACAATGCAGGTACAGCAATCGCTACTAACAGGATGATGCGGAACAATCGTCATCCGAATTGGCGGTGCATCGAGTAAAATGGTGCTTTCATCCAACAAGTGCCAGGCACTAGCGCGCTTCTAGGGTGAAGGAAGGCCGCATGGAACTACTGTAGTAAGCACCAGCAGTTCTATCGCTCCACCGCGCATTCACAGCTCGTGCGATTTCGTTCAGACACTCATTAAATTGCAAAGGGCTGCCGAGCTAATCACTTCGACCCTTGATTTGGATGCACTCCTCGAAAGAGTTGTAAACGACTTAGCTGCTTCGATCTGCAGTGTCCGTATGGCTGCGCGATCCCGGAACCGACGAGATGGTTCTGCATGGAGTACGCGGTTGCACAGTCAACAAAACGTGCGCGTTTGAAAATCGGTGTACAGGGCATGGTGGCCATGTCGCTGCCACCGGAGGTGCACTATGCGCGTGACGTTCTTCTGGACCCTTACTACATCGCTTGTGAGCCGGAGAGACACGCTCGGCGGTCGACCTTCCACTGAAAGCCGGCCGGGAGGTCATCGGCGCCCTGTGCGTCGACCACAAACAGACGAATGCCTTCTCTGACGACCAACTGCACGTCTTGAAGGCGCTCGCCGGGCACATAACAGTCGCAATTGAGAATGCGCGCCTTTTTCGGCATGAGCGCATAGAACGCGAACGGATGCAGCGCGAACCGGAAGAAACACGCGCGGTCCAAGAAGCGCTATTTCCGAAAACGGTTCCACTGGTCCCGGGATGTGAATTTGGAACCTCATGGCAGCCGGCGGGGGCTGTCGCTGGGGATTGGTTCGATGATCGGTCTGGGCAGCGGGCGTTGGGGCATCGTTAACGCTGATGTCTCCGGAAACGGTATGCCAGCTGCGCTGCTTGATGTCAGCTACTCATCCGCTCTTTCGAACTTCGGACGTAGCAGTACGCAAAGGAGATGGCTGGACCGTGGAGTTCATGCGGCCCTCTCTCCACCCGTTTTTGAGACCGGCGACAGCCCTTGACAGGGCTCTGGTCGAAATGCCCGATCGAACCAAGTCCTGCAATGCGATTGGGGAGAGTTTGGTTACCCATCCATCGGCGCGCACCAGCACGCTCAAGCGGTACATATGCCGTGCATCTGCGCTACTTGAGCATCAATTGCTGTACTTTGGCCGCCACTTTGAAACCACTTATCCGCTCGTTTCCACCGGGCTTCCTTGCCGTATTCAGACGAACAATCCACGCTCTTTTAGGTCTCGCCCGCGTCAGCGCTCTTGCTTTTATGGCTCGTGTATGGTCATCCCCAGCCTTTTTTATAAACGGTAAAAACTCCCTGAGAAAGAGAGCGCTGCCGGCAGCGGGGAGCCAAGATTTCTCTACGCAACCAGGATGTACATCTTGATGCTGGAGTGCGTCAACGGGGCTGCTCGATCATACGCCTCAACTGTCCCGCCAACAATAAAAGGGAGCGGCCGCAGAGGCGGCTTCTGTTGTTGCCCGCGGAAACACGCAATTTCGCCGGCATCGTTGATAAAAAGCGCGCAGTACACCGTCAACCCGGATCCTGGAAGAAGAGAATTATTGAGATCCATGATCCGTGCCGGCTTCCCATACAACCGCGCTCTGTCCCTGGAACAGGAATCCGCTAGGTTTCGGGCGTGGGCTCACCTGAAAGTTAGCGGTGTGCCGCCCTGCCCACGGACAAGCGGAACGCGAAGGAAGGTAAAGAATTCGTAGCCGCGAGGCTCATTCGGGAACGGCGATTGAGCCGGGTTGGGTTGCGACTGGATGAGCCTCTAGCTCTTTGACGGTCTGGAACTCTTTCCGAGCATCATCTTGACGGCCGGCCTTGGCATAGGCTCTTCCGAGTTGATAATGAGAGTAAGTCTTGGACGGTCCATATTTCGCTGCTGCCTCCAATTCGGTGATCGCAGTATTCACGTCACCCCTCTGGAGCAGCAATTTGCCGAGGCTATAGTGTGCTTCAGCATATTCGGGCTTCTGGCGCACGACCTCTTCCAGCAGGGGAAACGCCTCCTCGGTCTTGTTCTGTTCGAGTAGTACGAACGCGAGATGATAGCGGGCACGTGCGTTCTCTGGATGACCCTTCAGCTCCGCAGCGAATTCCTGTCGCGCATCATCCAACTGATGCCGGTGGATTTCTAAGAGTCCTAGATCAAAATGCGCCCAAGGGAGTTTTGGAGAAATTTCAATAGCACGGCGAAATTCTCGTTCAGCGCTCTCGTCCTGAAACTGGCTGGCGTATGCTTCACCCCACAGTAAATGCAGCTCGGGCGAATCTGGCTGCGACTTCAACAGCTCGACAAAAACTTGTTGGGCTCTTTCCCGCTGATGCGTACGGGCCAGCGATGTTCCTAAGGCCAACAGGATCTGGGCATCTGTAGGCTGCTCGGACATGGCTTTTTCCAGCGTGGGAATTGCTGAGTCATACTCGCGCAGTTGAAAGAGCGCCAGTCCGAGCTGCCTGTGAGCGCCGGGAAAGCTGGGATCAATTCTTAATGTTTCCCGAAACTCACGTGCCGCACTCGGAAATTCTTTTTCCTCAGCCGCTTTGATGCCTGCTCGATAGTGTTCGCCTGCTGCGTACGTCTGATTCTGTTGCACCTTCGCCAGCGAAGACACCAGCAACGCACACATGCACGACATTACCCACGTGCCGGTATTGAAACTACCCAACATACAGAGGCCCCGATCCCTCTGTCAGAATACGAGCTTCAGTGCTAGTTGAATCTCTCGAGGCGCATAGGCCCCAGTCACTGAACCGAAACCGGATGAAGGACTAACGGGCGCTCCTGCAATATCTGCAACCGGAACAAATGTGGTGTCGATTGAACTGAACTGAGTATGATTCAAAACGTTGAAGAACTCACCACGGAACTGCAATCTTGGCCCCTCTTCGCCCGAGGGCCCGAAGAAATGCGGCAGAACAAAATTTTTGAAGACCGAGAAATCCAGGTTATTGATTCCCGGTCCGCGTACTACGTTGCGAGCTGCATTCCCGAAGGTGCCCGGGGTTTGTAACACAAATGCGCTCGTGTTGAAGTACTCGGCGACGGTTTGCTTGTCGCCGTCAAAATTGGGGTTCGCAATAAGATTCGGTCTTTGGCAGATAATTCCGCCATCAGACAAGCCAACTACGTCGTGGTCAAGACATACATTCTGAGGAAGGCCGGAGTGCGCGATGTAAATGCCAGCCAGTTCCCATCCGGCAAGGGTGCCCTTGAGCAGCTTGTTGGAACTCTTTTTGAAAAAGGGCAGTTCCCAGATGTAATTGATACTCACCGCCTGCGGTTGATCCTGAGTGCCAAGTGCCTTTTCTGCTCGCAAATTAAAAGCATCCTGGACGGGGCTATTGAGCCCTTCGGTATCCTGATTGAGCGTGTCCGAGATCAAGCGGCTCCAAGTGTAAGCCACTTGGAATTCAACCCCCGCCGTAAATCGATGATTCCCAAAAAGCTGCAGAGCGTTGTAGCGACTTGTGCCGTCCCGGCCGTTGACATAGATATGGTTAAAGCCAAGATATTGCCGGAAAAGATCGGGGTTGACGAGACCCTGATAAATGCTAGGAAGAACAGCATAAGGCGTCTGATTGATGTCCCGGTTCCGACCCTGATGAATCTGGTGACTCCCGACGTAATCGAGCTCGAACACTGTATTACGAGCCGCCTGGTACTGAATGCCGGCACTGTATTGGTATGAGGATGGATTGTTGTAGGTGGGATCCAGAGCTTGGAGCAGCGTTGGCGGTTGCGGAGTCGTTGGATTGAATGGTGACAATTGGCCAGGCACAAGCTGCGAAAACGTGATGTTGTTCAGGCTTGCTGTTCTGTTATTAGGTGGAAGCTGGCCCAAGGCACTGGTTTGGGATATCGCATCTCGGCCGTGGAAGATGCCCGCACCCGAGCGAAACACGAACTTCTTTGAAAGAAGGCCCGGCGCCCAAGCGAATCCGCCACGTGGCTCCCAATCGTTCTTATGGTTGCTCACAAGTGCACGGCTGGGCAGATCGGGGGATTGTGGTGTCACGATCCCATTCAGCGTGTCGCATAAAGTCGGATCTACCAATCCGTTGGCACCAAATGCAGCTGTCGAGCACCTCGAGGGATCATACCGGCTAGGATAAAAATTGGCGATGTTGTCGTGAGCCGAAAAAACCTGGCCCAAATACTGCCACCGAAGTCCGAAATCAAGCGTTAAGCTCGGCCTAACCTTCCAGGTGTCCTGAAAGTAGACTGCACCATCATGCCACCGGTCGTAGACCGGGTTTAGTGTTGCTGGTTCTTGATAAGTTGCAATATTGCCTGTAAGAAGATTGCTGAAGGTGTCAAAGGACAAGCTGCCCGCAGTGGGATCAGAACCGCCGTTAGCCGGCTCTCGCTTGCGGCTTAATCCAAGAAAAAAACCCGTTTTAAGCGTATGGGAGCCGAATGTATAAGCTACGTCGTCCTTGAACTGAATCAGCGCCTCGCGGTTGGTAAACGGTGCCTGATGCTGAAGTGAGCCAAAACCATCACTCGCATCGATCGCAGGAAACGAACCGCTAGTCTGTGGGAATAACTCGGTATAAGTGAACCCGGCGCGCGACGCGAGCGTTGGATCAGAACTCTTGCTTGTCTGGAATTGGATGAAGTTTTGTGTATAGCCAGCCTGAAAATCATTGATCAGGTGCGGGGTGATCAGGTACGTGAGTTTAGCCACGGTATTCCAAGCCCGAAAAGTCCAATCGCTGCTCACGGTTGGAAAGTTATCGTCGCCCCAAAGCTGGTTGTTGATATTGCCCAACCCTTGGGTTTCCTCCATCGTGCGAACCATAAGCATTGCCTTTTCGCTGAAGTTATGATCCCAGCGATACAGCTGAACATCATCTACCGTGTCCTTGTTCTCGCTAGCGATGAAGTTGAAGCCATTAAAGTTTGCATTCGGCAAGGGATATCGCGCCAAGATGGCCGCCGCGTTGGGGTCGATCTGCGACGACGGCACATTTGCTTCACTCGAGAGTACATTTTCCTGTGGATCGAACGGCTGCACCGCGCACGGACCTATAGTGAACTGACATGTCGGATCGAGAGTGCCTAGCCGCTGACGCGCAGTGGGCACGGTATCAGTTGCGACATTGCCCCGTACTTCGCGTCGGCCTTCGTATGAGGCGAAAAAGAAGTCCTTTGTTCTGTCCTTGTTGTACAGACCCGGAATCCAGAAGGGGCCCCCTAGCGTATATCCGAAGTTGTTGAAGCGTAGTTCACTTTTTGGAGATCCCGAAGAGTTCAGAAAGAAATCGTTCGCGTCCAGCTTGTCATTGCGCAGGTATTCATAAATACTTCCGTGGAAGTCACGCGTGCCCTGCTTCGTCACTACGTTGATAACTCCGCCCGTGACTTGCCCGAATTCAGCGCTGAAGTTATTCCGCAGTACCTTGAACTCTTCAAGAGCATCCAAGGGCGGTGTCACGACGTTCTGGGCGTTCGAGCCGATATCCATATTGTTCTGCCCATCAACCAGCCACAGATTGGAGTTGCTCTGATTACCATTGATTGAAATCCCGGTATTACTATCGAGTCCAACTCCCCCGCTCACCCGTCCATTCTCCGCGACAACACCCGGCGCTAATTCGACGAGCTGACTGAAAACCCGCCCGTTCAGTGGCATGGCCTGTGTCTGTGCCGCGCCGACCAGATTTGAGATCTCGCTCGTTTCCGTTTGCAACGGCGCGGCCGCACCAGAAACTTCTACGCGCTGATCCAGAGCGCCCACCTCCAGCTTCACTTCGAAGTTCAGACGATCATTCACATCCAAGCGGATGTTCATCGTTTCGTACTGTTTGAACCCTGGGCTCTCGACATGAAGAGAGTAGTTCCCGACGGGCAGGGCGGTCAGATTGAAGGCACCGGTCGATGTAGTGTTCGTGGTACGGGAAATCCCCGTTCCAGTATTTGTAACCTTAACTGTCGCATTAGGAACTACGGAGCCAGTCGGGTCGGTAACTGTACCACCTATGTTGCCCGTAATTTCCTGACTAGCTGCAGGAAGGAGCGAAAGCACAAGCGCAATAATGGATGCGACACTGAGGCGCGAAAACTTCCACGCCACAGCTCCATGGAGTATAGATCTCATGAATTCCCCTTAGACAAACCTTACGACTATCGTACGCAATACTACACTGGCTTCTCGTGCATCGGTCCCTAGCTATTGTTCTGACGCGGCGTCTTGCCGTGCCCTGATTACGGGTTCGACATTCAAGAGCGGTTAACGCAACTGCAACGCAGTCTTCATCAGAACCGCCGGAGCAAACGAGACAGCCCGTCCATCGACTCCACGCTGGATCGATATGCATCCTGCTGTGCATCTCGGTAGCGTGTCTCCAGCGACAGCGTTCCCGAAAATCCGATGCGCGTGAGTGCTCGAAGCTGACCGGCGAAATCGATCTCGCCTGACCCGATCGGCTTCCATTCTTTGCCCCTCGCGTCTTTCAGGTGGATGTGACTGATCCGACTATGGTCAATCTCATTCCAGACTGTCGGGAACGGCACCTCGCCGCTTTCATAGCTGTTGCAGGGATCCCAGTTATGCATCAGGTGACTGTCCGGAATCGCTTTAAAGAGGTTCGCGATCTCCCTGCCCATTGCGGTATTGGTGTCGTATTCATTCTCAACCAGCAACACAACATCGTGCTGCTTCGCGATCGTGACGGCCCGCTGTAATTCTTCCAAGATGCGATCGAATATCGCGTCTGGATTGGCAACGCGCCGGAACGTGAACAGCCTGATCCGATTGGTGCCAACCGCGTGCGCCCCGTCAGCGGCTCGCTTGAGATCCTCTAGTTGCCTGTCGAGGCGTTCGTGCGCCGGATCTGCATAAGCCGGCCTTTCGCCCACCGGATCTGTCCCGGGAAGCGTCATCTTATAGATCGCGGAATCGAGCACCGACACCCGCACGCCCGCATCGTTGAGTTCTCGCCGCACCTGTTTGAGTTCCGCCAGCGTCGCGTCTGCATACAGATACCGATTTTCTCCGCGCAATCGCAAGTAGCGCATCTCCGCCCAATGTAGCGGGTATCTGCGATAAAACGTATCCAGTACACGGCTCAGGTCGAAATCAACCTGGTCCGTGATCACTCCCAGCTTCCAGTGCTCGTAAACCTCGGATCCGGACCGACCGCTCGAACTCTGGCTCAGCAGCGCTGACAACGCCAGGAGGTCGAACGATCTGCGGTTCAAGACTTCTCGCCCACGGCTTTCTGCATTGCCCGAATCACACCGTCGAGCGAACGCTTTGCGGTTTCCTGCTGAGAAACGCCCGGCAACGAGAATTCGCACTCCACCGACATGGTCTCGTGATAGCCATCGCGCAGTAGAGCCTTAAATTGCCCGACGAGGTCGACCAAACCTTGGCCCGCGATCGTTTCCGTGCATTCTTTCAACCCGGTTTGACAGGTCATGCTCTTCAGGTGCATATGCCAGATGCGTGTCTTGTCGAGCTTGTCATAGCCGTCGGGATAAGACACCTCGCCCTGCATGTACCCGTTCCCCACGTCCCAGTTTGCGCCCAAATTGGAAGCAGGAACTTCCGCCAGCATGTGCCTCAGCTCAGCGCCTGTCGCTACGTTGCACGACTCTTCGTTCTCGATCACCAGGCGCATGCCGTGGCTTTTCGCGACATCCACCGCCTTCTGCACTTCCGCTGCGATTCGTTTCAAAACTGCCGACGCATGAGCGACCCGCCAGAAGGTAAAAATGCGAATCTTGTCTGCCCCCAGTTCGTTTGCGCGGTCGCAGGCACGCTTTAAAAGATCCATCTGCTCCGCATAGGGATACGAATCCTTCTCACTCGTGCTCGGCGTCGTTCCGGGCAACGTACATTTGTAGAGAGCTGAATCGATCACCGACACCCGGAATCCGTAGCGGTCGACAAGCTCTTTGATCTGGCGGATCTGAGCGGGACTCGCATCCGTGTTATATACCCCGAAAACGCGCCGGATCTCCACCCAGCGCAGTCCATAGCTCTTCATCACGTGTAGTGCCTGTCCGAAATCCTGGGAAAACCCATCGCTGATCGCCCCCGCTTTGAATTGCGGCGGCAAAGCCAGCCCTCCACCAACCGCATGCCGTCCGAGCCACAGTGAACCCCAAAGCGCTGCTGCATTTCCTATGAAACAACGACGATTCATATCTCTCCTTTGCATATCCTGAATCGATGCCGTTCCGATCCGGGCGATCACGTTCTGTGGCAGAACTATTTCGCACCCGCGGCGTTTACCAGTATCGTCCTCCGGTTATTGTCTCGGCCGGCAGTGCGGATACCCATGCGCATGGCAAACGGATGAGGCCGAGCGAAGACGCTATCAGCAACCTGCGCACCGATATGCCTCGGTCCACCTCAAACGCCGCGCGGCGGACCCAAGTCGGGATCTGGCAGAAAGGCTGTCTCCTCAGCCGCTTCCGCTTCCCGCACCGGCGCAGTAACCGGCTTAATTCCCCGCCAGGAGCGCAGGAAGAGCTTCACTGGACATCTAAGTTGAACGTGGCCCTGCACTCACGTTGGGCAAAGCAGCTAAACGGTCTGGATGATGTCGAAGCGATCGAGATTCATCACCTTATACCAGGCGCTTACGAAATCTCTGACGAACTTCGGTTGCGAGTCCGAGCACGCATACACCTCCGACACCGCCCTTAGTTGCGCATTTGAACCGAAGATCAGGTCGGCGCGCGTCGCGTTCCACCTAGGCTTGGACGATTTCCGCTCGCTGCCCTCAAAAGTATCTTGCGAGTCGCTGGTCGCGTTCCATACATACTTCATGTCTAAAAGGTTGACGAAGAAATCGTTGGTCAGCATCTGCGGGCGTTCAGTGAAGATGCCAAAGTTCGTACCACCGAAATTAGTGTTTAGCACGCGCAAGCCGCCGATCAGCACCGTCATCTCCGGCGCAGTCAGACGTAGCTGTTGCGCCTTGTCCAGCAGGGCCACCTCCGCCGGCTCAGAGTCTTTGTACCCGTAGGAACGAAACGGATCCACCTTGGGCTCGAGCGGCTCGAAGGATTCGATGTCGGTCTGCTCCTGCGAAGCGTCCGTGCGGCCCGGCGTGAACGGAACCGTCACATCAGTGCCGGCGTCCTTTGCCGCTTTCTCAACTGCCGCTGCGCCTGCGAGCACAATCAAATCAGCCAAGGAGATTTTTTTCCCGCCTCCGGCCGAGTTGTTGAAGTCGCTCTGGATCTTCTCCAGGGCCTTCAATACGCGAGCCAACTGCGCCGGCTGGTTTACCTTCCAATCCTTCTGCGGAGCGAGCCGGATTCGCGCGCCGTTCGCACCGCCCCGCTTATCCGATCCGCGGAAGGTTGAGGCAGAAGCCCATGCGGTCGAGACCAGCTCCGAAACCGAAAGCCCCGACGCCAGCACCTTCTCCTTCAGTGCCTTGATGTCCGTCTCGTCGACCACTGGATGATCCACCGGCGGAACCGGATCCTGCCAGATCAGCACCTCTTTCGGTACTTCAGGGCCAACGTAGCGGGCGCGCGGACCCATGTCGCGATGGGTGAGCTTGAACCACGCACGGGCGAACGCGTCGGCGAACTGATCCGGATTATTGTAGAAATGCTCAGAGATTTTCCGGTACTCGGGGTCCGTCACCATCGAAATGTCGGTGGTCAGCATGCCCGGCTGGTGCTTCTTGCTGGGATCGTGCGCATCGGGCACGGTTCCGCGGCCAGCATCGCCCTTGGGCTTCCACTGGTATGCGCCACCGGGGCCTTTGATCACCTCCCACTCGTACTTGAACAGGTGGCCGAAGTAATCGTTGCTCCACTGCTTCGGCTTCGTGGACCAGGTCACCTCGATTCCGCTGCCAATCGCGTCGCCGGCGATGCCGGTCTTGTAGGCGTTTGTCCAGCCAAGCCCCTGATTCTCGATCGGTGCGCCCTCGGGCTCCTTATCAAGATGATGTCCCGGCGCCGCGCCGTGAGTTTTTCCGAAGGTGTGGCCGCCCGCGATGAGCGCAACCGTTTCCTCATCATTCATGGCCATGCGGCCGAAGGTCACGCGGATGTCGCGTGCCGCCGCAACCGGATCGGGCACGCCTTCCGGACCCTCGGGATTTACATAGATCAAACCCATGTGCGTCGCAGCGTACGGGGGGCTGAGCTCACGTTCACCGGTGAACCTCTTATCGCTACCTAGCCAAGCCGCCTCGGAGCCGAAATCGACGTCGTGATCGGGTTCCCACACGTCCGGACGTCCGGCACCGAAGCCGAAAGTCTTGAAGCCCATCGTTTCCAGCGCGACGTTGCCGGCAAGGATCATGAGGTCGGCCCAGGAGATCTGCTTCCCATACTTCTGCTTCACCGGCCAGAGAAGCCGGCGTGCGCGGTCCAGGTTCACGTTATCGGGCCAGCTGTTCAGGGGCGCAAAGCGCTGCTGTCCGCGTCCACCGCCGCCTCGGCCGTCAAACGTGCGATACGTGCCAGCCGCATGCCAGGCCATACGAATCATCAATGGGCCGTAGTGGCCGAAGTCTGCCGGCCACCACTCCTGCGAGTCCGTCATCGCTGCGGCCAAATCTTCCTTCAACTGCCAATAGTCGAGTTTTTTAAACTCCTCTACGTAGTCGAAATCCTTTTCCATGGGGTTCGACAGGTTGGAGTGTTGGTGCAGCAGTTCCAACTGCAGGTGGTTGGGCCACCAGTCACGATTCGTCCGACGCGCGCTCTTGCCGCTGTTGCCATTCCCGTTACCGCTGCCGTGAGCGACGGGGCATTGGGGTTCGACTGCTGACTTTTCTGCTCTTTCTGCGTTCAAGGTCTCCACGTGGTGCTTCCTATCCCTTCCGGTCCCACGGTAGCACCAAGCGAGCTATATTTCCAATATCGAAAACCCTCTGAGGTATAGGCTATACCTATGGAACTTCATCAGCTTCGGTATGCCTGCGCAGTCGCCGAAACCGGCGGCTTCAGCCGCGCAGCCGAGCGTTGCCAGATCGCCCAGCCCTCGCTCTCACAACAGGTGCTGAAGCTTGAGGAAGAACTTGGTGCCAAGCTCTTCGACCGGCTCGGCCGCGGCATTCGTGTGACGGAATCCGGGCGTGCGTTCCTCCCACATGCCCGCATGGTTCTCGATCAGGTCGATGTCGCACGCGCCAGCGTCGCTTTAAACAATGCGGATGTTCGCGGAAGCGTCACCTTGGGCGCAATTCCGACCATCGCGCCATACTTGATTCCGCGCTACACCGCAGCTTTCACCAAGCGCTTCCAGGACGCTCGGTTGCGCATCGTGGAAGAGACCACGCCGGTCCTCATAGAAGGGCTGCGCGACCTGTCGATCGACTTCGCCCTGCTCGCTCTACCGCTCCGTCACAAGGATCTCGAACTGCAGCCCATCCGGACCGAACCCCTTCTGGCCGCTCTACCACAAAAGCATCCGCTGGCCTCGAAGGATTCTGTTTCTCTGGGACAGCTACGCGGCGAATCTCTGGTCATGCTCCGCGATGGTCACTGCTTTCGAGACCTCAGCCTTGCCATTTGCCGCAGCGCGAATGTCAATCCGAAGATTGCGTTTGAAAGCGGCCAGTTTAGCAGCATCTTAGGTATGGTCGCCGCCGGTATTGGCGTGTCGTTGGTGCCGGAAATGGCCATCGATCGCCATGCAGGCTGCCGCTATATTCGCCTTCGCGAAAGCCGTGCTGTTCGAACCATAGTGTTAGCTTCGCTTCACGGTCGCAGCTTCAATCGGGTCCAGCGGGTGCTTGCCGCAGAATTTAAACAAGGCGACAAAAAGTGAAGGCATGATGTGTACCCCTTCCATGAGCGTCATCAGGCAGCCTTCCCGAGTAATGCCGCAACTCGGCCTCCCTCGGCGAAGCACCCGAGCAGGCAGGACCCTTTACCTTCGCAACTGCCAATTGTTGAAGGTAAATTTGGATATGCTGCAAAGCGTTCGGCACTTAACGGGTCAAGGATCGCTAAACAGTCAGTGGCTCGCAGGAATCGACGCGAACTGCTCTTATCCATGCGCCAAGTGCGACGGGTCTGCCCTAAAAACCTGAGAAGTTCGGCAGCGACTAGTAGGTCGCATTTTGCCGCGCGACGATCACAAAAACGCAGATGCTGTGGGCTTAGCAGTTACTGAGAAATGCCGCTTCCAGTCGTACTCGCCGAGGTCCAGCTCAGAGTGACGCCTAATGTATACTCGCCGCGTATGAAGGATCCGACTGCGGGCTGCAATAGGAACGCATGCTGCGAATGAGAATGTTGAAGGTGTCTCTCCTGAGTCCTGACAACGTATCGACCAATGAAGAATCCAATCGAGCTGCCCACGAATGCGTCGGCGGGAAAATGCTGCCGCGCCATGACGCGTGACGCGCTCACTGCAGTGGCGTAGCTGTAAGCTAGCACAGAAATCCATTTATGATTTTCGTACTCGGAAGCCACAACCGTCGCGATGGCCCAAGCTTCCGCCGCATGTCCGGATGGAAAACCGAAGCCACCTTTCCAAAAGTGGCCGCCTTTGTCGCCTTCGAGCGGTCGCTCCCTGCCGCTCACGATCTTCACCACATTAACGGCGATAACAGCGTCCACAAGTGCCTGGATCCCGAGCACTCCCGTCTGTTCGAGATGGTCGTTTTTCGAAGCCAGGCCCAGCCCAAATAGACCGGCGGCAAACGGGTAAACACTATAGACCTGCCCAGCGCGGCTAATATCTGTCCCTATAGAGACCGATGATCCGGAATTCGGCAGCTGTTTCGAGATTGTGTAATCGCTCGCGATGAGTGCTGCCGTGCCAGCTCCGACTAGAGCCCACCACTCTGCATCTGATTTGTGCATTCTGAACGGGCTGGTCCAGATATCCTTCTGATCGAGGCAAATGTTGCTTATCAATTTTCGTGCTGTCGAACGATCTACGGCGTTATCGCCTGCGTACAGGTTTCGATCTCGCGCGTCCAGGGGCGCTGGTCGCGGGTCGCTTGTGGTCGGAGCCTGTGAACTCTGGGCGTATCCCGTGGAAACAAGTGCGATCAGCGCAAAAAGCTTTACAGCGACCATGCTGATTCGATGACCTGACCGCCTTTTTGGAAGATACACGTACATTTTTGGCCATGAGGAAAGACTTACTTTTTTCGTTCAGGTGTGCGCTCCTTCGATCAAGGCACACGATTCTTGACCTAAGTTCGCGTTAAATAGTTTCCCGCCAGTTGGCTGAAACGTCTTCTTCCTCCACTCCGACCCGACCTGTTCCTTGGGTATTTTTGTCGCGAAATTGGTTCGGCGACGACGCGGGAATTATATCAACCAAACTAACGTCCCCAAACCAACCGACAACTGGTGAAGTGCGTTCGGCTAGCGCTGATTTCATTACAGCAGCGGTTTTAGACGACGGGCCTCGACAGTCGAGTGAATTTTTGCGGGCTTTAGCATTGATCTCTCCTCTACTTTTGCCACCACCCCTCCACAAAGGCAGCGCAGGGTAGGCGAACAGAGATGCACCTGCTCTCTTGAGAAATTCTTACTCGATGCGTGCGAAGCGTCATTGGAATGAATTTGATCGCCGGGGAGATTGACGGATTTCTCGTTCAAGGAAAGAAATCGATCGATGTAATGGTGAAGGTTCCACCGCCTCCGCAGTTCGGTCCAAATGCGACGCCGCCTAACACTCCGCAGTCGGGTGCGCTGGCGGCTTTGCTCAAAATAACTCACCAAAGCGGAACCATTGAACGTATTTTTCACGGGCAACCGCTGGCAGGCGCGCTTACAATCTGACAGGTAGTGGGCACCAGCAAGCGTCATCGGGAAGCTCAGTGATCAACGGTTAAGTGGCGAATCTCTGGGAGGTGTACCTGGGCCGCCGAGCGTTTACGGTTCAGAAGCGATTAGTGCGGGCACGCGCCTAGCCACGGCTTGGGGCCTTACGAGATGTTTATCAACGGGCAGCGCGTCGGACACGACGTTCTGACGTCGGGCTTTACTGATTTCACGAAGCGCATGCAGTACCAGACATACGACGTCATCGGTTTACCCAAAGATGGCCAAAACGCAATGGCGCAATCGTTGGAGTGGGCTGGTTCGGCAGCGGCATGTCCTGAACAGCCCAAGATTTCAAGCTGGCTCCGGCGACGCGCTTTCTTGCTCGATCAACGCTCAGGCCGGAGCGAATGAATGCGCTGCCGGATGGCTCCTATGTCTTTGAGATGGGATCAGAACATGCTGGGGTGGATTGCATCGAGAGTAAACGGCAAGGTGGGAACGACGGTTCGTTTACGCTTTGCCGAAATCCTGAATCCGGACGGAACGATTTACACGACCAATTTACGGAACGCCGATGCGACCGACACGCACACGCTGCGCGGAGGATCAGAGGAAACGTTCACACCCAGATTCACCTTTCACGGCTTCCGGTACCTGGAAGTGAGCGGCTATCCTGGAAAGCCGACGCTCGCCGATCTGACTGCAGAGGTGGTGAGCAGCTTAAGCGGCGAGCCAACCGCTTCGGTCACGACCTCAAGCGAGATGGTAAACAAGATGTGGCAGCTGGGGATTTGGGGCCAACGCGGTAATTTCCTGCGCGTCCCGACGGATTGCCCGCACCGCGATGAGCGCCTGGGTTGGATCGCGGATGCTGCCGTTTTCTGGCGGACGGGAAATTATAAATTCGATATCGCTGCGTTCGCGAACAAATGGATGCGCGATGTGGATGATGCGCAGCCGCCAAATGGTGCGTTCACTAATGTCTCGCCCAACATTGGTCTCGCGATATTGAAGGCGCGCCTGGATGGGCGACGCCGGGGTGATTGTGCCATGGACCACTTGGCTGCAATACGGTGATCGAGTAGTAATCGAACGTCCTTGGCGGTATGGAGCGCTGGATTAAATTCATCCAAGATGCCAATCCCGATTTCATCCAAAAAAATAACGTCGGCCCAATTGTGCAGACTGACTAGCGCCGGATACAAGCACTTCCAAAGATCTGGTTGACACCGCATATTGGGCATTGATAACAGGGATGGTGTCGCAAATGGCTCGTGCAACCGACAAAAATGAGGATGCGAAGCGCTACTCGGATCTGTATGCCGATATCGGCACAGCGTTTCAGAAGGCCTATATAAAGGACCATGGAACTGTCGGGAATGGCTCGCAGACGTCGTACGTGCTAACTCCAGATGAAACTCTTGCCAAAGTCACTGGAAGGTGCAGCCGTCGATAAGCTCGTCAAAGATATTCAAGCTCATAACGGACATCTCACGACGGGCTTCCTTGGAACTCCGTTCCTGCTATTTGCACTCGCCGATCACGACGACGCGGATGTCGCGTTTCAGCTGCTGCTCACGGATACGCACCCGTCTTGGGGTTACATGCTCAAGAAAGGGGCAATGACAGTGGCAGCGATGGAACGGCGACACGGGCGATCCGGCGACGAATTCGTATAACCACTATGCGTTCGGCTCTGTTGTCGGCTGCGTGTACCAGTGTGTAGCCGGAATTGACACGACTACGGGCGGTCCGGGCTTTCACGAAATCACGAGCCATCCGCGACTCGACCCGCGCGTTGATGAGTCGCACGGGCAATATGAATCAGCTTATGGCCGGATTACGACCGACTGGAGCGGAACCGCTAGCGGCCCGTTCTCGCTGAAAGTTTCGATTCCGGCAAACACCACCGCCCGAGTTTTTCTTCCGGCGATTCCCGGCGCGAAAGTCAACAGAACGGGAAGATCGTCCGGGCACGCGAGCAGTTCGGAAGTTATGTTGTCAAGATCGGTTCAGGATCTTATGAGTTTGAAGTGAAATGAGAGCTGAGACCGCGCATTGTTTGTCCGCAGACCGAGTGGCGGAAGCTAATGGGAGTCGAACCCACCCGCGACAACAAAAGTGCCGCACTCCGGTTTTGAAGACCGGGCCCTGCACCGGCAGAGTTTAGCTTCCGACCGAAATTTTATCCTGTTCCGCGTTGCTGAACAGCTGGGAGCTGATTGCATAACGAAGCTCTTCGATGCCACTGCCAGTCACGCTCGAGATCTCGTAAAATGGCAAACCACGCTCGGCGGCTTTGCCGCGCACAGCTTCGAGCCGTAAACGGTGTTGGCACGCGTCAATCTTGCTCGCAACCACGATCATCGGTTTGCCGACGAGTTCTGGGCTGAACTCGCCGAGCTCATTAATGATTACGTCGAAGTCTTCACCCGGCTCGCGCCCGCTGAAATCCGAGACGTCCACAAGGTGGACCAGTAACCGTGTGCGCTCCACATGCCGCAGGAACTGAATGCCGAGCCCGTGTCCGGCGTGTGCGCCTGCAATCAGCCCCGGTATGTCGGCAAGCACAAATGTGCGATCACCTGCCTGAACAACTCCAAGGCCAGGTTCTAGCGTGGTGAATGGGTAATCCGCGATTTTCGGCCGTGCCGCCGAAAGACGCGAGATTAGCGTCGACTTTCCGGCGTTTGGAAATCCGACCAGCCCTGCATCTGCGAGCAGCTTTAATTCCAGTCGTAGCTTGAGAAATTCGCCGGGACGGCCTTCTTCATGCTCGGTTGGGGCTTGATGCGTCGACGTAGCGAATCGGGCATTACCGCGCCCTCCGCGGCCACCGCGAGCGACGGTGCAGCGTTGCCCCGGAGCGGCAAAGTCGACGACTTGCTCACCGGTGTCAGCATTGTAAACAATCGTGCCTGCGGGCACCGGGACCTCAATTGTGGCTCCATCGTGTCCGGTTCGATTACTGCCTTCACCATGCCGGCCGCGCTCAGCCGTATGTTCCGGGTTGAAGCGCAAGTGAAGCAGCGTGTTGTAGTGCTCGCTCGAAACCAGGACAACATCGCCTCCGTGTCCACCGTCGCCGCCGCTTGGACCGCCGCGAGGCACATACTTCTCCCGGCGGAAAGCGAGACAGCCGTTGCCGCCGTTACCAGCCTTTACAGAAATTGTGACTTGATCGATGAACAACGATTGGAGCTAACTCTGCGCGATGATGTTGACGAACTTGCCGAGCCGACCGCGATCGCGAAATTCGACCGTACCGGGAACGGTGGCAAACAGCGTGTCGTCTTTCCCCAGCCCTACGTTCCTGCCGGGCTTGTAGCGCGTGCCGCGCTGGCGCACGATGATTGACCCTCCAGTTACGAACTCGCCTGAAAACACCTTTATCCCGAGCCGCTGGGAATTCGAGTCCCGGCCATTTTTTGAACTGCCTAACCCTTTTTTATGTGCCATTGCAAAATACCCCCATGCGCCTAGACCTCGGATTACGGCAGGATCTCCTGCACTTCCACGCGCGTGTAATTCTGACGGTGACCGATGGTGCGTTTGTATTGTTTTTTGCGCTTGAATTTAAAAACCAGGATCTTATCGCCGCGCCCGTGCGCCGCAATCTTAGCCCGCACTCGAGCGGTCTTAAGAGCATCGCCCAGGACCATCTCATTAGCCTCATTCGAAATTGCCAGAATACGATCAAACTCTACGGCCGCCCCAATATCGCCGGAAATGGTGTCCACTTCTATCGTTTGTCCGGGCGTTACGCGATATTGTTTGCCGCCGGTTTCAATGACTGCGTACATGACTTAAACCTTATTTAGTAGGATCGGCGCCGCAGATCTAGGGCGCCTCAAAGCAGTTGACCGCGGCGCACAGTGTTGGCGTCCGCTGGAGCACAGCTCAATTCCTTCTATCATAGCGAAGGTCGTTCACAATACGCCATGCGACCGCCCGAGGTCCGTCTATTTACCCGAGGTCCGTCTATTTAACTGACGTAAAGCTTCTGGAGAAAACTTTCGAGGGGCCCCAAATGATTTAAGTCGTGACCTGCCATCGTTTCAATGAGGGTTCGAAAGGTCATTTCTCCGCGCTCAGGATGCGTAAGCGGCTTTGAGAGCGCCCCAGGTAACACTGCGTGGATCAACTCGAGATTCCAGTGACGGACAGCGGAGAATACGGCGAGGGCTTGACGAGCTTGGTAGCCCATAAACGTGCTCGCCCACTTCTGTTGATCGAACGGCTGGATAACGTGATTGTCCTCAGCGAGCGTTTGGCGCAGCCGGAACGCAAACGCCACTTCCGCATCTGCCAGATGACAGAAAATCTGCCGCGAATTCCACTTCCCGGGACCTAGCGGCTGTTCGAGACGCTCCGAACCGACGGCTTCGGAAAGGCGCTGCAGGTGCGCGCTTGTAGCCGCAATTACGTCCAGCGGATCGCGGTCTGCCAAATGCGATGCATACGGATTCATCATTCGAGTACCCATGCTAATGCGAACAGTCAAAAGTGGAAACGGTACCGCACCTCCGCGTATATCTCGCGCGGGTTGAAATAGTGCGTTCCTCCGAAAGTCACACTGTTGTCGAGTAGAAAACGGCGGTTTGCGACGTTAATGGCATTGACGGAAAAGGCCCAACTCTCGCCGAGATTCTTGCCTAAGGCCAGGTCTACTGTCGTATGCTCCGGTAGCCGCGCTGGTCCGCCCTCGTCAGGAAAACCGGACCCATAATATACATTCCCTGCTATCCAACTTCGCCACGGCAGATTCACAAACCCCCCGACATTCAGCGTGTGCCGCTGGTCGTGATCCAGCAGAAACAGCCCGCCCTCAGGTCGTGAAAAGTCGGTCAGCCCACCTGTCACGATTCCAGACCCTGTGGCCCGCTGGCTGGAAAAAGCCAAATGGACCTGTCCCCGGCGCCTGACCGTTGGGGAACGCAAGGTCACTTCCCAGGCGTCGACCACGGCCGCGCTGATGGTTAGCGGAAGAAAGATATTTGAGTTTCCAAGAGCATCGTGATCGAAGACGTTCGTCCCGTGCATGTGCGAATGATCACCGTCCAATACCCAACCGCGCCACGGAATCGCAAGGCCAAATTGATACTCTTCGTCGCGCTCCCCATGCAAAGGCAAAAAGCCGAAACCCTGGTCGAGCCCAAACTGCAGCAGCGGGCCAGCTACGGTCGATAAAGGAGGCGGTTGATAGTAAGCGCCATAGAACCCTCGCAGCATCCAGTGCAAACCGGGGATTTGTAGCGCTGCGCCGACCCGCGGATCGGCTGCATTTTCTGAAAGCAAACCATTGAAATGTGTAAGCCGGATGCCTCCTGAAAGAGTGAACCAATCAGTCGCCTTGAACTGATCTTCGAGGAAGGCTGTAGTCAAAAAACCTGCAGGCGAGATATCTTGCGCGAGTGACGTGCCGGAATTCGTCGCAGCTACCGCAAATTGATTGGAATCTCTTTGATCGAATCCATACACTCCCAACCGTAGATTGTGGCGCTTCGACAAAGCGCCATAGCTGATCTGCGCGCCCGCATATTGGGACGCCTGCTTGGCCTGCGTGCTCAGGCCGGGATCGCTTCCTCCTCCCAGATAGTCAGCGCGATTGAAATGATAGAACGGCGAGATGGTGAGCAACTGCCCGGTGCTTAGGGTGTGGACCCACGAAAGGTTCAGCAGGACGTCCCTTTCAAATTCGTTGTCGCGAACACCGGCTATCTGATCTTCAGGCGTGTTCGGAACTTGATAATCATCACGCCGCGCAGAACCGACCACACGCAGTTGGTCTTGCGGTGTGAAGTTATAGAACAGCGTGCCGAAACCGCCAAACCCGTCCTGGCGATCGTGAATAACAGCCGAACTGGGCGTCATCAGGCCGAGATCGCTTCTGTTCCCGTTGACACTGCCGTACCATGCAAACTTTTCAGTATGATTCCCCATGCTGAATTCGTCGTTCGTCTGATTGAAGTTGCCGAAACTGGCGACCAACCGCGCCTCGCGATCGCGCTCAAATCCGCTGCGCGGCACGATATTGAACGCGCCATAGCTGCGATCACCGAAATCCGCCGAGTACCCGCCCCGCTGCACTTCTAGCGTGTCGATATCCTCGGGATTAAACTGCGGCCCCACGTTCGTTGCGATGTTCGTATTGGGAACGGGCACGCCGTCCACCAGCCAACTCACTTGATGCCCGCCGCGAACATGCAATTGATCATGGGACAGGTAGGCTCCGGGTACGTAGTCGGTAATCATCGCGAGACTATTTGCCCGACTGGCTCCCGGCGTCCGCTCGATATCAAGCCGGGTGATGGTCGTCGTCGGTGTAGCAGAAGCAGTGTTGAGTGCATCGCCACTCTCGGAGACTTGCACAGTTTCGCTCTGCTGTGCGACTTTCAGTGCGAAGTGCAACACTGACATCGATGAGCTGTTTACAGTAGCGCTTTGTTCCTGCGCAAGAAAGCCTGGGTGTTCAACTTTGATGAGGTATTCGCCAACCGGAACGGCATCAACTACGAACTCACCTGCCGGGCCCGTGTGTGCCGTCAATTTGTAATCCGAGGTGATCGACCGCAGAGTAACAGTTGCGCTCGGGATGGGCAGATGGTCGGGATCATGTACCACGCCACGAAGAGAAACGAGTGCCGCGCCAAAGACGACGCAAGGACTGAAAACTGTGACGAAACAGAGACAAACACACTGGCGCGTCCGTCGCCACGACAGCTTAGACATAACAATCCTTCCCAGAAAGCTGGAAATGTTCAGACCGTGGATATCAAGACTTGGTCGGAGGCGGTCGTTGATGCAGTGACGTGTTCTGCTGTGTTTCGAGCCGGCAACTCCCGTCATAAATTGCAGCGCGGTAATCCGGGATCGCAGCGGCGAGCTGGCTTGAAACGCGAACTGCTCCAATCCAATTCGGAGTTACGTTCGGTAGCTGGCCACAACTGTTCGAGCAGCGGGGGAACGCGGACCAAGCCGGTTGTCCTTGGGACGTATGCCGGTGGCAAGCGCAGGCGTGCTTCATGCGACAGCACGAGTCGCGTGGTTCGCTGGCGCGCAGCAGATCTGGACCGGCGCTCGAAAACACGATGCAAAGCGCAATTAGGATCGCTGCAGCGCGATTCCCTGCCCTTCTAAGCATCTTTGCTCCCGTGATCATCCGCAACAATTCTCAGGCTATCAGCTAGACGGATGGTAGCAGTCGCACGACGTGCTCAATCTCGTCCGGACTGACGTAAAAATGCGGCGACATGCGGATCCAGCCCTGCCGTGATGTTGCCGACACTCGATGCCGCTCCAGTTCCCTCAGAATGGATCGACAATCAATCGAGGGATGCCTAAAGCTGACGATTCCAGAACCAGTGTCGGCCGTCCGCGCAGTAATCACCTCATAGCCTTTGGCGCGAACACGAGCGTCCAATTGACTCGCCAGTAAGTCAATGGCGGCAGCGATGTTGTCGATTCCTACTTCTAAAAGGAACTCGATTGCGGCCCTCTGCCCGAAACAGCCGATGGTGTTCAAAGTCCCGCACTCGTAGCGTCCCGCATCGCGGCGCAGCGTCATGTCGCGGGTGCTGTAGTCCGCGTAGTCTATTGGATTCGTCCAACCGAACTCGACAGGCTCAATGGCGTCCAGCCATTTCTGTCGCACGTATAAAATCCCGTTTCCTTCGGGTCCGAGCATCCATTTATGTCCATCCGCCGCGAGCGCGTCAATGTGGCACGCTTTCACGTCAATGGGAAAGGCACCCATTCCCTGAATGGCATCCACAAAAAAGAAACATCCATGGTGGCCGCACAATTGGCCCATCCGCTGCAAATCCACCCGGAATCCGCTTAAATAATTCACATAACTGATTGCCAGTAGCCGCGCTTCTCGAATCGCCGCTGCGATCTTCTCGCCAGGATCGTAGATCGAAAGCCGCACGATTTCGACTCCTCGCCGTTCGAGCCGCATCCATGGATAGTAGTTGGCCGGGAATTCCTCTTCGAACACAATCACCTTGTCGCCAGGCTTCCAATCCATGCCCTCGGCCACGGTTGCAATCCCTTCCGAGGTGTTCTTAACAATGGCGATCTCCCCCGGCGAGGCATTGATCAGTTTTGCCGCGGCAGCGCGCAGACCGGCATAGGCTTCCATCCATTCGTCGTAATGGAGCAAACCGTGATAGCAGACGTCGTCCGCCAAATCCTTCATGGCCGCCGCAGCTGGCCGCGAAAGGGGCGCAACAGCTGCATGGTTGAGGTAAATAAGGTCTCGGCTGACCGGAAACTCCTCGCGATAACGCAAATAAAGCGGCTCGGTCAAAACGCCGGTTACTTTTTCGTAACCCATGTCTTCGAGCATACGTTAAGGTGTATGACTCTCTCCTGTTTTGGGTGCGCACCCATATCTGAGATTTGGCCTTATACTGGAGATGTAGAACATTTTTGTTCTGGGCTGCCCTCCACCGAGGTTCTTAGTCGTAGAAGGAGTTTTATGCGGCGACTCGTTCACTTGAAATCATTTACCAGCATCACTTTAGCCCTTTTGATGGCGACGCCTTTCACGGCGTTTCCCAACGACACCAAAAACGACACCAAAAAGGACCCGGATGCCATTGGCGACCGGAACGTCTCCGGCAAGGTGAACTTCTACTCGCTTGAAAAGGAAATCGCGCTAGGAAAGCAGCTTGCACAGCAAGTGGAACGGCAATCGAAGATCATCAACGATCCGGTGGTCTCGGAGTACGTGAATCGGGTCGGCCAGAATCTGGTGCGAAATTCCGATGCCAAGGTACCCTTCACCATTAAGGTGATCGAAGATCCGACTGTGAATGCATTCGCGCTACCGGGTGGCTTCTTTTTTGTTGACTCCGGCTTAATCTTGAGAGCTGAGACGGAGGCGGAACTGGCTGGCGTCATGGCGCACGAAATCGCACACGTTGCGGCTCGTCACGGCACGCGGCAGGCGACGCGCGGAGAGATCGCGCAGCTTGCAACCATTCCGCTCATCTTCATGGGCGGGGCCGCAGCGTACGGGATCTACGAAGCCTCCGGCCTGCTTATTCCGATGGGCTTTCTCAAATTCCAGCGCGGGTTTGAGGCCGATGCCGATTACCTGGGCGTCCAATACATGTACAAGGCCGGCTATGATCCCACCGCCTTCGTCGATTTTTTCGAGAAGATTCAGACCGATGAGAAGCGCAAGCCCGGCAGTGTGTCGAAATTGTTTTCCACGCACCCGATGACGGACGATCGTATCGGAAAATCGCAAAAGGAAATCGCCGACCTGAAAGCGAAGCCGGAATACGTAGTCACCACGTCGGAATTCAATGATGTCAAGTCCCGGCTGTCCATGCTCGAGAACCAGCGCCGACCCGACCAGGCGAGTCAAGATCCAAATAAGCCAACCTTGCGCCGGAACCCGAACTCGAACGCGCCCATTGAAGACGAGACTGATCCGTCGAAGAAGTCGAAGGGCGACGATGAGGATCGTCCGAAGCTCAAGCGGCGTCCGTCCGATACGGGTGACAATCCTACCAGCACGGACCCTGGGACCAACACTCCACAGATGAATTGATTCAGTCGCGTTAGCTTCGCGCAGCGTGCACTGGCCGGATCTAGTGCTACTGCACATGCGCCGGGATCGTGCATTTGCCGGAAGAATCGAGTGAATGCGAGCGGGTCCAGCATGAATAGTGCTCGCTCCGCGAAACAATGAAGGGGGCAGACCAGCCGTGCTGCCCCGCGTTCATATGACCCAATGTTAGGATGAGCCCAGATGAGCATACGCGTTCGAGTGATCGGTCCCCTCATCGCGCTGGCGCTGATGCTCACGAGCGCGCAATGCATTCTGGCCTGTGCGGTTGCCGATTGCGTCGGCAGGGATGTCGCACCTTGCCATCAACGGAATCACAGGCATGCTCCAAAAGTCCCTCTCGCTTGTTCGCGTGACTTAGGGTTGGGTCGTCCGGCGCATTTAGATACTCAACTTTCGAATTGTGATTTCTCAGGCGTAGCGTTCACGACCGCTGCGGTTGTACCGCTTCCGATTCTTGCTGCGGGCGTTCGAGCGCCCTCGCAAAGTCCTTCCCCACCTGGTCTCACGAGCCTATCTGCTGTAGCTCTTCGAATCTGACATCATACGTTCCGTTTTGATTCTCGCTGGCCCGAAGTCCTAAAGGAGGTGTTGTGTCTAGAAAGCGAGTGTGGCGTTGTTTCCGCCTAATGGTCGGGGCATTCATAAGTGTGACTGTTTTCGGACAAAATGAGCATAACGGCATGCAAATGAACCATGGGATGCAAATGGGAGAGATGAATGCGGCCAGTATGTTCCTGATGGATTTGTCTTCAGGAACTGCGATGAATCCGCAGGCGTGGCCCATGCCGATGGTGATGAAATCCTTTGGTACATGGAACGCGATGTTGATGGCAGAAGCGTTTGTCGTGGACACGCAGCAATCCGGACCCCGCGGCGGTGACAAGCTCTATTCGTCGAATTGGGTAATGGCCAACTTCGAGCACCGCCTGGGCCAAAAGGGAGCATTCCAGACGCAACTGATGCTGAGTCTTGAACCAGCAACGATCACGGCCAGACAGTATCCGCTCCTGTTTCAGACCGGAGAAACTGCGTTCGGGAAACCGATTGTGGACGGACAACATCCGCACAATTTCATCATGGGTTTGGGATTTCAATATGCGCGGGTGCTGGGTGAGAACGCAATGCTGGAACTCTACTTTGCTCCGGTGGGAGATCCGGCTTTAGGGCCGGTCGCTTATCCACACCGCGCCTCCGCTATGGAACTGCCGCAAGCGACGCTGTCCCATCACTGGCAGGATTCAACGCATATTGCGGACGAGGTGCTAACCGTGGGGATCGCCTATAAAAAAGTCAAGCTGGAGGCGAGCGGCTTCTATGGATCAGAACCGAATGAAAACCGTTGGAGCATTCAAACCGGCCCAATTGACTCGTGGTCGGCGCGGGTATGGTGGTTTCCAACGCGGAATTGGGCGGCGCAGGTCTCATTGGGGCACCTCACTCACCCGGAAGCGCTCGAGCCGGGCGATCAGGTGCGCAGCACAGCATCCATTGAGTACACAAGAGCAATGCCGGGCGGGAGCTGGTCATCCAGTGTCATTTGGGGCCGGAAATACAGTACAGCAACAAAGCGGAGCTCGATTTCGTACCTGGTGGAATCTGTTCTACCGATCCGCCGCAAGAATTTCATCACAGGGCGCATAGAGGTGGTGGACAAGGACGAGTTGTTTCGAGACCAACCAGAGCTTGAAGAGCGCCTCGATTCAATTTACGGACATACGTTCCGGGTTGGCGCTTACACCATTGGCTACACGCGTGACACTGATGTCTTCAAGAACGTAGACGGGTTCAGGAACGTGCAGATGGGGGTCGGAGCGAACTTCCAGATGTACTCGCTGCCAGGAGCGATCAAGCCGTATTATGGCAATCACCCTGTGGGAGGAAATATTTTTGTCCGGTTTCGCTTGAGACCGCGTGCATAGCGCGGCCGTTTAGAATCGCCGGCTGATCGAAGATTCACCACGCGTTTGCGCCAGAGCTGCTTCGAGATTTTTCGGTAGAAACCCGAACGGCCCGGCCTCGCTCTTGAAGCGTATTTTCCCGTCAGCGTCCACCAAAAACAGACGATCGGGCCAGCCTGCATAGGCCTTCTCAACGTGATTGTCGATGGAATCAATCAACGCGGGAAACGCAATGTGGAGTTTCCGCACACATGAGTTCGCGACCTGTTCGCGCTGAAGATCAGTCTTTGGATTGCGAAAAAGAACACCCTCTTTGACGTTACTTTGCATCTGCCATATGTCGGTGGGATGTGCTTCCGCTATATACACGACGTAGAAGGAGACCTGGTTCCGGTAGCGGGCGTACAGATTGTTAAGCGCGGGAACCTCCCGGCGAAATGGCGGTCAAGTGTAGCTTCCAAAAACCAGAACGACGGGCTTCGTGCCCCGAAAAGAAGAAAGCGTTACCTGACCGGAATGATCGAGAAGGGGGAGGGTGAAATCGGGAGCGGTGTCACCGACATGCACGGGTCCCTGCCGGGCGTTCTTCCACATGCTTTCGAATGGGAACAGAAGGAACGGAATCGGCCCCACGTGCATCATCACGCGCGAGAAATTTTCCGGCGGCAGGCGCATCGCATAAGCGAAGGCGGCCATCGCCGCGACATACAACACGGCGATGCCAGCGGTAATCTTGAGCAGACGCCGCTTCAGCTTCGGGCGGCGCTTCACGTCAAGTGAGTTCGGGCTGGAAGATGGTTGGGCCATACCATCGAGAACATAACTGGAATACAAAATTATACTGAACCGAAGTCCCAGTACGTGCCGGAATGGAGATATTGGCTATCTCCACCCGCAAGCCCGAATAGCGAGTAAAAACCTATGCGTGGACCGGAGAGCCTGCGTTCACGCATGTCTCCGCGCAACGGCGACACGCCGCAGCGCATTCCTTCCCGATACTCCCCCGCGATGTTTTGTCACATGCGGCGGCACAGGCCTTACACACTTCTGCGCACAGTTTGCGGATGCTGGCGGCGAATTGCGAGTCGCGCATCACAAAAGTCGAGCACGTCTGGCAAATCTCGGCACAGTCTTTGGCCGTTTGTATCGTCTTCGAATCCACTCCGCCGCTAGTTTCTAGCGCCACGCAGGATTTCTGGCACTCTCTACAGGCTTCGATACATTGCTGCACTTCCTTCGACATCGTCTCGCTGGTCATACTAATACCTCCGGCATTTAGTGGCCGCACTAAGCGCGCCGTATCAACATTTCGGCGTTTCAGGGGAAGAAATATCAGAAATTTTGGGATCGAACTCGATCGTTTTAGTGGAGTATGTGTCGTGGCGGGCGCAAGACGGACTCATGGAGTCAAAGGCAAGCTGACGGTCTTGCCCGACTCGGCAGAACGGCGCGCGGCATCGAGGATTTCGCTGACGACCAGGTTCGTGTTCAGCGAGGAGAGGCTGTCTTCGTGCGCTTTCCCGTTAATGAGAGCAGCGAGATAGTGTAGCGGGTCATCATAAGGAGCTAATAGCGGCCTGGCGGGCGCCGTCCGGGCATCTTTCTGACCTTCACGGCGGAACTCAATTTTGTCGCGCACAATCGTCTTCACATACCCGGTCCGGCCGTAAACTTCCATATCTTTTCGATCGAACGGCCAGTTCCATGAGGCTTGCAGGATGGCAACGGCAGAGGGATACGTCAGGATTACGTTCGCTTCGTCATCCACCCTGGGATAGATGTCACGCTTGATCTGCTGAGTGACGGCAGTGACGGTGAGCGGCGGCTGTCCTCGCACGAGCCACGTCATCAAGTCTGCACCGTAGCAGCCGAAGTCGTACAGAGCACCAGCGCCGTTCAGTTTGGGATCCGTGAGCCAGGCAAAAAACTCCGGCTGGACTCGAATCTCTTTCGGGCCGGGGTGTCCATCGTGCACAACGACTCTCCGAAGTTCGCCAATTGCGCCTTGCTGAAGCATCTCGTAGACGGCTTCGTTGCTGGCATACCAGGTGGTCTCATAGTTCACGAGCACATGAATTCTACTTTTCTGAGCTGCGTCGGCGATGGCCCGGGCATCTTCGTAGCTAACGGCGAGCGGCTTCTCCACCATGACGTGGACGCCTTGACGGGCACACTCCTCGACAAGCTTGCGGTGATCGAAGGTGTTTGTGTACGCCAGGACAGCCTGGGGGTGAACACGAGAGATCATTTCATCGAGGCTGGAGAAGTGAAGGCTGGGAGCGAGGCGGTATTGCTGGGCGTATCGGTCGAACAGCTGGCGATCGGGCTCGGCAACGCCCACAATCTGAATATCGGACCGACCCATAGCCGCGCTGAAGAATCCGGCCACATGGCCGTGTACCAGACCAACGACGCCGACGCGAAGCGGAGCTGATGGGGCTTGGGAATACAGCATAGCGCCAGGCGCGATCAGAGCAGCGACTGCTAATCGGAGGAGTTGCATTCCCCTACATTATGCGAGGCGGTCTGGAGAGTTCACCGAGCTTCAAAAAGCGCTTCAGAAGACGCCTCCTCACGGGCCGCGTAATTTAACTTACGCGACCTGAGAAGCCGTGAGATGTTTGACAAGCTGAGTTTTGGACGGTTTGCGCGGCGTCCCATTCAGATCCGAAACGACCGGTTCGAGCGCTGGGTCCGAAGTTGCTAGATCTTGCGCAAAGATGAAATAGGACTGCCCTTCCCAACGAACCCTAACAGTGGCGTCATTAAAACCTTCTCCGGAAAAGACCAGCTCTGCGCCCTCGGGCAGGTGGGAAATCGCCCCGAGTTCGGGCGCGCCGTTGCAGGCACAGGAAGCCGGAATAGCTGGGATACTGTTTGGCAATCGGTAGGTTGGTGTAAAAAGAGCACTAAACAGTGCTTCGTTATCTGCCATAGGCGCTGCTCCTTGTTTCCTAAATGGCACGTTTAGCGCTGATGCGGTTAACACTATGTAGAAGGTGGTCTCAAGCGAAACAATTCTAACTCGAATTTCCGGAAATATCACGAATAATCTTTGGATTTGGGAGGGGCGCGATTGTGAAATGTAATTGAGGTGACTGGGGCTACTCCTAGCGAGGGGAGCGCATACCAGAGCATGTGGAGACGATTTGCTTTTTCTTTAGCGGCCCTGCCAGTACTCGCTGGGGTGACGATACCAGCGATTCCTTGGAGGCCGAATAATCGGAGCAGGCCGGTTACTCCGCCCACGAGGTTGAGCGGCCCGAGCACATGCCACTAGCCACGGAACCCATGTCCCGGCGCAACCGTCAGATTTGATCGAGAGGATCTTTCGAATTGCCAAAGCGGCAAGGGTGGTCCAGTAAAGTGGACGATCGTGAAATGCAGCTGTTCGATACTTACAGAAGTCCGACCTATGCAGATGAACGGCGGGTGCTGTGTACGGGCGATGGCCGCCGCTGCTGAATGCAACCCGCCCCGGCGGACGACATCCTGTTTCTCGGAGGACTTGAGCTGCGGGACCGCAACCCGCCCGTTGCACTTGCGCGACATCTGGAGGCGTGAGTTGAAAAATGACTAAGTCCCGCGACTGTTCGATCGGGAAGCGGGCGTTGGTGGGGACGCGCGCTTGGCTGGCTACACACGTTTGCATAATTCTGGTCGTGTGCGGTTCAGTCGCTATGACCCCAATTTCCAGCGAAGCCAAGACCGGAGATCTGATCGACCAGGGGTACAACGATATGTACAATCTGGCGTTTGACGATGCTCATCGCTGTTTTCACGATTGGGAACGCAATCATCCGGGCGATCCCATGGGGCCGGTTTCAGATGCGGCCGCCTATCTGTACTCGGAATTCGACAGGCTGAAAATTCTGCAGTCGGAGTTCTTCGTGGATGACGACACGTTCTTACGCAGGCGCACCGGAACACCCGATCCGATAGCGAGGCGTGATTTCGACGCAGCGCTGAACCGGAGCGAGGGACTAGCAGACACAATTCTGAAAAAATCTCCTGATGACAAAATAGCGTTGTTCGCTACTGTATTACGGCTAGGGCTACGTGCCGATTACACGGCGCTGATTGAGAACCGATATTTCGCATCACTAGCTGAAGTGAAACAAGCACGCGGCAGAGCCGAACAGCTTCTCGCGACCCATCCCGATTGCTACGACGGATATCTCGCCGTCGGATTTGAGAACTATGTGTTGAGCCTGAAGCCAGCGCCTATGCGTTGGCTGCTGCGAATGAATGGGGCGCAAACGAATAAAGAGAGGGGACTTGCCAAGCTGCGGCTGACGGCAAAGAACGGACATTACCTAAAGCCGTTTGCGCAACGGTTATTAGCGGTAGCTGCTCTGCGCGATAAGAATCAGCCCGAGGCCAAGCGCCTTCTGTCCCACTTAACGGCGCAATTTCCAGGCAATCCGTTGTATCGCGACGAACTGAAAAAAATAAGCCCAGGGATATGAGCGCCAACTTGGACGTGTGCGTCGTCGGGGGCGGGCCGGCGGGGCTGGCTGCGGCGATCGCCCTACGGATGCGAGGGTTCAGTGTCATGTTGATGGATTGTGCCGTTCCTCCCATCGACAAGACATGTGGCGAGGGGTTGCTGCCCGACAGCATTGCCGGGTTGCAAGAGCTAGGCGTCGCGATACCTTCCGGGGTGGGATTTCGATTCAGAGGTGTGCAATTTACTGAAGGGGATTGTTCAGTCGCTGCCGATTTTCCGAATGGCAGGGGAATCGGTTTGCGTCGAACGGTTCTCCACAACCTGTTAGTCGAACGTGCGCAGGAAGTGGGAGTCTCACTGTTGTGGGGAGCTAACCGAATACGGCTGGAAGAGGGCGGGATTGTTGTGGATGAGAAGAGAATAGAGCCACAACTTGTGTTAGCTGCCGATGGACAAAATTCGCGGATCAGAAGGCATGCCGGCCTCGATCAACGCAAGCCTGAGTTGCAGCGCTTCGGATTCAGGCGCCACTATCGCGTGCGGCCGTGGTCGGCGTATATGGAGTTGTATTGGGGAAAGCGGTGCCAGATCTATATCACTCCTCTTTCGGAGAGTGAGATCTGTGTCGCGTTGCTGTCGCGTGATCCGAAGTTGCGGCTGGATGAAGCGCTGAGACACTTTCCGGGGATCATGAACCGTCTCGAATCTGCAGAGCCCTCGTCGGTCCAGACCGGGGCCTTAACGGTGTCTCGGAAACTGCGAGCGGTGTGCCGTCCCGGATTTGCGGGCCCTGCTTTGGCGTTGATTGGAGATGCTTCAGGATCGGTAGATGCAATCACCGGCGAAGGGTTAGGCTTATCATTCCGGCAAGCTGTCGCGCTTGCCCGCGCTTTCCGGGCTGGAAAGCTTTCGAGTTATGCGAAGGCCCATCAGGTCTTGAGCCGACGGCCACGATTCATGGGAGCGTTGCTGCTAAGGCTCGGAGAACACGAACGCCTCCGGCGACGAGTTCTAGAAACTCTGGCACGCCATCCAGATATCTTTGCCCGCCTGCTAGCAATTCACGTAGGCGAGTATCGCTCTTCGGGAGCACGGCGAATTCCGTCTCCGATATCCCAATAAACCTGCTTAGGGACGATGGAGCCAGCGATGCCGGGCGCGGGTGGCGTAACGATCGAGGACGCTGTGGAACTCGCTTCCCTCTTGCGGCCAACTGACATCGCCATAAATGACTTGCTTGTTGTTGAGCCGGCGTCCGTAGATCTCCTCGTTATCACTCAGGTTCTGACGGAGGGTGGCTCCTTGTAAGGAGACACCAGCGAAAGCGCCCCGGGACCGCGACCAAGCAAGCATCTCCGCTCTCAAAGTGATATCAGTTTGGGCTGTCGTCGAACGCCCTACCGGCCCGCCAGCGACTTCACCTTGACCGCCGAGTGTAAATTTATCTGTTAGCAAGCGCCGCGCGCCCTTGCGATTCATGATCAGCATGACCAGGTCTGTTTCAATGAGACCAATTTGAAACCCGATGCTTCCGGCTTCAATGCGCACCGATGCGGGCGCGGACCAATCGGCAGCTTTTCGGCAGGAGAAGTACCCTTTTCCATATTTCGCGCCAACACCGAACGCACCACCTTTCAGGCCGGGCACAATCACGATACATTCCGCACGCGCCAAGAGATTCAAGGGAATCCCTTTGTCGGGGGCGGACATTACCTCTGAGATGACTTCGGCGGCCGCGTTAAGACGCTTGGCGGGAATTTCCGAAGTGGCGACAAAGGGAACACACAGCAGTGACGCTATGAGAGGCTTGATCAATTGTGTCTCCTGAATTTGAAGGTTTCAGATACTTCGCACAGACATGTTGACAATGTCATCCACTTGCATTGATTCCTTTACAACGAAAGGTTCCCCGTATTTTACGCCAATGAGGTTGCCGTAGAAGCGCGCGATTGCGGCCAGCCGCTCTTTTATTTCCTCGTGCGAAGGGAAGAGGTCAGATGCGCCTTCAGTATCGCCGTATTGCGAAGTGTAGCTCAGCAGAGCTGTCATGCGTCGATCAAATTGACGCGAGATATCGACGACGAAGGATGGAGTGACATTTGCATAAAGAGAGGAATACAACACTTTGAACGGGCGGTGAGGAGCACTGTCTTCTTCAAGACGCCGGAGACCTGCGAGGAAGCAAGCCTCGTAGCCGATTTCGGATGCACGATAGTGATCGGGATGACGGCCCGACCAATACGGGAGAATGACAACACGCGGACGGATGCGACGGATGACGCCTGCCAATGTCATGCGCGCGGTGATGGTGTTTTCAAGACGAGCGTCCGGCCAGCGCAGGTTCTGACGCCAGGCAAGCAGGAGATGCTCAGCTGCGGTTTGCGATTCCTGAATACGGATGTCCGGAGTGCCACGGCTGCCCATGTCGCCCGCAGTGAGATCGAGCACGCCGGCGCGGTAGCCAAGCTCTGCCATAGCCAGAAGCGTGCCGCCGCAGGTTTGTTCGACATCGTCGGGATGCGCGGCGATCGCCAAAACATCGAGCGCGCGAAGATTTTCGAACGGCTCATTAGGGTCACGCATGACGGGAGTCAATACGAGTATCGCGGTCGATTGGCCACAAAGATTCGTAAGAACAAGATACCCGCGAGAAAACCGCCAATGTGAGCGAACCAGGCGATACCCTGCGCCTCAGACACACTGCTGAGCGAACCTAGTCCGCTGAGCAGCTGAATGGCGAACCAGTAGATGAGCATAAAGGCGGCGGGAATCTCGATCGTGGTGATGAAGAAGACGATAAACACCAGCGTTACGACGCGCGCACGAGGATAAAGAATCAGGAATGCGCCCATCACACCTGCGATCGCCCCGCTGGCACCTATGGTGGGAATTGGGCTGCCCACACTGGTAATGAATTGAACCATAGCCGAGGCGACACCGCTTACGAGATAAAAGATCAAGAATTTGGCCGAGCCCATGGCGGCCTCGATGTGGGATCCAAAGACCCACAAGAACCACATGTTGCCGAGGAGATGAAGCCAACCGCCGTGCAGGAACATCGAGGTGACGAATGCGGTCAGGTGCAGTCGATCGGGAATTAATGCGTAGTGCTCGATGAAGCGGTCCCGCAGATAGATCGGATGGGCCAACTCAAACAGAAAAAAATATACATTGGCGGCAATGATAAGCAGGGTCATTGCCGGCGCCGACTTTCGAAACAGAAGGACGCGCAGCGGAATCATTGGTTGTGAATGACGGACTCGGAAGCGTGCGTCGTGAGCCGTTCGGCAATACTACGATCCTCACGACGGCCTAGCTTACCGGCGGACGCAAGCGCGATAAGGGAATCAACTTCGGAACGGGATGGGATATGGCCCCGGGCGCCAATGGCTGTGCAGTTCAAAGCTGCCGCTGCATTTGAAAAATCAAGAACTGATTGCATGGGCATACCGGCTAGCATGGCGTAACAGAAGGCGCCATGAAAGGCATCGCCCGCACCGGTTGTGTCGACGCAGCGGACCTCGAACGCTGGCGAATAGGTCCAGCGGCCCTGTTCAAGAGCAAGCGAACCACGCTCACCAAGGGTCATGGCGGAAATGCGCAATGAGTATTCGCGCTGAAGGCGAGCCAACGAAACGAAGGGATCCTTTTCACCGGTCCATTTGCCGGGCCAGGAAGAACTCGCTACGAGAGCGTCGACGTGTTTCAGCACGGAATCAAAACCAGGATAGACCGTGTCAACATCCACGGAGACGGGGATTCCCTGTTTTTGCGCTAGAGACGCTGCGTGTGCGGCGGCTTCCGTGTCGTATCCGTCAATGTGCAGGAGCTTCGCGCTCGCTATGTCTTCGGGTCGAATCTCTGTGGCAGTAAGGCGAAGGCAATTTGCGCGATGCCAGAGGACGGTACGCTCACCGGTGCGCTGGTCGATCAAAATATAGGCGGTCTGGTTGGGACACTCATGGCGCAGAATTAGGCCGGTAATATCTACGCCTGTTTCTAGGAGGCTCTGGCGCTGAACGTTTCCACGAAAATCATCGCCAATCGTGCCTATGTACTTGGCACGGAGCCCGAGTTTCGCACACGTGACGATAGCTGTAGCAACCTGCCCGCCCGGGCTGAGCAACTCTTGATCGTACGCAACTTTACCCGCGTAGGCGGGGAATTCTGGAAGAAGTAAAAGCGTATCGGTCGCGTTGAGACCGATGCCGAGCACATCAAAGGACGGAATCGACATGTACGATTTTGGGTAGAGGCTCCGCCAGGCAGCTCACGGACCGTAAAGCGGGTTTATTTTTTCGTGATTGAGTTCGGGACCTGGTAGAGATAGATGGTGTGATTCGCCCCGTGGCGCCCCTCAAACTCGGACGTATTAACTGCTTTCCAACCCGGGACGGGATAGTCGTACGACACAACGCGGGTATTAGGGCGCAAGTAGCGTTCTAGGTTAGGTCGCAAGCTTTCGTTGGCTATGGTCGCAAGGTAGAGAGTTACCACATCGGCACCGCTCAAATCCATGTGCATGAAACTGCCATGCACTACTTTTACTTCATCTTGCAGGCCGGCTTTTTTAACGCGTTCGGCGGCCGTCTTGGCGAGATGCTCTGAGATTTCAATACCGACGGCCTTCACCTTGTATCGTTGCGCAGCAGCGATAAGGATACGACCGTCGCCACAGCCGAGGTCATACAGTGTCTCACCGGATTTGAGGTTCGCCATTTGCAGCATCTTGTCAACGGCATGCTCAGGAGCTACGACATAAGGGGCAAGGTTGTCTTTATAGTCGGCGAGGTTGCGTTGCTGACCGAAACCTAAAGCGGCTGTGATAAACAGCACTAGGCAGGCTAGAGCGTCAAAGCGAAGTACCCGCAATCCCATAAGTAGATCTCCCTGATTCCTTTTAGCGTACCGCGAAACGCAACCCTGGAATCATCAATTCGTCGGCTAGGGGCGGCGTTTTACTGTGAACCCGCGGCGGCGGCCGATGCCATAGCGTGTTGCCGCTTCGAGCGTAGGATACGAGAGACCATTTCGGCTGTTGAGAACCATAAGTCACGCGGCCTTGATATGGTGTACTCCGTGCCCTTGAACACCCGTATAGCGTGGCTAATTGAGTCCTTCCACGGAACGGCTTGAGGATTCAGATTGTAGTTCAAATAGAACACGGGACACTCAATATCTCCGATGCGTCGCAGGTCGTCTTGGGGTACGTCGGCGTCGAGCATGGCCTTGGGACCCGCAAAGATCACCGCGTCGGGGTGGCTGCTATTGGCGACTTCCTTCTCAATCAGACCTTCCAGGAAATCCGTTTGACCGTGTTTCTGCTTCAGTTGCTGAACATTGACGGTTCCAAGCTTCATGGTCTCGAGCGCTTTTCCGAGCGCGGGAAAATCGATGTGCTCGGCAGCTTCCTGCCGGTAAATGACACGGCTTTGCTCCATGTTGAAAGCTACCAGAGATAGGCGACCGATATGTGGGTCCCGTTCAACCGCTTTTAGGATACTCACTAGAGGATCGGTGTCAATGCGCTGAAGCGATGAAGCCGCGGCCGTTTGCGGGGCAAAGTTAACCAAAAGCTTTATATTCAGATTGCTGCCGCTACCGGGCGGGCGCACAACCGGCTCGTTGACGAAGGGCTGCGACGCCGTCTCGGCAATTTGACTCGGCGCAATAAATAGGTTCATCGACTTATCTTTGGCGGCAAGCGCCGCTTCCACATCCCAACTGGAGGAACATACACGCTCGCCGCGGTCACGCATCAGCCAGTCCACGTGGTAATTCCCCTCCCCGACGTCGATGATGCCGAGCAGTGCCGCTTCGCCCTTGGCATCTTCGTCAATATGAGGCACACGGAAGTGTTGGACGAAGTAAGCCGGATGCAGCTTGTCATCGAGCGCATATACGCGGAAGACTACAGTTAGAAGCTGCTCATCGCCTTCTAGCGCGTTCAGCGGGATGGTTGCGTCATACCCGGTATGAAAGCGCAGATCGAATCCCACATCCGCCTTTCGCGGAGTGACCGAGCAGGGAAGATCCGTGCGGCCATCGCCCGATTCGAGGATGGCGACGTCGGACGGCAGGAGACTTACGGGCTCTCCGGGATAGGTCGGCTTAACGAGGAACTGGGACTGAGCGGAAGATGCCGACAGGAAATATAAGAAGACACAGAATAGCGCCGCCAAAGCGCCGGTTGCAGGAAGCAGCGGAGAGCACTTCATGCCGTGCGTACACGATCGAAGAAGCCGCGATGCCATATTCCCCCAAGTGATGACTGCATGGAAAGACCTCCGGGTGGCAACCCAGTAGTTCCATTATTATCCTCCAAACACCCGTGCATTCACAGAAATTTTCAGAGGATTTGATGCAACGGGAGTTTGTCGAGATGGTGCCTGGGCTCGACGCGAATTCTCCACGGTACCGGTACGCGAGTAAATTCTTGTGTTACAGTGCGAGTGATTATGGCTTCTCGAAGCGTTAATAAGGTGATTCTGGTTGGAAATTTGGGCCGGGATGCGGAAACGAAATTCACCCCCTCAGGAGCCGCCGTCACGCGGTTCGCGATTGCGACGACGCGTAGCTGGAAGGATCAGCAAAGCAATGAGTGGAAAGAAGAAACGAACTGGAGCAACGTTGTGCTCTGGCGGCAGGAGAACCTAGCTAATTATCTGACTAAAGGAAAGCAGGTCTACGTCGAAGGCAGATTGCAAACGCGCAGTTATGACGATAAGGATGGGAAAAAGGTTTACGCCACTGAGGTAGTTGCCGAAGAAGTAATTCTATTAGGCGGCCGCGGCGACAGCGCTCCAGGGTTCGACGCCGGCGCTCAGGTGGCAGGTCAGCCGGCAAGTCGTGGGGGGATGCCAGGCCGCGGTAAAGGAGCAGGCGGCGCACCTGCGGGAGAAGAAGATGCGTTCGGAGGCTTGGGCGTTACGGATGATGATGTGCCGTTCTAGTTTGCCGATGGAGCGGCCGCTAGGCTGTTATTATCCCTTCAGGAGTAGTCTTGCCGTCCTCTGCTCTGGGGCCTAGAACGTCGGCCATCACTTTTGCCAAATCGCACAAAGCCTGTGCACAATCACCTGAAAAACTGGACCCGTGCATGGCAGCCAGCATTCGTGGCTGGGATGCAGCGAGATCGTTCAGCACCCGCCCTGTATGGTGCGTATACGGAACGTAGTTTGCAAACGGCCCGGCTTCCGCCTGGATGAGCGCGTCGCGGCACCGGTCAATGATGCTTTCGTTCGCTAGAGGTTCGCGCTCGCCCCACTGGTGAAACAGATCGGAGCAGAATAAGGTCTGCTGCGTCTCTTCGAACATGACTCCCGCATCCCAACCATGCGGAACATGCGGAGTTGGAAGAAAACGGAAGCGGTACTTGCCCGTTGTGAAGGCGTCCTCACGCGTCAGCGGCCGGGCTGGACGGATTGAAAAATCGTTAACACTCACCATCGCGCCCACCAAGCCACACACAGGCTCGGCCCGCGGTGCGATTTCGAGCCACTGATTCAAGGCTCCGCACTCGTCGGATTCGAAGTGGCTAAATCCGATATGCCGGATGGTAGAAGGGTCAACCACTCGCGCCACCGCTTCGCGAAGGAGAGGGAACATCGAGCGAAGCCCGGCATGAAATAGCAGCGGTTCATCATCTTTGACCAGGAAATGGTTGAATTGGAGATTTATTTCCGGAACATATACAGAGACGCGGTAGACATCGTCTGCGATTTCGGCAAGGTTGAACATACGGCAACTCAAGACTAAACGGCCATTCTAGCCTGAGGCCAAAAACGGTAGAGCCGAGAAGCCGTACCCGGTAGTTGATGCACAGACGGTATTCTCGCCACCGCGAGCGCCGGTGGACGACAGCAGATTATAAGATGAGGGTCCAGCCGTTAGGGCCAACTTTCACATTGCCGACGAACACACCGGCAACTCATGACCTAGATGCCATGCTCATAGCATTTCCGAGGTGGACAATCGGAGCTGAGCGAAATTCGCTCGAACTGCTCTAACAGTTGCTCCTACCGCGGAATATGCAGTTTTTCAAGCAGAGTTCGAAACCGCGCATCGGAACGGAGTGGGTCAAGCTCGGGATCGAGCGCCAAATACGTGATGTGGCACTCCCGCTCGGCGAACGCTCTTTCCAGGGATCGGAAGGCCTCGTCCTCTCCCGCAGCGCGGCGCGCACAACACCGATCGAATAACGTGAGATGTACTCGGACGGGCCTTCGGCATTAAGCCATTCAATATTGCATTCGCTTTTGCGTTGTTCCGAACCGCGGCGTAGGCCCAGGCGAGGTCACGAAGGATCAGCGGAGTCGTTCCTAGTGTATTGGCCCGCTCCAGCTCCTGAATAGCCGCCGCGTACCGATGCTCGCCAATACAAACTTGTCCCAGCCATATGCGAGCGCTTTCTTCATGGCGTCAGCATCGCGTGTTGCCAGAAAATGGCGAGCCCGCAAATAGCTTTCATAAGCCTCTGGATTGAGACCTTATCTGAACCAGAAGTTCCTGCGGTCACCTTCGCCCTATTTTGCTGCCGAGGTCGTCAGCCGCCTCGCGCTGGAGATCCAGTACGTCGCGAATATCGCCTTCGTACACATCAGCCCAGACATGGCGTTCGGGAAGGCCTAACCAGTTGCACCGATATTCGGGATCCGATTGCCAGAGCGTAACACCGCTCCTTCCAGGACGGCATCGACATCGAGCTCTCGTGTAATCTCCGGCACTGATTTCTTGGTGTTTTTCTAACGCATCACCTATGTGCGAGAGATAGTCGTGCATGGAGCCGATCCTCGCGAGTGCGGCGATCAATTCCTCCGTCGTGCCATCGGCGAAGTATTCCTGGTCGCGCGTCGAGAGATGTTGGTGAATGGCAGCATCGGAAGCGACTCAATGCGCACAGAGCTTGGCCCCGTGCCGATACGAGCACGTGGTGAAAGACATTGGGCTCAGGGAAGAAATTGAAGGCCCACGCGGCCCTGGCGTTTACTCCAACCGGCGCCGCGTTCGCGCTTTTAACCGCAGTGATCGTTCCGTCCGGAAGCCTTGCGAACGATCAACCCACTGTTCAGGCCGACAACTTACTTGCAAACCTGACTGACGAAGTAAGGACCTTCAGCGACGCGGCCCTATGATTCAACTACTACCAAACAGCAAAGATTCCTCGGAAACGCTGAAGGATCCCCTTGCTTTTCCTGGGCGACACCTCCCATGACCCTGACGGTAGCCGAGCTGAAAGCCCGCGAGCGTCGCGAAGTGGATTTCACTCTCGAGTGCGCCGGCGATAACGGATTTAAATGGTTCACCAGTGCTGTTGCAACTGGGCATTGGCGGCTACGCCGATCGCTTCCGTACCCGCGGTAGCGGGCGTGCTCGAGCACGGAATCGAGGTCTTTTTTATGGCGTCGATCGCGGCAAGGTCACCATTCGCGACAACGGGGAATCCTACGGCCCGGGAAGACCGGACAAGTTGCGGATACCCGCGGCGGCCTTGTGGATCTGACGATTACCGACCAATTCGCACGGAGCATGTCGATTCGTGCCGCGCTCGGCCGCGACAATCTCCTCTGCTACGAATTGAACGGTGAGCCTTTCCCACCTTCACGGCTTCCCCTTGCGCCTGATTGCTCCCGGATAGTTCGGCGTGGCCAACGTCCGCGGATCGAAGTACGCGACCAGCGCTACGCGAATCGTTTCATGGTGCGCGACGATCTCAGCATGCGCGAGGAGCAGCGGGGGGCAGGATCTTCAGTACTGGAACCCATACGGCTTAAATCCGCACCCGGTCACGTTGCGCGTCGAGCAAATCGTCACTATACGATTAAAAAGCGCCGCATGGGGCGCAGCGATTGCAGCGGTGCAAGTGCAAATCGATAATGGGCCCTGGCGACCGGCTACCCTCGATCGACCTGCCGCCACAGCCGATACACTCGATAGCTCCGCTGGTAAGAGACGAAACGGAAGAGCTAGGCCAAATTTTTCAGTGACTGTTCCAGTAACCGCCGCGTCCCCTCGTATGGATCACCGGTCCCTTCAAACTCCATCGAGAAATAGCCACGGTAGCCGGCCTTTTTAGCGATTCCAAAGATCCGATCCACATCGACCCGGTACACCTTGCCCTCATCGAGTTCCATATCTTTTACGTGGCTGATGTTGAAGGCGTGAGGGAATAGAGCCTGCAATGCGCGGTCGTTATATTGCTGATCGTTTTTGATCAGCATTGAATTACAGAAATCGGGGAGGGCACGCAAATACGGGCTGTTCACGGCTTCCAATATTTTGAGAATGCGAAAAGGGTCCTCACTACGGGGATTGTCGTTTTCCAGATTTATAACCACACTTCGTTTCGCGCCGTATTCCGCAAGAGTTTTGAGCGCTTGTACGGCACAATCGGTATCACCTTCCGGCGCGTGAACTCGAACGCCCGGTGAGCCGAGAATCACAGCGGCATCCACCCACTTCCTGTAGACCGCTTGCCCTGCTTCCCCACCCCCAGCGCCAGCGCTGCACAGATGCACTGGCTCGTCTACCGGAAGGTTCACGACGCGAAGCCCCGCTTTCTTGAACGAGTCGTTCAACTGGCGCACATAGTCCGGCTCGGCGGATTTGAAGTGCGGACTCCACGGCTCGATGGCCGACACTTGGAATTTGGTTTGTACACTTTCAGCAAACCGCTCGAGGGTCATACCGGGTTTGCTGCGGTCCCGATCATGGCGGCGCGAAGAATCGATGACCGACCGAAATGGATAAGTTGAGACCGACAATCTCTGATGCGGCTCAGTCGGAAAATTTGCATCGGGCTCGGCCGCTTTCAAAGAGGATGCGAATGCCAGCGAGATTGCAATAAATTCGCGACGACCTACGATTGATTCCATTTCTTCCTTTCCAATCAAGTTTTTCAAAACATCGCCGCTCACGAGGGAGCGGTGGCTGGTTTCTCGGCCAAAAAGGGCCACCCGGCACCGGTCAGAGTCGCCATCGGCCCTAAAGCAGCTCGACAGAAGGAAGCTCGCGATCGTGCAAATTCGCTGGCCGAGCTATAAAAAGCGTGCTCGGCAGGCTTGAGCACGAGATCGCCTGCGGCGGATAATCCGCCAGCGATGGCGATTCGATCCGGTAAAAAGGCGTTTGCCATTGAGGCGGCCGCAATTCCGAGCCATTCACCTGCCTCGCGAAGAATACAAGTCGCAACATCATCGCCACCGAACGCTGCAGAGATCACGTCGCGTAGTGAGATATTTGAGCCCGCAGCCCGTTTTTTCCGGTAGCGTTCCGCCAGTACCGGTGCTGAAATCAAGATTTCAGCGCAACCTCGTCCGCCGCAAGTGCAGAGCGGCCCATTCGGTTGGACGATGATGTGGCCGATGTCCCCGAGACACTCGTAGGCAAATCGCAGTGGTAGTCCATCTACTGCCATCCCTACTCCCAAGCCCGTACCCGCCGCGAGACAAAGGAAACGGTGCGAGCCACGACCGGAGCCGAAGCAGTACTCCGCCATGCAGGCCGCGTTCGAATCGACCTCAAGCTCAACGCGCATGTCGAACCGCTGGGCGAGGTGGTCACGAAGCGGGAAATTTTCGAGCCATGGAATGTTTGAATTGTAAACCATGCGGGCGCGATCAGAATCCAAGAATCCAGCAATGGCAACCGCGAGGCCGGATAACTGACGCCCTTCTGTGAGGGCTGCCTTTCGGACACGGTCGATCAGGTCGCACAGTGAATTTGCAAACGAGCCTCCATCCGGGGCTCGCGTGGGAATAGAATCGAGCAGCGCTAATTCGCCGGCAGCATTAAGGACGCCCGCCTTCGTGGATGTTCCGCCAATATCGGCGCACAAAATCGAGGTCTGTCCAGAGGGAAACCCCATGAGACTCTATGCAGAACCTGGCCGACCAAAGCCCGTTTCTGACACCGTGATCGCAGGAGCATGGCGAAAATCACCCGGGACAATACCGCGTCTCTCCGCCAATTGACAGGCAGCAATTTGTAGTGGGATAACTTCGAAAATTGGCGCGAATCGATCTGGTACATTGGCTGGCCAGGGACACAGCGAAACAACGTTGCGACCCGTAACAGGAGGCCCGATCCAACGCACATCGCCCGTCATCCTGCCCAAATCCTCCGCAAGAGCAGCATCCAGGTCTGCTGTTTTTTGCTCCGATCCGAAGATCACCGCGTGAAATTGATCGTCGACGACCTCTACCGGGCCATGTCTGAAGTTAGCCGCCGACATTCCAACTGCGGGTGCTTTCGCCACCTCGTGAAGTAGCAGCACGCCTGCGGCAACAGACGCGAGAGAAGCGCCGCGGCCTAGCAGATACAGAGGTGAGCGCGGTTCAAGAAAAGACGTCCAATGACTGCTCGCTTCGAAACACTCCGGTATCCACTGCGACAGCGCATTCGCCGCAACATCCAGCTCTGACCGCACATTCGAATCAAGCTCGTCGCGCAGAGCTGCACCGAGGAGCAGAAGCACGATAGCACTTGCGGTGTACGTTTGGATAGCTACCAGCTGATCCGGCGGGCTGTGCAAGCACAGCGCTTGCGTCGAGGTCGAATCAAGCGTGCTCCCGGGTACGTTGGTAACGCCGATCACCGTCACTTTTCGCTCCCTAAGAATAGGAAGCAGCTTCGTCGCTTCGATGGTCTCGCCAGATCGCGAAACAAGAATGACGGCGGTATGTTCGTCGAATGCATGCGGATACGAATACAACAGCTCCGACGTTTCGATGACCGGAGCTAGCACGCCCTTTGAAGCCAAGTAGTTAGTCACAGGGATGCATGCTGACAGTGAGGCGCCCATGCCGCTCAACATGATCCTGCGGCGCGATCGCAACAGAGCAGCTGACGCGACCAGCGCGTCTTTGCCGTCGCCGAACTGATACGCTGCTACCGTTCGAATGGCCTCCGGTTGAGCGAGGATGTTCTCGACCAGAGGAAGGGTCATTTCTCTTTCCTGCTCAACCACTCATCAATTGGTGTCTTCGACTGCGGCTTGTATGGGAGTTTCACTTTCTGGCCCAAACCGGCCGACGCATAGGCTGCATAAAGGACCTGCATCACGACACGCCCATCCTCACCGGTAGCTTGCGGCGTGTCTTTGCCACGCACACAGCGGGCGAAATGATGCAGCTCCTGCGGCGTGCCGTAGTTCCATAGTTCTTCGAAAACCGGATACGTCCAACCGGTGGTCGTGGGCGCCTTCTCGACTGCATAGCCGAAGCCGTATTCGCTGTAGGTAGGGAGAGCGTTCCCCATATGCAAGTCAGCATAAGTCACCCCGCCTTCGCCATATACTTCAACACGATCGAACATGCCGCCGCGACGCGCCCAACTGTTTTCGACAATCCCTACCGCGCCATTTTCGAAGTTCAGAATACAGACGGCGTCGTCGTCGCCCTGGGTCTTATCCGTGTGGACGTAGGTGCCGAGATGGCTGAGCACGTTCGTGATTCGCGGACGGCCGAGAAACCAGTAACAGAACGCGATGCCATGGCAGCCGAGGTCCATGAGAGCTCCGCCCCCCGAGCGCTTCACGTCCCAGAACCAATCACTATGTGGCCCGAAATGCTTTTCGCTCTGTTTGACGAGGTAGATCTTCCCCAACCCTCCCTGATCGGCCATTTCTTTGGCCTTCAAGTACTTCGGCGTGAAAAATAATTCTTCGCCGTACATCAGCAGCACGCCTTCCCGTTTGCAGGTGTCGATCATCTGGTCGGCCTCTTCGAGCGTTACGCAAAGAGGCTTTTCGCACATGACGTGCTTGCCCGCCTTGGCGCTGTCGATGGTCATCTGGGCATGCAGGTAGTTCGGCGCGGTGATCGTAACCATTTCGATCTGCGGGTCTTTCAGCATCTCGCGGTAGTCGCGGAAGGCTTGGGAGATGCCGAATTTTGTCGCGAACTCGTCCGCATGGCCCGGACTCGGCGAAGCCACCGCAACTACTTCAGCTTCCTCCGGCATGATCTTAAAGGAGGTGGCGAGAATATCCGCCTGAAACTGGGAACCAATGATTCCGACTTTTACTTTTCCTTGATTGGACACGTTGGTTATCTTACTCTACCGCCAAAGGTTGGGTCCGCTTTGGGGTGGCCTCACGGTGTAACCGCTGAAACTAGGGGCCTTGACAGCGAACGTAAGATTTCTTATATTGCTAATCACTGGAAGGGGAGTCTCTATGAGAGCTTTTGTCAAGTATTTCGTTTTGACAATCATTGCACTTAGCCTTACGGCGGTCGCCTGGGCGCAAGCGGGCGACGGTTCAATAGCCGGTAGCGTGACGGACAGTAGCGGCGGAGCGGTCCCGAACGCGACGATTGAAGTGTCAAGCGTGGGGCAGGGCTTCACTCGAACCACGACATCCCGCGGTGGCGGCGACTATCTGGTTCCAGGACTGCCTCCTGGCACTTACAACATTACTGTTACGGCTAACGGGTTCCAAAAGTACCAGGTTTCGGGTCTGGTGCTGCGGGTAGCCGAAAAGGCTCGGGCGGATGCGACTCTGAACGTGGGTGCGGTGAGCACGGAGGTGACGGTAGCCGGAACCAACGCGGCACCAGTGGAGACGGAATCGTCCGAACTGTCTGGAGTCGTCACGACCAAGCAGATCAATCAAACCGTTTTGAACGGACGGAACTTTACGCAGCTAGTCACTCTTGTACCTGGGGTTAGTAATCAGACGGGTCAAGATGAAGGTCAGGTCGGCATAAACGGCAATGTCGCTTACAGCATTAATGGCGGCCGCACTGAGTACAACAATTGGGAGCTGGATGGCGGCGACAACATGGACAATGGCAGCAACTCGACGCTGAATGTCTATCCGAACGTAGACGCGATCGCCGAGTTCAGGGTCCTGACATCGAACTACGGCGCTCAGTATGGACGCAATGGATCGGGCACGATCGAGACTGTTACGAAATCAGGCACTCGCGATTTTCACGGAGATCTGTTCGAATTCCTGCGCAATGAGGATTTCAACGCCCGCAATTTCTTCCAGGAGACTCGCCCGTCATACAAGAAGCATGATTATGGGTACACGATCGGCGGCCCAGTCTTTATTCCCAAGCTGTACAATACCAGCAAGCAAAAGACATTTTTCTTCTTCTCCGAAGAGTGGCGCAGGGATCGCGTACCCGGTGATACTTTCCATCGTCAGGTTCCCTCGAACGCACAAAGGAGCGGCAATTTCTCCGAACTCTGCCCCGCACCGGGGAGCGCAGTCGACACAACCGCGTTTCCAGACTGCCCGGTAAATCCGGTTACGGGTGCCTACTTTCCCGGTAATCAGGTACCAGTTGATCCGAACGCCCAAATTCTGTTGGGCACAACCATTCCTGCTGCCACTGCTGGGAGCGGTGCGCAATCGTTCTTTAACGCCGCGCCGGTGTTACCGACCAACTTTCGCGAGGAGTTGGTTCGAGTCGACCAGAATTTCAGCGATAAGGTAAGATTCTTCTACAGATTTACACACGATTCATGGAACACGATAGTCCCGCGGCCGCTATGGGGCAACGAAAGCGATTTCCCGACTGTGCAGACGAACTTTGTGGGACCGGGCGTCTCCATGGTTGCAAACCTAGCCGTAAGTGCTTCCCCAACTTTATTGAATGAAACCGTTTTCAGCTACACGACTGACCACATTTTGCTAACCGCGATTGGGAACGCCTCGCGGCCTGCGAATTTTACAGCCACAGGGCTGTTCAACAACGGTTTCGGAGGCCTCTTGCCAGAAGTAACGCTCGCCAACGGAGCTCCGTACGGTGGGGGGTTCACGGCGGGGACGGGCTACTTCCCTTGGAACAACGCTAATCCGACGTTCACCTACAAAGATCAGGTCACAAAAATCGCTGGCCCTCACAACCTTTATTTCGGCGCTTATTTTGTGGCCGGACAAAAGAATGAACAGAACAGCCCCTCGCTTCAGGGAGTACTTACCTTTAGTAATTCGTCGGGCGTTAGCACAGGTAATGCGTTTGCGGATTTTTTGACCGGGCGGATTGCGTCCTTCCAGCAAAACAATAACAAGATTAAGTATTACAACCGTTACAAGATCCTGGAGCCGTATTTCCAGGACGATTGGCATGTATCGAAGAGACTAACTCTGAATCTCGGTTTGCGCCTCAGCCTTTTCGGCACATATCGAGAAAAGTACAAGCAAGCCTATAACTGGGAGCCCGGTGCTTACGACCCGGCCCAAGCTCCGCTGATCGATGCCACAGGCGACATAACCGGGCAGGCCGGGGCCTTGGTTCCCGGTATTGGAAATCCATTCACCGGAATCGTCCAATGCGGAGCACCCGGTGTTCCCCGGGGCTGTCTTGCGGGCCATCTGTTTAATCCGGCTCCCCGGGTCGGCTTCGCCTTCGATCCCGTCGGAGACGGCAAGACGGCGATTCGCGGTGGGTATGGCATCTTCTTCGAGCACACAAACGGAAACGAAGGGAATACGGAATCGCTGGAAGGCAGTCCGCCCCTCTCCCTTTCTTCGACTCAGTACAACATCGTGGGCTATACCAATATAGGCGGGGGGGGTCTTCTGTTCCCGTTGGGTCCGAATTCCATTCCTACCAAGGCTATCTGGCCTTACATGCAGCAGTGGCACTTTGACGTGCAACGTGATCTCGGACAGCAAACAGTTCTAACTGTCTCGTATGTGGGAAGCAAGGGCACGCACCTGACAGATCAGAGAGACATCAACCAGATATTCCCAACGCCGGCTTCCGCCAATCCGTTCCGTCCGGGGCAGCCAATCACTCAAGGCAACTGCGATAGTTTCACAGTCAACGGGGCTCCCGTGACTGGACAAGCAGCAGCCAATTTGAATGTGGCGTGCGGAGCCGATCCGAACGTCTACCGCCCTTTTCCGGGATTCGGCAGCATCACGGGACTCGAAGATCAGGCTAATTCGAGCTATAACGCATTCCAGGTCTCGGGTCGCCACTATATTGGGCATGTGAGTATGAGCGTCGCTTACACCTGGAGCCACTCTATAGATGACTCTTCCGACCGCTACGACGGGAGCTTCGTAAATTCCTACAACCTCGGGCAGAGCCGGGCTAGCTCCAATTTCGACCAGCGACATTTGCTGACGTTCAATTACGTGTACGATCTACCGTTCTTTACGCACAAAGGATTTTTGCACACGGTTCTGGGCGGTTGGCAAACCTCGGGACTGGTTACCTTCCAGACCGGCACTCCCTTTAGCGTCGTCAATGGCGTGTTTGGGGATAATGCTGGCGTCGGAAACGGCATCGGAACGGGATCCTACGTGGACGTGATTGGGAATCCAAACGCTACGCCACCCGTGAGGGAGGTGCCTGATATTGTCGGCCCGCTCCTCTATAATCCGGGTGCTTTCGCACAGCCGACCGGCCTGACCTTCGGCAATGCCGGCCGCAATATCATGAGGAATCCTACCCGCACGAACTGGGATGTAGGTTTATTCAAGCGTTTCCCGATCAAATCGGAAACACGCGCCATTGAGTTCCGCGCCGAGGCCTTCAACGTCCTAAATCACACTCAGTGGAATGGGATCGACAATAATGCTTCGTGTTACGCCGGACCAAACAATTCAGCCGGGGACCCCAGTTGCCTTGGTGGTTCGACCTTCCTTCATCCAACCGCCGCGCACAATCCGCGCATCATGCAGCTTGGAATGAAATTCCTGTTCTAACGACTCGCGGGCCAAAGAGCCATAACTGTCTGTTTGGCCCGAGTTCTCTCGGTTCAATCGGCCATTCCGCGAGGCAATGAGATTCCGCCGCCGCGAATTTTTGAGCCTTATCGCCGCTCCCTTCCTGCATGGGCAAGGCGTGGCTTCGCGTAATGTTCAACCGATCCCGCGGGCAAAACCGTCGGGCCTTCCGTTTTTAGCCCGCTTCACAGACATCGCTGCCCAGGCGGGGCTCCAATATCCGACCATCTACGGTCCGGTCGACCACAAGGACTACATCATCGAGACGGTTGGGTGCGGCTGCAGTTTTTTCGATTACGACAACGACGGCTGGATGGATCTGTTGGTTCTCAGTGGATCGCGTGTGACGGACGTTCCCGAGAATACGAGTAACCGTCTTTACCGGAACAACCGCGATGGCACGTTCACAGACGTAACGGCCAAAGCCGGACTGTTGCGAACCATGTGGGCTTCGGGGGTTACGGTCGGCGATTACAACAATGATGGATTCGAAGATCTGTTCATCACGGCTTACGGCCAAAATGTGCTTTACCGCAACAACGGAGATGGAACCTTCACGGATGTGACAAAACAGGCCGGGCTGCTGGAATCGCGAACACGCTGGGGCGCCGGATGCAGCTTTGTAGATTACAACCTGGATGGGCATCTCGATCTGTTTGTTTCGAACTATCTCGATTTCGATCTTGCCCATGCGCCGCGACCGGGTTCGAGCTTGGATTGTAGTTGGGCAGGCGTTCCTGTGAATTGTGGCCCCCGGGGGCTGCCGTATTCCCATCATTCGCTATACCGAAACAACGGACATGGAGTTTTCACGGAAGTTAGTAGAGAAGCCGGAATTACGAGCGTCCCTCCCGGATACGGCATGACGGTGGTCGCCGCCGATTTCGATAATGACGGCTGGCCCGACATCTACGTCGCATGCGACACGAGCCCGAGCCTTCTGTTCCGGAATAAGCGTGACGGCACGTTCGAGGAAGTAGGTCTCGCGAGCGGTTGCTCTGTCAGCGACGACGGCCTGGAGCAGGCCGGCATGGGCGTGGGGATTGGGGACATCAATTTGGATGGGAACCTCGATCTATTTAAGACCCACTTTATGGATGACACGAACGTCCTTTATGTGAACGACGGTAAAGCTTACTTCGAAAATGAGACGATCGCGGCCGGCTTGGGCGTAGAAACCCGTTTTGTTAACTGGGGGGCGGGCATCGTTGACCTGGACAATGATGGCAACCCGGATCTTTTTTACGTCACCGGAAACGTCTACCCCGAAGTCGAACGGAAACGTCCGCAATATCAGCTCAAGACGCCGCGGGTCATCTTCCGTAACCTGGGCGGCGGTAAATTCGAAGAATTGGTGGACCAGGGCGGTCCGGGCATTTCGGAAGCTCACTGCAGCCGGGGCTGCGCGTTCGGCGATTTCGACAACGATGGTGATCTCGACATTCTGATTATCAATTTGAACGAGCCTCCGTCGCTGCTGCGCAACGATCTGCGGGGCAAGAATCATTGGCTCAAGGTGAAGCTGATCGGAACGAAGTCGAATCGTAGCGCAATCGGTGCCCGGGTTACGTGTCACTATGGGGGCAAGCGCCAGGCGCAGGAACTCGTGGCGCAGTCGAGCTTCTATTCCTCCAACGATCCGCGCCTTCATTTCGGGCTGGGAAGTGCGGCAACCGCAGATCTCGAAATTCGCTGGCCCAGTGGGACTAAGCAGATATTGAAGAATGTAAAAGCTGATCAGATCCTGACGATCCGAGAACCTCGAGAGCGGGCTTAGCCGTCGAAGAGCGAAAGCTGCATCGTCCGTGGGCGTCGTTCATCGAAAACAGACCTGCCATCCAGCTGTGGCGAAATGGCATGCTCCTGCTGGATGAGAAATTCCAAATTTGCCTCCGGCTGATAACGACGGTGTACGCCCTGAACAAAGCTATTCAACCGTCTGAACCCGTCTATCTTTTCTATATCGCCTAGCTTTGCCGCATCGAGAGAACGCCGCAGCAGCGAAATGGATTCATCGTACGTCTTCAATGGCACGGGAAACGGGTGGCGATCCTTGCCGCCCAGCGCGAAAGAAAAACGCGCAGGATCGGAAAATCGAGTTGGCGCGCCATGCACAACCTCAGCGATAAGCGCGAGGGATTGAAGCGTGCGCGGGCCAAGCTTCTCAAGCAGCAGAAGTGAAGCAAAGTCGCGCAACTGCCGCTCATAACTGACGGCGAGCACTGCCCCGAGGCGTTTCAGGTCCACGTTCGCCGCGCGAACATCGTGGTGCTTGGGCAAGGACAGGCGATGCAGTTCGTGAATTGTCTTTTCCGGGTGTTCACCCGCGATCTCAAGCAACGCGTCCTGCGCGGGCCTCGCACGCCGATCGACCAGATTGAGGATCGTACCTTCATTCTCGCCAACAATACCAGTGTGAGGCTCGCACGTGAAATCGCGGACCGATGCGGAATGCCAGTGATAGCGTCTGGCCAGGCCGGTTTGCTCATTCATGCCTTGCTGAACAACGGCCCAATCTCCGGAAGCGCTCACGACAAAGCTATGCAGATAAATTTGAAAACCATCGCTGATCGCGTTGTTGTCGATTCTCGCTGTAAGACGGCTCGTCCGGACAAGTGCATTTCCGTCCAAGCTTCTGGCGTCCGCGATCCCGAGCAATTCAGCGGGGGTTTTGCGGGATTGCTTCCCGCGGCCTCCACAGATATGGATGCCAAGCTCATGCGCGCGCGGATTCAGACCTCGCTTGAGAGCACCGAGAACGGAGGTGGTGATTCCGGACGAGTGCCAGTCCATGCCCATCACGCACCCGAGCGCTTGAAACCAGAACGGGTCGCTCAATCGAGAGAGAAATTCCGAGGCGCCGTAATGGTAAACGATGCTTTCGACGATAGCCGTGCCGAGCTTCTGCATTCGCTCAGAAAGCCACGGCGGCACTCGACCACCATGCAGAGGGAGATCGGCGAACCCAGAGCGCTTCACTACTCCTACACTAAGCTAAGCTTTTCGCAATCTGCTTTACGGCGCGATGAGCCTCTAGGATCGAGGTCCGGTGGTCCATGATTCCAGTCAGGTCGGAGTTTGCGAATGCGATGCGGCCAAACGGTGTTTGCCGAAGAACGTCTCCGGGACCTGGTTTGCCGTCCTTGCCGAAAAAGAAACCTGGCTGAGGGCTGAGATAGGCATGTCCCCAGCGGTTCAGGATGATGCCGGCGATATCGCGACTGACATCGAATCCCGCGCGGGCGAACATCGTTATGAACTGTTGGCGAATCCGCCGCTCGTACACCCGAAAGGGAGTGGACAGCAATTCCGCGCGCCCGCGACTCGTTTGCGCGTCGATGGGAAGTCCCGGATACGAAAACAGAATCTTCAAAGTTAGTACTGTTGGCGTATCAGGATTGATGGTCGCAGGATCCGTTCCCAGCGTCGCCATCTTCCGCACGACGACGTAATTGCCGATCCCTTCGAACCACTGGCATTCGGTAAGACCGAGTTTGTAAAGAAATCTCCAGTTCCGTACGGCTACATTTGCCATCAGACAAGGCGAGCGATGAAACTGCGCGTAGGCATCGCGGGAAATGCTGGGCAGATCGCGAACGACGTGTTTCGTAGTCCAGCTTCCGCCAGCCATCACAACGGTTTTCGCTCGGAGCCGATAGAGTTTGCCGCCCTTCGTGTAGAGAATCTGGACGGCTTGGGAGCGCTGCGGATCTCCCTCATGCTTTACAGACACGACGGTCGAACCGACGCGAACGCGCGTAGCTTGACCCCTGCGATCGAGCGCCGTGAATTGCACGCCGCTGCGACAGATGGCGGACATGGTGGCAGCGTTTGGGATAGCATCAGGAATCAGCGCCTTCAGAATTTGTCGCGCGATCCCTGCATTGCCGCCCGGAAACATTTGCGCACCTTTTTTGTAATCCCAGGGCAACAGCACGTCGGCCGCGTAGTCGGCATAACCGGACAATACATCTGGCCCTAGGCCCGAGCCGCCACCGCTGATTGGAGATAAGAACGTTCGGATGGTCTCTGAACTCAATCCGTACATTTCCGTCAGGTGCTGCTCAAGCGTGATGCTGTCCAGATGACGCGACGCAGAATCGCCGTGCTCCTTGGGCTGGTAGGAATGTGCTGTGAACGGCTTTCGATCAGCCTCGCGCATGGCAAGCAGTTCTCTTCGAGCGTTTTCAGAGATGGGCGCGCCCTGCAGCCTCTTGCCCCAAGGATCGACTAACCAAAGGCCATCGGGATGCCCAAATCGTGCGCCGAAAAAGAAGCCAGACGTTTTCCCGCCGACAGGATATGGAGCGGTCTCCAGCGGCATGGCCGCATCCTTTCCTGTCCATTCCTGATATTGGAATTGGCTCCAGTCTACGCCGATTGAGTCGTAAAAGGTCTGAAGAAATGTGCCAGGGAGGGGCGGGAAGCAAGCAGCCGATCCCTGGTGAACCATCAGGCGCTGTCCATCAACGTTGAATTCATTCCGCTTGGCCTCGCCGCCAAATATTGGATGGTTCTCGAGCACGAGGCACGTTCGATGCGGGCCGCCCTCACGCTGAAAGAAGAGCGCCGCTGATAAACCACTGATACCGCCGCCTACAATGACACAGTCAAATTCTTCGCCAGTGTCGATCGCGTCCGCGGAAGCACGCTCGTAAACTTGATCGCGAATCTTGTGACCGTCACTCATCACCTCGTACGTGTTGCCGTTTGAGCGTGCATAATCACCGACGCCGCCGTATCCGGTCCAATCTTCTTCCGCGAGGAGCTGTAATGGCGGGATGGAGCCAAGAAGCATGCTGCCCGCCGCGAGCAGCGTTGAATTCAACAAATCGCGGCGTTCAATGGGCGTATTCAGCCCCAGCGCATCATCAGCCGCCTCGTTCGGTTTGGGATTTGACATGCGAACTAACTAAGCTTAATCGTGGGTATTCTGGCAGCTGCGTCAGGAACAGCGGGGAAATCGGTGTATGGCTCGGACTGATACCAATATCCGACCGAGTAGAAGCAGTCCGCACGGTCGTCAGCATGGCCGTGCTCGATCGTATGCCTGACGTAGCGCTGAAAAGCTATCGGATTATCCGCATGCCATCGATACAGACAATAGCGGCCGCCAATACGCTCGTGAATGGCTATATAAGGAGCGCCGTTATAGAGATGGTGAAATGGCACGGCATTCGAACCACCTGCAAAATCCCAGGCTCCGCAAAAATAATCTTCGGTTCCTGTACCGGTGATGGCGGGCTTTGTCTCATTATCGATGAAAACCATCTCATCACCTTCGCCAAACCAACCTTCTTTATTTTGGAGCACGCCCATGCTAACACCCATCACCTGCCCTTTGCCGCGAGCTTCCAGAAACACGTAATTGCGCTCTCCCTGAAGATTCACTTCGGTTTGTCCTTGAGGAGATGTAGTCGCTTTATTCGGAGTCGCCTGCCGATATTGCGCATGAAAATACAAGGCATCTTCGGGCAGAGTTGGAATCAGCTGATAATCGATATTTGAATAGAACGCGTTGACGGGCAAATGGCCGTCGTTCGTCACCGTAATCCGAGCCGACCGGCGGAAAGGCATCGCGAAATAACAATTCAAGGCTTTTACGGAAGAGCAGTTGAGAAAAGCAGACTCGTAGACGAAGTACTCGTTTAAATTCAGGCCAAAGAAATCGCCAATAGGCACTTCGACACTCGGTTTGGCGTTGCCTTCCCAGTGCATACGAAGCATTAGTTCTTTCAGGTGATGCCCGCTCTCGGCGGCGATCGTAAACCAGATATGAGTAATCACACCCGGCCCGGACGACTGAAACACCTCAAGGGTTCCGCCGGGCGCAATCTTACGAGAATCCTGATTGCCTCCGCTTCGGTCATATGTGGACTGTTTCAGGGTCTGGTGATTTTGCGCGCGAGCGTAGTTTGGAATGGCCATGCCGCTCGCGGTTTGTGCCGTTTCGTCCGGCAGAGCGAGTGCTCGCTTGCCAGTCAGCAGAGCAGCAGCACCACCAAGTGATGCGAGAAAACGCCTTCTTCGGGATAGTTCATTCATAGGCTCAATGCTTCGCTGTGATCACAGTCGGGCGTTGCAACACCGACGAAACTCTTCCACCTCGGCTCGGCTGCCGAACACCAGGGGTGTACGCTGATGGATCTCGCGAGGCTGAATCTCTAAAATCCGATGCTGTCCATCAATAGCCGAACCGCCGGCCTGCTCCGCGATGAACGCGAGTGGGTTGGCTTCATACAGAAGCCTCAATTTTCCGCTTGGATATCCTTTGGTCGGCGGATAGAGGAACACTCCGCCTTTAAGCAACGTGCGATGAAAATCAGCAACAAGCGACCCCACATAACGGGAACTGTATTCGCGCCCTAACGCCCCATTGCGGAGACGCGTCAAATATTCTTGATACGCATCCGGGAAGCTGTGCGCTTGGGCTTCATTCACGGAATATGTGCTGCCGTTTTCGGGCATCCGTAGATTCTGATGGCTCAGCACATACGCACCGACACCTGGGTCCAGAGTAAAACCAAACACGCCTTGACCGGTCGAGTACACCAGCATGGTTGACGAGCCGTATACGACGTAGCCTGCCGCGATCTGTTGCGAGCCGGGCTGCAAAACTGCCTGATCAATGTCACTGTTTGGCGGGCGGCGAAAAACGGAGAAAATTGTCCCGACGCTCACGTTGACATCGATATTCGACGAGCCATCCAGCGGGTCGAAAAACACAACGTACTTGCCGGTTTCAGGCGCGCGGTCGAAGGTCACGGGTTCTTCGTTTTCTTCCGAAACTAGAATAGCCACGGTGTCGCGCAGGCCGAGGCAATGTAGCAGAGCCTGATTGGCGTATATATCGAGCTTCTGCTGCACCTCGCCCTGCACATTCTTTTCGCCCGCACTGCCGACAATATCGAGTAGTCCAGCACTCCGGACTTTCGCTTGGATCATTTTGGTCGCGAGCGTAATGCCGGACAGCAACGACGAGAAGGTACCGCCCGCGTCGGGGAAGTGCGTCCGCTGTTGCCGAACGATGTGCTGCTCCGCCGTGACAATTAGCGGTGCGCCTGTTTCCAATCCTGCCCCGGTTTCCGCTGGCTGGGTCGTCGCTTTTGCCATGATCTCTAGAACTCCTGCGGATGTGGCGTCAGTATACCAACCAGAATCTCAGGCGGGCTCGGCTAGGCTGAAGTTTGTTGAGCGATTCATCAGAACGCCATTCGCCCGCGCTCATGGCATTAGCCGAAGGGAGTGGAAGGCTGCCCGGCATCGTAATCTTCATCAGTGCGTTTCTTCTATTTTCGGTTGAACCATTGGTGGCGAAGAGAATTCTGCCCTGGTTCGGCGGCTCCGCAGCAGTATGGTCTACCTGTCTGGTCTTCTATCAAACCGCTCTGCTGATCGGTTATCTCTACGCGCGTTGCGTGACGCGCTACTTCGAACCGCGGGTGCAATCCGGTATTCACATCTTCCTTTTGGCTGCCTCCCTGGCATTTCTGCCGATTGGCCCGGGCGAACGATGGAAGCCCGGAGCTTTGCAAGATCCCACGTGGCTTATTTTAGGCATGCTGACCGTAAGCATTGGCCTACCGTTCGTTGTGCTGTCCGCTACGAGTCCGCTACTACAGCACTGGCTTGCTCGCGCCGGATATCAAGCTCCGTATCGTCTGTTTGCGCTGTCAAACGTGGCGTCATTTGCAGCCCTTCTCGGTTATCCGTTCGCGATTGAGCCTATTTGGGATGCCCACAGTCAAAGCGTGTACTGGTCGGGAGCGTATGGAATTTTCGCCTTACTCTGCGGGACGGTCGCGTGGCAAAGTCAAACGGCGCGCCTGGAAATTCGCATCCAAGCGACGCTGGAGAAAACGCCGCGCTCTCAAAAGGCGTACTGGTTTGCGCTCGCAGCCTGCGGCTCCATGCTGCTGCTATCGGTGACAAATCACATCACTGAGAACGTCGCGGCCGTGCCTCTCTTATGGGTATTGCCGTTGGCCATCTACCTGCTCACCTTTGTTTTGGCTTTCGGTGCGAAGCGGGCTTACAAGCGTGCCATGTGGCTGAGGGTGCTGGCGGTTGCACTGGCAACCTTTGGCTATGCCATCTGGGATATCCGCATAGTGGAAATTGTTCAGGTCGGCTTACCCACTTCCTTGCTTTCTCTGTTTGCCTGTTGCATGTTTTGTCATGCCGAGTTGAATCGACTGCGGCCTGATGCGCGGAATCTGACGGAGTTTTACGTTATTCTGTCGGTCGGAGGCGCAGCGGGTGCCATCTTTGTGGGGCTTATAGCGCCCCGTATCTTTAGTGGCATTTACGAACTGCCAATCACGCTAGTAATCACGGCGGCTCTAGCATTACTGCTCACCTGGCACGAAGGCGCTTGGCCGATTCGACTCCTATGGATTGCAGTTACAGCCACCATGGTTGTGGTTCTCGGCGCTAATGTGAAGGCATATCACGAGAACGCGTTATCGGTGCGGCGTAGCTTTTACGGATCGCTCCGTGTTGTCCAATCACCGCACGCAGGCGAGCGGCAGACGAGAACGCTTTTCCACGGGACTATCGAACACGGAGCACAATTCTTGCTGCCTCCTTTCCGGTTCCGGCCGACCACATATTACGGACCTGATTCGGGAATCGGCATTGTCTTACGCGAGTGCCTTAGAGGCCCGAGGCGCGTTGGGATCGTGGGATTAGGCGTGGGAACAATTGGCGCTTACGGTCAGTCGGGCGATACTTTCCGTTTCTACGAGATCAATCATCAGGTGGTGGATATCGCCGAATCGCTCTTTTTTTATCTAAAAGAGACGCGCGCACAGGTGCAGGTTATTGAGGGTGACGCGCGGCTTTCACTCGAGCGCGAAAATACGCCGCCTTACGACGCGCTGGCGCTCGACGCGTTTTCTGGCGATGCGATTCCCGTGCATTTACTGACGAAAGAGTCTCTTGCTCTCTACCTGAAGCACCTGAAACCAGAGGGCGTGCTGGCTTTTCATGTGTCGAACCAATATCTGGATCTGGCACCAGTGATTCGCCAGCTTGCTGAAGCAGCTGGGTATGATACCGTGCTGGTGAAGAGCCAAGGCGATGATGACCAGCTACTGTTGCCGACGGATTGGGTCCTCGTCACAAGAAGTAGCGCGGTGCTGAAGAATGCCGACGTAACTCTGAACTCGGGAGCCATACCGGTGCGCGCCGACATGCGCCCGTGGACCGACGATTACAACAATCTGTTTCAGATCCTGAGACCGCCGCGATGGCGCTGACCTGGCTTCTCGCTTCTGACTCTCAATCAAGTTGGAAGCGTTGCGGCGCGCGTAAAGTTCCGCAGCGGGTGTATCGTGGACTAGCCTAAATGGCGAACCAAAACATGCGCCGCGGCGAGTATCGCGTTTCGCTTATTATTCCCTGCTATAACGAGGCTCTTCGCTTGGACGTTCAGCAATTCCATCGCTACTTGGCCGGCAACGGCCAGAGCCGGATCTTTTTTGTCGACGACGGGAGCACCGATGGCACGACCCGTGTTCTCGAAGAAGTGAGAAGGGGGTTTCAACACTGCACGGAAATCTTGAGATGCGGGAAAAACAAAGGTAAGGCGGAGGCGGTGCGGCTGGGGCTAACATATGTGCTCGATAATATTCAGCAAGAATTCATAGGCTATTGGGATGCCGATCTCGCGACCCCGCTCGAATCGGTCAGTTGCTTTCTGACGGTTCTCGACACCAGGCCAGAGATTGAGATGGTCTTCGGATCGAGAGTGAAACTGCTCGGCCGTTATGTCGAGCGCCGAGCTCTGCGCCATTATCTCGGCCGGGTATTCGCCACGGTCGTTTCTCAAATGCTTCGCCTGCCGATCTACGACACCCAGTGCGGAGCCAAGCTGTTCCGCGTAATGCCTACGATCCGCCAGATCTTTGCAGACCCATTCCTCTCGAAGTGGGTTTTCGATGTCGAGATCCTCGCTAGGTATTTAAAGCTCTGCGGAAATGACCCTAAGAGCTTAGAGAAGGTCATCTACGAATATCCATTAGAAACATGGATAGATATCCCGGGATCCAAAGTCCGGCCCACCGACTTCTTCACCGCAATTCAGGATCTTTTCAGAATCAAGCGCAAGTACCTTTGAACTACCGCCCAGAGATGCGATTTCTCTCCTCCCTTCTCTTGATCGCCGTGGGCGCCGTCATCGCCTACACCAGTTCGAGTAATGGATTCCACTTTGTGATTCTCGGCGATCGAACCGGGCGCGCAGTTCCCGGAGTGTATGACGAAGCCTGGCGCGAAGCTGATCGAGACCATCCCGCTTTCGTAATTTCTGTTGGCGACACAATCGAAGGCGGGAACGATCTGACCATTGACACCGAATGGCGGCAGATTCTTCACCTGCTGGCGCCGTATCACCGTTATCGGTTGTTCCTAACACCCGGCAATCATGATGTCTGGTCGGCAGGCTCTGCACAGGCCTTTGAAAAATATTCCAAGCGCCCACTGCACTATAGCTTCGATTACGGACAAGCGCATTTCACAGTGCTCGACAATAGCCGCAGTGATGATATGCCCGCCGAGGAGCTTGCGTATTTACAAAACGATTTGCAGATCCACCAAAAGCAGCCCGTGAAGTTCGTTTTTTCGCACCGCCCTTCATGGATTCTGCAAGTGGTGCTCGGAAATCCCGAATTTCGGCTGCAGCGCTTAGCGAAACGTTATGGGGTCGGGTATGTGATCGCGGGGCACATACATGAGATGTTGCACTTCAAGCTTGATACCGTTACGTATCTGTCGATGCCAAGCTCGGGCGGGCACCTACGTGGCAGTAAACGTTATGAAGACGGTTGGTTTTTTCAGCACACGCTTGTTACCGTGCAAGGCAAGTCAGTGAATTTCAAAATAAAAGAATTGGACCCGCCCTTCGGCCGCTCGCGCATAACCCAGCCCGCAGATTGGGGCTCGCTAGGGCTCCACAACAGGTGAGGCGCTGTTCATGCGTATTGCTGACCTAAGTAGAAAGTTCAAAGCTCTGCAAACGCTTGAGTTGCGTCACGACTCTTCAAACGCGCCTCGCTGGTGGGTTGTGGCCCTCGGTGTGGCGATTCTGGTAATTCTCGTGTGCGGCACATGGTACGCGGGCCGTCAATCAGCGAGCATTCAGGACCAAGGATTGAGTTCGGCTTTAGACCGGGTCACTTATCAACTAGCCTCACAGAAGCTTCAGCTGAATGAGGAAAAGGCAAAACGCCAGGAATCCGAGAGAGCGCTGAAATCCGTTGGGAAGAGCAACATGATCGACCAGCAAAACCAGATGCGGCGGCAAATTTCGGAGCTCCAAGCTGCCGTCGGGCAATATAAGGCCATTATCGATCGGCAAGAGACCGCGCTAGCCGACACTCCCAAGGTCCTGAGTGCCCTCTTCACACCTGGCGCGCGACTGTTTCTGATGAAGGATTCAGAAGCGGCTGCGCATTGTACGGCATACGCCCTGGTGGGCGAGAATTCAAAGCTACTATTAGTTGCAAGTAACCTGCCACCGCTTCAAAATGAGCGGCAATTCCAATGCTGGATCATACGTAGGAAGGACCCCAAAGTAGTCAGCGCAGGCATCTTCACACCGAACGATGAGCACCGTGCAGTGCTCGAGTTCGACGACCCCTCCCTTGTCTCAGACATTTCTCTCGTCGAGGTTACAGATGAACCTCGAGGCGGCAGCTCCCAGCCAACCGGGACGAAACTTCTATTCGTGGGTCCTGAAAATTCCAGCGGCCGATAAATCCAGCTGCAACGCCGACAGGATGCCTTCACAAGAGGATCGTGCTCAGCTCACTCATATCGCAGAGCCTCTGTGGGGTTCAGTTGTGACGCGCGGCGTGCCGGCAACAATCCAAAGCCCACGCCGACCGTGAATGAAACGGCAAAGGCAACCACAACCGAAAGCGGCGAGATCGGAACATGCACTTGATTCGTTATCAGCCGGACGCTGAGAGGAAGAACCAGACCGATCAGAATACCGATTGAGCCCCCTGCCAAGCTGATCAGCACAGATTCAACCAGAAACTGTATCATCACTTCGCGCCGTGATGCGCCCACTGCCATGCGTACTCCAATTTCACGAGTCCGCTCCGTCACGGTGACGAGCATGATGTTCATAATGCCGATGCCAGAGATTACTAACGCAATAGCAGAAATGATGATCAACACGATAGTTAGTATGTTCGCGATACTGTTGGCGGCCTCCAGAAAGGCTTGCAAGTCCTGCACGTTATATTGGGCGCCCGCTCTGTGGCGGCTGGCGAGAATGCTTGTTACTTCCTGCTTAACATCTGGCACTTCTGCGGCATTACGGACTTCGATGTAGACAGGATCAACACGCTCATACTGCACGAAGTACCGCATGACGGTGATCGGTATCAGAATTGTTTCGTCCGTAATCTCGCCTTGTCCAAGAGTGCTGGTCTTCTCGCGGAAGGTGCCAATGACGGTGAATTGCAGTTGGCTAATTTTCATGGGTTGGCCTAGCGCCGCGTCTTGGCTTCCAAAAATTCGGACCGCAAGCTTATCCGTGAGCATCGCAACGCGCTCACGTAATGTCATGTCACTCTGATCGAATTTGCGCCCACGCAGAATGACTAAATTCCGGACCATCGCGTAATTCTCGTCTACGCCGTTGATCGTAACCTCGCGCACTTTCCCGTTAACAACAATCTGATCGTTATTCTGCATGACCGCCGATGCCGCGACGATGCTGCCGCTGAGCGTATCGCGAATTGCCTGCACGTCGGCAAGCTTGACGAAGTCCGCTTCTACTTTTGCGACGTTCCGGCCGCCAGTGACGTAGTTTGCGTAAACAAGGTTTGACCCGATGCCCCGGATCTGGTCGAGAATTAAGTTCTTGCTGGCAAGCGAAATCGTGACGACAAGGATCACCGAGGCATTCCCAATCACCAAGCCGAGTGCTGTAAGGAAGGTTCGCAGCCGGTTGGCCCGTAGGGCCTCAAAACTGAACCGGACCGCCTCGGAGAGATTCATTTGAAATCAGCTGTCGTAGACTCACGCTCGCATTCCAGGCGAAAATCGTAACAGCCCAGCATCGAAACGCCTAAGCTCCGCCCACCTGCCTGAGGAGGTCTAGCGCGTCGTTCTTTGGTGGATCGTCCGCCGTAATCGACGCACGCATATACTTTTGAAGAAGATTTTTAGCTTCTTCGAAGTTGCGCTTCTGCTTAATCAACGTACGCGCTCGCGCAAACCAGACCTTCGGAGCGTTCGGATCAAGCTTTTGGGCTTGCGCGAACACAGCATCGCTTTCGCGGGTACGTCCTTCGTCGGCCAGAAGTCTCGCCAAATCAATCAGCCGCCCCACTTGTTGCGGCGCGAGAGCCGCTGCTTGCCGTAAATGCTGCTCAGCCTCATTGAACTCGCGACGCTTCTTAGCCAATTGCGCTTTCGCGAAGTAACCCTCAGCTGGATTTACGGCAGATATCGTCTTGGCGACAGCGAAAGCCTTGTCGTATCCGCCACCAAGAAAGCCGGGCGCTTCTAGATAGTACGCGAACAAGTCGCTCAGAGCTTCGGCATTCTTCGGATCAAGCGCTACGGAACGTTCAAATGCCTGTCGAGCTTTCGAGGCGAGCATGGGCGCCATTACCGGGTTTGAGGTCTCGGCTCGTCTTCCGTATGCCCGCCCAAGCCAGTCTATATAGTCGCTATTTCTTGGATCGGCAGCCACGGCTTTCTGAAGATACTCGGTCGCCTTTTTCGGATCTCCCGACATGAGGTAATTGCGACCGATCAGAAACGTGGTTGGCGCGTCAGCCGCATCCTTATCCAGAAGCGCGAGCGATGCCTCATATTGGGTGTGCCAATAGAGATCTTCGGCCCTAGTCAACGTGGGGCCCGTCTTGGTCAAGGCCGCGGCGGAAAGCCAGACGGCACATAAGACAACGGCGCCTGCGCGTTCCGCTACTTTGGCAAATGGCAACAAAACTCCCCGTGTCCTCTACCTGAATTTACTTGAAAGAGACCCTACCAAGAGGATGCGGGAGAAGGATTAGAGGTTGCGGCCGTTGGGAGTAATCAGACTGTGTAATCATGGCTACCTTGAGTTGTACCTGGCTGTACTCTAAAGGACGTAATTCACCGTTCCAAAATAGTTATAGTATGGTTAGGCTGAATTTCGAATCTTGGAGAGGTAAGAGATTATGCTAACGCAAGTGCGGCGTTTGCTCGTTTTGAGCGGGTTTGTTCTCCTCGTGGCCAGCTCTGCCTGGGCTCAGGTTACAACGTTAGAAGGCGACGTAAAGGACGAAAAGAATCAGCCCGTGCCCAAGGCGCTCATTAAGCTGGAACGTACGGATATCAAAGGGCACTATCAAGTCAAATCCGACAAGAAAGGCCATTGGTTCTACACCGGTCTGCCGTTGGGGACGTACAACATCACATGTGAAATGAACGGGCAAGTTGTTGACAAAGTGGAGGGAGTGAAATCCAAGTACGGCGACACCACCACGGTCGACTTCAATACAGGTCGAGGGAAGATGGCCCAGGCCGAAGCACAAAAAGCAGCTGAAACGGGGGAACTTAGTAAAGATCAGGCGCGCGGGATGAGCGCTGAGCAGAAGAAACAGTTCGAAGAGGCGGCCAAGAAGCAATCAGAGCAGATGAAGAAGAACAAGGCTCTGAACGATGCCTTCAATGCCGGCCAGACCGCGCTGAAGGCTGCGGCTGCTGACTCAGACCCCGCTAAGAAAACGGCCGATTACCAGACAGCTATCGACAACTTCAACAAGGCTGGCGAGTTGGATCCCTCTCAAGTCGCGGTTTGGAATAGCCTGGGTGAGGCCTACACCGGGCTCGCTGCGGTTCAGAAGGGTGATGACAAGAACAAATCGTATGATGCTGCAATCGCCGCCTACAACAAATCCCTCGCTCTGAAGCCCGGCGACGCAAGCGTCTACAACCAGATGGGAAATATCTATGGCGCACAGAAGAAGATTCCCGAGGCCACGGCAGCACTCACAAAAGCGGCCCAGTCTGATCCGGCAATGGCGGCAAAAGCCTACTACAACATGGGCGCGAACCTGGTAAATGGCGGCCAATCAGATCAGGCTGTGGACTTCTTCCAGAAGGCGATTCAGGCGGACCCGAATTATGCCGACGCCCATTATCAACTCGGCATCTGTCTGATGGGCAAGGCGCAGGTAGATAACAAGACGGGAAAAATAACCCCGCCTGAGGGCACCGGCGAACAATTCCAGAAATATCTCGAGCTGAAGCCAGACGGGCCTTACGCGCAGTCGTCTAAAGATATGCTTGCTTCGCTTGGCCAAACCGTCCAGACCAAGGTTACGGTTCCCAGCGCAAGGAAAAAGAAGAGTGAGTAGGCGTTAGCCGGATCGCGCTCGCGATGAACGGGCCCTCGGTTGGCATCATTTCTATCCAATGTTTCGCGCGCTCTTTGAACTGCTGCTTACCATTGTCGTTGTCATCGTGGCGCGTGCCCTATTGACGGCTGTAATGAAAGGCGTTTCGAGAGCGTCCTCGAGTTCATTCCAAACTGGAGCTGCCGATCCTCGAACAGCTCCGCGTTCTCCATCCAATTCCGCGGCTCCCGGGCCGCAAGTGGGAGGCGAGTTGCACAAAGATCCTGTATGCGGGACCTACGTTGCGGAATCGACTCCCTTTCGGCGCCAGAGTGCCGGTCAAACGTTCTATTACTGCTCGTCAGATTGCCGCGAGAAGCACGCGCTTGTCGCGCGGTAGTCTTTAGCGGATCGCCGCTCCTGGTCGCGTGGTCAGCCCATCCATTGCGGGTTCTGGATTGTACCGTCAAACTGGGTACTGATTTTGAATCGTTCGTACTTGCCGGACATTGCTGCCTGTCGTGTCTTGTTTAAAATCGCTATCACTTGCGCCTCAGTCATGGACTTGAACGTTCGCGCGGCTTCGAAAGCTTGGTCGAGGATCTTCATGCTGTCGCATCCGGTGATTACTACTGACGTGGGTAAGTTCAGTGCATAATGCAGGCATTCCATGGGAGTAACTGTATTGCTCTCGAGAATAATGCCGCTGCCCATAGGCTTCATGCCGATGACGGCAATGCTTTGCTCTACGAGTTTCGGTACAACGCTATTCCCAAAACTTCGGAAATGCGCATCCATAGGGTTCAGCGGCATCTGGCACGAATCGAAGTGAAAATTATGCTGTTTCGCAACTTCGAGCATGCGCTCGTGGACCAACGGATCTTTGTGTCCCGTGAACCCGATATATCGGACCTTGCCTGCCTGTTTGGCAGCCGTCACAGCTTCTAATGCGCCGTCTTCAGCGAAGAAGCGATCCGGATCGTCGAGGCGGATGTTCTCGTGATACTGAATTAGATCGATGTTGTCGGTCTGGAGCCGCTTCAGGGACTCGTCGATTTGTTGAGCAGCGGCTTTTTTCGTTCGGCCATCAAATTTCGTCATCAGGAAGGCCTTTTTACGGTAGCCATCACGGAGCGCCATTCCCATCCGTTTCTCGCACTCGCCCTCGGAGTAATCCCAGCAGTTGTCGAGAAAAGTGATACCGCGATCCAAGGCAGAGCGGACGATACGAATCGCTTCCTGTTCATCCGGATGTGCCAGATGCGCGCCACCAAGACCGATAGCAGACACGCGTTCGCCTGTGCTGCCGAGCTTGCGATAAATCATTCCGTTCGATTCGGTCGATTGCCCGCTGGCGAAGGCTGCCAGTCCTGCGCCGGCGATTACATTTAGGGCTTGTCTTCGATCCATATGTAACAGATTAAGGGCTTTTGGAGCGGCCCAGAGCCCGCAATCTTGCTAGGCGTCCGATACGGTACTGAATCATATGAGGCGGCGAAAAGTTAACTGTGGATTCAGACCCAGCACTGCGGTTGGCGCTGTTCATGGGCGGCAAGGACAAGTAGAGGCTCGGCAGAAAACGCGCCGGCTCCTGGAATGCCGCTGAGCATGACACGCACATCACTGAACAGGGACCGGAACTAGTCACTCGCCAGGGGACATCGCCCGAAGACCCCTTCGCATAAATGTAATCGAAGTAGCTGGTACAACGATAGTGATGAATTGGACTGCGATTGGGGCCGTGCTGATGGCGCTGGCTGTCGGGATGGGTGCTTTTGGCGCACACGGGTTACGGAATAGGCTTGACGCGTATTCGATGTCTGTTTACGAGAAAGCCGTGTTTTATCACTTTATTCATGCGCTCGGGATCCTCCTAATAGCGTTGCTGGCCCGCACGAACGCGATCTCGCTCCCTGGACAGACGCGCGTGGCGGGACTGCTGCTCATCGGAATTGTCATGTTTTCGGGCAGCCTGTATGCGCTCGCGCTTTCCGGAGCACGGATACTTGGCGCAATCACGCCTATCGGTGGAATCGCGTTTATTGCGGGGTGGCTGCTACTTGTTTACGAAGCAGTGCGGGCGAGTCGGTGACGTTGGATCTGGATCAGCGTTCGTTGACCCAAGCCATCCGGCAACTCATAACGGCACAGCACATCCGCGGCGAGCCGCTTCTTCTCAGCGTCTTCAAGCTCCGCCTCAACATCCGGGCCTTTATAGAGGATCAGACGCGCCCCCTCTTTAAGGGCTTTGCCGAACAGGTCGATGATACGAGGAATTGGCGCCATGGCTCGAGCCGTAATGATGTCCGGGTGACGACTGGCAGCCCTTTCCTCCGCACGCTGTGCAACCACGTGCACATTCGGCAATTCTAACGACTCTACGACAGAATCAACAAAGCGCGCCTTTTTTTGGACCGATTCTGCGAGCGTGAATCGCACATGCGGCAATACGAGCGATAGCGGAATGCCAGGGAAACCCGCGCCGGTACCTGCGTCCAGCACTTTTTTGGCACCCTGGAAGTGCCGCCATGCCACAACCGAATCATAAACGTGTTTGATTGCAGCCTGCTGCGGATCGGTGATGCGAGTGAGGTTCATGTGCTTGTTCACTGACGCGATCAGCATCAGATGCTGAGCCGTTTTCTCAATCAGGCGCTCCCGGTGGGGAATATCCAAGGGCAGTACCCGCGCAAGTGCTTCATCGAACTGCACATCAAACATCATTGCATTGGGTTTCAGCAGACGAGGCTACGCGAAGATGAGAGGTGAATGTTAAGGGCAGGGATTGTTGGGCTTCCCAACGTAGGAAAAAGCACGTTGTTCAACGCAGTTACGCAAACGCGTAAGGCGCTGGCCGCAAATTATCGGTTTTGCACGATTGAGCCAAACACGGGCGTC
>JBJMGM010000204.1:0-8839 GCA_045807905.1 Bryobacteraceae bacterium | reverse complement strand
TACGCCGCTCTTCCTAACCTCGCTCTTCAGCTTCAATCAGTGCAACAAAGTCTGGGAATTTTCATAGCCGAAAGCAGGCCAAGCGAGTCCTTGAAACTTACTTATCCGATAGCCAGAGGCAGCGTACTGCTAACTGAGCCCGAGCAACTCCTTTATTCGCTTCTTCCGCAAGATGTCCTGAGGACCTTTGGCGGTGCCGTGCAAGGCGAACTCCTGAACCTTGTCGAGCGCGATGCTGTAGGTGACTGGCGAATGCGGCAGCACGTGCACATCAAACTTGCAAGCTGAGCCTGGCGGGGTCATTGCCCAGCCTTCATCGTTGCGGACCGTGACACTTCGGCCCTGGATGGCGACGGGGGAGCCAACTGTCACTGTTTTGTCACTACAGAGCCGTCAAAACCAGTGAAGTCCGAGGAAATTGGATGAAGTTGAATTTGGTGTAAGTTATTGGCCGACAGAAGGGTTGTTTTAGTTTGTACGATTTGCGGAATGCCTGAATCGCTTTTCGAGACCGCCCGATTCAACCACTCTCGCACCTCACCACGTATCTAACTTACCAATTTGTCTGGATTTACACCCACCGTCAGAATGCGGTTTGCTTCGACCCAGGCTCTCTGAACCGCCTAAGTCTGGGTCCAGTTCAAGGGGCTTCAGCGCCGCTTTTTTACATCGTGGAAAAACCTCCTGCTGATCTTCACCAAGACTGACGCGGACTTGGGTTGCAATCTGCTTAGCCACTCCGTCCTGCAACGAAAGCACATCCCGAAAGTCTCCCGTGTAGTTCTTGGCCCAAAGGTGCCGGTCCGATGCGGCGTCGATCAACTGCGCCGTGATGCGAACATGATCGTTTGAACGGACTACGGCACCCCTCGACGATCGCTTCAAGGCCGAGTTCCCGAGCGATCACCGGCAGCGGCCGTCTGTTGCTTTGTATCGTTCAACGGAAGTGTGCGAGATGACGCGCAGACTCCTGAATTGAGCAAGTTCCGCAGTCAGCTCGTCGCTCATTGCATCACCGAAGTACTCTTGCTCGGGATCGCCTGAGAGATTCCGCAACGGCAGCAGTGCCACTGAGTTCATCCGATCCAGTGGCCCACTTGCGAGCCAGTGGTCGTGACGGTGGCTCCAGTTCGGCACTCGTCGGTGGAACAGGGAAATACGAGAATGCAAGAGGAAACCTCGACCTTATCGGAGAAGTCGATTTGGCTACCAATCAGGTTGTGCTCCGTTATACGGGCAAATTCTGTCTCGACGACCAGGAGTAGCGCGAACCCATTCGCAATAAATCCACACAGCCTAGCGACGAATAAAGCAGATCAGCGGAAGTTGTCAATTCGTAATACCGGGCGTGGCGCTCGTGTTCTCACTGCCCGGCGGATTAGGCGCGTAATCAGAAACTGGGCGCGACGATCCCACCGTTCTTCTCGAGGCGATCGTCCACGAATACACCTGCTACTGGTGGGTCCATTTCGAGAATTTCGCTCAAATACAGGGCCGGACCTTCGCGAGCACAGAGGGAGAACCTAACGAGCAGAAACGAAATCTCACCGCCGGTGTCGATTTTGCCTCCCTCGATTCGACTATCTTATGTAGGTAGATACATAATCATCTAATCGGAAAGAGAAAAGGAGATTGAAAATGGAAACGAAGCCGACTTTCGAACAAGCCCAGCTGCACCTTCAGGTTTACGAACAGCGCCGGGAAGAGCGCCTGCGTAAGGCGCGCGACTGGTTCTTCCAGAACTACTGGCCCCAGAGTTTTGAAGAGTCGATGAGGATCGCCGCTCCTGGAAGCGAAGGCGGGACGAATTTCATGATGGTAGTCAGTTATTGGGAGCAGGCCTGTGCACTGCTTGATTATGGCCTGCTGCATGAGGACCTCTTCTTCGAAACCAGTGGCGAGTTCTTCGGCGTCTTCGAACGCATTCGACCCGGACTGCAACAGGGCCGCGACATGTGGAAGAACCAATATTTTCTAGTCCACATGGAAAACGCCGCCAAACGCTTCGAAGCGTGGTCTGAGAAACGGTCGCCGGGGCAGATCGCCACCATGCGTGAGTTCATGAACCAAATGAGCAAGCAGCGGAGCAAAGCCACATCGGCGTAGCTGCTCCCTTTTAAGCCGATCATCGGCTCAGAAAAGAGCTCCCTGATTTGTAACGAAGTAAAGCGTCTACTCGCGTTTAGCTCTTTCCAATCTCTTTTCTGCGCTCATGGGCGGAGTTCCCGGGCACTGCGGTTCGTGCTCACTTGTGAGGGCGTCGGGAAGGTTGGCTGCACCGGGCAAGTACTCTGTGAAACGATACACGGACGGAAGAGACTTGGCAGCTTTGGTGCTGGGTGTGAAGACCATGAACATTGTCGGTCTTCACTTTGCCCGCGCTAATGGTAAACCGGAGTAAAGACCATGCCGATGATCGTGAAGGAAGGTGCCGCGTCAACCGAAGCCCTGCTCGAGAGCGTGGGCGCGGAAGACTTTGAAGCAACGTTGGGAATGGTTCCGCGGAACTGCGTGCTACGCCCCAAGTATGAAAAACTCGACATTCCTGAATTTTATGTCGACGGCGAAATCACGGCCTTTGCTTCTCCCGACTCTACCTTTGCAGTGACGAAGCGGCTGATCGACGCAGCCGAAAAAACGATACAGATCGGGATCTACGATTTCAGCGCTGGGTATATAGCAGCGCTCTTGAAAGATGCTATGACCAGGCGAGTGAAACTCACGCTGATGCTCGACACTGATCACGTCAAAGGTGAGGACGAGATCTTTAACGATCTCAGGAGAGCGGGTGCAACATGTATTTCGGCGCCATCATGCGCAAGTGAAAACAAGAGTGCTCACGTGTTCCGTTCCTCACACGAAAAGTTCATTGTCATCGATGGTGAGGTGTGCATCGTGCAAAGCGGCAATTACAGTCAGAACAGCATCCCGATGAACATTTTGGACGGCAAAGCGGACGGGCACTTTCGAACGGGAAACCGGGATATGGGTATCGTCGTACGTTCGAAAGCCATGGCAACGTTTCTCACAAAGATCCTTGACAGCGATATCGACCTCGAACTGAATACACCAGAAAGTGTAGGAGCCGAAAGACCATTCTCTACGCCGCCCCCGTTCCTAGTAGAGGCCGCGCCGGCAAAAAGCCCGGACACGTTATTCCCGAGCAAGACATTTTCCCTACAGAAGGCTATTTCGGTAAAGCCGATACTGACGCCCGATAATTACATGGATGTCGTTCCAGGCGTGCTAAAAACGGCCAAGGCGTCAATTCTCATAGAACAGCAGTACATCCACAGCGCCGATGAACCGGTGTCAGAGCTATTGAAAGCTATCGCGGAGGCCCGGGGCAAGAACAAAGATTTTGACGTGCGGATTATCTTGGGGAAAATATTTAGCGCCAAAGATCTTGCGAACGAAAAAATCAACTTGGCGAACATGAAAAAGGAGTACGGCCTCGAACTGGACACTAACATTCGCTATATAGATACAACCCGCTTAGTTCATTGTCATAACAAGCTAGTGATAGTAGATGTTGAGACAGTTCTTGTCAGCTCACAGAACTGGTCTAGAGCGGCCGTGCTGGAGAATCGGGAAGCTGGCGTGCTCTTCAAGCATACTGGGGTGGCAAAGTATTTTAGTGACATCTTCGAACTGGACTGGAGCACCGCGCAAACGAAATTGCCTGCTAAGATCGGAACCAATATTACTTCGCCTGAAAATCTCCGGCGGGGCGGATTTATCGAGGTCGCGGCGGCAGACTATCAGCAGGTGTAGCACCGGCGTATTTGAGCTGTGGTGGCCCATAAAGCAGCGTTCCTAGTTCTGATTGCATACACAAAACTGAACTAAAGAACAGAAGCTTGAGGCTATCGCTGTCAGGCATAGTCTTTCTCGTTGAACTTCTCGCCGGTAATTGTCGGTCGACTTCGATGGGAGCGCGGCCGAAATTGCCGATCAGTTCAACGCTCGCTTTGATGATGCCCATTGCGACCTGGTCGAACGAGACTTCTTCGCGGGTTTCGCTCTCGGACCAGTACGACACGAAGGATGGAGACCAAAATGGGATCCCAAGCGCGATCAGTGGTGTTTCGGCTGTACCCGCTCCGGTTTTCCTTCATTGCGCGGGAGCCCATTTATTTTCCCCCCGGAAAATCTTCCAACATTCTGCGGGGCGCCTTCGGGCTAATTATCCGGAGAATTGCGTGCGTGCCGCAATGCACGGACGCGCACGAATGCGAATGGCGAGCTAGCTGTCCGTACGCTCGAATCTTCGAGCCATCGGCGACCAATCTGGACGCGCACAGCGGACCCCAAACGCAATCTGCGCTCCGCCCTGGTCCCAGCGGACTTGCCGCTTGGCCGCGCCCCTTCGTCTTTCGCGCCAGTCACCTTGACCGGTGTATCGTCAGCGTCGGCGAATCGTTCCACTTCGATTTGAATCTCTTCGATATCCATAGCTCTGCCGTAGCCTATCTCGTGCTCGCCTTCGCTCAACTCGCACGCGAAGGTCTCGGTGCGCGGCGCAGCCGCGTCGAACTAGCCGGTGTCTGGCGGCTGAATGCCCAAGGTGATCCCGATGGCGCAATCTTTGATGGGAAGTCGCTCTCAATCGAGCAAAGCGCGCCACCCCTCGAACTGGAGCTTGCGCCTTCGCTGGACCCCGTCAGCCGGTTGCGTATCCAATTCCTCACGCCGACGGAGTTGAAAAGTGGACAGCAGCTAGCCGGACGTCCCGAATTCTCCATTCTCGCCGCACGCGTTCGTGACCGAATTAGCACTTTGCTTCACCTGTACGGTGATGGCCCGCTCACAATTACTTCCGGGCTTTCGGCGAGCGCGCCGCGTTGGTGCGTATGACCCGCTGCGAGATCCGGCAGGTTGACATCGCGCGCAGGAGCAGCCGTACTGGGCAGGTGCACCCTATCAGCGGTTTCACGGGGAAAGCCGAGTACGAAGGCGATCTGACGGAATTCATTCCTTATATTGCTGCCGCCAAATGGACCGGCGTTGGAAGGCAAACGGTTTGGGGCAATGGGGAAATCTCGGTGCAGTGTCTCTAACCCGGTTTTGCGAAACGAACCCAATCTTGAGACTCCGAAACCGGGTTACGAAACGAAGTGGATCGCACGTGGCTCCAGCCTTTGGAAATACGACCCGGGTTCGCTGCGGCTGATTCCGGGAAACGGGTTCGCGGGTGGTTATTCTGTGGCGCATACCTGGCTGGGAACGCTCGCCTACTTCCATGAATGGGAGTGGGCCCGAGCGGAACGAGAATACAAGCAGGCGATCCAGCGCGACCCAAACGATGCCATTGCTCATCTCTCCTATGCAGTGTTTTGGTGTCCAGGGACGCCCGATAGAGCTGTATCCGCAAGCGAGCGGGGACTACTTCTGGTTGCGCGCAAGCTACGAGGGCAAAGGATTGTACTGTCAGGCGATCATGGCGTACGTCAACTCAAAAGAGCTCGCGGGCGCGCCGCCTCATCAATTGGCGGCGCTGCAAAAGCCTCGGAATATCTCGGCCGAGCCGCACGGGAACACTGTGGCTATCTGCGCACGTTCAAGGTGGATCAGGCGTTCGATAAGCTTCGACAAGATCCGAGATTTCAAGAGCTTGTGGTGAGGCTTCAGCTACAACCGGCTACGATCAACATAGGCGTCGAGCAGTTCGTCCGAATATTTGTACGGATTGGCTGTGGATGGCCGCGCAGCGAGAATGAATCGCGTTGCCTGATCGCGCGCAACGATGGCGTAGACTGGCGGACGTTGCGAGGTGCCCAGACATTCGAAACCGAGCTTGTCTTTGTAATAGGCAAGAGTGGTGGAACGTCGGTGGTGAAGAACTGAGGGACGATCTGACGGATCATGAATGAAGTTCAGTCAGATATATGCGAGGCCTCAAACGTCGTGACGATCGAGCAACAAATGATCACATAAGTTAGGTGCGAACCGTTCAACAACTTCCGCGATCTTCACCTTTGCACCATTCTCTCCCGTTGCTTAACGTCGACGAGCACGCCTGAGAGTGCAAGCCAGCTAGCGCTGATTTCACTGATTCTATTGGTCGGGGCGGCAAGATTCGAACTTGCGACCCCCTGCGCCCAAGGCAGGTGCGCTACCAGGCTGCGCTACGCCCCGACAACTCAATAACTTGCGTAATCTCAGGCAGGTATGCAACCTCTGAGGCAGGTATACAGCGCCTGAAACGCCATCCTAGCATAGGTTTGGTCACGCAGCCGGGCGGAGGCGTCATCCTCTCGTTAACTCCGGCATTGTTCTGTGGGCTGCTGCAAAAATGCATTGCCTGGCCTCGTTGTTCTGCTCAGCTTCTGCGGACAGGCGAACAAGGTCGGCATCGATGATCCCGAGTTTTTCAAGGCAACGTGTACTGTTCGCACGAAATTCGCCATGCGCCTCACGTTCAATCCACGTCGAATTCTTTCCACATTCCAGAATTGTTCGAATAACTGGATGCAACAGCGCGTTGAATAGCCGCCTTGCTGGGCAGAGATAAGCGCAATCGACCCGCCGCTGTTCGGATCGCGCCGCAGCCTGTAAGCCGCTTCGCTTGCCAACTCGCATTGCTGAACTAGCACCCTGTGCTTCTCTGCGTTAACCTTGCCAAGTAAGTTCTTTGCGAGTGTAGTGCGGGCACTTCAATCAGCGGCGTGTTCGCACATGCGGACTGGATGCGGTGCGCCTGGCGCTAGCCGCACATAGCCTAGGTTGGATTCTACTGCCGCCCTCTGAACGAGTATTCTCGTGTATGGCCCGCAGTACGAAGAGTACTTTCGGCCATCTTGAAAGTGTTTACAAATTATGGAACAACCGACTACCGTAAGTGGGACTCCGCCGGTGCACGGCAAAAACCAGCAAAGTGAACGCCAGAAACAGGATTGATGCACACGAAAAGAACACCCAACGTACATGGCTATGCGCTAAGTTTACTTGTGATTTGGGCCTTCACGCCCACAGCACAGGCTCAGACTAATGTCCTTACTTCCCATAACGACAATTCCCGGACAGGGCAGAACACCAGCGAAACGGTTCTGACCCCGTCTAACGTGAACTCAACTCAATTCGGGAAGCTATTTTCCGTGAATGTGGACGGGTCCGTCTATGCCCAGCCGCTCGTGGTCAGGAATGTCAGCATTTCTGGGGGCACACACAATGTGGTGTACGTAGCCACTGAAAACGACAGCCTGTATGCAATCGATGCGGATAACGGCGCCGTGCTTTAGCAGACAACTTTTGGGCCGGCCGTCCCGAGCAGTGATACAGGCTGTGGCGATTTGGTCCCGCAGATCGGGATAACCTGGACTCCCGTCATCGATTCTAGTAACGGGACTATCTACCTGGTTTCAAAAACGAAAGAAAACGGCAGTTCCGTTCAAAAGCTTCACGCGATTGACATGGCGACTCATGCTGAAAAATTCGGTGGCCCCGTGACGATTACCGCCAGCGTGCCCGGCACGGGAGGCGGAACAATCAGCTTCAATCCCGTGAACGCGAATCAACGTGCTGGTTTGCTCCTTCAGAATGGCCATATCATCATTGGTTGGGGTTCACACTGCGACAATCTCCCGTTTCATGGCTGGATTATGTCCTACAATGCAACGACTCTGGCGCAGGAAGCTGTGCTCTGCCCAGTTCCGAGCGGGACCACTGTCACCACAGCCGGGGGCACAGTCTGGATGGGCGGAGCCGGCGTAGCCGCCGACGCAAACTACTTTTACCCAGCTACGGGAAATGGCGATTACAACGGGAGCAAGGACTATGGCGACACGATACTCAGGCTCGGCAGCCCGAGTGGCGGCTCTTTCCCCACCCCTACTCAATGGTTCACACCCTACGATCAGGCAAGCTTGAATACGAATGACGTCGATTTGGGTTCAGGTGGCGTACTACTCTTACCTGACCTGCCGTCTGGGTCCACTCATCAGCAGTTATTAGTGCAGGTGGGCAAGGCAGGAACGATCTATCTCATCGACCGGAACAATATGGGGAAGTTCTGCTCTGGATGCACTAGCGACGCGCAAATCGTGCAGGAGATACCCGGAGCGATCAGAGGAATGTGGGGCATGCCCGCCTATTGGAACGGCAATGTCTATTTTGGTGGAGCTGATGATGGCGGCACTGATGATACTTTAAAAGCGTTCTCGTTCAACGCAAATAATACTGGTCTGCTCTCGACATCCCCTACGTCTCACACTACCCACGTGTTCACTTTCAGCGGACCGACGCCCTCTGTGTCCGCGAATGGAAACACGACCGGTATCCTTTGGGCGCTGGAAAACAACACGTTTGCATCCAGTTGTTGCCAGGTGTTACACGCATACAATGCCGCCAACTTAGGCACGGAGCTGTTTAACACAAATCAGGCTGCGAATAGCCCGGGATGTTCCAGGAGGGGCAGTGAAGTTCACGGTTCCCACCGTCGCGAACGGGAAAGTATATGGGATCGCAAGCGACTTTGAGTATCTACGGGCTACTGGCGCCAGCGGCCACCCCCGCCTTCTCTCCGTCGCCGGGCACGTACAACTCAGCGCAGTCGGTGGCAATCTCGGACAGCTCGTCCGGTACGACCATTTACTACACGACGAACGGCAGCACGCCAACGACTTCCTCTACCGTGTATACGGGACCGATTCAGGTGAGCACCACGACAACGATTAAAGCCATAGCGGCGGGAGGCGGATTATCGGCAAGCGCCGTAGCCAGCGCCACCTACACGATTAACCTGCCAGCAGCCGCCGCGCCTAACTTCTCCCCGGCAGCAGGCACGTACAACTCGGCCCACTCGGTGACAATCTCGGACAGCTCGTCCGGTACGACCATT
>JBJMGM010000203.1:0-7372 GCA_045807905.1 Bryobacteraceae bacterium | reverse complement strand
TGACTTAAGGTGGTCGGGCGTAATGGGTACAGAGTTTGCGAAAGAGGAGGAAAGTAGGGCGAACGACGTTGTGCCTTAACGCCAGCCGCCGCAGGTGTGCGACTTGCTTCAGAGGCAAAATGCATCAGAGCTGAGCTGTTGCCCGCTATGAGCACTGGCGGTGCCGAACCGCCAAGGCAGTGAGCGCTCGGAGTGTGCGCGGGCACTTTGTCTCCCCGATACTCCATACGCGCATCCCAGAGAGGCTGGTTAAGATCAGCATCGACCGCGAAAACCTTGTCGGGTCTTGCGCCGAAAATCAGCATTTCCTTGAAGCCGCGATAGGTAATCAGGTTACCGTTCACGATTGGTGCGCTTAAAGAATTCAGGCCTCTCGATTGATTGTCGGCCCCGACTTTGTAAAGCAACGTGAGAGTGCTGACGTTCGCTTTGTCTAGAAGCCGTTCCGATCTCGCCCACCCGTTGCGCTGAGGCCCGCCGCCTCTCATCGGCCAATCGGCAGCCGAAGCGAGCACACCGCTCACAGTAGCCGCGACGGCTAGCACCCAGAAGCTCCGGTATTTCATCAGTGCGTTTCCGAGCTTAGAAAGATAATACGGGCCCTTTTCGCTTCGACGTTCGAGAAATCCAATCCAGGGACATTTCGAAGATCATCAATCGATTTGAAATCGCCATGCTGGGATCGATAGTTAAGAATTGCCATTGCTTGCGATCTTCTAAGCAGCAGGGTTGTCTGCAGGTCCACGGCCGTCGCCTTATTGATGTTGATGGGACCAGGCTTCTCCGGACCGAAGTGCTGCGTCAGATAGATAAGGATCGCATCAAAATCCTCATCCGATCCTCCAGCTCCAAATTTCACCATCTTCGTTATCGTTTCTTCCCACTCCGAATCGCTTTGATGAAGCGAGACAGCTCGTTCTGGCGAGTGACACGTCCCACAAACTTTAATTGTTCGCGCCTTTCCGAACCCTTCGGGCAGATCTGCTTTCGCTGCTCCCGTCAAAGCTAACATCAGAATTGTTAGCGCGAGGCTCGTGCGAAGGGCAAACCGGAAGCGGCTTTCGCTGTTGAGAGGAGTAGACGAATTCATGGGGCTGGCGGCACCTTTCAGAACGAACACCGAAATCGTCTCATACTTGCTAAATCGGACCAACTTAGAGGGTCTTGAGCCGGGCGTGGCGAGTCTCGATCTTCATCGCTGCATGGGGGAGTCGATGCAACTGAATCCCGATTTCACCTTGCATCTTCCGGTTTGCTGGATAGTCGTCAATTAACGCGCTCATCAAATGGCCGTTATCAGCTGCATGAGTACATTTCCGCGAGCAATGATATGGATCTCATTCCAATCACCGTCCTTGATAAAGCTTCTTAATTCTGTATCCGTGCCGAGGGCGCCGATGGAGCCTGCTTTCTTGCCCTCAGGAACGTACGAGATTTGCCCCCGAAGCGCGAGGAAACCACGAGCGCGCTCTTCGTAGATTTGACCGGTGTATTGCTGCTTGAGATCGATATCCGCCTGGTAGCCCTTCATGACCCACTTCGCAACTTGTGGAAGCTCAGCGCTCCGGTACTGAATCCCGCTGTTACCATCGTTGAGTCCAGTGAGCCGGTATTCTGCTTTAAGCTCAAAATCTCGCGGCTGGCCGCCCTTCCAAATACAGAACGTGTTCTGCTTCGGCTGATGTTCCTGAGTGGACTGGCCAATAATGCCCCCGTCCTTCACGCTCCAAAATTCGGGATCGCCGTCCCATCCAGTCAAAGTTTTACCGTCGAAAATGGAATGAAATCCCGTCTCCTCCAGCGCCGGGACTGGCGAGCGTTGCGCGGCGGCTGAGTGCTCGGCAGTTTGCTCAGATTGCAATCGCAACAGAAGGGTCGCCGATGAGCAGATACAGATGACGATGACTAGCGCAAGCAACCGCCAGGTTCCACTTGTGTTTCGATATCTCATCCTTCCTCCTCAAGATCCCTTTAACATTACGCATTTCGCTCGGTCTTCTTTGAAGTTGTCGTGTTCACCTATGTAGCGAATGAATAACGCGGCCTGCAGCATCGCCCGGGCGTATGCAATTTCGTACACCATGCCCATGTACTCTGCCGGCCCGATTGTGGGCATCACGGGGCACTCGAAACTTGGTCTAGTATGATCACTGCGATGCCGAGACCTAGTCGCAACACAGCCTCTCTCCCGCTGGACGACACGCATTTCCCTGTCAAGCAGCGTAAGGTCGTCCCACATGAATTCCTGCTCGACGCGCTTGCTTCGCTGTCGCCGGCGACGCGCTCAATGTTCGGCTGCCTCGCGGTCTACGTTGAGGACAAGATCATGCTCGTCTTGCGCGACAAGCCCGACAACACGGCAGACAATGGCGTGTGGCTCGCCACCACCAAGGAGCACCACGAGAGTCTGCGCGGCGAGTTCCCGAACATGCGATCCATCCAGGTATTGGGTAAAGAGGTAACAGGTTGGCAGGTGCTTCCAGCCGATTCGCCGGATTTCGAGCACGCAGCTCTGCGCGCGTGTGAACTTATTGTGGTCAGGGATCCTCGAGTCGGCAAAGTGCCGAAGGCGCGGCGGACCTCTACAGCAGGGAGCAGGACGGCAGGCAGATCATCGAAGGCGGCCAGGGCACGTCGGCGAGGCGCGACAAGGCACTTGAGATCGTGAAGAGCACGACGCCGCAGCCTCCAGCCGGCTATGGGCATTTTACCTGTGCTGTCCACCAAAGCACGGGAATGCCCAACCAAATCTCGGAAGCTCGTCGAGTATTTTACTGGCGGCACCGTACGCGACACCAAACGATATCCGCGTCTTGCGCCAACGTACAGGAGCCGTATGTCGCTCAAGTAGATCGGTCATTGCTTCCGCTGCAACAGCAAAGCCCAGTCGTGTCGATGTGGAGCTTCCGGCGAACTCCAAAATCCGCCTTTAATGTCGGGAAGTGCAATCCTTTCGCCGCTTGACGCAGAAAACCAGATCGCGTCGTATTTTCCTTCTTCTAATTTGACGTTTACTTTCCCGCCCTGGGGTAGATAGATGACGTAGACCTCGCTCGGTCTTGCCAGGCAGTACGCGCCGTTATTTACCAGCTCGTCATGAGGTTCCGTCTTCCACCATTCGAAGCTTGTGAAGAAATCCACGATGTGGCCGTACCCGAGGAACATCGTCATCATGTCATCGCCGCGCCCGTTCATCCAGCCGCCGCCTGTATCGGGGTAAATGTTTGTTCCGCGACGGCACGTCTCACCTGCCGTTTGGTAAGGGCCCGCCATGACGATCTCCCAAGCAGTACGGCGCAGAACATCTGCGGAATCGGAATCCGGCTCCGCCCACATCGGATAATGATCCTCGTATCCGTATTCCTCGTTCGTTTGCGGAATGATCCGCCCCGTGTTCATCTGCAGTTCACGTGACGCGAGCATGAGCGCGTGCTGCTGGCGGGACCAATCCTGATATGACGTGAACCCGAACCATTCGGACGCGCGATCCTGGTGAACCGCCTTCATAGGGTGGCTTGTTGCGAGGTGATGAAATGGATCCCATTGCTCGATGAGTGCCCCGGTCTCATGCGCCCATTCGTCGGATCGATAGCCTTCCAGGTCGTCGCCAAGATCCCAGGTCACATTTGAAAACGCACTGAATCGCGCAACTGCATAATGCAAAAAGCGCCGCTCGTCCTCGCTACCCGCGTCCGGGTGCACTTTGTTGCCGTTCATGTCGAACACAACGGAGATAATCGTGTCCTTGTCGTGCGCGTAGAGAAGCATGCGGTCAAACTTCTGCCATAACGGAAGATAGAAGCGGGTGTAATCAAAGCCCGGATGCGTAAAATCGTTCGGACGCTCGGCGATCCAAGGCGTCGGCAGATTTGAGTAGCTATCCCCCGTCATTACAGGCTCGCCAAAAAACAGGTTGCTACGCCCGGCAACAGTAACTCGAATACGATTTACCTTCAAGCGGCGCAGGCGATCGATACTATTCCGGATTATCCGTTCGTCCTTCCATCCCGTAAGCCAGTAAGCGGTGGTGCCGTTAAAAAAATAATGCTCTCCGGTGCCTTCCCAAACGAAGTGCCACCGGTATTGGGGGTCCACCCGAATCGGGCCCTTGCGATGAGCGTCGCTTGCGCGAAACGTTCCTGAATGACTTTTTTGGTAAACACCTTCGCGGTAGTCAAGACTATAGGTGTAATCGCCCGCCCTCGGCGGCATGAAACGAATCCGGTAAACGGATCCATCAAGGAAATCGCAGAATCCATCCACACGCCACTCGCGGCTGCCGTCGGCGGTCCTGAAACTGCCGCTGAGGGTCGCGTCAGTGAACGGATTACGAACGTCGGGACCTGCGACCTTTACAGTTATTTCAAGGAAGCCGTACGTCTCCACCGAAGGCGCGGAGGGTACGAAGGTCAGCTCTCGAGGAGACGCAAGCGCTATCAACGGCAATACCGCGAAACTCAGGATTGTCCGCACAAGGCCCAGGCACTGTGTCCCACGCTCCTGGTAAGAGCCGGCTCGATTTAATTGCGTCTCGAACAAACGCATACTTGAGGGTTGTAACGTCATCGTGAACGGACCGATTTTATCTTGATGATCGAGATCCACGCGAACGGATAAGAACTGGCGCATGTCGCTGACCTTTTGTGTGGGTACGCTGCGCCCGAAGCAGCGCTGGCCGCTTTTGGCGCATCGAGCTTCACCCCATCAGATCAGTCGAGGTCGTTTGCAAGAGATCCGCCGGGCCGGGTCGCGCAGCGCTTATCGTTGCCTCCGATCCGCGATGTTCGGTTATGATGTCGGGTGGCATTTCCGGTAAGGAGAACTTGTTTGAAATCGCGCCTGCCTTTTCTTGCGTTGTTGATTGTCCTGCGAACAATTTTGTTATCTGCTCAGGCTCAGCCACAACCGGCTACATTACGGAGCCTTTTGCTGCACGAATTGCGCACCACTCACAATCAAGCCGAATGGTTCGTCCCTATCAATACCGCCGTCGAACGTCTAACGGCCGAACAGGCCAACTGGCAGCCTGCCAACGGCGGGCATTCAGCAGGGCAACTCGCTTTCCATTTGCTGTTCTGGAATCGGCGCAATCTGAATAACCTTCGAGGCCTCAAGAATGAAAAGTTCACTGGCGACAATAAGGAAACGTTCGACAATTTCGACAACAAGCAGTGGGCCGACATCGTCAATCAACTCGATGAGGTCATGACCGAGCTTGAGAAGCTGGTGGAAAGGGCTGACGATCAGCAGCTCGCCAAATGGGCGAACACCATTGGCAACCTCTGCACCCACAACGCGTATCACATCGGCCAGATCGTGTACGTGCGCAAGCTGCAAGGTACCTGGAATCCGGACAAGGGCGTGAAGAGTTAAGCCCGTCAAGCGGTATTCGACAAATCTCATAGCCATCCGTACTCGACGCCGTTTCGTTTGCAGTCGCGATTCTCGCTTCCCATTCTTCATTCGTCCAGTTGTCGCGGTAGGGACGACCATCACTGATCGCCCCCCGCACAGATCCGTACGTGCGCGTTTACGCATACGGCTCTTATCAAGGATGAGTGGCGTCGAAGCGAGCGTCAGGATAAGGATGCAAGGTGCGAGGTTGGGGAATCCACCGGGTCAAGATAGGGGTGAGTCGATCCCAGCCGACCTGAGCACGCTGGCTGCGGCGAACCAATACGTTCCGCCATAACCAAGCAACACGGCGACTGAAGATGCGCAGCTGAGTCGAGTTACCTGGGACAGCATGGTATTGGTAATAACCCAGCACAACCTGTCGAAGCCATGCACCGACTTCGGATGTACGGTGATGCTTCCGGCGTTGAAGTTCAGCCTTGATGGCTTTCAGCTTCGCAACCATCCGCTTCTGGGCCGTGATCCGCCAGACGGTGAACGTTCCAGTGGTGAGCTGCCCACAGAAATGGGTGAAACCTAGAAAGGTGAAGGTCTCAGGCTTTCCCTCGCCACGCTGCTTTCGGTTTCGAGCGGCGAACCGCCCGAACTCGATCAACCTGGTCTTGTCCGAATGTAATCCCAAGCCGAACTTCACCAGGCGATTCTGAAAATCCTGCAGAAATCGCTCGGCATCCGTCCGGTGCTGAAAGCCCACCACAAGATCGTCAGCGTAGCGGACCACAACTATATCGCCTTTCGCCACTTTCTTGCGCCAGACCTCAACCCACAAATCGAAAACATAATGCAGGTAGACGTTCGCGAGCAACGGTGAAACCACCGCTCCCTGCGGCGTGCCTACCTTCGTCTCCGACCATTGGCCGTCTTCCGATACTCCAGCTTTCAACCATTTCTGGATCAAGCCGAGCATGCGGCGATCGGCCACGCGGTGCTCAATGAACTTCATGGTCCATTCGTGGCTCATGTTGTCGAAGAAGCCTCGAATGTCCGCATCGAGCACCCAGTTCACTCGCTTCCGAAAAATACCCACATTCAGCGCGTCCAGCGCTTGATGGGGACCGCGACCAGGCCGGAACCCATAAGAGAAGCCTTTGAAATCGACCTCATATATCTGATTGAGGATCGTCACCACGGCCTGTTGAACGATTTTGTCCTCCAGCGCCGCAATGCCTAATGGACGTTGCCGCCCATCAGCTTTCGGAATATAGACTCGCCTTGATGGTTGAGCCCGGTACGCTCTGCGATGAACCCGATTGTGCAGATCGACAAGTCGATCTTCCAATCCGGCCTCATACTCTCGCCACGTCACGCCGTCTACTCCCGGAGCAGCTCGCCGCTGTAACGCGTAGAAGCTGTCCCGCAGCAGATCGACAGTAATGTGGTGGAGCAAAGCAGTGAACGTTTCCTGCTTCCTTTCTGTTGCTGCTTTTCGCACACCGCGCAATCCCTGGGACATGCGTTTCCCGCTCTGTGTCGGGGGCATGTGAGATCGTACGATGTTCTCCTCAATCTGTGCCCTTCCCTCCCCAATCTCCGCCGAAGGTTGCCCTTCTTTGTTCAACTGGTTCACAGGTACTACGGCACAGTCCGACTTCTCCTGCACGTGCATGTCCGCCGTTCGGTTTATGGCCTTCGCGGACCGGTCTTGATCTTTCGACCAAGACGTACAGGAGATCTCCCGGTTCTCGTGCATGTTGTTTCTCAGCGTGCGCAGGTTCTTAGACTACGTAGGACCGAACAACCGCTCGCGATAGCGCAGTTGCCGTGTTGCCTTCCTCCTCTCCGGAACGGAGTCGGCATCCTAATACATCGGCTTTTCGAAGCTCAATAGCCCGGCACCGATACCTCTGTCTACGCTTCGGCCAGCACCTCGCGATGCCCGCCGCAAGACTCAAGGCCAAGATGGAGTCGCTTTCTCCTTTCTTGTAGGACTCTTTCATTCCCAACAACATGCCGGTTT